>NZ_JBEXLS010000023.1:0-190450 GCF_040610055.1 Streptomyces sp. NPDC004539 | reverse complement strand
GCGGCCGTGCCGACCCCGCCGGCACCGGCGTGGATCAGCACCCGCTGCCCGGCCGCCAGCCGGCCCAGATCCACCAGCCCGTAGTACGCCGTGAGGTGGACGACGGGTGCGGCGGCGGCCTGCACGGAACTCCAGCCGGACGGAACCGGCGTCAACAGCCGCCCGTCGGTGACCGCTTCGGGTGCGAAGGCGCCGTCGACCATCCCGGTCACCCGGTCCCCCACCGTGAAGCCGGCGACGCCGGGACCGGTCTCCAGGACGACTCCCGACGCCTCGATACCGAGTTCGGCGTCACCCGGATACATGTCGAGCGCGATGAGCGTGTCCCGAAAGTTCACCCCTGCGGCCCGGACGGCGATCCGCACCTCGCCGGGCGCGAGTTCACGCCGTACGGCGGGCACCGCCGCGAGGCCGTCGAACGAGCCGCGCTCGGGGACGGCCAGCCGCCACGGCCCGGACTCCGGAGTCTCCAGGAGCGTTCCGGCGGCGACGCGTTCCAGTCGGCGGCCGTACAACTGGCCTCGGCGGAGCGCCAGTTCGGGTTCGCCGGACGCCAGTACAGCGGCGGCGGGCAGTTCTCCGCCGTCCGTGTCGACCAGCACGATCCGTCCGGGGTGTTCGGCCTGCGCGGCGCGGACCAGTCCGGCGGCGGCTGCCTGCGTGACCGGATTGGTGGCGGGTGCGGTCTCAGTGAGGAGTCCCGCGGCGGGGACGGTCGCGGCGCGGCGGGTCACGAACAGCAGCGGCACATCGGCGGTCCGCTCGTTGGCCAGCCACCTCTGAAGCAGCGTCAGGACCTTGCCGGTGACCGAACTCAGCTCTCCGTCGGGGCAGTCGGCCACCACCGCGTCCGACACGACCACCGCGTCCCCGGCCCCGGACCACTCCCCGATGTCCAGCGTCTCGACCACGGGCAGCTCACCGGACAGCGCCAACTCGCTCCAGCCCACCCGGTACAGCGGCTCCTGCCCGGCGCCCGGCAGCCGCTCGGCACTCGTCTCCCGCAGCACCAGCCCCCGCACGACGACCACCGGCGCCCCCGCCGCGTCCACGGCACTCACCGACACGGTCCCGTCGGCGGCCCGCCCGATCCGGGCGCGTACGGCGTCGGCACCGGCCGCGTGGACGCGCACACCCGTCCACGCGAAGGGCAGCCGGGGGGCGTTGCCCGGCGGCAGGTCGACGCCGAGCGCGTGCAGGACGGCGTCCAGCAGCGCCGGGTGCAGCGCGAACCCGGTCGGCCGCTCGTCCGGCGGGAGTTCCGCCTCGGCCCACAGGGTGCCGTCGGTGCCCTTCAGGACGGTCCGCAGCCCCTGGAAGGCGGGGCCGTAGTCGAAGCCGGCGTCGACGAGGCCGGGGTAGAAGCCGTCGAGGGGGACGGACCCGGTGTCGTCGGCGGGCCAGTCCACGGCCAGATCGGCGGCCACGTCGGCGGTTTCGGCGGCCGGGGTGAGGAAGCCTTCCGCGTGCCGGGTCCACGGCAGGGTGTCGTCACCGGCCTGTCGGGAGTGGACGGCGACGGCGCGTCGCCCGTTCTCCTCCGGTGCGGCCACGACGAGTTGGAGGTCGGCGACCGCCTCCCGGGTCAGGGCCAGCGGCGTGGCCAACGTCAGCTCGGCCAGTTCGGGGCAGCCCAGCCGCTCCCCGGCCCAGCAGACCAGGTCGACGAAGGCGGTGCCGGGGAGCAGTGCCGTGCCGAGGACTCCGTGGTCGGCGATCCAGGGATGGGTGGCCTGCGAGATCCGCCCGGTGGCGATGACCTCACCGCCGCCGGCCGACGCGATCCACGTCCGCAGCAGCGGATGCCCGGCGGCCGTGACCCCGGCCGCCTCCAGCGCCCCGGCGGACACACCGACGCCGTCGGGCCAGTAACGCCGGTGCTGGAAGGCGTACGTCGGCAGCGGGGTCCGCTGCGCGCCCGTACCGTCGTACACCGCCCGCCAGTCGACGTGCACGCCGTGCGTGTACGCCTCCCCCAGAGCCCCCAGCAGCGTCCGCGCCTGCGGCCGGTCCCGGCGCTGGACGGGAACCGCCGCCAGCTCCGGCACGGTCTCCCGCACCATCGCCAGCAGGGAGCCGTCGGGGCCGACTTCGAGAACGGTCGCGATGTCCTGCGCCCGCACGGCCCGCACCCCGTCGGCGAACCGGACGGCAGCGCGGACATGCCTGACCCAGTAGTCGGGGGTGGCGAGTTCGGGGCCCGCGATCTCACCGGTGACGTTGGAGACGACCGGCACGACCGGCTCTTCGTACGACACGGAGGCCAGCACCTGGGCGAACTCGTCCAGCATCGGGTCCATCAGGCACGAGTGGAACGCATGGCTGACGTCGAGTTGCTTGACCAGGCGTCCTTCGGCGGCGAATCCGTCGGCGACCTCCTTCACGGCGGTCTCCGCACCGGAAAGGACCAGCGCCCGGGGCCCGTTGACGGCCGCCAGCCACACGCCGGGGACCTCTGACAGCTCGGACTCCTCCGCCTCCACGGCCCACATCACGCCACCGGACGGCAGCTCCTGCATCAGCCGGCCACGAGCCGCGACGACCCGGCAGGCGTCCTCCAAGGACCACACCCCGGCGACATACGCGGCCACCAACTCGCCGAGCGAGTGCCCGAAGACGATGTCCGGACGCACTCCCCACGACTCCAGCAGCCGATACAGAGCAACCTCTGTCGCGAACAACGCGGGCTGCGCGAGCCCCGTTTCCGCCAACTCCTCAGCCGTACCCCCGAACACCGCCTCCTTCAGGGACAGTTCGCCGAACCCCGCACACACCTCATCGAAGGCAGCGGCGAACACCGGGTACTCCCCGTACAACTCCCGCCCCATCCCCACCCGTTGCGACCCCTGCCCGGAGAACACCACCGCGAGCCCCCCGTCCTGGACGGTCGCCGGTGCGTCGGTGGAGGTGGCCAGGGTGTCGAGCGCGGTTCGCAGTGTCGCGGTGTCGGTGGCGAGGAGTGCGGCGCGGTGGTCGAGGTCGGCGCGGTGGACGGCGAGGGTGAGGCCGAGGTCGGTCAGGGCCGGTTCGTGGTCGTCGAGCGCGGTGGCGAGCCGGGCGGCCTGGGCGCGCAGGGCGGGTGCGCTTCGTGCGGACAGCAGGACGGGTACGGCGGGGAGGGTGCGGGTGGCTTCGGGGCGCGGGGCGGCGCCGGGGCCCTGTTCGAGGACGATGTGCGCGTTGGTGCCGCTGATGCCGAAGGCGGAGACGGCCGCGCGGCGCGGCCGGCCGGTGTCGGGCCACTCCCGTTGTCCGGTGAGCAGTTCGACGGCCCCGGACGTCCAGTTGACCTGTCGGCTCGGCTCGTCGACGTGGAGGGTCGCGGGGAGGATTCCGGCGCGCAGGGCGAGGACGGTCTTGATGACCCCGGCGACCCCGGCGGCGGCCTGCGTGTGACCGATGTTGGACTTCAACGAGCCGAGGTACAGAGGGTGTTCGCGGTCCTGGCCGTAGGTGGCGAGGAGCGCCTGCGCCTCGATCGGGTCGCCGAGCCTTGTCCCGGTGCCGTGCGCCTCGACAGCGTCGACCTCGTCGTGGCGCAGTCCGGCGGCGGCGAGCGCCTCGGTGATCACGCGCTGCTGTGAAGGGCCGTTGGGGGCGGTGAGGCCGTTGGAGGCGCCGTCCTGGTTGATGGCCGAGCCCCGGACGACGGCCAGGATCTCGTGGCCGTCCCGGAGGGCGACGGAGCGGCGGGTGACGACGAGGACGCCGACGCCCTCTCCCCAGCCGGTGCCGTCGGCGGCGTCGGCGAAGGACTTGCAGTGGCCGTCGGGGGCGAGGCCGCCTTGGCGGGTGAAGGACTCGAAGGCGGTGGTGGTGGCCATGACGGCGGCCCCGCCGACGAGCGCGAGGTCGCACTCCTCGGCGTCGAGCGCGCGGGCCGCGTGGTGGAGGGCGACGAGGGAGGAGGAGCAGGCCGTGTCGAAGGTGACGGCGGGCCCCTCCAGGCCGAGGACGTAGGAGATTCGGCCGGAGGCGACGCTGCCGACCGAGCCGGTGAGCGCGTAGTCCTTGCCCTCCTCGGTGGCCAGGGCGAGGGAGGCGTAGTCGAAGTTCCCCGCGCCGACGTAGACACCGGTACGGGAGCCGCGCAGCCGGGTGGGGGCGATCCCTGCGCGTTCCAGCGCCTCCCAGGAGACCTCCAGGAGCAGCCGCTGCTGAGGGTCCATGGCGAGGGCCTCACGCGGGGAGATCCCGAAGAACCCGGCGTCGAAGCCGGCCAGTCCGGAGAGGAACCCGCCCCGGTCGGTCGCGACGTCCAGGCCCGTGGGCCAGCCTCGGTCGGCGGGGAAGCCGCCGATGCCGTGGCGTCCTTCGGCGACCAGCCGCCACAGGTCCTCGGGGTCCTCGACACCGCCGGGGAAGCGGCAGGCCATGCCGACGATGACGATCGGATCGTCCGCCCCCTCCTCCGCCCGGCGCGGCCCGGCGCCGGTGGGCTGCGCGAGAGGTGTGTCGAGGTGGAGGCGGGTGCGGAGGTCGGCGGCGACGGCGGCCGGGGTGGGGTGGTCGTAGGCGAGGGTGCTCGGCAGGGTCAGGCCGGTCGCGGCCGTGAGGCGGTTGCGCAGGTCGACGGCGGTGACCGAGTCCAGGCCGAGTTCGCGGAAGGCGCCGGTGGCGGTGACCGCCTCCGGGTCGGGGTGGCCGAGGGCCGCCGCCGCTGCGGCGCGGACGAGGTGGACGAGGTGGCGGTCGCGGTCCCGGTCGGTGAGGGGGGTCAGCTTCGCGGCGAGTCCCGGGGCGTCGTCGGGGACAGCCTCTGTGGGTGCGGCTTCCGGGAGGTCGTCCAGGAGGGGGCGGTGGCGTGCGGCGCGGTAGCCGGCGGCGAACACCGGCCAGTCCATGGCGGTGACGGTGAGGGCGGTGTCGCCCGCGCCGACGGCGTCGAAGAGCGCGGTGAGCGCGGTGTCGGGGTCCATCGCGCGGACGCCGAGCCGGTCGAAGACGCGCTGGGTCGCGGCGTCGACCATGCCACCGCCGGCCCAGCTTCCCCAGGCGACCGACGTCGCGGTGGCGCCCCGCGCGCGGCGGGTCGCGGCGAGGGCGTCGAGGTGGGCGTTGGCGGCGGCGTAGGCGGCCTGGCGCGCGCCTCCCCAGACGGCGGCGCCGGAGGAGAACAGCACGAACGCGTCCAGGTCGAGGCCGGCCGTCAGTTCGTCGAGGTGGCGTGCGCCGTCGGACTTCCCCGCCGCCGACTGTGCGAGGTCGGCGGGGGTGAGGTCGTCGAGACTGCGGAAGGCGGAGACCCCGGCCGTGTGCACGATCGCCGTCGGCGGGTGGTCGGCGATGAGGGCGGCCAGCGCGTCGCGGTCACCGGTGTCGCAGGCGACGACCGTCACCCGGGTGCCCGACTCGCGGAGTTCGTCGGCGAGTTCGGCCGCGCCGGGGGCCTGCGGTCCGCGCCGGGAGGTGAGGACGAGGTGGTCGGCGCCGTCACTCGCAAGCTTGCGTGCGACCCGTGCGCCGAGGGAGCCGGTACCGCCGGTGACCAGGACGGTGCCGCGCGGGGTCCAGGGGGTGCCGGCCGGGCGGGGGGCGTGGACGAGGCGCCGGACCAGGGGGCCGCGTGTCCGGAGGGCCCATTCCTGTTCGGTGCCGGGGGTGGCGAGGATGGCGGCGAGGTCGGCGGCGGTGCGGTCGTCGAGGGGGTCGGGGAGGTGGGAGGCGGGGCTGGTGTCGGCAACGCCGGGAAGCTCGGCGGCGGGGCGGGCATCGAGTGCGCCGGGAAGGTCGATGAGACCACCCCACCCCTCCGCCCACTCCAGCCCGACGACCCGACCGAACCCCCACACCTGCGCCTGCTCGGGCACAGCCCCCTCGGCGGCATCCGTGGCGACCGCCCCCCGAGTGAGCGTCCACAACGGACCCCTCGTCCCGAGCCCGCGCAGTGCCTGGACAGCGTTGAGGCTGGCGGCGAGACCGGCCGGGATCGCAGGGTGCCCGGCGTGCGGCCCGGTGTCGAGCGCGAGGAGGGAGACGATCCCGGCGGCGTCGGCGCAGGACGCGAGAAAGGCCGCGTCGATCTCCTGCGGCAGCCTCAGGCGACGTACCTCCCCCGCCCCGTGCGCGATCAGCGCGGCAGCCGTCCAGTCCGCCTCGGGACCAGCCCCGTCGGATTCGAGAAGCACCCACGTGCTGCTCAGCACACCCGGCCCCACCGGCGCCGGCTTCCACACGACGTGATGGCGCAAGGAGTCGGCGGCGGCCCGGTCGCGACTGCGGGAACGCCACCCGGCGAGTGCGCGGACGGTCGCGTCGAGGCTGTCGTCGGGGGTGAGCCCGAGCCGGTGCGCGACGGCGTCGGTGTCGTGGTCCTCGACGGCACGCCAGAGGTCGGCGGTGGCCGGGTCCTCGGCGGCGGCCGGGGCGGGGCGCTCCAGCCAGTGGCGGGTGCGCTGGTAGGCGTAGGAGGGGAGTTCGGTGCGGCGGGCGCCGGTGCCTGCGAGGAGCGCGGTGAAGTCGACCGGCGCGCCGTGCGCGTACGCCTCGGCGAGCGCCTCAATGAACCGGCGGGGCCCGTCCGTGTCGCGGCGGAGCGTGCCGGTCACGGCGGCGGGGGCGGGGTGCGCGTCGAGGGTGTCCTGGAGGGCGTGGGTGAGGACGGGGTGCGGGCTGACCTCGATGAACAGGGTGTGGCCGGTGTCGAGGAGGGTGTGGGTGGCCTCTTCGAAGCGGACGGTGTGGCGCAGGTTGCGGTACCAGTAGCCGGCGTCGAGGAGGGTGGTGTCGATGGGTCCCGGGGTGACGGTGGAGTGGAAGGGGGTCGTGGCCGGCCGGGGGGCGACCGGGGCGAGGAGTGCGCGCAGTTCGTCCTCGACGGCCGTGACGTGCGTGCTGTGGGAGGCGTAGTCGACGGCGACCCGGCGGGCGCGGACCCCGTCGCGCTCGCAGGCGGCGAGGAGTTCGTCGAGCGCGTCGTCGTCCCCGGCGACGACCGTCGCGGCCGGCCCGTTGAGCGCGGCCACGTCGATACGGCCGTCCCACGTGGCCAGCCGGGCGCGGACGGCCGAGCCCGCTTCGGCGACGGAGACCATGCCGCCGCGTCCGGACAGCGCGGTGAGGGTGCGTGAGCGCAGCGCGGCGACGCGGGCGCCGTCCTGGAGGGTGAGCGCTCCCGCGACGACGGCGGCGGCGATCTCGCCTTGGGAGTGTCCGACGACGGCGTCGGGGGTGACACCGCACGCGGACCACAGTGCGGCGAGGGAGACCATCACGGCCCAAAGGACCGGCTGGACGACGTCCACGCGCTCCAAGTCGCCCTGTCCGCGCAGGACTTCGGTCAGCGACCAGTCGACGAACTCCGACAGTGCCGTCTCGCACTCGGCCATCCGCGCGGCGAACACCGGGGAGGAGTCGAGGAGGTCGACGGCCATGCCGGCCCACTGCGAGCCCTGTCCGGGGAAGACGAGTACGACGCGCGCCGGTTCGGCGGGAGCCGTTCCCTGGACGACGCCGGCGGGGTGGGTGCCGTCCGCGAACCCGGCGAGGAGCGGGGTGAGGGAGGCCAGGTCGGGGGCGAGGGCGACGGCGCGGTGCGGGAGGTGGGCGCGGGTGGCGGCGAGGGACCAGGCGAGGTCGGCGGGGGTCGCCGTCGTCCGTGTCAGGTGCTGTAGGAGCGCGGTGGCCTGGCCGGAGAGGGCGGCCGGAGTGCGGGCGCTGAGCGGGAACGGCAGCAGGGGGGTGGTGCTCAGGACGAGGGTGGCGGGCAGAGCCTTCGTGTCGGCCGGTGCCTCTTCCGCCTCTTCGACGATGACGTGCGCGTTCGTCCCGCTGATGCCGAACGACGAGACGCCCGCCCGGCGCGGCCGGTCCGTCTCCTGGGGCCAGGGGCGGGCCTCGGTGAGGAGCCGTACCGTGCCGGGTGTCCAGTCGACCTCGGCGCTCGCCTCGTCGGCGTGCAGGGTGCGCGGCAGGACGCCTTCACGCAGCGCGAGGACGGTTTTGACGACCCCGGCGATCCCGGCGGCGGCCTGCGTGTGACCGATGTTCGACTTCAACGACCCTAGATACAGCGGGCGTCGACGCCGCCGCCCGTACACGGCGTGCAGCGCCTCCGCCTCGATGGGGTCGCCGAGCCGGGTCCCGGTGCCGTGCGCCTCGACGGCGTCGATGTCGCCGGGTTCGAGCCCCGCGTCGGCGAGCGCGGCACGCAGCACACGCTCCTGGGCGGGACCGCTGGGCGCGCTCAGCCCGTTGGAGGCGCCGTCCTGGTTGACGGCCGTACCGCGTACGACGGCCAGCACCTGGTGCCCGTTGCGGCGGGCGTCGGAGAGCCGCTCGACGAGGACGAGGGCGGCGCCCTCGGACCAGCCGGTGCCGTCGGCGTCCGCGCCGAACGCCTTGCACCGGCCGTCGGCCGCCAGTCCGCCCTGCCGCTGGAAGCTGTGGAAGAGGCCGGGGGTGGACAGGACGCAGACACCGCCGACGAGCGCCAGGGAGCAGTCGCCGCGCCGCAGGGACTGGGCGGCGAGGTGGAGGGCGACGAGGGAGGAGGAGCAGGCGGTGTCGACGGTGACGGCGGGGCCCTCGAAGTCGAAGGTGTAGGCGATGCGCCCGGAGGCGACGCTGGCGGTGGTGCCGGTCAGGACGTGTCCGCCGGTGTCCCCGTCGGCCTCGTCGAGACGGGGCCCGTAGTCCTGGGCGACGAGTCCCGTGAAGACGCCGGTACGGCGGGCCTGCGTCGAGCGCGGGTCGATGCCCGCGTGCTCGAACGCCTCCCAGGCGGTCTCCAGGAGCAGGCGCTGCTGGGGGTCCATGGCGGCGGCCTCGCGGGGGGAGACACCGAAGAAGCCTGCGTCGAAGGAGGCGATGTCGGGGAGGAAGCCGCCGGGCCAGGAGACGTCCCAGCCGCGCGCGGCGGGGACGGGCGCGATGGCGTCGCGGCCCTCGGCGAGCAGCTCCCACAGGGCGCGCGGCGAGTCGGCGCCGCCGGGGAGCCGGCAGGACAGGCCGACGATCGCGAGGGGTTCGCGCGCGTCCTCCTCCAGCCGGTTCAACCGTCCGCGTGTCTCGTGGAGTTCGGCGGTGACGCGCTTGAGGTAGTCGACCAGCTTCTCGGATTCCGACATGTCGGTCACTCCTCGCCTTCGCGGCTGCTGGCTGTGATGTCGCGGCCGGTGTTCCGGCCGAACTCCTGGTCGATGAAGGAGAAGATCTCGTCGACGTCGGCCGCCGCGAGCACCTCCCGCACCCCGGCCTCCGTGCCCGCCGGGCGGTGCCGGGCCGGGGTGAGGACGGCCGTGCGCTCCTCGCAGCGGGCGAGCAGCAGGCGCAGCCGGTCGGCGGCGTCGGCCAGTCCCTCCGGCTCCTCTGCCCCTGCTGTCACGAGGGCCTCCAGCGCGTCGAGGGTCTCGGTGAGCGAGCCGTCGGCCGCCGCCGGGGCGAGGCTGTCGCGCAGGTGCCGTGCGACGGCGAGCGGCGTGGGGTGGTTGAAGAGCAGCCCGGCGGGCATCCGGGTGCCCGCCTCGGCGGTGAGCCGGTTGCGCAGTTCGACGCCCATGAGGGAGTCGAACCCCAGCTCCTTGAAGGTGCGGCCGGACTCGACCCGTCGGCTGTCCCGGTGGCCCAGGACGGCGGCGGCGTGCCGGCGCACCTCCTCCAGGAGCAGGGCCTCCCGCTCCGGCGGGGACGTGCGGGCCAGCCGTCGGGGCAGGTCGGGTTCCTGTGCCTGGTCCGGGGTACCCTCGGCGGCCGTGCGCCACGCGGTTCCCGCGAGTTCGCGGTACAGCGGTGCGGCGGTCCCCTCGTGGGCGGCCTGCCGGACGTCGGGCAGGGACAGGGCGAGCGGCAGCGACAACGGCGCGCCCGGTGTGCGCAGGGCGCTGTCGAAGAGCGCGAGGCCGTGCTCGGCGGTGAGCGGGAGGAGCCCGCCGCGCCGCATCCGTTCCAGGTCGGTCGCGGTGAGCTTGCCGGTCATGCCGCCGGTCGGCGCCCAGGGTCCCCAGGCGAGGGAGACGGCGGGGAGCCCGTGGGCGCGCCGGTGGTGTGCGAGCGCGTCGAGGTAGGTGTTGGCGGCGGCGTAACTCCCCTGTCCCGCCGCGCCGGTGACTCCGGAGACGGAGGAGAACAGGACGAACGCGGCGAGGCCGTGCCCGGCCGTCAGCTCGTGCAGATGCCAGGCGGCGTCGGCCTTCGGCCTCAGTACGACGTCGAGATCGGCCAGGTCGGCGGCCTCCACGGTGGCGTCCCGCACGACACCGGCCGTGTGGACGACGGCGGTCAGCGGATGCTCGTCCGGTATCCCTGCCAGCACGGCGGCGAGCTGCTCCCGGTCGGCCGTGTCGCAGGCGGCGACGGTCAGCAGTACGTCGGCGCCGAGTCCGAGTTCGGCGGCCAGTTCACCGGCGTCGCCGCCGCTGCGGCTCAGGAGCAACAGGTGCCGTACGCCGTGCCGTTCGGCGAGCCGTCGGGTGACGAGCCGGCCCAGGCCGCCGGTGCCGCCGGTGACGAGGACGGTGCCGTGCGGGGAGAGTTCGGGGCCGTGTGGGGGGACGGAGGTGGGGCGGGTCAGGCGGGGGGCGTACATCTTGCCCTGGCTCAGGGCGAGTTGGGGTTCGCCGGTGGCGAGGGCGGCGGGGAGCGCGGCGATGGACTCCGGGTGGTCGTCGAGGTCCACCAGGACGAACCGGCCGGGGTGTTCGGTCTGCGCGGACCTGAACAGGCCCCACACCGGCGCCTGTTCAGGCGCGCAGTCACCGCCGTCGGGAGCGACGGCCCCCCGGGTGACGACGACGAGCCGGCTCTCGGCCCGCCGCTCGTCCGCAAGCCACGCCTGAGCGGTGACCAGCGCACGCCGCGCGGCACTGTGCGCGGCGTCGGCACCGCTCACCCCGGGCTCGGCCGAGCACCCCACGACCACGACGTCCGCCTCCGGGAACCCGGCATCCGGATGGTGCTCGGCGGCGGGAACCGCGCCACGCGGCACCGCCTCCCCCACCACGGCCCAGCGCCCGTCGGCCACCGTGCGCGGCACCTGGACCGCCCGCCACTCCAGCGCGTACGGCCGGTCGGGGCCGTAGGGTCCGACCGGAATGTCCCCTGCTGCGATGGGGCGCGGGATGAGCGCCCCGACCGTCGCGACAGTGCGTCCCGCGGAGTCGGTCAAGATGACGCCCGCCGAAGTGACCAGTGCGCGCAGGTTGCCGGACGTCGGCTCCGGCACGCTCACGTCCCGGTACTCGGCGCCGAGCGCGGGAAACGTGTCGTCCCCGGCGAGGAGCTGCTGAAGGCTGTCCAGCAGCGCCGGGTGCAGGGTGAACCCCTCGTCGGGAACGGCGAGTTCGGCGCTGACGGCGCCGGTGGCGCTGTCCAGGGACGCCGTGCGCAGCGCGCGGTAGGCGGGCCCGTACAGGACGCCGGAGGCGGCGAGCCGGTCGTAGGGGGCGCCGGTGTCGAGCGGAACGGAGTCGGACGAGGTCCACTCGCCGTCCATCGCGGAGGACTGTGCGCCCAGGGCGCCTTCGGCGTGCAGGGTCCACGGGACGTCCCCGTGCGTGGGCCGGGTGTGGACGGACAGCTCTCGCAGCCCACCGTCTCCGGGGGCGCCGACCAGTACCTGGACGTCGAGTTCGGTGTCCGGCGGCAGGTCGACCGGTGTGCCGGGCCGCAGTTCGGTGACCCGGGCGCTCCCGGTCTCGCGGGCGGCGGTCAGCGCGAGGTCGAGGAGGACGGCGTCCGGTACCAGCGCGCGGCCGTGCACCGTCCGGTCGGCGAGCCACGGAGCGGTGGCGTGGGAGATCCGCCCGGTCAGGAGGGTCTGGCCGCCGGCGACGGCGGTGAGCGCGGTGAGGACGGGGTGGGTGAGGGCGCTCGCGCCGGGTGCGGCCGTCGCCGGGGCCGGGGCGGGTGCGAGCCAGTAGCGGCGGCGGTCGAAGGCGTAGGTGGGGAGCGTGGCGGGGTCGGCCGGGGGGTGGCCGGCGAAGACGGCGGACCAGTCGGGGCCGTGTCCGGCGAGGTGCAGCCGGGCGAGCGCGAGGGCCGCCGTCTCCGACTCGTCGTGGTCGCGGCGCAGCACGGCGACGGCGGTGGCGTCCTCGACGGCCTCCCGGACCATCGCGGTGAGCACCCCGTCCGGCCCCAGTTCCACGAACCGGGTGACACCGAGCGCCCGCAGCGCCCGCACGCCGTCGTGGAACCGGACGGTCCCCCGCACGTGCCGCACCCACGTACCGGGGTCGCACAGCTCCTCCCCGGTCGCCTCCGCGCCGGTCTGGTCGCTGATCACGGACAGCCGGGGCGCCCGGTACCCGACCCGGGCGGCGACCTCCGCGAACTCGCCCAGCATCGGGTCCATGTGCGGCGAGTGGAAGGCGTGCGAGACCCGCAGCTCCCGGGTACGCCGCCCCCGCGCCGTCCACCGGGCGGCGAGCGCGCGGACGGCGTCGGTGTCGCCGGAGACGACCACGGAACTCGGCCCGTTGACGGCGGCGAGCGTGAACTCGCTCTCGTGTCCGGCGAGTTCGGGGAGCAGCTCGTCCTCGGTGGCCTCCACGGCGACCATCGCGCCGTCCTCGGGAAGCGCCTGCATGAGCCGGCCCCGGGCGACGACGAGCGCGCAGGCGTCGGCCAGGGAGAACACCCCGGCGACGTGCGCGGCGGCCAGTTCGCCGACCGAGTGTCCCAGCAGGTGGTCGGGGACGATCCCCCAGTGTTCGAGCAGCCGGAAGAGCGCCACCTCGACGGCGAACAGCGCCGGTTGGGCGTACTCCGTGCGGTCGAGCAGCCCGGACTCGTCGGCCAGCACCGTCAGCAGCGGGTACGGCAGCAGCGGGTCGAGATGTCCGGCGAGTTCGTCGAGCGCGGCGCGGAACGCGGGCTGGGCCGCGTACAACTCCATTCCCATGCGGGGGCGTTGGCTGCCCTGGCCGGTGAACAGGAAGGCCGTGCGGCCCTCTTCGGTGTGGGCGCGGGGTGCCGTCGGGGTGGAGTCGCCGGCCGCGAGCGCGGCGAGGTCGGTGTGGAGGCGTTCGCGGTCGCCGGTGAGGACGGCGGCGCGGTACGGGAGCGCGGCGCGGGTGGTGGCGAGGGCGTGGGCTAGCGCGGTGACGGGGGTGTCGTCGGTGAGGCGGGCGCGCAGGCGGGCGGCCTGGGCGCCGAGCGCGTCGGGGGTCGCGGCGGACAGGACCAGGGGGACGGGGGTGACGGACTCCGTTGCCGTGGTGGGGAGTTGGGCGGCGGGGGCCTGTTCGAGGACGACGTGGGCGTTGGTGCCGCTGATGCCGAAGGAGGACACGGCGGCGCGGCGCGGACGTTCCGTCACCGGCCAGTCCCGGGCCTGGGTGAGGAGTTCGACGGAGCCTGCGGACCAGTCGACGTACGGGGAGGGTTCGTCGGCGTGGAGGGTCCTCGGCAGGTGTCCGTGCTCCAGCGCGAGGACGGTCTTGATGACCCCGGCGACCCCGGCGGCGGCCTGCGCGTGACCGATGTTGGACTTCAACGAGCCGAGGTACAGGGGGTGTTCGCGGTTCTGGCCGTAGACGGCGAGGAGGGCGCCCGCCTCGATGGGGTCGCCGAGCCGGGTGCCGGTGCCGTGCGCCTCGACGGCGTGGACGTCGGCGGGTGTGAGTCCCGCGTCCGCCAACGCGTCCTGGATGACGCGCTGTTGAGCGAGGCCGTTGGGTGCGGTGAGCCCGTTGGAGGCGCCGTCCTGGTTGATCGCCGAGCCTCGTACGACCGCCAGCACCGGGCGGCCTGCTCGCCGGGCCTCGGACAGGCGCTGGACCAGCAGCACGCCGACGCCCTCCGACCAGCCGGTGCCGTCGGCGTCGGCGCCGAACGCCTTGCAGCGGCCGTCGGGGGAGAGTCCGCCCTGCCGGGAGAACTCGCTGAAGAGTCCGGGTGCGGCCATGACGGTGACCCCGGCGACGAGCGCGAGCGTGGATTCGCCCCGGCGGACGGATTCGGCGGCCAGGTGCAGGGCGACGAGGGAGGAGGAGCAGGCGGTGTCGACGGTGACGGCCGGGCCCTCGCAGCCGAAGACGTAGGAGAGCCGGCCCGACAGGACGCCTGCCGTGGTGCCGGTGAGGAGGTGTCCGCGCAGGTCGTCGGGGGCGTCGTAGAGGCGGGGGCCGTACTCCTGGCTCATGGCGCCGACGTAGACGCCGGTGCGTGACCCGCGCAGGGCCGTCGGGGCGATGCCCGCGCGTTCCAGGGCCTCCCAGGCGGTCTCCAGGAGCAGCCGCTGCTGGGGGTCCATGGCGAGCGCCTCGCGCGGCGAGATCCCGAAGAGGTCGGCGTCGAACTCCCCGGCGTCCGCGAGGAATCCGCCCCGGTGTCCCCCGGCCGGCCAGCCCCGGTCGGTGGGCGGCGCCCCCACCGCGTCGAGCCCTTCCCCGAGAGCCCGCCACAGCTGTTCGGGTCCGTCGATCCTGCCCGGCAGCCGACAGGCCGTCCCGACGATGACGACGG
Organism: Streptomyces sp. NPDC004539; assembly: GCF_040610055.1. Classification (NCBI taxonomy): domain Bacteria; kingdom Bacillati; phylum Actinomycetota; class Actinomycetes; order Kitasatosporales; family Streptomycetaceae; genus Streptomyces; species Streptomyces sp. NPDC004539. Next base: position 176,044 of record NZ_JBEXLS010000023.1, on the reverse strand, counting down.
GGTCATCGGCGTCGGTTTCGGTTCGTGCGGTGCCGGTCCTGGCGGCGGTCTCGGCCGGTGCGCCGGTGAGATGCCGGGCCAGTGCCGCCGGTGTCGGGTGGTCGAACAGGAGGGTCGTCGGCAGGGTGCGGCCGGTGGCCGCCGTGAGCCGGCCGCGCAGTTCCAACGCGAGGTGCGAGTCGAACCCGAGGTCTTTGAAGGTGAGTTCGGGCAGGACGTCGGCGGTGCCGGGGTGTCCGAGGACGGCGGCGGCCTCGGTGCGCACGAGGTCGAGGGTGTCCCGGGAGGCGCGCGGCTGCGGTACGGCGCCGTCGTCGGGTGCCGGGAGTTCGGCCGGTGTCTGCTCCGCCGCCCCGGTGGTCCGCGCCGGCCAGTGGCGGCGGCGCTGGAAGGCGTAGGTGGGGAGGTCGACGTGCGGGTGGGGGCCTGGGAGGGTGCGGGTCCAGTCGACCGGGGTGCCGTGGACGTACGCCTGGGCGAGGGAGGCCCGGACCCGGTCGGGGCCGCCGTCGTCGCGGCGCAGGGTGGGGATCACGGCGGCGTGGACGCCGGCGGCCTCGGTGGTTGCGGCGAGCGCCGGGGAGAGCACGGGGTGGGGGCTGATCTCGATGAAGGTGCGGTGTCCCGCCTCGGTGAGCGCGGTGACGGCCGCCGCGAAGGAGACGGGTTCGCGCAGGTTGCGGTACCAGTAGTCGCCGTCCGTCAGCGGGTTCACGGTGCCGGGCAGGACCGTCGAGTGGAAGGGGACGGCGGACGGGCGCGGGGTGATGTCCGCGAGGGCCGTGCCGAGGCCGGTGCGGATGGCCTCGACGTGGGAGGAGTGGGAGGCGTAGTCGACGGCCACCTCGCGCACGCGCACCTCGTCGGACGCGCAGGAGGCGAGGAGTGCGGCGATGCCTTCGGTGTCACCGGCGACGATCACCGAGTCGGGTCCGTTGACGGCGGCGACCTCGACGCCGCCCGCCAGTCCGGCCAGCCGTGCGGCGACCGCGTCCGGCGACTCCCAGACGGCGGCCATACCGCCCTTCCCGGACAGCTCCCGCCCGATCAGCTCGGCGCGGCGCACGGCGACCTTGGCGCCGTCCTCCAGGGAGAGCGTGCCGGCGACGACGGCGGCGGCGACCTCGCCCTGCGAGTGTCCGACGACGGCGGCGGGCTCGACGCCGTAGGCGCGCCAGACCTCGGCGAGCGACACCATCACGGCCCACAGCACCGGCTGGAGGACGTCGACGCGGTCCAGGCCGGGGGCGCCGGGTTCCTGGCGGACGACCGCCGTCAGGTCCCAGTCGGCGTGGTGGGCGAGGGCGTCGGCGCAGCGCGACCAAGCGTCGGCGAACGCGGGTTCGGCGTCGAGGAGGGCGACGGCCATGCCGGGCCACTGGGAGCCCTGGCCGGGGAAGACGAACACCGGTCCCGGGCCGGGTCCGGCGGGTGCCGGGGTGGTGGTGACGGCGGGTGAGGGCAGCCCTTCGGCGAGTGCGGCGAGCGCTTCGCGGCGGGTCTCGGCGTCGGGGGCGAGGATCACCGCGCGGTGCGGGAAGAGGGTGCGGGTGGTGAGGAGCGCGTGCGCGACGGCGGCCGGGGTGGTGTGCGGGCCGGGTTCGTGGGCGAGGAGTCGGCGCGCCTGGTCGGCGAGCGCGTCGGGGGTGCGCGCGGAGAGTGTCCAGGGCACCGGGGTGTCCTGCGGCACGTCGGCCGGGGCGTCGGTCTCCTGGTGCCAGGACTCGACCACCACATGGCAGTTGGTGCCGCCGAGGCCGAACGAGCTGACCCCGGCGAGTCGTTCGCCGTGCTCGGCGGTCCAGGGCTGCGCGGTGCGCTGGACCGTGAGGCCGAGGTCGGCCAGCGGAATCCGGGGGTGCGGGGTGTCGTGGTGCAGCGTCGGCACGTACCGTCCGTCGCGCAGGCACAGCACCGTCTTGATGAGCCCGGCGATCCCCGCCGCGCCCTCCAGGTGCCCGATGTTGGTCTTGACGGAGCCGACCCGCAGCGCGCGCTCCGGGGAACGGCCGCCGCCGAGGGCGGCACCGAGCGCGGCGGCCTCGACGGGGTCGCCGGTGGGGGTGCCGGTGCCGTGGAGTTCGACGTACTGGACGTCCCCGGGAGCGACTCCGGCGCGTCGGCAGGCGGCCAGGATCACCTCGCGCTGCGCGTCCGCGTCGGGCGCGGTGAGCGCGGTGCCGCCGCCGTCGTTGTTGACGGCGCTGCCCCGGATCACGGCGTGGACGCGGTCGCCGTCGGCGAGGGCGCGCTCCAGGGGCTTGAGGACGACGAGCCCGCCGCCCTCGCCGCGCACGTAGCCGTTGGCGCGGGCGTCGAAGGTGTGGCAGCGGCCGTCCGGGGAGAGCGCGCCGAGCTGGTGGACGGCGAGGGTGCTGTCCGGGGTGAGGATCAGGTTCACGCCGCCGGCGAGCGCGACGTCGCACTCCCCGCGCCGCAGGCTCTCGGCGGCGAGGTGGACGGCGACGAGCGACGAGGACTGTCCGGAGTCGACGGTCAGGCTGGGGCCGGTCAGGCCGAGGGTGTAGGACAGCCGGTTCGCGAGCAGGGAGCGCTGGACGCCGGTGAACGTGTGCGCGGTCGGGGCGCTCTGACGCTGGGTGAGGCGGGTCCAGTCGTCGGCGAGGGAGCCGACGAAGACGCCGGTCGCGCTGCCGTCGAGAACGGCGGGGAGGGTCGCGGCGTGTTCGAGGGCCTCCCAGCCGAGTTCGAGGAGCAGGCGCTGCTGGGGGTCGAGCACGGCGGCTTCGCGGGGGGAGATCCCGAAGAAGGGCGCGTCGAAGGTGTCGACACGGTCAAGGAGCCCGGCGCGTGCGGGGACCTCGGGCGAGTCCGGCCAGTGGGCGCGGCGCGCTTCGGGGGGTTCGGCGACGGCGTCACCGCCGCGCGCGAGCAGGTCGGCGAACTCCTGTGGACCGGCGGCGCCGGGCAGCCGGCAGGCTATGCCGACGACGGCGACCGGCTGGGTCTCCTCGAACGCTCCCGGCATCCGGGGGCCTCCCTGCTGCGGTGGGGGGGGTGGGTGGCCGTGCCTGGCCGGTCAGCGGCGGTGGAAGCGGACGACGTCACCGGGGACGAGGTCGTCGCCGACGTACACGTAGCCCTTCTTGACGACGGTGCCGTCCGCCTCGGTCTCGTAGTCGTCGACGAAGCGGTGGGTGAGGCCGAAGACGGCGCTGTCGCCGGTGATCCGGAAGTGGCCGTCCTCCCAGCCGGGGCTGGTGAAGGTGCCGTGGTGACCCCAGTCGTCGTAGTAGAAGGAGACGAACCCCTTGTCGACGTCGCTCCAGCCGATCAGCCAGACGGCGGTGATGCCGGGGACGGGGATGTACTGGGTGATCTCGTAGAAGCGGCCGTCGGCGAGGACCTTGCCGCTGGAGGTGGCCCGGCCGGTGGTGACCACCTCGGTGGTCAGGTTCGTGTAGCTCAGGTCGAATTCCCCGAGCAGAAAGTCCAGTTGTTTCATTTCCGGCGCTATTTCATTCCGCTCGGGAAAGACGACTTCACTCATGTGCCAACTCCGAGGAATGGAAAGGGCGGTTGCCGCGGTCGGTGACAGGACCTCAAGCTATCCGCCGAGGTGGTTGTCCGGGCAAGCCCTGACCGGCTGATTAGGGGGGTCCTCGATGGTTTTCCGGGGACCCTTTAGGGGTGTCCGAGGGCAGGCCCGGCTTTTAGTCTGGCGCGGACGGGACGGATTAACCGTCCGGTTCCCTTCCGAGGAGCGAGACGATGACCACCGAACAACAGGATCTCGGCGGACAGACACAGGACGACTATCCGTCGCTGCTCGCCTGGCTGGACCTGAACCGCGCCGAGCATCCGGTGCTCGCCGACGCCTTTCCGGGGCTGTGGCACGTGTTCCGCTACGCGGACGTGGCGCGCATCCTCTCCGACACGCAGACGTACTCCAGCGACATGTCGGCGGTGATCCCCTCGCATCCGGACACCGCCTGGATGGCGAAGGGCAACGTCGTCGGCATCGACCCGCCGTGGCACCGCCGGCTCAAGTCCCTGGTCAGCAAGGCGTTCACGCCGCAGCTGGTGGCCTCGCTCGAACCTCGGATCACCGAGCTGACGGCGGAGCTGCTCGACCAGGTCGCCGGGCGGGACGAGTTCGACCTGGTGGAGGCCGTGACGCATCCGCTGCCGGTGTTCGTGATCGCCGAGCTGCTCGGCATCCCGGTGTCGGACCGGCCGCTGTTCGAGAAGTGGGCGCTGGACTTCATCTCGGCCAACGGCGGCGGCGAGAGCGCGCTGCCGAGCGAGGAGAACGTCCTGGCGTTCGTCGAGACGGCCAAGGAGATGCGCGCGTACATGCTGGAGCACATCCGGCAGCGGCGGGCCGCTCCGAGTACCGACCTGATCGGCCAGCTCGTCGACGCACACACCGAGGACGGCAGGCTCGACGACGACGAGATCATCGGCTTCGCCGGCACCCTCCTGATGGCCGGTCACATCACGACGACCGCCGTCCTCGGCAGCACCGTGCTGTGCCTGGACGAGAACCCGGCCGCGTTCGCCGAGGTCCGCCGGGACCGCTCGCTGGTCCCGGCGGCCGTGGAGGAGGCGGTACGGCTGCGGCCGGCCTTCTCGCGGCTGGTGCGGATGACGAAGGCCGAGTCGGAGATAGCCGGCCAGAAGATCCCGGCGGGCCAGGTCCTGACGATGTGGACGGTGTCGGCGAACCGCGACCCCGAGCGCTTCGCGGACCCGGACGCCTTCGACCTGCACCGCGAGCAGACCCGGCACCTGGGCTTCGGCCAGGGCCTGCACTTCTGCATGGGCGCCCCGCTGGCCCGGCTGGAGGGCCGGGTGGTCCTGAACCTCCTCCTGGACCGCTTCCCCGAGCTGAGGGTGTCGAAGGCGCCGGACGCGGTGGCCTACCACCACCCGAAGAACGTGGTGGGCCCGCGTCGGCTCCTCGTGACGACCACCTGACCGCTGCCGCCGCCGGTGCCGGCCTCCTCTCGTGGAGGGGGCCGGCACCGGCGTGTCCGGGCATACGAGAACACCGGGTCCCGCCCGGTGAGGGTGGCGGGACCCGGTGTCGTCAGGAGGTCACCAGGCGACCGGCATCCGGCTGATCTCCGGGTGCCAGGAGGGGTGTTCGTAGATCTCCGCCGAGGACTCGGCCAGGCGCAGGGCGGGGAGGCGGGTCAGGAGCGTGCCGTAGGCGACCTGGAGGCCGACCCTGGTCAGGTTGGCGCCCAGGCAGTGGTGGAGGCCGGAGCCGAAGGCGAGGTTGCCCCGGGACTCCCGGTCGAGGTCGAGGCGGTCGGGGTCGGGGTACTCGGCGGCGTCCCGGTTGGCGGCGGCACCCGCCACGACGACGCCCTCACCGGCGCGGATCAGCCGGCCGCCGATCTCGACGTCCTCCTTCGCGACCCGGGGCATCAGGTCCAGGGGGCTCACGAGGCGGGTCAGTTCGTCGACGACCGCCGGCAGGGCGTCGGAGCGCTCGCGGACGGCGGCGAGTTCGTCGGGGCGTTCCAGGAGCCGCAGCAGCCCGATGGTGATCATCGCCTTCACCGGTGACTGCCCGGCGACGAAGATCACGAAGCAGAGCTTGACCAGCTCCTCCTTGCTGAGGTCGCCGCCGCGCACGTACTTCTCGACGACACGGCTGACGGGGTCGTCGCCGGGGTGCTCGATCTTCTCGTCGACGAACTTCTGGAAGTACTGCTGGAGCGCGATGATCTGGTGGGCGATCTCCTGGCCGACGTCCCCGGCGTCGGTGGCCGAGCCGGACGCCTTCTCGCGGACCTCGCGGCTCGCGACGAGCCAGGATTGGAGGTCGGCGTAGTCCATGCCGAGCGCCCAGCAGGTGATGGTCCCGGCGAACGGCTCGGCGAAGGCGGCGACGAGGTCGGCGGTGTCCGCGCCGTCCGTCATGGCGTCGAGGAGTTCCTCGGCCTTCTTCCGCATCGCCGGGCGGAGCTCCTCCGCCTTGCGGAGGGTGAACTCGCTGACGACGGCTCTGCGCTGCGCGGTGTGCAACGGCGGGTCGAGGGTGTTCAGCAGCGGGAAGGCGCGGAAGCTCTCCAGGACCTCGGCGTAGATGGGGTATCCGGGGTGGGTGATGTCGGAGCTGAACCGGGTGTCGTGCAGGACGGCGCGAGCCTGCGCGTAGTCGCTGATCACCCAGATCGGGCCGCCGTGGTACAGCCGGCGCACGGCGGGACCGTCCGCCTCGCGCAGCGCGCCGTACTCCTCGGGGGGCAGGTAGGGGCACTTTCGCAGCCGTGGAAAGGAGTCGTCGACGGCAGGTGCGGGAGGTGACATGGTCGTCCTGTCTTTCACGTGTGGTTCGTGCCGGTCACAGAGGAGTCGGGCCCGGGGGTCAGGCCGACCAACGCAGCAGGCACAGTCCGGCCGCCATGCCCGCGCCGAACCCGGCGAGCAGCAGGAGTTCGCCGCGTTGGACCAGTCCGTCGCGGACGGCCTCGTCGAGGGCCACGGCCACCGAGGCGGCGCCCATGTTCCCGTACGTGACGAGCGGGGTGTGGGTGCGGGAGGCGGTGAGGCCGCAGCGTTCGACGAGTTCGCCGAGGAGGACGCCGTTGGCCTGGTGCGGCACGAAGTGGTCGACGTCGGCGTGGCCGGCCCCGGCGCGCTCCAGGATCTGGCCGACCAGGGGAGGCACGTTCGCCATGACGAAGTCGGCGACGCCCCGGCCCTTCATGCGCAGGTAGTGGCCGCCGCCGTCGACGGTGGCGCGCGAGGCGGGGGTACGGCTGCCGCCGCCCTCGATCCAGATCAGCTCGTGCGCGTCGCCGCGCCCCACGAGTTCGGTGCCGAGGATGCCGTACCCGTCGGCGACCTCGCCGATCACTGCGGCGCCGGCGGCGTCGCCGAGGAGGACGGCGGTGCCGCGGTCCTCGTAGTCGAGGAACCGGGAGTAGAGGTCGGCGCCGATGACGAGCGCGTGGCTGCCGGGGCGCTGGGCGACGAGGCCGCGGGCGATGTCGAGCGCGAACACGAAGCCTGCGCAGGCGATGTTGATGTCGAAGCAGGCGGCGCGGTCGGCGCCGAGGGTGTTCTGGACCAGCGACGAGGTCGGCGGCAGGGGGGCGTCGCCGGTGGAGGTCGCGACGATCAGGTAGTCGACGCGGTCGGCGGTGAGTCCGGCGGCCTTCAGCGCCGCGCTGCCCGCGTTGTGCGCGAGGTCGGAGGTCGCCTCGTGGGGGGCGGCGTACCGGCGGCCCTGGATCAGGGTGCGGCGGCCGATCCACTCGGCGGTGATGTTCGGGACGCGGCGCGCGATCTCCTCGTTGGTGATCTCCTCCTTGGGGAGGTAGGAGCCGGTGCCGAGGATGCCGATGCAGGTCACTTCGCCACCTCGATCGCGCCGGGGCCGACGGCCGCGAAGGGCCGCAGCGGGGTGATGCGCTCCTCGCCGACGCGGGCGCGCAGTTCGGGGTCGGTGACGCCGAGTCCGGGTTCGGGGGCCAGGCACAGCACGCCCACCTTGCCGATGTGCTCGTTGAGCTGGACGAGCCGGGTGGCCTCGCCGACCTCGCTCAGCGGGTACAGGGAGGAGAGCGCCGGCATGATCCGGCCCTGCGCGAACAGGCGCGCGCACTCCCACTGTTCGTGCAGGTTGGCGACGTGGCTCCCGATGATCCGCTTGAGTTTCATCCACAGGTACCGGTTGTCGTACTGGTGCCGGTAGCCGGTGCTGGAGCCGCAGGTGATGACGGTTCCGCCGCGCCGGACGGCGAACACGGACATGCCGAAGGTCTCCCGGCCGACGTGGTCGAAGGCGATGTGCGGGTCCTCGCCGGTGGCCTGCCGGATCGCCCGGCCGAGCTTCTTGCCGTCGGCGATGGCGTGCGCGAACTCGTCGTCGCCGTCGTGCCCGCCGAGCCCCAGTTCATTGCGGTCGATGACGACGTCGCAGCCGAGCGCGCGCAGCGCCTCGGCCTTCTGCGCGGAGCCGACGACGCCGACGGGTATCCCGCCGCCGTTCTTCACGAACTGCACGGCGTACGCGCCGGTTCCCCCGGTGGCTCCCCAGATCAGGACGACGTCGCCCTGCTTCATCCGCGCGCCCCGGTCGGAGACGAGCATCCGGTACGACGTTCCCGCGCAGGCCGGCACGGAAGCGGCCTCTTCCCAGGTCAGGTGGGGCGGTTTGGGGATGAGCTGGCTGGCGCGGGCGAGACAGTAGTGCGCGATCCCGCCGTAGTTGGTCTCGTACCCCCAGGCCAGCTGGTGCTCCCCGAGCATGCCGTCGCTCTGGGTGATGGCCTCCTGTTCGTCGATGACGGCCGCGTTGACGAGGACGTGGTCGCCGGTCTTCCAGTGCCGTACGGCGGAGCCGGTGCGCACGACGACGCCGGCCGCGTCGGAGCCGAGCACGTGGAACGGCTGGTCGTGCCGGGAGGCCCAGCCGCCCTGTTTGCCGACCGAGTTGAGGAACCGGAAGGTGGAGAGCGGTTCGAAGGTCGCCGACCAGACCGTGTTGTAGTTGATCGAGCTGGCCATGACGGCGATCAGCACCTCGTCCGGCGCCGGTTCCGGCATGGGGACGGCGCCGACCCGCAGCGTCTTGCGGACGTCCTTGTCGGCCACCCCCCGGAAGACGTCCTGGTCCTCGATCCGCAGATGAGCCGCGGTGAACTCCTCCGGCAGAGCCGCGTGTTCCAGATCCCGGGGGTCTCCACCCGCCAGGACCACTTCAGTGACAGAGGCCATGGGGACCCTTCCTCAGTACGGAGAGCCTCATTCGGCGATGGCCGTGCGACGCTCCCAGTGGTAGACCGCTACCTTTTCACCGTCGACCGTGGCGAATTCACCGTCGTGCACGAAGTGCTCATATCCCGCTCCCCAGCGGTGCTTGATCTTCTCCGCTATCACGGAGACGATCTGCTCCCGCTCCTTTTCCGGAAAATCCAGCGGCCCGCCGGAGAGAACAACCTTCAGCTGCGACATTTTCATGACCTCCCGGGGAGGAATTCGGACGGGTCCACGGAGACACGCAACGAGGCTCGCAGCCGCCCACTCCCCCGGACAACCCCTATTCCCCCGGCCCACCGAGCAGGGGTCCCCCACAGATCTACGGAGCGACCATGTCCGAGTCCGACACCGAACCGATCGTCCTCCTGGACGAGGAGTGGAACATGACGGGCACCGCCGCCAAGCGGGAGGTGCACCGGCAGGACACCCCCCTGCACCTGGCCTTCACCGCCTACGTCTTCGACGACGCCGGGCGGTTCCTCCTGACGCGCAGGTCCCCGGCGAAACGCACCTGGCCCGGTGTGTGGACGAACAGCTTCTGCGGGCACCCGCTGCCGGGCGAATCGCTCGAAGCGGCCGTCCGTCGTCGCCTCGCCGCCGAACTCGGCTGCACCGCCGAGCGGATCGACCCGGTCCTCGCGGCCGTGCGCTACCGAGCCGTCATGGACAACGGCATCACCGAGAACGAGGTCGGACCCGCGGTGCGCGTCCGGCTGGCCACTCCCCCGGTGCTCGACACCCGGGAGGTGGACAGCGCCCGCTGGCTTCCCTGGGCCCACCTCCTGGAGGAGATCGACCAGGACCGGGCCGAGCTGTCCCCCTGGAGCGTCGTCACCATCGAGCGTCTCCGCGCGCTCGGTCCGGACCCCTGGGCATGGCCGGTCGTCCCCCTCCGCGAACTGCCGCCGCCGCTGCGGACCTCCGCCTGATGCGCCCGGCCGCCGTACTCGACCTCGACGGCACGCTGCACCCGCGTACGCTCGGAGCGCAGGTGCTGCGCGAGTTGCTGAAGAGCAGAGCCGCGCACCAGGAATCGGCGGAGGCGACGTTGGCCGCCGTCGACAGCCTCGCCGACCGGTCGGTGTCCTTCCGCACCACGGTCGACGAGGTCTACACCCCCTACACGGCCGCGATCTCGGGCCTGCCGCACCGACTGCTCGTCCAGGCGGCACACGACGCCTGGCAGGCGGAACGGCACGCCGTGTTCCCGTTCGTCCGGCCACTTCTCGCCAGGCTCACCCGGCGCGGCCACCTGCTCGTGCTGATCTCCGGCAGTCCGCATGAGCTGGTCGCGGAGGTCGCCGCCGACCTCGGCATTCCGCATTTCTACGGAGCGCGAGTGGCGGTCGACGAGGGACTCTGCCAGGACCGGCTGGAGCAGGCTCCCGGCCACCCGGGCGAGAAGCTCCGCTGTCTGGCGCACCTCGCGGCCGTGGGCCGTCCAGTCGCCTTCGAACCCGACCAAGAACTACTGGCCGCCGCCCAGCTCCACGGCTGGCCCCACGCCGACCGGGCCACCGCGCTGCGCGTCTGCTCGGCGGTGTCCTGATGACACCCGTCGGCCGTGCGTCGCGGGGGTCCCCGTGTTGCAATGGAATGGTTCACCGAGACCAACATATTGATCGCTGGTGAGGTGTGATGAATCCTGCGGAAGCGGTGACGCGTTCGATCGCGCGCGGTGTACGGGACGCTCGCAAGGACCGGGGATGGTCGCTGGAGGCGTTGTCCGCGCGTTCCGGAGTGAGCAAGGGGATGCTCGTGCACGTCGAGCAGGCCCGCGCCAACCCGAGCATCAACACCCTGTGCCGACTCGCGGACGCGCTGGGTACGACACTGTCCCGGCTCGTCGAACCGGTGGAACTCCCGCCGGTCCGCACGGTCCGGGCCGGTGAGGGAGCCTGCCTGTGGCGCAGCGCGCACAGCGCCGGACGCGGTGTGCTGCTGGTGGGGTCCGAGCCGTCGTCGTCCCTGGAGATGTGGGACTGGACGATGTACAAGGGTGACAGCTACGGGGGTGAGTCCCATCTCCCGGGTACCCGGGAGACCGTGCACGTCCTCCAGGGGTCGCTGCGGATCGAGGTCCACGGGGAAGCGACCGTGCTGCACCGGGGGGATTCCGCGGTCTTCGCGGCCGACCACACGCACACCTACAGCCACACCGGTGACGGCAAGCTGCACTTCGTGCTGGCGGTCGCCCAGCCGGCCACCACCGCCCGCGCGACCGGTTCCGGGTAGCCCTCAGGACCGCCGGCGCCGGGTACGCCTCCTCCGATCCGTGCTCACGCGCTCCGCCGAACGAGAGGAAGTCCCCCATGAACCGCGTGCGGAAAGTCCTCCTGGTCAACGCCGGAACAGACGGCGACGTGTCCTCGATCGCCAACGACGGCACCTTCCCCGCGCTGGGAGTGGTCTCGCTGGCCACCGTCCTGCTGCGGGACCACCCCTACCTGGACGTGATCGCGCTGGACGGCCAGATCACGTCCATGGCCGAGACCGAGCGGATCATCCACGACTTCGAACCGGACGTCCTGGGGGTGAGCGCCCTCGGCACCTCCTACGCGAACACCCTGCGCCTGGCCGAGACCGGGAAGAACGCCGGAGCCGTGACCATCCTGGGCAACGACCAGGCGGCGGTCATGGCCCGCCAGATCCTGACGCACCGGGAGTACGTGGACTACGTGTGCGCCGCGGACGTCGGCGAGTTCGCGCTGTCCGCCTTCGTCGACGCCCTGGACGGCGAACGGCCGCTGGAGTCCGTACCCGAACTCCTGTACCGCACCCCGGCGGGTATCGCCCACAACCGACTGCCGGAGATCCCCGCACCCCGCGCCGGCGGCGCGCTGACGAGCAACGTCCTGGACGCGATACCCGTACCGGACCGCTTACTCATGCCCCAGGCCAACTGGGAGCGGTACCGGCACAACTACCTGGCCAGGTACGGGGGTCTGCACGACGGCGAGGAGGTCACCGGGGTCACCACCATCAACCGGGCCCGGGGCTGTGCCCGGGTGAAACACCCCTGCCATTTCTGCGGTATCGCCGACCTGAGCCTGCGCTTCTCCTCGCCCGAGGTGTTCTGGCACGACGTCGCCGCCGCACAGCGGCAGGTCGCGGCCACCATCTTCTACGAGGCGTTCGACAGCATGAGCAGCTCACCCCGCTGGATCGAGCGGCTGGTCGAGGCCAGGCCCGACGGCATCGGGGAACCGAAGTTCTTCGTCTACACCCAGGCCGCGGAGACCACTCCCAGAATCGTCGACCTGTACCGCAGGCTCGGTGTGTACCGGGTCAACATGGGTCTGGAGTCCGGCGACACCCGGATGCTCAAGCTCCTGAAAGGGCCGCGCGACAGCCTGGAGAACAACCGGCGTGCCTGCACCCTCTTCAAGGAGGCGGGCCTGCCCATCTACGGCTCCCTCGTCCTCGGCGGCCCCGGGGAGAACGGGGAGAGCCTGGACAACACCGTCGCCTTCGCCAGATGGCTGATCGACAACGGGATGATGGCCGCGCTGGAGGCCCAGCCCCTCTACCCCGACTTCGGTGCTCTGACCGGCCGTTGGATGATGAACCCCGGCCTTGCGCGGGCCGCGGCGAAGGACAAGGGTTTCGAGATCCTCGACGACGAGCTGCTGGACTCCATGCCGGACAAATACGGCCGCACCGATCTCATCGACTTCGACGAGATCTCCATGGACTGGTGCCGGATCTTCAGCCATGTCGGCTGGGACGAACTCATCGACGCCACCCGCGCCATCCGCGGCTACGCCGATCGCCACGGCACCGTCTCCGGCTCCGCGCGCATCTCCGACGGCCAACTCGCCTGAGCACGAGCACGAGTCCGCGTACGAGTCCGCGCGCAAGCCTGCCCCGGCCCCCTCTCCCCGACCGGACCCGCCGAGGAGCCGATGTGCTCACCCTCCTGCTCGCCACCGCCCTGTCCTGCGCCCTCGTGGTGCTGACTCCCGGCCCCGGCGTGCTCACCGCGCTGCACATCGGCACCGGAAGCGGACGCCGTCCGGCCGCCCGCTTCCTCCTCGGCCACCTGGCCGGCGACCTCCTGTGGGCGCTGCTCGCCCTGATCGCCCTGCGCTGGGTCCAGCTCCTGTCCCCCGTGGTCTTCACCGCCCTGACCGCAGCCAGCGCCCTGTACCTGGTCTACCTGGGTGTCCGGGCGCTGATGTCGGCCTCCGCCCCCGGCACCCCCTCCGCCTACGCGCGCCGGCCGCTCGCCCACGGCGCCGTCTTCGGCCTGACCAACCCCAAGAGCTACCCCGTCACCCTCGCCGTCTTCACCTCCGTCATCGCCGGGAACATCGGCCTCCTCACCGCCGCCACCGTCCCCCTCTTCCTCCTGGCCGCCGCTCTCGGCTGCGTCGCCGCCGACGCCGTCCTCGTCTGGCTCGTCGGCCTGCGCGCCGTACGCGAGCTGTACACCCGTGCCGCCCCCTGGATCACCCGCGGCGTCGCCTTCCTCTTCTTCGGCTTCGCCGCCTACTCCCTCGTCCACCTCATCTGACCCCACGACGACCGGAGAAACTCGCCGACGGAGGCGGACTGTGTGACGCCCCGGTGAGGAAGACGGTTTCCATGGAGGAGAGGCCGAGTTCCGCGAACGGTGTCAGCGGGTCGATGCCGGTCTCGGGGAGGTCGAGGAACTCGGCGAGGTGGCTGCGCGGCCAGTCGGTGACGGCAGTCAGGTCGGTCATGCGAGGTCTCCGTTCTTCTCGTACCGCTCACGGCGCGCGCCGCGCCGGACGCGGAGGACGTCGTGGACGCGGAGTCCGTGGTGGCCGGCGACTGCCCGCCGGACGCGGGACGCGAGCCCGGCGCTCCCGGGACCCGCCAGTTCCACGGCGCCGACGAGGCGCGGCTTCGCCGAGCGCGGTCCGGACGGTGTCCTCGATGTCGGCCGGGGAGTGGTTGGCGCCGTTGACAAACACCTGGCCCTCGTACGGGAATCCGAGGTCATCGGTGCGCAGCCGGCCGTCCCGGAAGCAGCCGCCGGAGACGTTCGGCCCGCGCACCTGGAGTTCCCCCACCCGCCCGGCGCCGCCGGCCGGACCCGCCCCGCCTCCGAACGCACCACCCCCCGGCGCGACCCGGCAAACACCGATCAGTACCCCGCTCCAGAACGAGACACCGAGAGAGAACGACCCCTCAGTGAGCACAAGTGGGCATCCGTCGGCCTGGAAAGTGAGCTGTCACCGGCCCAATGATCCATCTGCCCCCGGCGATCGGGCCGGGAAGGAAATCAGGGAGTTTCCGTATGCGCATCCTTCGAAAGCGAACAACCGCACTGCTGCTCGGCGCCGCCACCCTGGGCAGTCTGCTGATGCCCGTCTCCGCTGTCGCGGCGGCGGCCTCACCGGCGCGGCAGGGCGCAGGCACAGCGGCGACTCAGGCTCAGGCCGCGCCTCAGGCGGGGACAGCCCTGGCGGCCGGCCCCAAGATCGACGTGACATCGGCCGTCCTGGACATCTCCGACCGGATCTACGACGTCATCACCGACGCCATCGAGCGGAACCAGAACCGGTCGGGCTATGTGAAGAGCCTGCGGGAGGGCGCGTTCTACGACGCGGGCCAACGCTACAACGTCATGGTGATCAAGGCGGACCACCGGTACGACTCGAAGTTCAAGCGCATCGTGTACGACGCCAAGGTGAAGGGCGGGAAGTACCCGAAGTACCGCGTCGTCGTCTTCGAGTCCGGTGTGGTCGTCAACAAGGGCGACGGCGGCTACATCAACTGGGCGTTCCGCGGCTGGTTCAAGCGCGACGGCATGAAGGTCACCTTCCGCAAGCGGTGAGTCCGCCTGCCGCCACCTCCACCGTCGCGATCGAGAGGAAGAGTCACATGAACCGCCCGCATCTGAGGACATCGCTGGTCGCCCTGCCCCTGGTCACCGCGGCGCTGCTGAGTGCCGTGGCCCTGCCGGCGCACGCGGCGAACCCGTCCGTGGAAAGGCCCGTGGCGATCGCCGCCGACGCGCCGACGCCCAAGGTGAGCGTCCACATGGACAAGGGCGCGCACGGTGTCCGGGTCGCCGAAGCGATCAGCAAGATCAAGGAGAAGAACCGCGGCGAGTTCGTCAAGAAGGCCGTCAACGCGGCCTTCATGCAGAGCGGCCGACGCTACAACGTCGTGATCATGAACCTCAGTCAGGACTACGACGAGAGGCTCCAGGGCGAACGGCTGTACGCCAACATCCGTTACGGGTCCATCAATTACGGGCTGTGGATCGCCGACAAAGGCAAGTTCGCCAACAAGGGCGACGGCGGCTACATCAACTGGGGTTTCCGCGGCTGGTTCAAGCGTGACGGCATGACCGTCACCTTCCGCCGCCCGTGAACCGTCGTGCACCGACATCGAGAAGGGACCCGTACATGAGGATCAGGCAACGAGCCGCGGCCTACGGCGTCGCGCTGGCCACGCTGTCCGGCGCACTCACCTTCATGACCCCGCAGACCGCCATGGCCGCCGACATCTCCGTCTGCGACCTCGGCAAGAAGGTCAGGGAGTTGCGCGCCTGGGACGCCAACCACAAGTACAACATCGTCGTGTGGAAGGAATCGGCCCGCAAGAGCAGCCGGTTCAAAGGTGTCGTGGTGCAGGGCCATACCCGCGCGGTGCCCTGCAAGGACTTCTCGGGCAACAAGAGCAACTACTTCTGGGCGGTCTTCCGGGAGGGCGAGTTCACCCGCAAGGGAGACGGCGGCTACCGCAACTGGGCCTTCTCCGGGAAGTTCACCCGCAACGACAAGTACGTGAAGTTCCACCGCCGTTGACCTGGCCCGGCGATACGAAGCAGCAGTGCGCCACCACCTTCCCGACAAAGGAACCCGTGACATGAAGACCGTGCACAAGACCGGTGTCCGCGGCCTCACCCTGCTGGCGCTGGTGGGTGTTCTGAGCGTGACCGTGCCGCAGACCGCGACGGCGAGCGACTACCTCAAGCCGTGCGACCTGAGGACGAAGATCGACGAGCTCCAGGGCTGGGGCTCGCACATGAACTACAACATCATCGTCTACAAGGCGTCGGCCCAGAAGTCCAGCAAGTTCAACAAGATCGTCACCCAGGGGAAGACCAAGGCCACGCCGTGCGGCCATGTCTTCGGCTCGGCCACCTACCACTGGGTGGTGTTCAAGGGGAGCGGCACGTTCACCCGCAAGGGAGACGGCGGCTACCGCAACTGGGCCTTCTACGGAAAGTTCACCCGTAACGACAAGGTGGTCAAGTTCCACAACCGTTGATCCGCAGCGGCGACGAGGGGCGGGACGCCATCACCGGCGTCCCGCCCCTGTCCGTGTGTGCCGTACAACGGCACACCGGCCGCATGCAACCCGGACGGGGCGTGGGACATCTTGCGGGGCGTGGACACCCGAGAGGACTCGCAGGAGTCCGAGGAGCGGCAGCCGCCGTTCTTCCGGGGCGACTTCGAACCTGGAGACCAACCGTCATGGCATCGTCGAAGAGCGGGGTCGACCACCCCGTGACCGCGGTATCGCCGGCCGTCCTGGGGAGCCGGCTGAACGCGGCCCGACACCGGGCCTTCGTCGGCAGGACAGCCGAACTGAACCTGTTCAGGAGGGTTCTGGCCGACGGCCCCGACACCCGGCCCGTGCTGTACCTGCACGGGCCGGGCGGGATCGGCAAGTCGACGCTTCTGCACCGATTCGCGAGGGAGGCGCACAGCGCGGGACGGACCGTCGTCACCGCGGACGGACGTGCGCTGGAACCGACGCCCGAGGCGTTCACCGCGGCAGCCGCCGCCGCGCTCACCGAGCCGGAGGCCGTTCTCCTGGTGGACGCCTTCGAGCGGTGCCAGGGACTGGAGGGCTGGCTGGTGGAACGGTTCCTGCCGCGGCTCCCGCTGGGCACCACCGTGGTCGTCACCGGCCGCAACCCTCCCAGCCCGCGCTGGACGGCGGAGTGCGGTTGGACGGATCTGCTGCACACCGTGACCCTGCGGAATCTCGCCCCGCACGAGTCGGCGCTGTTGCTGCGGCACCGCGGTGTGCCCGAGCGGCTCCACGACCGGCTGCTGTCCTTCACGGGCGGCAATCCGCTCGCTCTGTCGCTGGCGGCGGCGGTCGCCGTGCAGGACGGTGCCGTGTCGAAGGACTGGGCACCGCCGCAGAACGTCGTCGCCACTCTGCTGCATCAACTCGTCGGGGACCTGCCGAGTCCGGAACACCGCAGGGCGCTGGAGGTGTGCGCGCACGCCCGCGTCACCTCCGAGGCCCTGCTGCGCTCGGTGCTGGGTGACCGGGCGACCGATCTGTTCGCGTGGCTGCGCCGACAGCCCTTCGTGGAGTCCACCCTCGCCGGTCTCTGCCCGCACGACGCCGTCCGCGAGGTGCTCAGCGCGGACCTGCGCTGGCGGGACCCGGACGGCTTCGCCGACATGCACCGCCGGCTGCTG
This sequence comes from Streptomyces sp. NPDC004539, assembly GCF_040610055.1. Taxonomy (NCBI): domain Bacteria; kingdom Bacillati; phylum Actinomycetota; class Actinomycetes; order Kitasatosporales; family Streptomycetaceae; genus Streptomyces; species Streptomyces sp. NPDC004539. The sequence continues at coordinate 158,879 of NZ_JBEXLS010000023.1, read as the reverse complement.
CGGGCCCACCTCAAGAAGATCCGGTCCGTCCCCGAGACGCAGTTGCTGTCGGCGGTCGCCGCCCTGCTGTTCCTGTTCCGCGCCGACAAGCAGATGTCCCGGCTCCACTCCTGGGACGGCGAGGGCCAGGTGCAGGAGTCGCTGTACGAACCCGCCCACCGGGAACAGGTGATGCGGCTGGCCCGGCGGGCGGAGGGAGAGACCTCGGCCGCTCTCGTCGCGTTCTGGCTGGACCGTTCCCCGGAGGCGTTCCGCGTTCACCTCTCCACCCGCCTCAACACCGTGGTGGCCTTCTCCGCCTGGCTGTATCTCCAGGAACCCGTCGGCACGGACGTGGATTCGGTCGTCGCCGCGGCCTGGGACCACGTGCGGGCGGCCGGACCGCTGCGGACCGGCGACGGCGTGGGCATCGCCCGCTTCTCCGTCGCGCCGGACGAGGGCGGTACGGCGTCGGCGTCACCCGACCTGATGCGGGCTCGGGCCATGGGGGAGATCGTCCGTGCCGACCGGCTGGCCTGGTCGTTCGTCGTGGTTCGCCCCGACACCGCCGCCGACGAGCCCTTCCGGCACTTCGACATGCCCCCCGTCCGCCACCGGCCACGCACCGGTCACCGCGCCCACCTGCTCCTCGCCCGCGACTGGCGTACCCATCCGGTGGACTCCTGGCTGGAGGAGCGGACGAAGCTGATGCTGTCCGGTGCTCCCGCGGGGGACACACCGTCGGACGAGGGTCAACTCACGGTCCTGTCCCGGGCGGAGTTCGACTCGGCGGTCCGGGACGCCCTGCGCAGCCTGCGCGACCCCGAGCGGCTGGGGCGCAATCCGCTCAGCCGCAGCAGGCTCGCGGCCGAGCACGGGGGCAGCATCGGCTTCGCGCTGGACGAAGCCGTCGAGGCGCTGCCACGGGCACGCGGCGGTGACAAGCGGCATCGCGCGCTGGCGGCGACGTACCTGACGGGTTCGTCCACCCAGCAGGCAGCAGCCCAGCGTCTGCACCTTCCCTTCAGTACGTACCGCAGACATCTCAGCGCCGCCGTGCGACAGGTGTGCGACTACCTGTGGCAGCAGGAGGTGCACGGCACGTCCGGTCCGTTACCCGCCGGCCGAGGAGAGCCTCCCGCCCGGAGCCTGCCGGTGCCCGTCGGCGGGTGAGCCGTCCGGCCGGCCGGCACGGGCGGTGCCGCCGTGCCGGCCGGCCGTACGCCGCGTCCCGCTCGCCGGGCCGCCGCACAACCCGCACCCACGACGCTCATGGCCCGGGGGTCGTGGAGGCGGTGAGGTAGTGGCCGGAGAGGGGGTCGGCCTGTCCGGCGGCCAGCCGGAGCAGTGCGGCGACGGCCTCGTCGGGCGCGGTGAAGGCGCCTTGTGCGCGCTGGGTGAGGAGCCAGTCGCCGACCCGGTCCTCCCAGGGGTCGCCGGTGGGGTGGCGGTCGAGGTGGCGGTGGGTGACCCCGAGGTCGAGAAGGCCGGGGTGGTAGGCGAAGACGGGGATGTTGTGGGGGCGGAGTTCGGCCGCGAGGTTCTCGGTGAGTTTGATGACGGCGGCCTTGGAGACGGAGTAGGCGGAGGCGTAGGGCCAGCGGTGCCGGCCGGCCTCGCTGGCGAGGTTGACGATGCGTCCGGTCACCGGCCGGGCGGCGGTCATGACGGGGACGACGGCACGGCAGGCGTGCGCCATGCCCAGGACGTTGACGGTGAAGGCGTGCCACCAGTCGTCCGGGTCGACCTCCCAGAGGGGGCCGATCGGCCCCGCCGCCCCCGCGTTGTTGACGAGGACGTCGACCGTGCCGTACGCGTCGACGGCCCGCTCGACGGCGGTCCGCATGTCGTCGGCCCGGGTGACGTCCGCCGGGACCGCCAGTACGTGCGCGTCCGGCCGGCGTTCCTTGATGCCGATGACGGCGTCGTGGAGGGCGGCGGGGTCACGGCCGGTGAGCACGAGCCGGGCGCCCGCGTCGGCGAAGGCGTCCGCGAGGAGCCGTCCGAAACCTCGGCCGGCTCCGGTGATGAGGACGGCGCGTCCGTGGAGTGCGGCGGTCACGGGGTGTCCCGCTTGCGGGCGACGGTCAGGCCGTCGGCGACGGGCAGCAGGACGGACTCCATCCGTTCGTCGGCCCGGACGCGGGCGTTGAAGGCGCGGATGGCGCGCGCGTTGCCCGTGCAGTGCGGGTCGGCCGCGTCGCCGCCGTACAGGACGTTGTCGGCGAGGAGGAGGCCGCCGGGGCGCAGCCGGGGGACGAGGAGGTCCCAGTAGGTCTCGTAGCCGGGCTTGTCGGCGTCGAGGAAGGCGAGGTCGATCACAGGGTCCTCGGACAGCGACCGCAACGTTTCTTCAGCCGGTCCCAGGAGGAGTCGTACGGAGTCGGCGACGCCGGCGTCCTGCCAGGCGCGGCGCGCGATGCCGGTCCACTCGTCGGAGATGTCGCAGGTGATGACCTGCCCGCCGGGCGGCAGGCCGAGGGCGAAGGCGAGGGTGGAGGCGCCGGTGAAGGTGCCGACCTCGACGACGAGGCGGGCGCCGGTGATCTTGGTGAGGAGGGTGAGCAGGACGCTCTGCTCGTGCGGGATCTGCATCTCCGCGACCTGTCCGAGGTCCCGGGTCTCGGCCATGAGCCGACGTTGGACCGGGGTGGGGGGTTCGGCCTGGGTGAGGAGGTAGTCGTACAGGCCGGTGGTCATGGACACGGTCTTGACGTCCTGCATGCGGGGGCTCCCGAGGGCTTCGGCGAACGACCTGAGGAGGTCGTCGGTGAGGGGGTGGGGGTCGTGGTCGGTGAGGCCGTGCTCGGCGATGTCGCAGACGATCTGGGCCAGCCGGCGGACGAGTTGGGCGGTGAGCGACGAGTCGCAGACCGGCAGGCGGTGCACGGCGAAGTGGGTGTCGTACAGGTCGTGTTCGGCCGGGGTGGGGTGGCGGCCGGGCTGCCGGCCCGCGTCCTGGAGCAGGGAGGCGCCGCCTGGGACCAGCCGGGCGGCGACCTTCATGTGGACGCGCTGGTTGAGGCGGACGGCGTCGGTAAGCGGCGCGGCCAGGGCCGCCGGGTACTGGTCGCGGACCTTGCGGGCGAGGGCGGTGAGCCCTTCGTGGTCGCGGGCCCATTCGCCGCTGAACGCCGGGTGACGGGCCGTCATACCGGGACGGATCGTTTCCGCATAGCGTTCGGGAGAGCAGCTGCCCGTGTAGAGGAACAGCACGGAGTACACGTCGTACAGGCGGGCCGCTTCGAGGAGCGCCGTCGGATCGTCCAGTGCGGTCTCCAGTGTCCGGCGCAGGTGCTGCCAGACGGCGAACGCCGCGTGGTGGCCCACCAGCCAGCGGTAGCGGGCGCGGGCTCGGGGGTCGTCGGGGGCGCGCAGGGCGTTCGGCCGGGTTCCCGCGGTGGCCGTGCGCAGGACGCGCAGGTCCGCCTCGACCGGTTGGCGGCAGGCGCACGCGGGGGGTGTGGTGCCGGGCTCGGGGAGGTGGAGGGGGGTGGTCTCGCCGTAGGGGCTGGGGTCGGGGACCGTCAGGCAGCGGTTCACCGTGAGGAGGCCGTGGAGGTGAGGCGGTCGAGGACGTCGGCGGCCTCGCGGACCTCCGCGTCGAGGGGGCGGTCGCGTTCGACGGGGGCGCAGACGGCCGCGATCCGCTCGACGAGGTGGGTGGTGGCGGGGGCGAGCGGGCGGGCGGTGAGGTGGGCGGCCTGGCGGAGGGCGACGGCGAGGGAGCCGTGCAGGAGGCGCAGCAGGCGGGCGGTGTCTAGGGCGTTGAGCGCGGCCTGGGTGCCGAAGGGGATGACGTCCTGGTTGTGGAGGTTCGTCGGAAGGCTCTGCACGGACGCCGGGTGGGCGGCGCGGCGCATCGTCGCGATGATCGCGGTGGCTGCCAACTGGACGCCCTGGACGCCGTGTTGGCGTCCGGGGTCGGGCGACAGCATCGGGGGCAGGCCGCTGTTGCGGTGCGGGTCGACGAGCAGGTCGAGCTGGCGCTCCGCGAGGTTGCCGAGCTGGGTGGCGGCCAGGGTCAGCAGGTCGCCCGCGAAGGCGGCCGGCTGTCCGAAGAAGTTCCCGCCGTGGGCGACGAGGTCGCGTTCGGCGAAGAACAGCGGGTTGTCGCTGACGGAGTTGAGGTCCCGCCGGACCACGTCCTCGGCCTGCCCGATCGCGCAGGAGGCGGCGCCGATCAGCTGCGGGGTGCAGCGGACGCTGTACGGCTCTTGCAGCGGCCGTTGCCCGGACGGCACCGTCCCGTCGAGGCGGGTGCGCATCTCGGCGCCGACGCGCACGGTGTCGGGGTGGCCGAACGCCTCCAGCAACTCCGGTACGAGGAAGGCGGGTTCGGCGCCGAGGAGGTCGGTGAGGGCCGCCGACAGCCAGATCGCCGCCGTACGGGACCGGGCGATCGAGGCCACCGCGAGTCCGGCCGCCGCCGCCGTGAGCGAGGTGCCGTTGACGAGGGCGAGCGCGTCGCGTCCGCCGAGCTCCACCGGCGTGAGACCGGCCAGGGCGAGGGCCTCGGCGGCCGTCGTGCGGCGGCCGTCCAGGTACGCGGCGCCGTCCCCGCACAGGGCGCCGGCGACGTAGGCGAGCGGGACGAGGTCGCCGCTGGCGCCTAGGGAGCCCAGCCGGGGGACGGCCGGCGCGAAGCCCGTGCGCAGTGCGGCGGCCAGGGCGTCCACGACCGCCGGGGACACCCCCGAGCGTCCCTGGCACAGCGAGCGCAGCCGGACCAGCATCGCCGCGCGGACCGTGGCCGGCTCCAGGTCGGGCCCCTGGCCGGCGGTCAGATGGGCGAGCGCCGTCGCGCACTGGTCCCGGCCCGGGAAGACGACCAGCGGGCCGAACCCGGTCGTGGCCCCGTACACCGGGCGTCCGTCGTCGATCCGGCGCAGCGCGAAGGCGTGGCACTCGGCGACGCGTTCCCTCGTCCCGTGGTCGAGTTCGACGTCGACCACGTCCGCGGCCAGTTCCATGGTCGCGGGGCCGAGCGGGACGCGGAGATCGAGGAGAACGGTGGGGGGCACGGTGGCGGCGGTCACGAAGACTCCAGGAAGGGGTGGACAAGGGGGTTCGGAGCCGGCCGGGGGCTCCAGCGAAAGGGCAGCGCCATTGAACACAGCACCCGGCGCGGCAACGGCACGCTCAGGGAGGTCGCATGCATAAATCCACCCAGAAGGAAGAAGCACATATGAGCGACTCCCGCCCCGCGGGTTCCCGGCAGTGGTGCGGGGGCGAGCGGGAGCACACTTCCGGTCGTGCCCGAGGTGCTCTGCGAACCGAACCCCCATGCCGTCGAGAAGGCGCGCGTGCAGGACTTCCTGCGCTGGCTGCGCGCCGAGCGAGGCCACGACCTCGCCACGTGGGAGGAGTTGCGCCGCTGGTCCGTGGACCGCCTCGACGACTTCTGGCGGAGTGTGTGGGACTACTTCGGCGTACGGGCCCACACCCCGCCGACCGCCGTCCTCACGGATCGCGTCATGCCCGGCGCCCGCTGGTTCCCCGGCGCCACCCTCAACTACGCCGAACACGCCCTCGGCCGGCCCGAGGACGCCGGCACCCTCGCGGTCGTCGCGGTCTCGCAGACCCGTGACCGGACCGAACTCACCTTCGCGGAACTGGCAGAACAGGTACGCCGCGCCCGCGCGGGCCTTCGCCGTCTCGGCGTCTCCCGGGGCGACCGCGTCGCGGCCTACCTCCCGAACGTTCCCGAGACCCTGGTCGCGTTCCTCGCCACCGCGAGCCTCGGAGCGGTCTGGGCCGCCTGCGCCCCGGAGTTCGGCGCCCGCGGTGTCCTGGACCGTTTCGCACAGATCGAACCGAAGGTCCTGCTCACCGTCGCCGGCTACACCTACGGCGACCAGCCGATCGACAAACGGGCCGACGTCACACGACTACGTGCCGGGCTGCCCGGCGTGGAACACGTGGTGCACGTGCCCTACGGCCCGCTCACCGTCGACGACGCCCTCCCGTGGCCGCAACTCCTCGCCGACACGGACGACTTGCTCGCCTTCGAGCCCGTGCCGTTCGACCATCCGCTCTGCGTCCTGTTCTCCTCGGGGACGACCGGCAGGCCCAAGGCCATCGTCCACCGGCACGGCGGCATCCTCCTCGAACACCTCAAGAACCACTCGTTCCACTGGGACCTCGGCCCGGGTGACCGTCTGCTGTGGTTCACCACCACCGCCTGGATGATGTGGAACGCGCTCGTCTCCGCGCTCCTGGTGCGCTGCGGCATCGTGATGATCGACGGCAACCCCCTCCACCCGGACCTGCGCCACCAGTGGCGGCTCGCGGCGGAGACCGGTGCAACCCTCATGGGGGCCAGCCCCGGCTACCTCATGTCCTGCCGCAGAGAGGGCGTACGGCCGGAGCGGGAGTTCGACCTCTCCCGCCTACGCCAGCTCGGCGTCGCCGGCAGCCCTTTCGCCCCCGAGGGCTTCCGCTGGGTCCACGAGCAGTTCGGCGACCGGGTGCTGCTCAACGTGGGCTCCGGCGGCACGGACGTGTGCACCGGACTCGTCCAGGGATCGCCCCTGCAACCTGTGTACGTGGGCGAGATGACCGGCACCAGTCTGGGCGTGGAGGCGCACGCCCTCGACACCGACGGGAACGCCGTCGTCGGCGGGTTCGGCGAGTTGGCGATCACCTCGCCGATGCCGTCGATGCCGGTCGGCTTCTGGGGTGACGAGGACGGCGGCCGGTTCCGGGAGACGTACTTCCCCGACGTCCCCGGCGCCTTCCGCTTCGGCGACTGGTGCCGCTTCACCGAGACCGGCTCCTGCACCATCACCGGCCGCTCCGACGCCACCCTCAACCGCGGCGGAGTCCGCCTCGGCACCGGCGAGTTCTACCGCGCCCTCGAAGACGTGCCCCTGGTGAGCGACTCCGTCGTGATCCATCTGGAGGACCCCCAGGGCGGCCAGGGCGAACTACTCCTGTTCGTCGTCCCGGCCCCCGGCGTGGCCATCGACGGCAAAGTCCGGGCACTCCTGTCCGAGAAGATCCGCACGGCCCTCTCCCCCCGCCACGTCCCGGACCTGATCATCCCGGTCACCTCCGTGCCGTACGGCAGAACCGGCAAAAAACTGGAACTCCCGGTGAAGAAGATCCTCCAGGGCGCCACCCCCGACGAAGTCACCCCACCGGGAACCCTCCTGAACCCACACGCCTTCGACGCCTTCACCGCGTACGCACGCACCCGGGGCAGCTGTGTCAGGGGGTGAGGGAGGCCGCCGTTCGTAGCCTGGCTCGGGCCAGGGTCAGGGCGGCTTCCGTGGTGGTGGTGCCGGTGCGCCGGGACTGGTCGATGACCTCGGTCACGCGGGCGCCGATCTGGCGGACGCGTTGTTCGGCGGTCGGGCGGTCGTGGCCGAGGAGTTGTTCCTCCAGGAAGACCAGTCCGCCCGCGTTCACGCAGAAGTCGGGGGCGTACAGGATGCCCCGGGCGGCCAGAGCGGTGGCGTGCGCGGGCGTGGCGAGGACGTTGTTGGCGCCGCCGGCGATGATCCGGCAGCGCAGTGCGGGCAGCGTGGTGTCGTCCACCACGCCGCCCATGGCACAGGGCGCGAGGACGTCGCACTCGGTGCCGGCCACGTCCGCGGGGTCGACGGCCCGGGCCCCGAGCCGGTCCGACACCGCGGAGGCTCGCGCCCGGTCGATGTCGGCGACGATCAGTTCCGCGGACTCGGCGGCGAGCAGGGCGGCGAGCGCGGAACCCACGTTGCCGACACCCTGGACGCACACCCGTACCCCGGCCAGCCCGCCGTCCCCGCCCTCGGCACGCAGACAGGCGCGGATGCCTTCGAGGACACCGAGCGCCGTCATGGGCGACGGATCGCCGCTGTCGCACACCGGTGACGCCTCCCGCCCGATCACCCCGATGTCGGCCTGGGTCGTGCCGATGTCGTTGACCGGGATGAAACGGCCGCCGAGCGAGGCGATGAACCGGCCGTGGGAGCGCAGCAGTTCCTCGGTCTTGTCACGCGCCGGGTCGCCGATGACCACGCTCCAGCCGCCGCCGAGGCCGAGCCCGGCGGCCGACGCCTTCAGCGTCATGGCCTCGGCCAGCCGCAGCGCGTCGTCCAGCGCCGCCCGCTCGTCCTCGTATGCGTGCATGCGCACCCCGCCCAGCGCCGGACCGAGCGTCGTGTCGTGCACGACCACGACGGATCGCAGTCCGGTCCGGGCGTCCCGGCTGAACAGCACCTGCTCGGCGCCGTGTTCGCCCAGCCGCCCGAACACACTCGGGTCACGCTCCGCGGTGGCCATCGGGGGTTCCTTTCATCGGGCGGTCCTTTCATCGGGCGGTCCTTTCATCGGGCGGTCCTTTCGAGGTCCGCCGGGGGACGGCAGCCCAGGGCGGCCAGTTCGGCGTGTCCTTCGGCGGCGCGGTCGGGCAACAGGGCGAGGGTGCAGGCGCGTTCGAAGGCGGCGTCGATCCGCTCCCAGCCGGCCAGCGACTCCCGCAGCGCGTCCCGGTCGCCGTGGAGTCGCCCCGCCGCGCGTGCCAGACAGGCCGCGGCCCAGGCGTTCTCGGCACCGGCGGCCGACGCGGCGGCCAGGTGCTCGTGGGCGTCCGGGAGCCCGGCGGCCACGGCGGTCTCGGCGGCGACGGCCCAGGAGTAGGCGTCGTAGAACTGGTGCGTGGCCTCCCCCCACGGTGGTGTCGCCGTGAGGTCCACCGTCAGCGCGGGGTCGGCCGCACCCGGGTGCAGGGCGATCCTGGCCTCCGCGAAGGCGGCGAAGCCCGCCGCGATGCCCCGCGGGTCCCAGGGCTCCGCCATCGCGCGGGAGCGGTCCCGCCACTCCCGGTGCAGCCGGGCGCCCTCGTCGCCGCCGCGCAGACCGTGGACCAGGGCGGCGCCGTGCACGGCCGGGGCCATCCAGCGGGCGGTCGGCCGCCCGGCCCGCAGCCAGCCGTCCCACATGGCGGACGCGTACGCCAGCGCCTCGTCGAACCGGCCTGACAGCGCCAGCGGCACCACGCTCTTGCTGGCGCGCATGTAGAGGCCGCTGAGCGGATCGTCCCAGGCCCGGCGGGCCGCTGTCACGGCGCGGGGCAGGTCACCGGCGGCCACGGCTTCGACGCGGCTCCCGTGCCGGTCGGTCTCACCGCGGACGGCCGTGAACGGCTGACCTTCCTCCCCGGTGACGTCGCCCTGCCGCCGTTTCCGCGCTGGGCGATGACGCGGGCCGCGCTCGGCTCGGTGGGAAGTCTGCTGCGGCGCTTCCACGAGGCCGCTGCGGCCGTCCCGGTCGATACGGATGTCGAGTGGCCCCGGGACCTCGCCGACCCCGAGGGCGGGACCGTGCTGTGCCACAACGACGTGTGCGTGGAGAACGTCGTGTTCCGCGACGGCCGTGCGGCCGGCCTGATCGATTTCGACCTGGCGGCTCCCGGCCGGCCGCTGTGGGATGTCGCCATGACCGCCCGGTACTGGGTCCCCCTGCTCGATCCCGCGTCCGCGACGGCCTTCTATCCCCCGGGGCTGGACGCTCCGACACGCCTGCGGATTCTCGCCGACGGCTACGGGCTCTCCCGGCAGGACCGCGCCGAACTGCCCGACGTCATCGGACAGGCCACCGCGTCCTGCCGGGCCTTCGTCACCGCCCGCGTGGCCGGCGGGGACCCCGTCTACACGCGGGCCCTGGCCGAACGCGGCGGCTGGGAACGCTGGGACCGTATGCAGACATGGCTGGCGACGCGCCGTGAGGAGTTCACGGCCGCACTGCTGGAGTGACGGCCTCGTTGTTCCGTCTCCTTCGTGCTCACGCAGATCACCCGCTCCGCAGCGGCAGGGCGGCGAACGTGTGCCCTGCCCAGATCCGCCGTGCCGCCTCCTCGGGGTAGGCGGTGACGGCCGGTTCGGTGTCGAGGAGTCGGACGAGGCGCTCCCGGTCGTCGTACGCGGGCCAGCCGGGGTCGCCCGTGGTGGCGAAGGCGGTCCAGGCGGAGCGTATGCGGGCGGAGAGCGCCTCGGTCTCGGGTGTGGGTCGGGGGCCGATCAGGAGGGCGCCGAGGCCGTCGTACACGCCGAAGGTCAGCGGGACGTCGAGGCCGTGGCAGGCGCCGAGGGCGCCGCCGTCGGCCGGGGCGTTCCAGGTGAGTTCGTACAGGTGGGCACGGCCGCCGCCGGCCGTGTGCGCCTCGGCCAGGTGGAGGGAGGGCATGCGGAACAGCCAGTCGGACTGGACGAGTTCGAAGAGGTGTTCCGCGGAGGCGTCTGGGAACGCGGTGCGGTAGGTCTTCTCGGCTTCCGGCGTCGGCCCGAACGCGGCCAGCGCCGTCGACGCCAGTTCCTCGCCGACCGTGCCGAGCACTCCGCCGAGCAGGAGGAAGAGGCGGTACTCGTCCCGGTTGTGTCCGACGATCAGCTCGACGTCCCGCGCGGCGCCGTCCGCCAGGGCCGCCCAGGGCACGGTGGGCAGGACGTCGCCGTCGACCACCGGCGAGTACGGGGTCGGGGTGAGCGCGACGGTTCCCCAGCGGCCGGCGTACTCGCGCATCCGGGCGGTGACGGCGGCGCCCGCCCGTGGCAGCTCGCGCGGGTCGGTGCCGGAGAGGTCGGCCACGGTCGGGCGCAGTCCCAGCTCGGCGGCGACGGTCCCTGCGATGTCCCCGGCCAGTTCGGTGGAGAAGAAGGTGCCCGGCACGCTCTGCGCGATCGCCCGCCGGAACAGTCCGCGGGCCCGCGGCATGACCATCAGCGCGGCGATCGAGCCGGCTCCCGCGGACTCCCCGAAGACGGTGACCCGGTCGGGGTCGCCGCCGAACGCGGTGATGTTCTCGCGCACCCACTCCAGCGCCGCCACCTGATCGAGCAGGCCGCGGTTGGCGGGAGCGCCCTCGATCTGGAGGAAGCCCTCGACGCCGACGCGGTAGTTGAGGGTGACGACGACCAGGTCGCCGTCGCGGGCGAGGTGCTGTCCGTCGTAGGCGGGGTCGTCGGCGGAGCCGAGCTTGTAGGCGCCGCCGTAGATCCACACCATCACCGGTCGCCGCGCCGCCGGTGCGGGGTCCGGGGTCCACACGTTGACGGTCAGCCAGTCGTCGCCGGACGGCGGCGGGCCGGGCGGGGTGGGCTCGGGGCCGAGCGGCTCCTGCGGGGGCGGCGGCCCGAACGTGAACGCGTCCCGGCTCCCGGTCCAGGGTGCCACCGGCCGGGGCGCGGCGAATCGGGCCTCGCCCACCGGTGGCTGCGCGTACGGGATGCCCCGGAAGACCGCGAGGCCGTCCTCCCGGCGTCCACGGACCGTCCCGGCCGAGGTCACGGCCTCCGGGAACTCGGTTCTGCTCATTCGGCGACTCCTCGAAGAGTTGCGGTCTCACGCAAGACCGTTGACTCCCGCCGGCCCCACCCCGAGACTCATGACGCTCACAGTGAAGCATATTTCACCAGACGAACACACCTCTCCTGTTCACGCGCTCCTCCCCCTCTCCGAGGACGACCATGAACCCCACCGCCCTCACTCCCCCGCACACGTTCCGCACCGTCCTCCCGGTCCTCGCCCTGTGCTGGCTGGCCGTGTTCTTCGACGGCATGGACGTCACCCTCTACGGCGCCGTCATGCCGCACATGCTGGACGACGTTCGGCATGCTGGTCGGCGCGCTGACGGCCGGCAGTCTGACCGACCGGCTCGGCCGGCGGCGGATGCTGGTCGCCGGCGTCGTCCTGTTCTCGGCCGGTTCGGCGATCTGCGCGTCGGCGGGCGGCGTCGGCCTGCTCGGCGCCGGCCGTTTCGTCGCGCAGGTGACGGTCTACGCCGCCACGGGCACCGTCTACCGGGCCGGCGAGCGGGCCGCCGGGCTGGGCTGGGTCACCGGCGTCGGCCGTACCGGCGGCGTCGTCGGGCCCTGGCTGATCGGCGCACTCGTCGCGAACGGCGACCAGAGCCTGGGCTTCACGGCGTTCGCCCTGGCCGGACTGGTCGGCGCGGTCGCGATCGCGATCGTCCCTCTGGCCCGACGGCCCGCACCCCACGACGTCCCGGCCGTCGCCGGGGCCTGACCTAGGAGCCGACATGCAGCCCCGTACCCGTTCGTCCCTGAGGCGTCTCACCCGCGGCCTGACCGCCGCCGCGGCCCTCACGCTCCTCACGACCGTCCCGTCCCCGGCGGGGGCGGACACCGGAGTGCGGATCACCAAGGACATCGCCTACGCCCCCGCCCAACCGCCCGGCACCCAGGGGCACTTGCTGGACCTCTACGTCCCCCGGTCCGCGCGCCCCGCCCCGCTGCTGATCTTCACCAGCGGCTCCGGCTGGCTGGCGGACAGCGGACGCAAGGGCGCCGACCAGGTCGCCGCACAGCTCAACCCGTACGGATACGCCGTCGCGGGCATCGCGGTCCGCTCCAGCGGACAGGCCCCGTTCCCGGCCCAGTTGTACGACGTCAAGGGCGCGATCCGCTGGCTGCGCGCGAACGCGGCGGCGTACCACCTCGATCCGGACCGGGTCGCGATCATGGGTGACTCGTCGGGCGGCTGGGCCACGGCGATGGCCGCCGTCACCGGGGACCTCCCCGCGCTGGAGGGCGACGTCGGCCCGCGCGGGCCCTCCAGCGCCGTCCAGGCGGCCGTCCCCTTCTATCCCCCGACCGACTTCTCTCAGATGGACGCGCACATGCCGGACGGCTGCCGGGCGTTCAACTCCGCGTTCGGGCTGACGAACTGCCACTCCGACGCCCGCTCCCCCGAGTCGCGGCTGCTCGGCTGCACCATCACGGACTGCCCCGACAAGGTCGCCGCCGCGAACCCGCTCACCTACATCGGCACCCGCCACACCCCGCCCTTCCTGATCCTCCACGGCGAGCAGGACGGCATCGTCCCCTACCACCAGAGCCGCCTCCTCTACGAGAAGCTGGCCGCCGCCGGCGACGACGTCCGCCTGTTCTCGTTCCCGGAGGCCGGACACGGCACGTCGTTCGCGATGCTCGGCGACGACGCGACCCGCCGAGGCGCCTACGTCGAGACGGCGGCCGGCGGACGGACCACCCCGCCGCGGCCCGCCACCCCCACCTGGCGGACCGTCGTCTCCTTCCTGGACCGGCAGTTGCACACCCGCCGCTGAACCTCCCGCGTCCGGCACGGGAAGGTACTGTCGACCGGATGTCTCGGTGACGGTCGGGGAAGTGAAGGTCGATGGTGAACGGTGGCGCGGTGGCGCGTGACGACGGGGCGCGGCCCGTGGTCAGCCGGCGGCGGGAGGTCGGGGACGTCAGCGCCCGGTCCGTGCTGATGACCGTGCTGGGCGAGTACGTCCGGCCCGCCGGCCTGCCGGTGTGGACGTCGGCGCTGGTGGACGCCCTCGCGCTGTTCGGCGTCGAGGAGAAGTCGGCCCGGCAGGCGCTCGCGCGCATCGCCGCCGAGGGCTGGCTGAGTTCCGAGCGGGTGGGGCGCCGGGTGCGCTGGGCCCTCACCCCGCACGGGCACCGCCTGCTCACCGAAGGGGCCCGGCGCATCTACGGCTTCGGCGGCGGCGAGGACACCTGGGACGGCGTCTGGCTGGTGGTGCTGGCCTCGGTGCCGGAGGCCAGACGCGATCTGCGGCACCGGCTGCGGACCCGGCTGGCCTGGGCGGGCTTCGGCTCGCCCGAGCCCGGTGTGTGGGTCACACCGCACACCGCCCGCGAGGCCGAGGCGCTCGGCGTACTGACCGAACTCGGTCTCGTCGACGACGCGATGTCCTTCACCGCCGGGTACGGCGCCGTGGGCAGCGAGGCCGCCATGGTGGCCCGCGCCTGGGACCTCACCGAGGTCGAGGACCACTACGCCGCGTTCATCGACGAGTTCACCGCGGTGTGCCCCGCCGACGGCGACGCGGTCCTGCGGGCCCAGACGATGCTGGTCCACGAGTGGCGCCGCTTCCCCTTCCTCGACCCCGGCCTCCCGCCCGCGCTGCTGCCCCCGTCCTGGAGCGGCACGAAGGCCGCCGCGCTGTTCCACCAGCGGCACACGGAGTGGAAGCCCGCCGCGCTGGAGCGGTGGGAGACGCTGACGGGCGTCCACGACACGGGGTGAGACCTGGCGTCCGGCATGTGGTGGAGCGCGACCCGCCGCACGTCGTCAGAGGTGTGATGTGCTGCCGGTCTGATCCGACTCCACCGCTTTCAGCCGCTGCCTCGTTCCTCGTTCCCGAGTTCAGTACGCCCGGCCGCCCGCGGCTACGAAGGGCAGAGGGCTGTGGTCATCAGGGACAGGGCGGCGGGGCCGGCGTCGGCGCCCCAGTCCGTCCAGTCCACGGTGACCTGGCGAGTGGCGTCGAGGGAGTGGAAGGAGATGGTGCGGTAGCCGGGAGTACCACCGCCGTGGCCCACGATGGTGCCGCAGGGGAGGACGGCCGTCTCCAGGCCGAGGCCCCAGCCGGCGCCGCTGGGGTCGGTGGTCATCTCGTGCAGCTCGGCCGGGCGCAGGAGGCCGCCGGTGAGCAGGGTGCGGAAGAAGTGGTCGAGATCGGCGGTGCTGGAGATGATCTCGCCGGCGGCACCGGCGACGGTCATGTCGACGGTGGTGTAGTCGACCGGGACGACTGTCCCGTCCGCTCTCGCAACAGGTTCGTAGCCGTGGGAGTGGGGGCCGGTGAGGAAAGGGAACGAGCCCGGCATACGGGTGTCCCGGAGTCCGAGGGGCCGGATGATGCGCCGGTCGATCTCGGTGCGATACGAGCGGCCGGTCACCCTCTCGATGATCATTCCCAGCACGATGTAGTCCGTGTTGGAGTAATGGTGATCGGTGCCCGGCGGGAACAGCAGAGGGCGGTCCCGGTCGCCGTCCTTGACGGCCCGTCGGATCAGCTCGGCGGGTGTCCAGGCGCGGAAACGGTCACGAGGGGCATCGCCGTCGAGCAGCCCGTCGGTGTACTCGGGCAAACCGCTGGCGTGCTGAAGCAGTTCCCGGACCGTGATCCGATCCCCTCCGAGGGCAGGAACAAGGCCGGGAAGCCATCGCTCGGCGGTGTCCGACAGCCTGAGCCGCCCCTCGCCGACCAGTTGGAGCACCACCGTGGCGGTGAACGTCTTCGTGATACTCCCGGCACGGAACCGGCCGTCGACGGGGGCGGGCTGCCGACCGTCGAGCCTCGACTTCCCGCTGCTGCCACGCCATACGGCGCCACCTTGCCGGACCTCGGCGACCGCGCCGACGGCTCCCGTCGCGGTCACCCGGTCCAGCGCCGCCTGCAACGCGGCCGTGTCCGGTGTCGCGGCGCGTGCCGGCGCGGCGACCGCACTGCCCGCCGTGGCAACCAGCACGCTCGCCATCAGCAGTGCCGGCGCCCCGAATCGTGAACCTCTCATCGTTCTCCTGTCCTCGCTGTTCCCAGTGGCCCCCCGTTGTGTCGGCGCGGTCGATCGTGCCCGTCCGCACCGGTGCGACGAATCCGCCTGGGGGACGAAGGGGTTTCCCGTACTCATGGAGCCCGCCACCCTGACGCGGGGATCAGGGGTTCACCTAGGGGCGGCGGCGGATCTCGGTGGAGCCCCACCTACGTGGTCGGCTCCAGAGGTCCTTCGGGGGTCGGCTCCGGAGCCGGTCATGGGTGCTGTTGTTCCGTCAGTTCCCGTGCGGAGCCAGTTCGATCATGGTTGAATGCTGCGCGCCGCAGCGCTCGGGGTGAGGTGCTGGCGCCGCGCGCCCGTTCTCTCTTCGCGATGTGACACGGGCCACATCGGAACCATGTCACGAACGGAGGGGCAGCTTGCGTCTGATGGTCGTCCGCACGGCGGGAACGACCGACACGAAAGAAGCGGCGGAGCGATGAACGCGACAGCAGCACAGCAGCACGAGGTCCTGGTCCTGGGCGCCGGCTACGCCGGGCTCTCGGCCACGATCCAGCTCGCGGCCCGCACCAGGAAGCGTGGGAACCTGCGAGTCAGGCTGGTCAACCCCTACGACACCTTCACCGAGCGGCTGCGGCTGCACATGACCGCCACCGGCCAGGAGACGGCCGAGATGGACATCCCGGAGCTGCTGGACGGCACCGGCGCCGAGTTCGTCCGCGGCTGGGTCACCGCCGTGGACGCCGAGGAGAGGACCGTCCGGATCGACGACGACCGGGTCCTGCGCTACGACACCCTCGTCTACGGCCTGGGCAGCATCGCGGACACCGCCGCCGTCCCCGGCGTCGACGACCACGCCCACACCCTCGACAGCCCGCAGGACGCCGCTCTCCTCGCCGGCCGGCTGACCCGCCTCGACGGCGGAACCGTCGTGGTCGGCGGCAGTGGCCTCACCGGCGTCGAGGCCGCCGCGGAGATCGCCGAGCGGCACCCGGAACTCCAGACCGTGCTGCTGGGCCGGCAGGAGCCAGGCGCGGGCATGCACCCGAAGGCCAAGGCCCACTTGGACGCGGCGCTCGCCCGGCTCGGCGTGCGGGTGCGCAGCGGCGTCGAGGTGGCCAGGGTGCTGCCGGACGGTGTCGAGCTCGCGGACGGCTCCGGCATCGGGGCGGCCGTGGTGCTGTGGACCGGCGGCACCCGTGTCCCGCCGCTGGCCGCGGCCGCGGGCCTGGCCGTCGACGGGCGCGGCCGGGTGGTCACGGACAGCGCGCTGCGCTCGGTCTCCCACCCGGACGTCTACGCCGTGGGCGACGCGGCGGCGATCCGTCAGGGCTACGGCGTGATGCACGGCACCTGCCAGAGCGGCATGCCCACCGGCGTGCACGCGGCCCTGGCGATCCTGCGGGCGCTGGCGGGCAAGGAGCCCAAGCCCTTCCGTTTCGGCTACTACCACACACCCGTCAGCCTGGGCCGCGGCGACGCCGTCGTGCAGTTCACCCGCCCCGACGGCAGCCCGCGCCGGATCGTGCTGACCGGCAGGCGGGCCGCCAAGTACAAGGAGACGGTCACCGCCGCGCCGTGGCCGGCCTTCGCCCGCATGAAGAAGATGCCCGCCTCGGGCGCGTTCTGGCCGCACGGCGGGCGCCACACCCGGACCAGGAGCGCCAAGTGACCCAGCCGCAGGAGCCGCAGCAGGCCGGCCCCGACCAGCTCGCCTTCCAGCAGTACCGCACCCTGCTCTTCTCCGTCGCCTACCGCATCCTCGGCACCGCCGCCGACGCCGAGGACGTGGTCCAGGACGCCTGGCTCAAGTGGTCGGCGGCCGGCCGGTCCCAGGTCGCCGACCCCAGGTCCTACCTGACCCGGATCATCTCCAACCTCGCGATGGAGCGGCTCCGTTCGACCCGCCACCAGCGCGAGACCTACATCGGCCCATGGCTCCCCGAGCCGGTCCTCACCCGCCCGGACACCGCCGACGGCGTCGCCACCGCGGACTCCGTCTCCATGGCCCTGCTGGTCGTCCTGGAGACGCTCAGCCCCCTGGAACGCGCGGTCTTCGTACTGAAGGAGGTCTTCGCCTTCAGCTACGCAGAGATCGGGGAGGCGGTGGAACGCTCGGAGCCGGCGGTCCGGCAGGCCGCGCACCGCGCCCGCGAACACGTCCAGGCCCGCCGGCCCCGCTTCACCACCGACCCCGCCCGCCGACGCGACGTCACCGAACGCTTCTTCGCAGCGACGGCGGGCGGCGACATCAACACCCTCATGGAACTGCTCTCCCCCGACGTGACACTGTGGACCGACGGCGGCGGCAAGGTCCGCCAGGCCCTCAAACCGGTCATCGGCCTTCAGACCGTGGCGAGTTGGTTCGCCGCGCTCGGCACCGTCACCTACCAGGGCATCGAGCCCGATCAGATGCGGGCAGAGCTCACCTGGATCAACGGCGGACCGGGCGTCGTCTTCCGCGGCCCGGACCGCGTGATCGCCACACTGACCTTCGACTTCGACCCGCAAGGCCGCATCTCGACCATCCACAACGTCGCCAACCCCGACAAACTCCACGCCATCACCCACGGCACCCGGCACCAACTCTCCTGACCAGCCCGATCGTTGCCGACGCCCCCCCGGAGTCCCCCGCTGCCCCAGCACGGCCCCGGCCCAGGTGGAAGCAGATACGGCAGGCTGCGCCCGTCGTGATCCACTTCTGCGGATCGGTCTGCCTGCCTTGCCTGTTGCCGCCGCGCGTATCGCCGTCGAGGTGGGAGCGCACGTGGACAGCGTTGCAGACTACGCAGGTCAAGGCGCTGGCCTGCCAGCTTCCCGTTTCCCGCTTCTCGCCGAGGCCCGCCCGCCGCTGTCGCACTGGTCGTGTCCGGAACTGGCCCACAAGGCCGTCGAGCGCGGCATCGCACCCTTCCTGTCGGCATCCACCATGCGCCGCCGGCTCGACCAGGACGCGATCAAACCCTGGCAGCACCGCTCATGAATCTTCATCACCGACCCGGACTTCCGGCCCAAGGCGGCCCAAGCCGGCCCACGCCGGCCCGGAGCCTGGACCTGTACGCCCGCACCTGGGACGGCGAACCGCTCGGCACGGACGAGTACGTGATCAGCGCGGACGAGAAGACCTCCATTCAGGCCCGCTGCCGCTGCCACCCCACCCCCGCGCCCGGCCAGGCGAGAGCAATGCGGGTCAACCACACCTACAGGCGCGGCGACACACTGCCCTACCTGGCCGCCCACGACGTCCACCAGACCACAGTGTTCGGCCACTGCGAGCCGCCTTGTCACCGCGTTCCCGACCGCCGTGCTGGTCCACACCCCGATGCACGCCTCCTGGCTCGCCCCGAAGGACTTCCGGAGCCGACCACTAAGCTGCGGGCGTGAAGTACAGCGAACTCGAAGCGGATGTCCTGCGGTTGATCATCGAAGCCCCGGAGAGCGGCGTTCGTGCCTTCGCGCGGGAGACGGTCACCCGTCTGGTCCGGCCGGAGCTGCTCGACGGCGCGGCCGAGGACGAACTCACCGAGGAGGCCCTGGCCGCGCTGACGTCCGCCTGCGCGAACGTCCTGACGATCACCGCCGCCGACCTGAACGACGCGCTCGCGACGGTGTACGACGGCATCCTGGTCGAGGACGATCTGGACCTCGGAGTCCTGACCGCCGTCAGCGCGTTGGCGCACTGGAAGAGCTACCTGGAGCAGAACCGGCGCGGCGAACTCTACGAACTCGCCATCCGGTCCTTCGAGGAGATCGACCACGAGGTCTCCGCCGACCTCGACGACATCCTCGGGACACCGGAGATGGCCGCCGAGTACGAGCGCATCCGCCGCCTGCTGGCCCCTGGCGCCGATCAGTCCCCTGCCGGGATCAGCCCGCTCTCGTAAGCGGTGGGTCTGACGGTCGGCTCTCCTCGTCCGAGGCAGCCGCCGTCACCTCCGCCCTGTCGGCCCCGATCCCTTCGCCCAGCGCGCGGGGAAGCGACGGCCTCGGGCTCACCCTGTGCCCGCCGCCAGCGGTTGGTCCAGGAGGAAGGCCCGCAGCAGTGCGGTGTAGCGGCCGGGCTGTTCTCCCGAGATGGAGTGTCCGGCGCCCTCGACGGTCACCAACTCGGAGCCCGCGAGGGTGTGTTGGTACTCGGCGGTCACAGCGGGCTTGATGAAGTCGCAGGCCCCTCGCATGATCAGGGCGGGCACGCGCAAGGTGCGCAGACGGGGCCGGGGGTCGGGGAGTCGCTCGAAGTCCCTGACGGTCATCTGGTTGCTGTAGAAGCCCTGGGGGTTGTCGTGCGCCTTGGCGGGCGGGGCGCTCTCGCACGAGGTGCTGTCCTTCCCCTGGAGGGCGACTTCGTGCATCCAGTGGTCGGCCTCCAGGTCGCCGACCAGCGCGTGCGCGGCGCCGGGGTTGATCTGGAGGAGCAGACTCGCCGTGATGATGCGGGGTTCGCTGTTCAGCCGGTCGAGCCGCGCCTTCTGCACGGGAGAGAGGCGGTTCCAGGGTTCCCCGGCCCGGGAACCGGGGTATTGACGGCCCCACAGCGCGCCCGGCGAGGTGAAGACGGCTTTGGCGACGTGCTCGCCATGGGCGGCCAGGTACTGGGCGGTGAGTGATCCGCCCCAGGACTGGCCGACCAGAATGATCCGGTCGGCACCGAGGGTCCGCCGGATCGCCTCCAGGTCGGCGACCTGGCGGGCGACGGTGTATCCGGTGACGTCCCGCAGCCTGGTGGAGCGCCCGGCGCCGAGCTGGTCGTAGGAGTAGACGTCGAAGCCGTCCGCCGCGAGTTCACGGCCCCCGGTGGGGACGCCCTCGGTGGGGGTGCCCGGACCTCCGTGCAGGAAGATCACCGGGGTCGGTCTGGCCTTGCCGGTGGCAGGGGCGTGGACGTAGGCGATGCGTGAGCCGGTCGGCAGGTCCCAGAACCGCACGCCGGGCGGGGCGGGGGCGGACGTCGTGGTGGGCATCGGGTGGAGGACGGTGACGGCGGCGAGGACGGCGACGGCGACCGTCAGGCCGACCGTGAGGAGCGCGGACGCCCGCAGGGCCGGGCGGCGGTCGAGGCCGAACAGGGCGAACGCCGCCCGGCCCAGCAGCCCGCCGGCCGAGGCGGCACAGACCAGCCCGATGACGACCAGGACCGGCACACTCGCGGTGACCGAAGCCGCGGCGAGGAATCCGGCCACCGCCACGGCAGGGGACAGCGAGAGCGCCAGGAACAGCAGGACACCGCCGGCGACACGGCGGAGAAGGATGCGTGACATGCCTTCGAGGCTAGGAAGCGGACGTGGGCGATCCGTCCGGCTCAAGGACGGTCCCGCCGCGTGCGGGGGCCACCCTGCGGCGGGGTGCCGCCCCCACCTGACGGCGGGGGTGCCGACTCACATCACGGCCTGCCACCGGGCCGGACCAGCCCCGTCTCGTACGCGGCGATCGTCGCCTGCACCCGGTCGCGTACGCCCAGTTTGCCGAGGAGGACGGAGACGTGGTCCTTCACGGTGGGCGGGCTCACCCCCAGGACCGCCGCGATCTCCGCGTTGGACAGCCCTCGCGCGACCTGCCGCAGCACCTCCGTCTCGCGCGGGGTGAGCAGGTCGAGCCGAGCCGCGTCGAGCGGACCGGGACCGTCCGCGAACCGGTCGATCAGCCTGCGGGTCACCGCCGGATCGAGCAGCGCGGCGCCCCCGTGGACCACCCGCACCGCGTCGATCACCCGCTCCGGCTCGGTGTCCTTGAGGAGGAAACCGGCGGCCCCGGCGCGCAGCGCGGCGAACAGGTACTCGTCGAGACCGAAGGTGGTGAGCACCAGGACCCGGGTCCCAGGGCTGCGTTCGGTGATCGCCGCGGTCGCCGCGAGCCCGCCGATCCCCGGCATGCGGACGTCCATCAGCGCGACGTCCGGCCGCGCCGACAAGGCGAGTTCGACGGCCGTGTCGCCGTCCGCCGCCTGCCCGACGACGCACAGGTCGGGTTCCGCGTCGAGGATCGCCGCGATCCCGGCCCGCACGACGGCCTGGTCGTCCGCGACGGTCACTCTGATCGCCATGGAAACGCCTCCGGGAGCCACACGCGTACCGCACCGCGGTCGGTCGTCGAGAGGGTACCGCCGGCGGCGTCCGCGAGGGCGCGCAGCCGCCGCTCCGCCGCGGGAACGGCGGGTGCCGGACCGGAGACCTCCACGCCGTCGGGGAGCGTACGCACGGTGAGGGTGGCACCCACGGCCATGAGCGCGGAGGCGGTCCGGTACGCGAAGACCTCCACGGCGGCGGGCAGCGGACGGCCCGCTCCGACATGCCGGACGACGACGCCGTGGCGCGCGGCCAGCGCGGTGATCCCCGAGAGCGTGGGCGGCGGGGGGTCGTCCCCCGGGCGCAGCCCGGACAGCAGGTCCCGCAGCGCGGTCAGTCCGGCGCGGCCCTCTTCCCGCACGGCCCGCAGGTCCCCGTCCTCCGACGCGGCGACGACCGCCCGCGCGTGCCGGAGCGCCGTGTCCCGCAGTCCGGTGGCGAACAGCAGACGCTGCGCGGACACCGCCGCGTCGGCGTCTCCGTCGAGCAGGAGCCGCCGCCGGGCGTCCGCGGCCCGCAGCCGCTCATGCCGCCGGGCCGTCCGGCGGCCCCATCCCCAGAGGGCGAGGGCGGGGAGCGCCAGCATGCCCGCCAGTACGGCCCAGGCCGCCGTCCGGCTGCCGGTGATGCCGCTGCCGCTCGCCAGCGCGAGCCCGCCCACGACGGCCACCGCGAGCGGCGCGCACACTCCTCGGCGCCACGGCAGACGCGTCCCGACGCTGTAGGTGAGGGTCAGCTCGACCCAGCCGTAGACCAGGAAGATGTCGCTCACCGGCGGCTGGGTCCAGCCCTTCCGGTCGCAGGCCCACCACAGCAGCAGCGCCGACAGCACCGCCGCGAGCGCGCGGCCGGGCGCCCGTGAGCGCCAGGCCAGCGGCACGGCGTGCAGGCCCGACAGCACGACGGTCACGAGTGCGGGCAGCAGGCCGGCGAACGGGGCCGGTACGTCGGTCGACAGCAGGCTCGCGCCGAGCGACAGCGCGGTCGCCAGGGCCACCAGCGCGTAGTCGAGCCCGGCCGTCCCACGCCACAGGAGCCACCGGCGGCGGGACGGAACCGTCGCGGCGGGCAGCGAGGCCCGCACGCTCCAGCCCTTTCGGCGGCCGTGTCCCACGGGTCCCGCGTGGAACGTCCCGCCCGCCGCGGTGACCACGGCCGCCAGCCCCGCGAGACCGCGCCCGCTCCCCAGACCCGGCTCGACGGCCCCACCGCCGTCGTCCGTGACGGTGACGACGAACAGGTGATCGCCGTCGACCCGTACGGACCCGTCCTGATGGTCCGTCGGTTCGATCCGGACGCGTACCGCCGCGCCCTCGGCGTACCGGGCCGCGTTGGTCAACGCCTCCCGGACGACCCGGTACGCCGCTTCCGTACTGCCCGGCGGTGCCTTGTCGACGGTGCGCCGGTAGTCCACCGCGTGCGCGGCTGCCAGCGCGTCGACCTCGGTGAAGCCGGCCGCGGTGGCGTCCAGTTCGGTGAGATGCTCCAGTTCACGGACGGCCTCCCGGCCCGCCTCGCCGGCGTGGCGCAGCGCGTCGCCGGTCCGTTCCCGGTCGGCGAGCCTGAGCGCGGCGCCCGCGGCCACCACGATCCCGGTCAGCCGATGGGCGGCCACGTCATGCAGTTCCGCCGCCAGCCGGTCTCGTTCCGCCAGGGCGGCGAACAGCGGGATCGCGGCCGTCCCGGCCTCGTAGTCCGCCAGCGCGGTCCGGCGGGCCGACCGCTGCCGACGGGAACGGCCCGCCGCCCAGACGACCGCCACCACACCACCGGCCGTCAGTGCGGCCCCGGCCACGTAGTGCGGCGGTTCACCGCGTACGGCGGGGATCGCGGCGACGGCCAGCGCGAGCACGACGGCCGCTGTGAGAGAGGGACCGGCGGTCCTGCGCACGGCCAGCAGATGGACCGTCATCAGCGCACAGACCGCCGCGAAGACGATCGCCATCACGGCAGACTACCGACCTGCTCGTGCTGGTCACCTCGACCGAGTCGAACAGCGGCCTTTCGTCCCGGGCCGGCCATCATCGATCGATTCCAGACAGCAGAGAAACCTGCCGAAGTCCCACCACATGGGCACCACGTGCACACTTTCTCCACAACAGTTACCCTCTCCCTTCGAACGTGAACGAACAAGGGGGCGCGTTCGAGCAGGACTTGTCCTATTTCATCGTCATTCAGATTGAAATCGACGATGCCCTTCTTGATGCCCGGCAGGGAATGCGAGAGCGTGAAAAACTGGCGAGAAGACGCCCAACCGGAGTCGACGATCGAGCTCGGCACCGTCGCCATCACCCAGGACCGGCCGGTGTTCGTGGACGAGTCGGGCCGGCGCGGCAAACGGCTGCGCCGCCTCGGCGCCGGCGTGGGCGTCGTCTGTGTGCTGTACGCCGGGGTGATCGTCGCGACCCTGCTCTCCGGCACCTCCCACGCCCCCTGGCTGCCCCTGCCGGGACAACGGGACGACGCGCCCGCCGCCGAGGTCGGCAGCCCGCCCGGCCCGTCCCCGTCGGTCACGGCGTCACCGACGGACGGCACTTCGGGAGCGGGCGGCGAGGCCGGCGCCGCTTCGGCGTCCCCCTCGGACCGGACGCAGGCCCGGCCCAGCACGTCCGCGAGCACCGCGACGGCGCAGTCCACCGGCGCCGCGTCCCCCTCGGCGAGCACGGTCGCCGGACAGCCGGGGATCGGCGCGACCGGCGCCCCGACGGCACCCGCCGCCACCTCCGCGGCGCCGGAGCCCTCGCAGACGACCGCCACACCACCCGCGTCCGAGGTCTCCCCGTCGCCGACCGACGCGGACACCGCGGGCGGGGCGAGTTCGGTGCCGGCCGCGTGAACGTGCCCCTCGGACGCCGGGGGAGAAACGTTCCCTCAGCGCTCTTCCGTCCACCACCGCTCTTCCGTCCGCCGCCTCTCTTGCGCCCCTGCCCGCTCCCCCAGTCCTAGGCACTCACCCGCCCCTCCCCGCTCCTCCATCCCGCCCCGCTCCCCTACCCCCTCCCCTCCCCCGTCCCCGCCGACTCCTCCCCGGAGAACACCCCCTGATGGCAGCCCATCCCCGCCGCCGAAGAGCCACCGCCCCGCCTCCCGAAGGCTCCCGGCGCCGTGTCCCCATGCGTCTGCTGCTCCCCCTCCTCGTCCTGGGCGCGCTGCTGGCGATGCTGATGCTGCGCGGCTACACGCACAGCGAGATCCTGGCCGACCACCGCATCCGGCCCGAGGCCGCGACGGACAGGGTCCCCGACAGCGTGCTCGACGGCGGGCCCGTCATCGACACCCGGGGCGGCGCCCCGAGCAGCCTGCGGCTGGCCGACCACCGGATCGTGCTCACCTTCGACGACGGCCCCGACCCGCGCTGGACGCCGAAGGTGCTGGACGTCCTGAAGAAGCACCACGCGCACGCCGTCTTCTTCGTCACCGGCACCATGGCCTCCCGCTACCCGGAGCTGGTCGAGCGGATGGTGCGCGAGGGCCACGAGATCGGCCTGCACACCTTCAACCACCCCGATCTCTCCTACCAGTCGAAGAAGCGCGTCGACTGGGAGCTGACGCAGAACCAACTGGCGCTCGTCGGCGCCGCCGGGGTCCGTACCTCCCTGTTCCGCCCGCCATACTCCTCCTTCGCCGACGCCATGGACAACGCGTCGTGGCCGGTGACCGAGTACATCGGCGGCCGGGGCTACCTCACGGTCGTCAACGACACCGACAGCGAGGACTGGCGCAAGCCGGGCGTCGCGGAGATCGTCGCGCGCGCCACCCCGAAGGGCGGCAAGGGCGCGATCGTGCTGATGCACGACTCGGGCGGCGACCGGCACCAGACCGTCCAGGCGCTGGACGTCCTCCTGCCCACGCTCCAGAAGGAGGGCTACCGGTTCGACCACCTCACCGGAGCCCTCGACGCCCCCAGCGCCCTCACCCCGGTCAGCGGGCCCGACCTCTGGAAGGGCAAGGCGTGGATCGCGCTGGTCCAGGCGTCGGAGGCCGTCACCGACGGTCTCGGCGTCGGGCTGGCCGTGATCGGGTCGCTGGTGATCGGCCGGTTCGTGCTGATGCTCGTCCTGTCGGCGGTGCACGCCCGCAGGGTGCGTCGACGCGGTTTCCGCTGGGGTCCGGGTGCGCCGGTGACGGAGCCGGTGACGGTGCTGGTCCCGGCGTACAACGAGGCCAAGTGCATCGAGAACACGGTGCGTTCGCTGATGGAGAGTGAACACCCCATCGAGATCCTGGTGATCGACGACGGGTCGAGTGACGGGACCGCGCGGATCGTCGAGGAACTCGCCCTGCCCGGTGTGCGGGTGGTGCGCCAGCTCAACGCGGGCAAGCCGGCCGCGCTGAACCGGGGGATCGCGAACGCGTCGCACGACCTGATCGTCATGATGGACGGCGACACCGTCTTCGAGGCGTCCACCGTAAGGGAGTTGGTGCAGCCGTTCGCCGATCCGCGGGTCGGGGCCGTCGCGGGGAACGCGAAGGTCGGCAACAAGGACAGCCTCATCGGTGCCTGGCAGCACATCGAGTACGTGATGGGCTTCAACCTCGACCGGCGCATGTACGACGTCCTGCGCTGCATGCCCACCATCCCCGGCGCCGTCGGGGCGTTCCGGCGCACCGCGCTGGAGCGGGTCGGCGGGATGAGCGACGACACCCTCGCCGAGGACACCGACATCACCATGGCGATGCACCGCGACGGGTGGCGGGTCGTCTACGCCGAGAACGCCCGTGCCTGGACCGAGGCCCCGGAATCCGTCCAGCAGCTGTGGTCGCAGCGCTACCGCTGGTGCTACGGCACCATGCAGGCCATCTGGAAACACCGCCGCGCCGTCATCGAACGAGGCCCCTCCGGCCGCTTCGGACGCATCGGCCTTCCCCTCGTCTCCCTCTTCATGGTCGTCGCACCGCTCCTCGCCCCGCTCATCGACGTCTTCCTGCTGTACGGGCTCGTCTTCGGGCCGACCGGGAAGACGATCACAGCGTGGCTCGGGGTGCTGGCCCTCCAGATGGTCTGCGCGGCCTACGCCTTCCGGCTGGACCGCGAGCGCATGACCCACCTGGTCTCGCTCCCGCTCCAGCAGATCCTCTACCGGCAGCTCATGTACATGGTCCTCCTCCAGTCCTGGATCACGGCGCTGACCGGCGGCCGGCTGCGCTGGCAGAAGCTGCGCCGCAGCGGCGGCGTCGGTGTCCCCGCCCAGCCGGGCCCGGTCCGTCCCACCACCGATCGGAGCCCGGCGGTATGACGCACGCACACCCGGCCCCCGCCACCCGCCCGGCGCCGGACTCACCGGCGAGGCCCGGCCGGGACCGCTACCTGGACCTGCTGCGCTCCCTCGCCCTGGTCCGCGTCGTGCTCTACCACCTGTTCGGCTGGGCCTGGCTGACCGTCCTGTTCCCCTCGATGGGCGTCATGTTCGCCCTCGCCGGTTCGCTGATGGCGCGTTCCCTGGGGCGTCCGGCCCTGGGGGTGATCCGGGGCAGGCTGCGTCGTCTGCTGCCGCCGCTGTGGCTCTTCGGGGCGGTCGTGGTGACGATGATGCTGATGGCGGGGTGGAACCCGGCCGGGGACCCGGACCGGGGCCGGGTCTGGGGGCTGGTGGAGCTGTTCGACTACGTGGTGCCCGTCGGCGCTCCGCCCTACCCCTGGCAACTCGGCTCCCCTTCCGGCCTGCTGGAGCAGACCTGGGCCGTGCAGGCCGCCGGTCCGCTGTGGTACCTGCGGGCCTACCTGTGGTTCGTGATCGCCTCCCCGCTGTTCCTGTGGGCGTTCCGCCGGGCGCCGTGGCCCACCCTGCTGGCCCCCCTCGCGCTGACCGCGGTCGTCGGCACCGGTGTCGTACGCATCCCCGGCGAGACGGGCAACGCGGTCACCGACTTCGGTGTCTACGGCGCCTGCTGGGTGCTGGGGTTCGCCCACCACGACGGTGTGCTGGCCCGGATTCCGCGCTACCTGGCCGTCTCCGCCGCGTCCGCCGTGATGGCGTTCGGCCTGTGGTGGGCCTCGGGTCACCAGGGTCCGGACGGCTGGGACCTCAACGACATCCCCCTCGCCCAGGCATGCTGGTCCCTGGGCTTCGTCGTGATCCTCCTCCAGTACTCGCCGTCCTGGCGTGAACTGCCCGGCCGCCTGCGCCGGTGGGACCGCCTGGTCACCCTCTCCAACAACCGTGCCGTCACGATCTACCTCTGGCACAACCTGCTGATCCTCGCCACGGTCCCCATCCTCGACCAGGCGTACAGCCTCCCCTTCCTGGACGACACACCGGGCACAGCCCTCCTCGACTCCTCCTACACCGTCCTCATGTTCCTCCTCGTCTGGCCCCTCATCGGCCTGACGATCCTCGCCACAGGCTGGATCGAGGACCTCGCCGCGAACCGCCGACCACGCCTGTGGCCGGACGGCGGGGGCGCTCGGCGGGGAGCGGCGGGAGGGGGCGGGGAGAAGGGGTGACTCCGAGTCGGCCCCGGTCCACGGACACCACGCGCGACGCGACACATCATCATCGGCGACCGCGCTCCGCTGCTCCCCCAGGACCGCTGACCACTCACGTCCGTCCTGCCGCGTACGCCGACGGCAGGTTCGCGCGATCAGCCGGTCAGGGTCCGCAGTCGTTTCCGGTGCCAGACGAGCGGGCTGTGGTCGTCGTGCGTGAGCATGGCCAGTACGCGCAGGACGACGATGTCGTGGTCCCCGGCCGGGTAGACGTGCTCGACGGTGCCCTCCAGCCAGACCGGTGCGCCGTCGAGGAAGGTCGCGCCGGACTGCTCCTCGTGCGTGGCCAGTCCGGCGAGCCGGTTCTCTTTGGCGCGGGAGGCGAGCTGCCGGGTCTTGTCGCTGTGCTCCTCGCCGAGGACGGAGACGCCGATCGTCCGTGCGCGGGAGAGCTCGGGCCAGGTCGTCGAGGTGTGCTGGACGGAGAAGGAGACCATGGGCGGGTGGTGGGAGACCCCGACGGCGAACGACGAGACGATCATCACGACGGGTTCCCCGCGCACCCGTGCGGAGAGCGCCGCCACCCCGGACGGGAATCCGGAGAACGCGTGCTGTATCTCGCCGGGGTCCGTGGTGAAGCCTTCGGGAGTTGTCATCGTGCTGCTTCCACCTTTCCGGTGTCGAGTACGGCGAGCCGCGGGCCGGGCCGCAGCAGGGCGGCGGCGAGGAGACCGAGCGCCGCGACGGCCGTGAGCGCGCCGAGGGTGGCGGCATAGCCGGCGCCGGCCAGGAGCACCGCGCACACCGCGCTGCCCAGCACCGCGCCCAGTTGTTTCACCGCGTTGAAGGTGCCGGACGCGGCCCCGGTCTCCTCCGGGGCGACGGTGGTGACGGCGGCGATCGACAACGGCGGCCAGACGAACGAGTTGGCGACGCCGTACCCGGCGAACGCTGCGGTCAGGGCCGTGACGGGGGCGTCGGTCGCGACGAGCACCGCGCACGCCCCGACGGACAGGACGAGCGCCGCCGAACCCGTCACGGCGACGGCGCGGATTCCGGCCCGGTTGGCGAGCCGGGCGGACAGGGGGGCGCACAGCACGCACACCACCCCCATCGGGACGAGCGTGAGCGCCGACGTGCCGACGCCGAGACCGCGTTCCCGCTGGAGGTAGAGCATCAGCGGGATCATGGCCGACCCGGTGCAGAAGGACGCGGCGGCGGCCCCCCAGGCCGCGGTGACGAACCCTCGGCTGCGCAGGAGCGTGACCGGCACCAGCGCCCGCGGCCCCGCGCGCCGCTGGGCCAGGACGACCCCCGCGACGGCCAGCGCACCCGCTCCCCCGAGCAGCCAGCGCGGCACCCCCGCCACGTGGGCGCCCGCGGGGTCCGTGCCCTGGACCCCGAGCACGAGCGCGCCGATCCCGGCCGCGTTCGCGCCCACCGCCCACAGCGGAACGGCGGCTCCCGGCCGGGGCAGGTCGGGCACGAAGGCCCGGACGGCGATCATCGCGGCCACGCCGACCGGCACGTTCACCCAGAACACCGCACGCCAGCCGCCGACGGCGACGAGCAGCCCGCCGAGCAGCGGTCCGGCGGCCACGGCGACGCCCCCGACCGCGCCCCAGACACCGAGCGCGACGGCGAGCCGCGGCGGCTGGAACAGGTGCTTGATCAGGGTGAGGGACTGCGGGGTCATCAGCGCGGCGCCGATGCCCTGGACCACCCGCCACGCGATGAGGGCCCCGGTGGTGGGCGCCGTCGCGCACAGCAGCGAGCTGAGGGTGAAGACGGCGAGTCCGGCCTGGTGGACGGTCCGGTGGCCGTAGCGGTCGCCGAGACGTCCGGCGATCATCAGCGGGACCGCGCAGCCGACGAGGTAGCCGCTGTTGATCCAGACGGCGGGGGCCACACCGGTGTGCAGGTCGCTGATGAGCTCGGGGAGCACGATCGAGATGACGGTGCTGTCGAGCAGCAGCATGAAGAAGCCGGTGCACAGGCTGGTGAGTGCGAGCCAGTCGCGCCGCCCTCTGCCCACGGTCATCTCACACCGCCAGGTTCTCGCGCAGGGTGCTGCCCGGACGAGCCGGTGCGAGCGCGCCGCGCCGACGCAGTTCGGGCAGGAGGAGGTCGCCCACCTCGGCGAAGCCCGCGGGCATGGCGAGCGGGCAGGAGAACATGTAGCCGCCCCGGGCGCCGGTCGCGGCGAAGTTCTCCTCCAGCGCGTCGGCGACGGTGGCGGGATCGCCGACGAGGCCGTGGTCGAGTCCGGTCGCCCTGGCACGGCCGTGCTCGAAGAACTCGGCGCGGCTCATGGTGTGGTTCTCGCCGAACTCCGTGATGAGGGAGCCGACGAGGCCCGCCGGGCTCGCTTTCGCGGCGGCGATCTCGTCGCGCAGCTCCGCCAGCCGGAAGGAGTGCGGCAGGGTCGAGAGGTCGTAACCGGCGTTGTGCGAGAGGTGGATGCCGACGGTTTCCTCGTCCCAGAAGGAGTGCACCTCGTCCCGTCGCGCGTGGGCCTCGGCCGCCGTCCGGCCGACGATGACCTGGGTGGCCCAGAGGATGCCGACGCCCGCCGGGTCGCGGCCCTCCGCGCGCAGGGCCTCGTCGAGGAGCCGGCGGTGGCGGTGCTGGGCCGGGAGGCTGCCGCCGAAGCCGAAGACCAGGTCCGCGAACCGCGCCGAGGCCGCGATCCCGCGCGGTGAGTTGCCGGCCTGGACGATCAGCGGGTGGTGCTGCGGGCTGGGCACGGAGGCGAGCGGGCCCTTCACCGTGAAGAAGGGTCCCTTGTGGTCGATCGGGTGGACCTTCCCGGGGTCGGCGAAGCGGCCGGTGGCCCGGTCGCGCACGATCGCGTCGGGCGCCACGGAGTCCCACAGGGCCCGGCAGACGGCGATGAACTCCTCCATCCGCTCGTAGCGCAGATCGTGGTCCATCAGTTCGTCGAATCCGTAGTTCGCCGCGTCCGCGCCCCGGGTGGAGGCGACCACGTTGAACGCGACGCGCCCGCCCGTGACGTGGTCGAGCGAGTTCAGCAGCCGGGCGACGTAGAAGGGGTGCATGAAGGTGGAGGAGTACGTCAGCCCGAACCCGATGCGCTCGGTCACCGTGGACATCGCCGCGATGACCGGGGCCATGTCCTGCCGCGGCCACTGCACACCGCGTTCCACGGCCGGTCCGATGCCGCCCTGCCAGGTACTGGGTATGCCGGTGCCGTCGCCGAAGAACAGCAGGCCGGCACCGGCCCGTTCGGCCGTGCGCGCCAGTTCCATGAACATGCGGACGTCCGGGAACTCCAGGCCGGTCCACGAGCCGGGCCGCGCCCAGCCGCCCTCGGTGTGGGTGAAGGACAGGTCGTAGCCGATATGCATCCCGCTCATCGTGCGGTCCTCTCCCACAGGGCGACGACCTCGGCGGCGTCGCTGAGCAGGGCGGTGTTGAGACCCAGTTGGGTCAGGGCCGCCGCGTTGACGTCGAGGTCGTACGCGGCGGTGGCGTCACGGGGGACGACGACGGGCCAGTCCAGTTGGAAGGCGTCCTGGGCCGTGGCGTGGACGCAGCACTCGCTGGTCAGGCCGACGACGGTGAGCCAGTCGCGGCCGGCCGTCCGCAGCCGGGTGTCCAGGTCGGTGCCGAGGAAGCCGCTGTACCCCCGTTTGACCACGCGTGGTTCCCCGTCGGCCGGCCGCGTCCGGTACCAGTCGGCGCCCGGCGTGCCGAGCCGGCAGGGTTCGGCGGGGCTCATCGGGGCGTCGTGGCGGCCTTCCCGGAGCCAGTTGCTCGCGTGCCAGGGCCGGGCGGGGTCGCTGCCCAGCTCCACCCAGAACACGGGCACCCCGATCGAGCGGGCGGCGTCGACCAGTTCCCCGATCCGGGTGACGGCCGCGTCCAGCGCGGCGAGCGCGGCGTCCGTCAGACCGTGGTCCGCGAGGCGGCCGGGGTCGGCGAAGTCGCCCTGCACGTCGACCACGACCAGAGCGGGTGCGGCACGGGGCCGAGTGAGGTGGGCGAGCTGTCTGTCGCGCAGCGCGGACATCAGGCGTTCACCTCGTCGCGTGCCCGCAGTTCGGGCAGGACGGTCTCGCCGAACAGCACCATGTCCTGGTCGTACTCCGGGAAGATCAGCATGAGCCCGTCCAGGTCCGCCTCGCGGACGATGTACTCGATGTGGTCGGTGACCGTACGGGCCGACCCGGCGACGTACGGCGTCTGGAAGGCCGCCTCGCCGTCGGCGCCGTCCGCCCAGGCGCGGGCCTGGTCCTCGGGGATGCCCCAGGTGCGGCGCATGTGGGCGAGGGCCTCGCGGTCGAGTCCCGCGCCCCACTCGCGTACCTTCCTGGCCGCCAGTTCGTCGGTCTCGTCCTGGACGACGGTGAGCATCGAGTAGGTGCGGCAGACCCGGCCGGCCGCCTTGGCCCGGTCGTGGACGTCGGCCGACAGGAGACGCATCTCGTCGAGGCTCTCGGCGGACAGGAACGCGCCGTCCGCGAATCGGGCCTGGAACCGGCGGGCCTCCTCGGACCTTCCGGCGTTGATGACGGTCGGCCGGACGGCCGGACGCGGCCGGGACTCGCAGTCCACCAGGTCGAAGTAGGGGGTGCGCAGGGTGACCGAGTCCTCGCTCCACAGCCGGGTGACGGCCTCGGTCCACAGCTCGGTCATCCGGTAGCGGTCGGCGTGCCCGAGGTCCGCGTCCCACTCGCCGAACTGCTCGAACTCACCGGCGTAGGAACCGTTGACGATGTTCATGCCGGCCCGGCCGCCGGAGATGTCCTGCAAGGTGGCGAACATCTTCGCGGCCACGGCGGGGTTGTGGACGTTGGCGTGCAGGGTGGCCCAGATCTTGACCCGGGTGGTGGCCTCGGCGAGCGCCGCCATCATGGTCATGGACTCCAGGGAGCGGCCCCAGTGGTCGGTCTCGCCGCCGAAGCCGCGCCACTTCGCCATCGACATCACGAAGTCCAGGCCGATGTTCTCGGCGTGCACGGCGGCACGCCGGTTCCAGGCGTAACTCGCCTCGGGGTGGGGGGCGGTGGTGGACAGCATCCATCCTCCGTTCCCGATGGGCAGGAAGATTCCGTACTCTTTCGCGGACACGTCGCGGGTGCCTTTCGTCGGGGTGGTGCGGGTGACGGTCAGGGGGCGGGCCAGATCAGTTCGTCGCCGGTGTAGACGCTCTTCACGAAGGACGGGTCGAACCACTTCTGTGCCTGGTCGGCGGTGACGCCGGACGGAACGATGCCGAACCGGCGCAGCATGTCGACGATCTTCGACACGTTGCCGGCGTCGACGCCGCCGACGGGCTGTCCGGCGGTCGGGTAGTCCTTGACGACCTGGATCTCGGTCTTCCAGATGGCCGTGTTGAGTTTCTTGTCGTACATGGGTCCCGACAGGTCGGCGGCGTACCCCACGCACTCGTCGATGTGCCCGTCGGCGGAGCAGTAGGCGTAGGCGTGCAGCGCGGCGCGGAGGATGTCCTGTACGGCGTGCGGGTGCGCCTGGGCGAACGCGGGGTTGACGGCCATCGCGCCGAGCGAGCCGGGGACGCCGTGGTCGACGGGTTTCCACACGGTGACCGCGTGACCGGCGGCCTTCAGCTGGTTCGGTTCGTTGGAGACGAATCCGGTGAGCGCTTCGAGGCCGCCTTGGCGGCGCGGCAGCACGGAGGGGTCGTAACCCTGTTTGACCAGGTGCAGGGAGTCCCACTTGACGCCCGCCTCGACCAGCATGGCCCGGACGGTGGCGGGCATGTAGCCCTTGTGGCCGACGGTCTTTCCGTCCAGCTGGGTCAGGGCGGTGATGTCCTTGTTCGTCATGAGGACGTCCAGGCCGGCGTCGGAGTAGGAGGAGACGCCGGTGATGTCGATCCCGTTCGCCCGGGCCTGGATGACGTCCTGTTCGGAGACGGGGCTCACGGTGGCCTGTCCGCCGGCGAGGAGTTTCGTGTTCTGCGCGGTGTCTCCGGTACCGGGCTTGAGGCTGACGTCCAGGCAGAGATCCTTGAAGTAGCCCAGTTTGCTCGCGGCGACGTATTCGAGGATCGACACGGACGACTGGTACTGGTAGCCGGACAGGTACGTGATCTTTCCCGCCTTCCTGTTCTCGGCACAGCGCTTGGCGGAGATGGCGGACCCCTCGGTGCCCGGCGAGCCGGACGCGTCGGAGTCCGTGCCGCATCCGGCGGCGGCGACGGTCAGCGCGAGGGCGACCAGGGCGGCGGCGGGGCCCGTTCTGCGGGGGCGAGGCTGCATGGGTGTCTCCAGAGTGGCGGTGATCGTCGGGCGGGGCGCGGCGGCAGCGGCGCGCGGCATGCGGGAGCAGGGGGGAGCGGCCCGGGAACGAACGCGTGGGGTGGAGGGACCGGTGGGGTGACTTCGCCGGGGGTGGCGAGGCGCCGTCGCGTCAGTCGTCCGCGCCGTCGTGCCAGTGCAGTACGCGGCGTTCGACGAACGTCACGAGCGTCAGCAGCAGGACACCCATGACGGCGAGGACGGCGATCGACGCGTACACGACCGGCAGTTGGTTCATGGAGGAGGCCACGGCGATCGCCGTACCCAGTCCCCTGGCGGAGCCGGAGGCCGACATCTCCGCGACGACGGCGCCGACGATCGACAGGGGGAAGACGATGCGCAGCGCCGCGAACAGGAACGGCAGCGCGTGGGGGACGCGTACGTGCCACAGGAGTTCGACCCGTCCGGCGTCCATCGTCCGGTACACCTGGAGCACCTCCCGCGGCACCGACCGCAGTCCGGTGGCGGTGTTGATGAGGATCGGGAAGAAGCAGATCAGAGCGGCGATGAGGATCTTGGGCAGCGGGCCGAATCCGAAGGCGACCACGAGGGCGGGGGCGACGGCCACCAGCGGTGTGACGTTGAGGACCACGGCTATCGGCATGACCGCCCTGCGCAGGAGCGGGAGTTCGCTGGTCAGCACGGCGAGTGTGCACGCGGCGGCGAAGCCTGTCGCGAGACCGGCCACCGCCTCGCCCAGCGTGACCAGGGCGTTGTCGACGTAGTAGGCCGGCTGCGCGGTGAGGGTCCTGCCGACCTCCTGCAACGGCGGCAGCAGGTACGGCAGTTTCCCGGCCCCCCATTGCCAGAGCAGGCCGAGCAGCGCGAGCACGGCGAGGAGCGGTGCCCAGAACGCGGGGCGCAGCCAGCTGAAGCGCGAGGGTTCGGGGAGGGGTGCGGCCTTCGCGGTGAGGCCGGTGCGTTCGTCGGTGACGGTCATCGCGCTGCCTCCCCTCACGCCGCCGCGCCGTGCCAGGCGCGGCGCAGCCGGTCCCGTACCAGGTCCTCGTACGCGTGGAAGCGGCGTTCCCTGAAGAGCCGTTCGTTGCGGGGGCGCGGCAGGTCGATCTCGATGGTGTCGACGATGCGGCCGGGCCGGGGCGCCATCACGACCACGGTGTCCGAGAGGCGGACGGCCTCCGACACGGAGTGGGTGACGAACAGGACGGTCGTGCGCAACTCGTCCCAGAGGTCGAGGAGCTGGTCCTGGAGGCTCTCGCGGGTGAACTCGTCGAGCGCCGAGAACGGCTCGTCCATGACCAGGACGTCGGGGCGCAGGCCGAAGGCCCGGACGATCGCGGCGCGTTGCCGCATCCCGCCGGACAACTGGGCGGGCAGCTTGTGCACGGCTTCGCCGAGCCCCGCCTTCACCAGGAGTTCCCGCATGTCGGACACCGACGGTGCGGCGCTCGGGCCGGTGTCCGCGACGATGCGTTCACGGCGCCGGCCCGCCCCCTTGTTGATCTTCTGAGGGAGTGTGACGTTCCGCAGCACCGACAGCCACGGCAGCAGGGCGGGACTCTGCGGTACGAGACCGATCATCTTGGCGGCGCACGCCTGCTGCGGCGGGACTCCGTGGACCCGGACCACGCCGGCGTCGGGCTCCTCCAGTCCGGCCACGAGCCGCAGCAGGGTCGACTTCCCGCATCCGCTGGGGCCGATGAGGCTGACGAACCGTCCGGCCGGCACCGTGAGGTGCACGTCGTCGAGCGCGTGTGTCGCCGAGGCTCCGAATCCGTAGACCTGGTGCACCGACCGCAGTTCCAGTGCGGGTGTGTCAGCCACCTGCACGCTCCCATCCATGTCGCGAGCACGAGGGCCCGGTACCGGAAGTCGGAGAGCGTGCGTGGCGAGTGCGCAACTGCCACGCGGAAATCCGTCTAACTGCCGTCGACGGTAGGAACGGCTCGTTTCGGCGGGCCGCGCTCCTCGGTTGCGCGCGCGTTACGTTCGGAGGAAGGGGGTGACCGCGCCGTCCCGGTCGAAGACGTACACCTCGATGCCCAGGTCGTCGGCGGCGCGCGCCACCCAGCCGCCGAGCGCCTGGACCGTCACCTCGGTGACGAGGAGCACCGCGCGCTGGGCGGTCGGCACCGAGGCGCGCAGCCACAGCAGCTTGAACATGTCCGCCATGACCTTGTTGCGGTAGGCCGGTTTGTAGGCGCCCTGGTTGCTGACGAGCTGTACGAGAATCCGGCCCTCGGTGTCGATCCCCTCGACCTCGGCCCGGCTGCCGTCCGGGAGCTTGAGGGGCTTGGGGCGCAGCACTGTGCCGAGCAGACCGCCGAGGGCGAGCAGCATCCCGCGCTCGATGGACCCCTCGGCGAACCGGCTCCACTCGGTGGGCGCGTCAAGTACGGTCAGGTTCACAGGGAGAAGTCTAGGAATGATCCGTTTCCCCCGTGTTTCCTGTGCGCCGGTCCGCCACCGCCCGCAGACGGACCGCGATGTACGGCCGGCCGGGCAGCGGGAGCGTGAAGTCCCCTTCGTGGGTGCCGGGGAGTTCGGTGACCGTCATGTTCCAGGTGTCGAGGACGTCGGCCCGGTACCGGACGCCGGGTGGGAGCACGAAGGTCCGTCGGCGGGGTTGGCCGGTGCCGAAGTAGACGAGCAGGTGGCGCCCCTCGACCCCGCCGACCGGGAAGTCGAAGGGCGACGGGAGCGGTTCGATGCCGGGTGCGTCGGCAGGGAGTTCTTCGAGGATGCCGCGCAGGAATCCCATGCGCGCCGCGCTCTGACCCTTGAGCACACCGCCCTTCGCCCACCACAGCACGTCGTCGTCGGCCAGCCAGCACTCTCCGTGGGTGACGTATCCGCCCCGGACCACGCCTTCCCAGCAGCGCCGGACCAGTTCCTCGGCCGTGAGGTTCCCCCAGCCCGGTTCGATGTCGCCCTCGTAGCCCAGTTCGTCGAGCACCACCGGCTTCCCCCACCGGGAACGCCAGTCCGCCGTCCCCGCCGGGGGCTTCTGGATGCTGCAATGTGTGACCCACTCGGCGTCGTTGTCCCAGATCTCTATGCAGTCGTGCACGCTGATCAGGTGTCCGTGCGGGTCGTGCGCGCGGATCACGGCCGCGGTCCGGTGCCAGTGTCCGGTGTCCTTGGACCACAGCAGGTCGTACTCGTTGGCCAGCGACCACCAGACGTTGGGCAGCGCGGCGAGCCGGGAGACCAGGTAGCGCACGTAGCGCTCGTCGGCGGCCGGGCTCATGTCGGAGAAGCCCCAGCGGTCGTACGGATGGAAGAGGATGAGGTCGGCCTGGACGCCCAGCTCGCCGAGCTGGACGATCCGCTGCTCCAGGTGCCGGAAGTAGGCGGGGTTCGGCCGGCGGAAGTCCCAGCCGGACTCGGGTGAGCCCTCGAAGGGGTAGAGGGGCGGTTCGTCGGTGTTGAAGACGTACGACTTCGGGAAGACGCACATCCGGATCTTGTTGAAGGGGCCGTCGGCGAGGGTTCGGAGGGTCTGCTCCTCCAGTTCGGCGCCCTGGTGGGTCCAGGCGTAGGCGGTGGTTCCGACCGGGAAGTAGCGGGTGCCGTCGGTGTGGCGGAAGTGGAACCGTTCGTGGACCCGCACCGGCCCGTGGTCGTGCGGGCGGGCCGGGCCGCAGTGCAGGGTGCCGGTGACCGAGTCCAGGGAGCGGGCGTTGCTGGCGGTGCGAAAGGTCCAGGTCCCTTCCTCGTCCGGCAGGAAGCGGACACGGTAGACGCCCGCTCCGTCGTAGAAGCCGTGCGCGGTCAGTGTGCGGTCTCCGTGGCGGAACTCCGCCCGGAGTGTGACGTCCGTGAAGGGGTTGCCGTGCTCGGGTCCGTGCAGCTCCAGTTCGAACGTCCGCCACCGTGTCGCGGTTTCCTGCCACAGGCACCGGGCGCTGCCGACGGGCACCTCGGCCGGCTCGTGGTCGGGGGACGGGACGACGTCCGTCTCGGTGGCCGGGGTCGCCGGACCGGCGACCGTCTCGGGGACGGTGGCCAGCTCGGCGTAGAGGGCGGCCTGCGCTTCGGGGTCGGTCCGCAGCCGCTCGATGAAGAACATGAGCCGGCTCAGCGTCGCGTACCGGAACTGGACCGTCGTCAGCTCGTCGTCGAGGCGGGGCAGGTGCTTGCGCACCACGGCTTCGGCCTGCTGGTCGCGCAGGATGTCGCCGAGGACGGATTCGGGGCCGTAGGGCATTCCTGGTTCCTTGGGGACGTGGGGTGCGGGGGTGGGGCGGCTGGTCGTCCGGCCGCCTTGTCCTCCACTGGCACCCGGACACCGCACGATATTCCACACCCTGCTCCCGACGGACAAGACCGAACTCCGGCCGTCTCCTCTCTCGGGCCCAGGCGCCGGTCTTCAGCGCACGGGCCGTGTCTCCGCACCTCTCGGCCAGGGCATCGGCTCCGCGGCCGGGCCGGGCCGGAGCCGTATGCCGCGCGGTTCACTGGCCGGTGGGGACGGCCGGGGTGGGAGCCTGGTCCAGGGGTTCGAGTCGGGCCCGCTGGATCTGTTCGTAGACCCGTGCGCGGAGTTCGGCGAAGCGCGGGGCGGAGCGGGTGTGCAGTTGGTCGCGTTCGTCGGGAAGGTCGATGCGCAGATCCTCCTTGACGACGGTCGGCGACTTGGACAGGACGATCGTCCGCTGGCCGAGGTAGACGGCCTCGTCGATGTCGTGGGTCACGAACAGGACGGTGACGCCGAGGTCGCGCCACAGCCGCCGGACGAGATCCTCCAGGTCCGCGCGGGTCTGCGCGTCGACGGCGGCGAACGGCTCGTCCATCAGGAGCACTTCGGGTTCGTACGCGACCGCGCGGGCGATGGCGACGCGCTGCTGCATGCCGCCGGAGAGCTGCCAGGGGTAGGCGGTGTGGGCGTCGGCGAGTCCGACGACGTCCAGCGCGTGCTCGACCAGCTGGGCCTGGCGCGCTTTGCCGAGTTTCTTGCGGCGCAGGGGCAGCGCGACGTTCTGGTGGACGGTCATCCAGGCGAACAGGGAGCGGCCGTACTCCTGGAAGACGACGGCCATTCCGGGTGGTGGGCCGCTGATCGGCCGGCCCTGGAGGCGCACCTCGCCGCCGGTGGGGTCGAGCAGTCCGGACATGCACTTGAGCAGGGTGGTCTTGCCGCAGCCGGACGGCCCCACGAGGCAGACCAGTTCGCCCGCGTCGAGGGAGAAGGTGACGTCGCGCAGCGCCTCGACCGTACGGCCGTGCCCGGTGTAGGTCTTCTGTAGATTCCGTATGTCGAGCAAGGACATGGGCACCTCCGGGGAGCCTGTCGGTCAGGAGTCACGCTGGGCGCGGCGTGAGCCGTGGTACCAGGCCAGGGCCCGGATCTCCACGAACTGGAAGAGCTGGGACAGCAGGAAGCCGAGGAGTCCGAGCAGCAGGACGCCGCTCCACATCTCGGGGATGGCGAACGAGCGCTGGAACTGCACGATCGTGAAGCCCAGGCCGTTGCTGGCGGCGAACATCTCGCTGATGACCATCAGGATGATGCCGATGGAGAGGGCCTGCCGCATGCCGGTCAGGATCTGCGGGCTCGCCGAGCGCAGCACCAGGTGCCACAGCCGGGACCACCCGGAGATCGCGTAGGAGCGGCAGGTGTCGTCGAGCACACTGTCGACGGCGCGGACGCCCTCGGCCGTGTTGAGCAGGATCGGCCAGAGGCAGCCGCTCGCCACCACAATGATCTTCATGGTGTCGCCGATGCCCGCGAACAGCATGATCACGGGAACGAGCACGGGCGGCGGAACGGCGCGGAAGAGCTCCAGGACCGGTTCCAGGACGTCCCGCAGTATCCGGCTCGAACCGACCGCGAGGCCCAGCGCGACGCCGACGACCGCGGCCAGCAGGTATCCGGCCGTGAGCCGCAACAGGCTGGGCAGCACGTCCGACCTGAGCCGGTCGGGCGTCCAGACCTCGGTGAACCTCTCCAGGATCGTGGCGAGCGGGGGCAGGTAGAAGTCGGTGCTGCCGGCGCTGGCGAACCACCACACCGCCAGCAGCACGGCGGGCAGGGTGACGGCGAGCAGCGCACGGCGTACGGCGGTGCGAGCTGACATGGTGCCTACCTCTCGGTCCGCTGGGACTGGTGCCAGTGCAGGACCCGGCGCTCGACCGCGCGCGCGGCCAGGTTGACCGCGACGCCGACGAGACCGGTCGTCAGCACCAGGGCGTATACCCGGGGCACCGCGCCGGACGACTGGGCGACGGCCAGCTGCTGGCCGAGGCCGGGTGAGCCGATGACGAGTTCGGCGGTGATGGTGAGGACGAGCGCCACGGTCGCGGCGAGCCGTACGCCGGTCATGACGTAGGGCAGCGCGGTGGGCCACAGGACGTGTCTGACCCGTCCCCAGGCGCCGAGCCGATAGGTGCGGGCGGTGTCCTGGGCCACCGGGTCCACGTCGTGCAGGCCGGCGAGGACCTGGACCAGCACCTGCCAGAAGGAGGCGTACACCACCAGGAGCAGTTTCGACCGCAGGTCGGTTCCGTACAGCAGGACCGCCACGGGGATGAGCGCGACGGAGGGGATGGGGCGCAGGAACTCGATGGTGGAGGCGGTGGCCGCGCGCAGCAGGGGGACCGAGCCGATGGCCACGCCGGTCACCGCTCCGGCCACGAGGGCGATGGCGAGGCCGATGCCCCAGCCGGTCAGGGTGTCACCGAGGGCGGTCCAGAACGCGCCCTCGCCGAGCATGTCCCAGAAGGCCCGGGCGGTCGTGGAGGCCGGTGGGAGGTAGTCGGGGGAGACGAGCGAGGTGCGGGGCAGCGTCTCCAGTACGAGCACCAGTCCGGCCAGCCCGGCGAGTCCGCGCAGGGCGGACGCGCTGGGGACCGGCCCGCGCCGGGCGGTTCCCGGCGCGGGGCTGTCGACGTCCGCGAGGGTCATGAGAACAGCGCCCCGATGTCCGGCTTCTTGTCGCCGAAGACGCCGTCCTGCTCGCCGAGTTCGGCCAGCTTCTCCAGGGAGGGGCGGTTCACGGCGGTCGGCCAGGCCGGCAGGATCAGCTTGTCCAGGACGTCGCCGCCGATCTTGGTGTAGGTGGTGAGGATGCGGCGTGCCTCGTCCGGGTGGGCGGACGCGTACTCCAGGGACGCGTTCATCGCCTCGGTGAACTTCTTGACGAGGTCGGGGTTCTGCTGCGCGATCTTCGTCGAGGTGAAGTACGCGGCGACGGTGAGCGCGGGGTCGGTCTCCGCGAAGGGAGAGGCGATGACGCGGGCGCCCTGGGCCTCGGCGATGGTGCGGGCGGGTTCGCCCATCCAGGCGGCGTCGACCCGGCCGTCGTTGAGGGCGGCGGGCATCTGATCGAAGGGGATCTCGACGAACTTGACCTTCGAGGGGTCTCCCCCGGCCTTGCGCACCGTCTCACGGACCGTCGTGTCGCCGATGTTCTGGAGGGTGTTGACGGCCACGGTGCGTCCGGCGAGGTCCTTGGCCGACTTGAGCGGGCTGTCCTTCTTCACCAGCACCCCGGTGACGTCGGCGCCCACCTTGCCGTTGGAGGCCGCGCCGTTGGCGACCGCCTTGACGGGTACGCCCTTGGTCTGGGCGAGCATCAGGGACGTGGTGTTGCTGAAGCCGAACTGGAACTGACCGCTCACCACACCGGGGATGATCGCGGCGCCGCCCTGCGCGCTGACCATCTTGAGGTCGATGCCGCGGTCCGCGAAGAAGCCCTGTTTCTGGCCCAGATACAGGGGTGCCACGTCGACGATGGGGATGATGCCGACCGTCACCCGCGTGGTCTTTCCGCCGGCCGACGACGACGCCTCGGTGCCGCCGGAGTCCGACGAACCGCATCCGGCGAGGCCGGTGACGGACGAGACGACCAGGGCGATACCCACCAAACGCCTGTGCATGAGTTCCTCCTTGAGCAAGAGCGGAACGAGACGGGCTGCCGCACGGGGAGAGAGGGGAACAGACGCGCCGACCGCGTCCGTGCGGCTCGGTCGGCGACGCCCCTGGATCTGGAAGAACCGCCCGGGTGTCGGAACCGGAGCGGTCGGACCCATGTTGTGCACTATCTTGACGACCGCAATGTACACACCTAGGTTCGCCGTGTCAGTCCCCGCGACGAAGGAACTCACCGCCCGTTTCTCCGCCCTCCACGCGCCGCCTCACGACGACGAGGAGTCCTGACCCATGCCGCACCGCACCGCCGCACCGTTTGTACGACCGTGGCCGCACACCGCGGCACGGCCCGCCCGGATCGGCCGGCCGTAGCCTTGCGCGAACGGCAGCCGTCCGGCCCGCCGGCCTCTCCGACCCGCTCCGCAGGGCCCTCGACACGACCGCAGTCGCTCCTGCTCGCCTTCTTCGGCAACCACGTCCTGGACGAGGGGCCCCTGTACGTCTACTCCGGAAGCATCATCGACGTCCTCGCCCGGACCGGAGTGGGTGAGCAGGCGGTGCGTTCCACGCTGAGCCGCATGGTCAACCGGTCTCTCCTCACCCGGCGCAGGAACGGGCGGCGCATGTACTTCGGGCTCACCCCGCTCGCCACCGAGATCCTCTGCGACGGCAAGCGCCGCATCTGGGAGACGAGCGCGGTGAACGAGGACTGGGACGGCACCTGGACCCTGCTCGGCTTCTCCCTTCCCGACTCCTGGCACAGCCGACGGCACGACCTGCGGTCACGCCTGAGCTGGCTGGGCTTCGGCCCCCTCTACAACGGCCTCTGGATCGCCCCCGGCCACATGCGACTCACCTCCCTGATCGAGGAGTTGAACCTCACCGCGCATGTGAAGGTCTTCCACGCCCGCGCCGACGACGCGACCGACATCCGCCTGATGGTCAGCGACACGTGGGACCTGGACTCCCTGGCGGCCCGGTACGCCTCCTTCGCACGGCGCTGGTCCGCCGCCGAGTGGTCCGCGCCCGACGCCCTCGCCGTCCGCCTGTGCCTGGTCAGCGAATGGCTCGGGATCATCCGCTCCGACCCCAGACTCCCCGCTCCCTGCCTGCCCCCCGACTGGCCCGCCCACC
The DNA here is from genome assembly GCF_040610055.1 of Streptomyces sp. NPDC004539. Taxonomy (NCBI): domain Bacteria; kingdom Bacillati; phylum Actinomycetota; class Actinomycetes; order Kitasatosporales; family Streptomycetaceae; genus Streptomyces; species Streptomyces sp. NPDC004539. Next base: position 115,881 of record NZ_JBEXLS010000023.1, on the reverse strand, counting down.
ACGCGGAGGAGACCTTCCACCGCGTCGCCTCCGGCACGGAGGCGCCTGCCCGCGAGATGGCCTCCGCCGTGCTGGAAACTCTTCCGGGCACCACCACACCGGTGTGAGGCCCTCAGCCGCTCGCGGACGCCGCCGATTCGCGAGGTGCGCCGGTTCAGGGGACTCTGAAATACGGCTGGTGAGGACAGCCGGGATCTCCTCCCGTCTCCCTCACCCTCCCGTTTCCGCTCCCCCGACCGACTGGAGCCCCCGAATGTCGCTCAACTCACCGTCGGCCCCCATATCGTGCTCGGACGCGAATCGACGGAAGAAGCGCCGCGCGGTCGCGGTCGCCACGACGGCCGTCGCCGCCATCGCCGGTGTGGCGATCTCCGCGGCGGCTGCCCCGGCGGCCAAGGCCGGCGGGGAGGAGGGCAAGTCCCTGGACCAGCTCTACGCGGCGGCGAAGGCCGAGGGCGGCAAGCTGGTCGTCTACGCGGGCGGAGACTGGGCGAACCAGCAGGACGACACGAAGACGGCGTTCGAGAAACGCTTCCCCGGCGTCAAGGTCACGATGGTCGTCGACTACAGCAAGTACCAGGACGCCCGTCTCGACAACCAGCTCGCCACCGACACCGTGGTCCCCGACGTCGTCCAGCTCCAGACGCTCCAGGACTTCCCGCGCTGGAAGGACCAGGGCGCGCTCATGAACTACAAGCCGGCGGGGTTCGGCAAGGTCTACGACGCGTTCAAGGACAAGGACGGAGCGTGGGTCGCCACGGGGGTGCTCGCCTTCGGCGCCGCGTACAACAAGAGCCTCGTCGGCGCGAACCCGCCGAAGAGCGTGAAGGATTTCGCGGACCCGAAGTGGAAGGGAAAGATCGCCTCGGCCTACCCGAACGACGACGACGCCACGCTGTACCTCTACAGCCTGTACGTCAAGAAGTTCGGATGGAACTGGCTGGCCGGGACGGCGAAGAACACCGAGTTCCTGCGCGGCTCCGACTCGGCGGGCAAGCAGATGACCGAGGGCAAGAAGGCCATCGGCCTCGGCGGCTGGGTCACCCCTGACGCGGGCGCCGATCCGAAGGCCAAGACCGTCGGTATGCTGCCGCGCACCGACGACCCCTTCGTGGCGTGGGGCCAGCGCGAGGCGATCCTCAAGAAGGCCAAGCACCCCGCCGCCGCCAAGCTCTTCCTCAACTGGCAGCTCTCCAAGGAGGTCCAGAGCGGGGGTTGGTCGGTACGCACCGATGTCGCTGCGCCCAGCGGGCTGAAGCAGGTCTGGGAGTACAAGAACGCGAACGTGGACGGCTTCCCGAAGTTCATGGGGGACCGTGAGGCCGCCGAACGCCTCCGGCAGCAGATGACGGTCTACATCGGCGAGGTCAAGGGCAACCCCACCCCCGGCTACCTGGGCACACACCCCGGCAAGTGACGGACGAGGCTCACCGCGAGGAAGCTCGGCTGGTGGTGTGTCTTACCGTAGCGGCGTGGGTCGAGGGAGCGTGCCGCCTCGACTGCGCGCGGCTCCACCAGGCGTTCCAGCATGAACCCGGCGTCGAGGAGTTCGGTCAGGAAGGACTCCAGGGTCGTGCGACGGTAGCTGAGGGCGAACCGTTCGGTGAAGGGGAGTTCGACGCGTTCGGCGGAGAAGTAGGAGCCGCCGAAGTACAGCCAGTCGGCGGTCGGGTGGGTCGTGGAGACGAGGAGTCTGCCGCCGGGGCGCAGGACGCGGCGGATCTCGGCGAGGAGCTGTCCGCGCGCTTCGATGTGGTGGTGGACGAGCGCCATCACGACGAGGTCCCACGTCTCGTCGTCCAGGAAGGACAGGGGCTCCTCCAGATCGTGGCGGCGCAGCACGGCCCGGTCGCCGAGGCGGGCCGACGCGGCGCTCAGCAGTGATGCGCTGCCGTCGACGCCCATCGCGGTCGCGGCGCCGCGTGCCAGCAGTTCCGCGAGGAGGTGGCCGGCGCCGCAGCCGAGGTCCAGTACGTCCCTCCCCCGTACGTCTCCGGCGAGTTCCAGCATGGCGGGGCGGTCGGTGTGGGCGTTGTAGACGCTGTCCGTGGCCCAGGCCGCGAACAGTTCGCCCATCTCTCCGTGATATGCGGTTTCGGCGCTCATCCGGCCGATGCTCCCAGCGGCGGCGCCCGGTGTGCCAGGGGGTTTCAGGTGCCAGGGTGTTTCAGGTGCCCGCGGGCACCGGTCGCTGGTCCGGGCCGTCGTAGGAGGCCAGGGGGCGGATCAGTGCGTTGTGCGCGAGCTGTTCGGTGATGTGGGCGGTCCAGCCGGTGATGCGGCTCATGACGAAGAGGGGGGTGAAGACGGGGGTGTCGAAACCCATGAGGTGGTAGGCGAGGCCCGCCGGGTAGTCGAGGTTGGGGTGGATGCCCTTGCGGGAGGCCATCGCGTGCCGCAGGGCCGCGTGGAGGGTGGCCTTGCGGGTGACCTCGGGGTCGGCGGCGCGGGCGACGAGGCGGTCGAGGGCCTCCTGCATGACCGGGACCCGGGAGTCGCCGTGCTTGTAGACGCGGTGGCCGAACCCCATGATCTTCCGCCGGGCGGCGAGCGCCTCGTCCAGCCACTCCTGCGCGCGGGCGGGATCGCCGATCTCCTCCAGCATGTGCATCACGGCTTCGTTGGCGCCGCCGTGCAGCGGCCCCTTGAGCGCGCCGATCGCGGCGGTGACCGCGCTGTAGAGGTCGGAGAGGGTGGAGGTGACGACGCGTGCGGTGAACGTCGAGGCGTTGAAGCTGTGTTCGGCGTACAGGACGAGGGAGATCTCGAAGCAGCGGACGACGTCCGGGGCGGGGACGCGGCCGAAGCACATGTGGAAGACGTTCTCCGCGTACCCGAGTTCGGGGTCCGGCGGGATCGGTGCGAGACCCTGGCGGCGGCGCTGGTCGGCGGCGACCACGGTCGGCAGTTTCGCCAGCAGGTTCAGGGACTTGACGACACCACCGACCTCTTCCGTGGGGTCCTGCGCGCCGAAGAGGCTGACGGCGGTCCGCAGGACGTCCATCGGGTGGCAGGTCTCGGGGAGGCGGGCGAGGAGTTCGGAGGTGGTGCGGTCCAGGGGGCGCAGCGCGCGTTCACGGGCCCGGAACTCCGACAGCTGCCGGGCGTCGGGGAGTTCGCCGTACCAGAGCAGGTGGGCGACCTCCTCGAAGGAGCGGTGTGCGGCCAGGTCCTGGACCGGATAGCCGCGGTAGGTGAGGGAGTTGGTGGCCTGGATGACGGTGGAGATCTCGGTGGTGTCGACGACGACACCGGCGAGGCCGCGGTGGATCGCGGGGGCGGTGGTCATTGAGTGCCTGCCTTCAGTGATCAGGTGCCGGGTGGGAGGGTGAAGTCGAAGACGGCCGAGTCGAAGGCCGAGTACGCCTCGTAGCCGAGGAGTTGGTACAGCCGGGAGCGGGTCTGCATACGCGGGAGCAGGGCCTCCTGGGTGCCGTCGGCGGCGAGCGTGCGCAGGCCGTCCTCCACCGCGCCCATGGCCAGGCGCAGCAGGGTGACGGGGTAGAGGGCGATGTCGTAGCCGAGGTTCTCCAGGGTGCGCGCGTCGAGGAGGGGGCTCCTGCCGAACTCGGTCATGTTGGCGAGCAGGGGTACGTCGACGGCTTTGCGGAACGCCTCGAACTCGGCCTCGTCGGCGAGGGCTTCGGGGAAGACGGCGTCGGCTCCGGCGTCGACGTACGCCTTCGCGCGGTCGATCGCCGCCGTGAGGCCCTCGACCGCGCGGGCGTCGGTGCGGGCCATCAGCAGGAAGTCCGGGTCGCGACGGGCGTCCACCGCCGCGCGCACTCTGCGGACCATCTCCTCGCACGACACGACCGACTTGCCGTCGAGGTGGCCGCAGCGTTTGGGGTTGACCTGGTCCTCCAGGTGGAGCCCGGCGAGGCCCGCGTCCTCCATCAGCTGGACCGTGCGGGCCGCGTTCATCGGCTCGCCGAAGCCGGTGTCGGCGTCGATGAGGATCGGCAAATCCGTGACGCGGGTGGTCTGTTGGGCGCGTGCGGCGATCTCGGTGGACGTCGTCAGGCCGATGTCCGGGAGGCCGAGGTCGGCGGCGAGGACGGCGCCGGAGAGGTAGGCGGCCTCGAAGCCGGCGTCCTGGACGAGGCGCGCGGAGAGCGGGTTGAGGGCACCGGGCATCGTCAACAGCCTTGGCTGTGCGAGGCGTTGCCGTAGAGCCCGGCGGCGTTCGGCGGGGGTGGTGCGGGTGTGGAGCATCAGAACAGGCCCTTCGGGAGCTGTGCGTCGTACGCGTGCACGGCCTCGGTGTCGACGGACGGGAAGAGGCCGTCAAGGTCGGCCGCGCCGAGTTCGGGGAGGTGTTCGGCGGTGGTCAGGAAGGTGTCCTGGTCGGCGGGGGTGACGAGGTTCTCGGTGAGGGTGCGGAACTTGCCCATGTAGTCCGGGCGTTGGAAGGGGCGGGCGCCTGCCGGGTGGGCGTCGGCGACGGCGAGTTCGTCCTCGATCACCGTGCCGTCGTCCAGGGTGACGACCGCGCGTCCGCCGAAGGCGTGCCCCTGTTGGTAGCGGCGCGTCCACTCGGGGTCCTCGACGGTGGTGATGCGCCGCCACAGTCCGACGGTCTCCGGGCGGCCGGCCCGCTCGGGCGCGTAGGAGCGCTCGTGGTGCCAGGCGCCGTCCTCCAGGGCGACGGCGAGGATGTACGGGACGGAGTGGTCGAGGGTCTCGCGGCTGGCCGAAGGGTCGTACTTCTGGGGGTCGTTGGCGCCGGAGCCGATGACGTGGTGGGTGTGGTGGCTGGTGTGCAGGACCACCGAGCGGACCTTCTCCAGCGGGCCGGTCTTCTCACGCAGCCGCCGCGCCAGGTCGATGACCGCCTGGGCCTGGTACTCGGCGGAGTGTTCCTTGGTGTACGTGTCAAGGATGGCGCGGCGCGGTTCGCCGGGCTCCGGGAGCAGGACGGTGTAGTCGGCGTCCGGACCGTCCAGCATCCAGGCCAGGAACCCGTCCTCGCCCTCGTAGACCGGGGACGGGGAGGTCTCGCCGCGCATCGCCCGGTCGACGGCCTCGATCGCGGCCTTCCCGGCGAAGGCGGGCGCGTACGCCTTCCAGCTGGAGATCTCCCCCTTGCGGGACTGCCGGGTCGCGGTCGTGGTGTGCACGGTCTGCTGGACCGCCTGGTACACGGTCTCCGTCGGCAGCCGCAGCAGTGCGCCGAGGCCGCACGCGGTCGCCGCGCCGAGGTGGGCCACGTGGTCGATGCGGTGGGCGTGCAGGCAGATCCCCTTCACCAGGGCGACGTGGACCTCGTACGCGGCGACGACGGCGCGCAGCAGGTCGGCGCCGGTGCGGCCGGTGTGCTGGGCGACCGCGAGGAGGGGTGGGATGTTGTCGCCGGGGTGGGAGTAGTCGGCGGCCAAGTAGGTGTCGTGGAAGTCGAGTTCGCGGACGGCGGTGCCGTTGGCCCAGGCCGCCCACTCGGGGGAGACACGGGTGGGGGTGCCGAAGACCGAGGCTCCGGGGGCGGTGGCGGGGTGGGCGGTCGCCTGGGATCGGGCCACGGCGACCGGGCGGCGCAGGAGGGAGGCGACGGCGACCGCGGCGTTGTCGATGACGCGGTTGACGGCCATCGCGGCGCTCTCCGGGTCCGGTTCCCCGGTGGTGGTGGCGACGGACGCCAGCTTCCAGGCGAGCTGGTCCTCGCGCGGGAGGCGGGCGGCGCTGGGGTGGACTCGGACGCGGTGCTCGATCACGGGGCTCCTCGGGAGGCGGGCCTGCTGACGTGACCGAGCCTTCCCGTCCGGTGCGCCCGGGACCACCGCTCCAACCTGCGGAATCCGTACAGGCCGGGCCTGTGGATCTGCGAATGTTGCGGATTCTGCGGATGCTAGGTTCGCAAGGGTCGGGTCGTTCGGCGGAAGGTGCGTCATGGCGGGCAGGCAGTCCGGCCGCAAGGTCTACGCGCACGCCAAGCTGCGCCGTCTGCGGCGTGAGCACGGTATGAACCAGGTCGACATGGCCGGCGCGCTGGGCATCTCGACGAGCTACGCGAACCAGCTCGAACAGAACCAGCGTCCGCTCACGGCGTCCGTACTGGTGCGGATCGCGGAGGTCTTCGGCGTCGACGCCGAGTTCTTCTCCGAGGCGGACGAGGACCGGCTCGCCGCCGATCTGCGGGCCGCGCTCGCGGACGAGGCGTGCGGGGTGGCGCCGCCGTCCGTCGAGGAGATCACCGAGGCGGCCCGCGACCATCCCGAGGTGGCCCGCGCGCTCGTCGCCCTGCACCGGCGTTACCGCGACACGGCCGAGCGGGCCGCCGTGCTCGCCTCGCCCGGCGACGGCGTCCCGCTGCCGCCGTCCGAACCGCACGACGAGGTCCGGGACTTCTTCTACACGCACCACAACCACTTCGAACCGCTCGACACCCTGGCCGAACACACCGCCGAGGCACTGGAGTTGCGGCCGGGACGGTCCGCCGACCCGCTCACCGCGCGCCTCGCCGACCGCCACGGAGTGCGGGTCGTCCAGGCCGGACCGGGCCGCTCGGCCGACGCGCGCCGCTACGACCCCGACGCCGGACTCCTCTTCCTCTCGCCCTGGCTCAGGGACGGCCAGCGTGCCTTCCAACTCGCCACCCAGCTCGCCCTGTTGGAGCACGGCCCGCTCCTCGACGCGCTTTCCGGCACCGCCTCCTCCCCCGAATCGGCGGCCCTGACCCGCATCGGTCTCGCCAACTACTTCGCCGGCGCGCTCCTCATGCCGTACACGGCCTTCCACACCGCCGCCGAGGAGGTCCGCTACGACATCGAGCTGCTGTCCGCGCGCTACGGCGTCGGCTTCGAGACCGTCTGCCACCGCCTCAGCACCCTCCAGCGCACCGGCCGGCGCGGCGTCCCCTTCTCCTTCCTGCGCGTCGACCGGGCCGGGAACATCTCCAAACGCCAGTCCGCGACGGACTTCCACTTCTCCCGCCTCGGCGGCACCTGTCCTCTGTGGACGGTGTACGACGCGTTCTCCGCGCCCGGCCGCATCCTCACCCAGGTCGCCGAAATGCCCGACGGCAGACGCTACTTCTGGATCGCCCGCACCATCACCCGCGGCGGATTCGGCCACCACGCCCCCCGCGCGGAATTCGCCGTCGCCCTCGGCTGCGAACTCCGCCACGCCCACCGGCTCGTCTACACGGAGGGCATCGCCCTCGCCGACCCCCACGCGGCGACCCCCATCGGCCTCGGCTGCCGCATCTGCGAACGCCGCGACTGCGCCCAGCGCGCCCGTCCCCCGGCGGGCGGCCGGCTCACCATCGACCCCGACCGGCGTACGTACGTGCCGTATCCGGTGGAGACGCGCCCCTCATGACGACCACCGCCGCGCGGAGGCCGCATCCGGCTCACCGTCCTGGCCGGGGAGAGCCTGTATCCGGGCGGGGACGTGCTTGTGCCAGGGGGTGCCGGCGATGGGGTCGCGCCAGGTGAGGGTGTTGAGAGCGACGCCGGCGCGTTCGGTGGCGCCGTCGTCGGTGGTGCGCAGCAGGGCCGGCCGGAGTGGTCGGTGAGGGTCTCTTCGGCGAGCGATGACGTTGCAGGCACCAGCCCGCCGGGCATCCGCGCGCCCGTGACGGGGGTGGTGCGGGCCTTGTCGCCTCACGCGTGGAGGGATGTGGACGGCGCGGCCCGAACCGGTGACGCGGTCAGCCGAGCGGATTCGCGGTGTCGCGCAGGGCGGCGAGAGCCGGGCCGTACATGCGGGCCTTGATGGTGCCGAGCGTGGCGCCGTCCTTGCCCGCCTGTGCCCGGGCGATCTCGATGGCGGTCGTGCGCACCGCGTCCTCGGTGACGGCCTGGTCCACGATGCCGGCGGTCGCCGCGTCCACGCCCCCGTAGCGGCGGGCGGTGAGCATGGCCTCGTGGGCGGTCCGGGGCGTGAGCCGGGACTGGATGAGGGCGGCCATGCCGGGGGTGAAGGGGATGTTGATGTCCGCTTCGGGCAGGCACCAGTAGCCGCGGTCGGCACGCATCACACGGAAGTCGTGGGCGAGGGAGAACATCGCACCGGCGGCGAAGGTGTGCCCCTGGAGCGCGGCCACGGTGACGAGCGGCAGCGAGAGCATCCGCGCGAACAGTTCGTGGACGGAGACCACGTAGTCCTGGTGCCGGTCGGAGTGCGCGAACACCCAGTCCAGGTCGAGGCCGTTGGAGTAGAACTTCCCGGTGGCCGCGGTGACCAGGGCGCGGGGGCCTTCCGTCTTCTCGACCTGGTCGAGAGCGGTGTGGACGGCGGCGATCCAGTCGGGGTGGAAGCGGTTCTCTCCGTCTCCGAGGTCGAGGACGAAGACGTCGTCGTGGCGGTCGAGCGAGGGCATGGCGGCTCCTTGGTTTCGGTGGGGGAAACGGCGAACGGTCAGTTCTGGTGATCCGTGGTGGGGCGGTCACGCAGGGCGTGGACGAGCAGGTCGTGGATCTCTTCGGCGGCGGCCTCCAGCGGGGCGGTGCTCTGTTCGGCCCGGCACATGATCACCGCGCCTTCGACGGCGGCGATGACGAACGCGCCCAACCTCCGGCCGCGTTCCTCGGTCAGACCGTGCCGGACGAACAGGGCCGCGAGCGCCTCCCGCCACCGGGTGAAGACGGTGGCCGCGGAGCGGGCCGGCTGAGGCGCGTCGTCGTTGGTCTCCACGGCCACCGCCACGATCGGGCAGCCCGCCCGGAACCCGCTCTCCACGAGCCGGTCGCGCCACAGCGCGAAGAACGCGTCGACGGCCGCGACCGGATCGTCCGCCTGTGCCGCGGCGTCGATCAGGTCTCCGATGTAGTCCCCCGCCAGCGCCACCGCCTCGTCGATCAGCTGCGCCCTTCCGCCGGGGAAGTGGTGGTAGACCGACCCGCGCGGGGCGCCGCTGTGCGCCAGCACCCGGTCGATGCTCGTCGCGCTCGCGCCGTACTCGCGCAGCAGCGCGGCGGCGCTGAGAACCATGCGGTCACGACTGTCGCTCCTGCGCGGACTCACCCGCCCACCAGCCTTCCCGGAAATGGAGGCACGAGGCCGCCCCAGCGGCCTACCTGCCAGTAACTTATGCCATCTGACATAGAAAACACAACGGCCGGGGCGAGCGTTCCGCAACAGTCGCCACATCTCGACGGGCGAGGTCACGACCCGGTTAACCCGAGGGATATGCATTGCCTGTTGTACATCACTCGCTATACATTCGCCGTCAGCTTGGCTCGAAAGCGGCCAGAGGCTGCGACGAAGGGGTGTCCCGATGTCTGCACGACACATCCGAGGGGCCGCGGTGCTCGGTCTCGCGCTGGCCGCGTCCACGCTCACAGCGTGTTCCGGCGGCGCGTCGGACGATCGCCGGCAGGTGTCCGCCGGCGATCTGGTCTCCTCGCTCCCCGCCGCACAGGGCGACGTCGAACGGATCACCTGGAACCTCACCGGCGGTGAGCCGGAAACGCTCGACCCGGCGAACGCGGCGACCCCCCAGAGCGGTCAGGTGGTCCGCAACCTCTGCGACTCCCTGCTGACCCTGGACGCGAAGTTCGACCTCAGGCCCAACCTGGCGAGTTACGAGCAGCGGTCACCGACCGAGCTCGTCCTCACGATCCGCCCGGGCACCACGTTCTGGGACGGTTCCGCCGTCACCGCCGAGGACGTCGCCTTCAGCCTGCGCTGGGGAGCGGAGCCGTCGAAGATCACCAGCTATCTCTTCGCGAGTGTCGACTCCATCAAGGCGACGTCCGCCGACAAGGTCACCGTCACCTTCAAGCGGCCGGACGAGATGTTCACCAGCGAGCTGGCCAACATGGTGGTCATGAAGAAGTCGTTCGCCGAGAAGGCGGGCGCCGAGCTCGGCACTCCGGCCGGCGGCCTGATGTGCAGCGGGCCGTTCAAGCTCGACAAGTGGGTCAGCGGCGACAGCATCGTGATGAGCCGCAACGACGCCTACTGGAACCGCGACCGGCGCCCCTTCGCCAGATCGGTGAAGTTCACGTTCATCACCGACGCCACGTCCCTCGCCCAGTCGCTGAACGCCGGCGAGATCGACGGCGCCTACGAACTGTCCGCCTCCTCGGTACCGGCTCTGCGGAAGTCCTCGGCGGGACGGCTGGTCCTCGGGCCGTCTCCCCAGTCCATGAACATCTACGTCGCACGCCCGGACGGCGTCATGGCCGACGGCGGACTGCGTACCGCCCTGCAACGGATGATCGACCGCGAAGCCCTCGCCGCAGCGGTCTACCACGGGGCGGCCACTCCCCTGTACACCATGACGACGCCCGCGACCTGGCCCAACGCGCAGCGCGCGGCGTACGAGAAGGCGTACAAGTCCTTCGAGACCACCCGGTCCTACGACATGGACGCGGCGAAGAAGCTGGTCGGGCAGTCCTCCTACAAGGGCCAGGAGATCGTCCTGGCCGTCTCCGCCGGCGACGACGCCCAGGCGCGCACCGCGCAGTTGCTCCAGCAGCAGGGCCGGCAGGCCGGTCTCAAGATCAAGATCCAGAGCATGCAGCCACTGGTCTACGCCCAGGCGGGCTACGACGCGTCCAAGCGGCAAGGCATCGATCTGATGCTGTCGTCGAACTTCAGCGCCGCCCCCGACCCTCTGGAGACGATCGGCTTCACCTACCTGCCCGAGGAGACCTACAACTACACCGGATACGACGACCCTCGGGCCACCAAGCTCTTCGACCAGGCCCGAGGCACCTTCGACGCCGCACGCCGGGCCACGACGATCATCGAGATGCAGGCCCTGTACGAGAAGGCGGACGCGGTGATCCCCCTGGTCTCCACGAACACGACCACCTTCCTCAACAACCGCCTGACCGGGGCCGTCACCTCGTTCGCCTACTGGTCCATGCCGCAGATGGCCTACGTCGGCGCCGCGAAGAAGTAGAGGGGACGACATGTCTCTGTCCTCATCCGTCGGCGAGGTCCCCGCCCGACCCCGCGTCTTCCGGCGCCGTCCCCTGCTGTCCCTCGCGGCGACCTACCTCGTCGCTCCGGCCGCCACCGTCCTGTGCGCCTCCTTCCTGCTGTTCGCCGTGCTCGCCCTGGCCCCCGGCGACCCCGTCGCCCAACTGCTGGGACCGCACGCCTCGGACTCCTCGCGCGCCGCGATGCGGGCCAGGCTCGGTCTGGACGACCCGATGCCGGAGCGCTACTGGCACTGGCTCACGGGCGCCCTGCACGGAGACTTCGGCACCTCGCTGACCTACCGGCAGTCGGTCTCGGATCTGCTCGCGCCACGGCTGCTCACCACGCTTCTGCTCGTCGGCATGGCCGCCGTCCTCATCCTCCTCGCCGGCCTGGTCCTCGGCGGGATCGGCGGGACCAGCCTCCGCTGGCGCCCCCTGGTCAACGCCTTGACCGGGCTGGGCATCGCCGTTCCGGCGTTCATCGCCACGACCATCCTCATCAGCGTGTTCGCGGTGAACCTCGGCTGGTTCCCGACGAGCGGCGCGGGCAACGGCTTCACCGACCGGCTCTGGCATCTCACGCTGCCCGCGGTCGCCCTGTCCATCGGATACGCCGCCTATCTGGCCCAGTTGACCTCCAGCGCGATCGGCGAGGAGGCGCGGGCCGACCACGTCCTGACGGGCCGGGGCCGGGGTCTGCCCCGCTTCTGGGTCTTCCGGCGGCACATCCTGCGCAACGCCGCCCTGCCGATCATGACCGCGTCGGGGCTGACCGTCGCCGGTCTGGTCGCCGGTTCGGTGGTGGTGGAGCCCGCCTTCGGCATCGACGGCATCGGCTCCCTGCTGATCAAGAGCGTCTCCGCCAAGGACTACCCCGTGGTGACCGCCGTCAGCGTGCTGATCGTCACGGTCTTCGTCGTCGTCACCACGCTGCTGGACGCCGGTCAGCACCTCCTCGACCCGCGCCTGAGGAAAGGACGCTGACGGATGGTCACACTCACCACCACGCTCCGCGTCAGAAGCACCGGCCACCGGCGGTTCGGTGACCCACTGCTCCTGGTCTCCGCCGCGCTGGCCGCCGGGCTGGTGCTCCTCGCGGTGATCGGCCCCTGGATCGCGCCCTACGATCCGGCGGCCACGGACGTCCTCGCCGCGAGTCAGGGGCCGAGCGGCGCGCACCTGTTCGGGACGGACTCGCTGGGCCGCGACATCTTCTCCCGCGTGCTCACCGGAGCCCGGCTGAGCTTCGCGGGCCCCGGCATCGTCGTCCTGGGGAGCGCCGGTCTCGGCACGCTGCTGGCGCTCGCGGCGGCCTGGTACGGCGGCTGGGTCGACCGGTTGCTGAACCGGGCGCTGACCCTGCTGTTCGCGATCCCCGGTGTGCTGGTGGCCGTCATCGCCGCGGCGGTGTTCGGCGCCGGCTTCTGGGCACCGGTCCTGGCGCTGACCGTCGTCTACACGCCCTACGTGGCCCGAGTGGTGCGCAGTGTCGCGGTGCGGCAGCGTCAACTGCCGTACATCGAATCGCTGGAGCTCGCCGGTCTGTCGACCTGGCGGATCTGTGGTCGGCACCTGCTGCCCAACGTGGCGCCGATGGTGCTGGCCCAGGCGACGGTCGGCTTCGGGTCGGCGCTGATGGACTTCGGCGCGGTCTCGTTCCTGGGGCTCGGCATCCAGCCGCCGACCGCGGAGTGGGGCGTCATGGTGGCCGACGGCCGGTCCGAGATCCTGGACGGCGCCGTGCAGCAGAGCATGGCGGCGGGCCTGTGCATCGTCGTCTCCGTGGTCGCGTTCAACCTGCTGGGCGAGCGCCTCGCCCGGCGATTCGGAGGTACACGATGAACAGCGCGCCCCTGCTTCGGATGCGGGACGTCGGCATCACCACCGGAGGCCGCGGGAATCCGCGCGCGCTGGTCCGCGACGTGAATCTGACCGTGGCGGCCGGGGAGACCGTGGGGCTGGTCGGCGAGTCGGGCTCGGGCAAGTCGATGCTGGTCAAGTCCGCGATGCGGCTGCTGCCCCGGCACACCGAGGCGCACGGGCACCTCGACTTCGAGGGGCGTTCCGTGTTCGGCTTCTCGCCGCGTGAACTCGCCGCCTACCGCTCACGCGACGTCGCGCTCATCCATCAGGACCCGCGGGCCCACACCAACCCGCTGCGGACGATCGGCGACTTCCTCATCGAAGGCGTCGTGGCGGGCGGACTGTTCAGCCCCCGTGAGGCCCGGCGGCGTGCGTGCGAGACCATGGCGAGCATCGGTGTCACCGACCCCGAGCACCGTCTGACGCAGTACCCGCACCAGCTCTCCGGTGGCCTGCTGCAACGCATGATGATCGTGGCGGCCCTGCTGCACTCCCCCAAGCTGGTCTTCGCCGACGAACCCACCACCGCCCTGGACGTGACCGTGCAGTCGGAGGTGATGGCGATCCTCCAGGAACAGATCCGCGAACGAGGGCTCGGTCTGCTGTTCATCTCCCACGACCTGGATCTCGCCGCCGCCGTGACCGACTCCCTGGCGGTCATGTACGCGGGGACGGTCGTCGAACGAGGGGCCACCGCGGAGGTCCACTCCCGTCCCCTGCATCCGTACACGGCCGGGCTGCTCGCCTGCCGGCCCAGCGCGACGGCGGTCACCCGGCTCCAGCCGATCCCCGGCCGGCCGATCTCGGCGTACGAGGCGGGACCCGGTTGCGCGTTCGCCGCACGCTGTCGCTTCGCCACCGAGGAATGCCGTACGGACCGGCCGCACCTGCGCACGGTGGAGGACCGCCTGGTCGCCTGTCACCGCGTGGAGCGGATCGGCGCCGAACTCACCCGGGCGGTGCACTCATGATCCGGGCAGCCGTACCGGCCGACGGCGACGATCCCGTGCTCGTCGTGGATCGGCTGCGCAAGGAGTTCCCGGCACAGTCCCGTGGCGGCAGCGCCTCCGTCGCCGTCGACGACGTCAGTTTCACCCTGGAACGCGGAGGCTCGCTGGCCGTCGTGGGCGAGTCCGGTTCGGGCAAGACCACCACCGCGCGCGTCGTCGCCGGTCTGGAGCGGGCCACCAGCGGCACGGTCACCGTCACGAGCGGCGGCCGGCCGGTCGTCCGCCCCGTGCAGATGGTCTTCCAGGACCCCTTCGCCTCCCTGGACCCGCGCCAGCGCATCGGCTCCGGCCTGACGGAACTGCTGCGCGTGCGCTGCGGGTTGGGACGGGCGGCGGCTCTCGAACGGACGGCGGGTCTGCTGGCCGAGGTCGGACTGGACGAGCAGCACGCGTCCCGGCTCCCGCGCGAGCTGTCCGGCGGTCAGCGCCAGCGCGTGGCCATCGCGCGGGCGCTGGCCCTGCGACCGGAGATCCTGATCCTCGACGAGGCCGTCGCCGCCCTGGACGTGAGCGTGCAGGCGCAGGTGCTGAATCTGCTCCGTGGGATACGCGAACGTTCCTCGGTGGCGTTCCTGTTCGTCTCGCACGACCTGGCCGTGGTGCGCCAGGTCACCGACCACTGCCTGGTCATGCGGCACGGTCGCGTCGTGGAGCAGGGCCGCACCGCCGACGTGCTGGACCACCCCCAGAACCCTTATACGCAGGAGCTGCTGGACGCGGTACCCGGCCCCGGGTGGAAACCCCGGCGCCGAAGCGTCTGACGTCAAAACCGCCGTGAGAGGCCGAGAACATGGAACTGAACGCACATCACCGGTACCTCGTCGACAAGACCATCCCCGAGGCACTGGACTACGCCGCCCACCAGTGGCCGGACAACCTGGCGCTCACTCATGTCGAGGGCGGCGGCCCCACTCTGACGTGGGCGGAGCTGCGTGAGCGGATCGCCCGGGTGCGCACCGGGCTCGAACGCCTCGGCGTCTCCCCCGGTGACAAGGTCGGCATCATGCTGCGCAACCAGGTGGAGTTCCCGCTGACCTGGCTCGCGGTCATCGAGGCGGGCGCGGTCGCCGTGCCGATGAACCCCAGGTACACGCCGCGGGAGATCGACTTCGTGCTGAGCGACGCGGGCGCCCGCTGGCTCGTCGCCGCCGACGACGTCGTCACCGCCGCACCGGCCGAGGGGCACATCGGTCCCGTGCCGAGCGAGCGGATCGTCGCCGTCGGCGGACCGGTCGAGGGCGTGCACGGCTTCGCGACGCTCGCGGCGCAGGAGCCGGCGCCGCGTACTCACCGGGCCGATCCCGCAGAGGTGGTCAACATCCAGTTCACGTCCGGCACGACCGGGCTGCCCAAGGGGTGCCTGCTCACCCACACCTACTGGACGCAGCTCGGCGTCCACGGCGCGGCGATCGGCGGCGCACCCCAGCGGATACTGGCGGACCACCCCTTCTACTACATGCAGAACCAGGCGTACCTGATGATGGCGCTCACCGGAGGGGGCGGTCTGTACGTCACCGCAGGGCTCAGCCGGCGCAAGTTCATGAACTGGCTCGTCGACCACCGGATCGACATGGCGTGGATCGACGAGGGCATGCTCGACTTCCCGGAGAGCGAGGCCGACGGGCGCCTCGCCCTGAAGCAGGCGCCCGTGTCGGCCCTGCCGCCCGCCCTCCACCAGCCGCTGGAGGAGCGCTTCGGCCTGCGGGCGCGCGAGCTGTACGCCAGCACCGAGGTCGGCAACGGCACGTACGTCCCGTACGAGCGGACCGACACGGTCGGCACCGGCTCCATGGGGTGGTGCTTCCCGCACCGTGAGTCGAAGGTCATCGACGGCAAGGGCGACGAGGTCGCACCCGGCGGTTCGGGCGAACTGTGTCTGCGGGGCCCCGGCATGATGCTCGGCTACCACAACCGGCCCGAGGCCAACGCCGAACTCTTCCTGCCCGGCGGCTGGTTCCGCACCGGCGACATCGTCCGCAAGGAGACCGACGGACAGCACTTCTACGAAGGCCGCGTGCGCGACGTCATCCGCCGCAGTGGGGAGAACATCGCCGCCGCCGAGGTCGAACTCCAGATCATGGCCCTGCCCCAGGTGGACGAGGTCGGTGTGATCCCCGTTCCCGATGCGCAGCGGGACGAGGAGGTCAAAGCCGTCATCGTGCTCAAGCCGGGGGCGAGCCTCACCGCGAAGGAGGTCGAGACGTGGTGTCTCCAGGGGCTGGCGCGCTTCAAGGTCCCCCGTTACATCGAGTTCCGGGACGCCTTGCCGCACACGTCCAGCGGCAAGATCGCGAAGGCGGAACTCCGTGCCGAACCGCACGGCGACAGCGTCGTCGACCTGCGTGCCGACTGAATCGGGCCGGTCCGCCTCTGCGGCAACCGCGTTCAGCGCGCGGGGAGTTGTGCGGCGGGCAGTACCCCGAGGAACCGTTCGAGCGCGGCCTTCTGGCGCTCGGGCGTCCAGATCTCCGGGTGCTCGACCACGGACAGGGCCATGCCGGAGACCCACACGCGCACCATGTCCACGGTGCCGCCGAGTTCGTCGGCCGGTACCAGTTCCTCGACTCCCCGCACCAGGACCGCTCGCATCGCCGACTCCATGCGGTCGAGGTTCCGCCGGATGACGGGCTCGGCGACCTGGCGCGTCAGCAGCGCCACCCGTGCGCGCTCCTGCATCAGCGCCTCCTCGGTGTCGGGCAGGAACCACTCCAGGGCGGCCCTCAGCCGCTCACGAGGGTCGGTGATCTCCGCCAGCTCGTCCAAGGCGGTGTCGGCGTCCGCCCGCACATGGGCGAGCAGGGCGTCGAGAAGGGCCTCGCGGTTGGCGAAGTAGTGTGTGATCAGCGTGATGGACCCGCCCATCCGCCGCGCGATCTTCCGCAGCGTCAGCTCGGCCAGTCCCCCTTCGCTCAAAGCGTGCACAGAGACCGCCACAATGTCGCGCACGCGCTCTTCCGGGTCCACATACCGCGGCACCCGAACCTCCCCACCGCTCAGCCCGGACCACGGTCCGGCACACCCTGCCCACCCTGTTGTATAACAAGCGCATCATATCCTGGAGGCAAGCCGTGAGTTTCACCGTCGTCGAAACCATGACGCCCGAGCCACCGTCCGAGTACGCCCAAGAGCACATGGTCCCCATGCGCGACGGGGTCGAACTCGCCACCGACGTGTACCTTCCGCAGGACGCGACGGCCCACTCTGCCATCCTGGTGCGGACCTGCTACGACAAGTCGAGTCGCTACACCGCCCTCACCGCGGAGGCCGAGTACTACCGCGCGCGAGGCTTCGTGTTCGTCACCCAGGACGTGCGGGGCAAGTTCCGCTCGGCCGGCGACACCCTCCCCTACGCCCATGACGTCGCCGACGGCTACGACACGGTCGAGTGGATCACCGGGCAGCCCTGGTCCAACGGCCGTGTCGGCGTGACCGGCCAGTCGTACTACGGCTTCACGACGTGGGCCGCCGTGGCGAGCGGTCACCCGGCCATCGGGGCGGCCGTCCCGATGGTGACGGGCATCGACATGGGCGCCGGGCACGTGGGAGCGCAGTGGGGCGGGCGTGTCCCGTCCCTCGCGGGGCTCAACGACCTCCTCCAGATCTGGACCGACCACAACGGCTACCTCGCCGAGATCGACTGGAGCGCGGACACCGTCGAGAACGTCATCGCCGCGGCCCGCGACCGGATCGGCGCGTGCGGGGCGGCGACGGACATGCTGGAGCGTTCCGTCGGCCAGGGCTGGTACAACCCGTTCGGAGACAGGCACCCCCACCACACGACGTCCGTTCCGATCCTGCACTGGCAGAACTGGTACGACCCCGGCCTGGCGCCGCTGGGGCTGAGCGACTGGCGGTACTTCCGCTCCCTGGCCGGCCGGCGCGACCTGCACTTCCTGCGCGTCGGATCGGCCGACCACTCGGGCTACCTGCTCGAAGACGTGGGCGCCGGGGACGAGCGCAACCCGTACCTCAGCGAGACCGCGCTCGCCGAGAAGATCGAGTCCGAGTGCGGCGAGGTGGCGGACTTCTTCGACGAGCACCTCAACGGCGTACGGCCGGCCCGGCCCAGGCCGCGCGCCCGGTGGCACGTCGGGCACGTCGGCTGGCAGACCTCGCAGGAGTATCCGCCCCCGAGCGAGCCGCTCACCTTCCATCTCTCCGCCCACGGCACGGGGACGCACGCCCTCGCCCCGCGGCCGGACGAAGAGGCCACATCGCTGACGTGGACCCACGACCCCGACCACCCGGTCCCCTCGACCACCGACATCGAGTCGATCTGGTACCTGCTCGCGGCGTACCCCGACGAACGCGCCCTCGCCGACCGGGCCGACGTGCTGACCTTCCGGACGGAACCGCTCACCGCGCACGTCGACTTCGCGGGCCAACCGGTCCTCACCGGACAGTTCTCGTACTCGGCACCGTCGACGCACGTCTTCGCGAAGCTCCAGGACGTCCACCCCGACGGCACCACCCACCCGATCTCGTGGGGCCGGGCGGTCCTGTCCGAGCGGGCGGGGAACACCCTGACGCTGGCCATGGACGACAACGCCTACCGGCTCCGCCGGGGACACCGCCTCCAGTTGCAGATCCAGTCGAGCGACTTTCCGCACCACGCCGTCCACCCGGGCAGCGACGCGAACCCGTGGCTCGACACGAAGAAGTCGTCCAGCACGCAGAGCCTGCGCGTCGGAGGCGACGGGGGCGCCCGACTCGTCCTGCCCACCGTCACCGTCGTCGCGCCGGGAGACGGCCGTCAGGCGTAGGGCGATGAACTCCCGTGCCGGGTCGGCACGGCAACCACACTGGAAGCAGGAAGAGGGGCGCACGATGACGCAGGATCTGATCTGGCACAGCGCACAGGAACTCGGGGAGCTCTACCGGGCCCGGAAGGTGTCCCCGGTCGAGGTGGTGGAGGCCGCGCTGGCCCGGATCGAGCAGGTGGAGCCCGCTCTCAACGCCATGGTCACGGTGACGGCGGAAGCCGCCCGCGTGCGGGCTCGCGAGGCGGAACGCCGATTCGCGGCCGGTGAGGACCTGCCCCCGCTCTACGGCGTGCCCATCACCGTGAAGGACCTCACCGACACCGCAGGTGTCCTCACCACCTACGGCTGCAAGGCCTTCGCCGAGCACGTTCCGCAGGAGGACGCGCTCGCGTGGGCGCGGCTGAAGCAGGCCGGCACGATCCTGCTGGGCAAGACGACCACACCGGAGTTCGGGCTCCTCGGCGTCACCGAGAGCAAGCTGACCGGCACGACGGGCACGCCCTGGGACACTCGCCGCGCGGCCGGCGGCTCCAGCGGAGGCGCCGCGGCCTCGACCGTGGCCGGCTACGCCCCCGTCGCCTGGGGTTCCGACGGCGGCGGTTCCATCCGGGTGCCGTCCTCCCTGTGCGGGGCGGTGGGCATCAAGCCGACGACCGGGCGCATCCCCCACGCGGACAACACCGAGCCCGACGCGACCGAGGGCCCGATCACGCGCCGCGTCGTGGACGCCGCCCTGCTGCTGGACGCCACGGTCGGACCGCACCCCCGCGACCGGTTCGCCCTCCCCTCCACCGGGGACCGGTACGCCGACGCCGCCACCGCGGCCGGTGACCTCACGGGCATCCGCATCGCGGCCAGCTTCGATCTCGGCCAGGGACCGATCGATCCCGAGACCCGCCGTGTCTTCGCCGCCGCCCTGGAGGACCTGCGCGCCGCCGGCGCCGTCGTCGAGGAAGTCGCCGTCGAACTGCCCGACCCGCTCGACTACTTCATCGCGTACTGGGGGCCGGAGTACCTCACGTACGTCGACCAGATGCGCGAGTACGGCCTGGAGATCTGGCCGACGATCGAAGCCATCGCCGACAGCGCGCGCTCTCTCGGTGTCCTTGAGATCAATGCCGCCGTACGGCAGACCAAGACGCAGATCTACGACGCGTACGCCGGAGTGCTCGAACTCTTCGACCTCTTCGTCTGCCCCACCACTCCCGTACCCGCGTTCCCTCACGCGGGTGACCTGGGAGGCCCCTCCGTCGTGGACGGCACCACCCTGAAGAACCCCGGTCTCCACCTGCACAGCATGACCGAGTCACCGAGCCACGCCGGCCTGCCGGCCATGTCGGTACCCTGCGGATTCACCGCCGAAGGGCTCCCCGTGGGACTCCAGTTCGTCGCACCGCTCTACGCCGACGCCGCCATGATCTCGGCCGCCGCCCGGTACGAACGGTCCACCGCCTGGTGGACCCGTCACCCGCAACTCTGAACACGCGGACGTCCCTCCCGGCGGCCGAGTCCGGGCCGGGAGGGACGTCGTGTGCGGAGCGGTGACGCGGGAGCGGCTACGAGTCGAAGCCGAGGCCGAGCCGGTCCAGTACCCGCAGCCACAGGTTGCGGCGGCCGTGTCGGTCCTCCGCCGCCATCGAGCGGCGGGTGATCTGGATGCCGATCCAGGCGACCGGTTCCGGCGGGAAAGGAAGCGGCTTGCGCCGGACCATGGCCGTCCGCGTCCTTTCGGTCTCCTCGCCGTCGAGGAGATCCAGCATCACGTCCGCCGCGAACCGTGAGGCGGCCACTCCGAGCCCCGTGAAGCCGAGCGCGTAGGCCACCCTGTTCTTCCTCGCCGTGCCGAAGAACGCGCAGAAGCGGGTGCAGGTGTCGACGACTCCGCCCCATCGATGGGTGAAACGCACGTCCTGGAGCTGCGGGAAGGTCTCGTAGAACTGCCGGGCCAGCAGGTGGTGCGTCGCCCGGCGGTCCTCCAGGTCCGGGTGTGTCCGGCGGCCGTAGTGGTAGATCGCGTCGTAGCCGCCCCACAGAATCCGGTTGTCCGGGGTGAGCCGGTAGTAGTGGAACTGGTTGCCCGAGTCGGACACCCCCTGCCGTCCCGACCAGCCGACGGCCTTCAGCTGAGCGGGGGTGAGCGGCTCGGTCGCCAGGACGTAGTCGTAGACCGGCACGGTGGACAGTCTCAGACGACGCAGCAGCGGCCGGAACGCGTTCGTCGCCAGCACCACCTTGTCGTCCACGACCTGGCCTTTCGACGTCTCCACCCGCAGCGTCGAGCCCCGTTCCCCGATCCCGGTCACCGGAGTGTTCTCCGCGATGCGCACGCCGAGCCCTTCGGCCGCCTCGGCGAGCCCCCGGACCAGCCGGGCGGGGTCGATGAGGACACAGTCCCCCGTGGTGACGCGCCCTGCCAGGTAGGTCGGGGAATCCACCAGCGCGCGTACGTCGTTCCGGTCGAGGAAACCCGGGGTCCCGGGCTCCAGTCCCTCCACTTGGTGGGGCCGCGTGGCCACCCTCAGCATGCCCGTGCTCTCAAGACGGCAGTCGATGCCGTACCGCTCGACCGTCTCGATCAGCTCCGCCAGGTTCTTGCGCCCCAGCCGCTCCAGCTCCGCGAACTCGTCCGGCCAGCGGGCCATGCCGTTGTGCTCGCCGTGCGTGAGGCTCGCCTCGCAGAACCCCCCGTTGCGGCCGCTCGCCGCGTCACCGATCCGGCCGCCCTCCAGCAGGAGGACGTCCCGATCCGGCTGCCGCTCCTTGGCCCGCAAGGCGGTCCACAGGCCGGTGAAGCCACCACCCACCACGACCAGAGAGGCCCGGTGCCCGCCGGACAGGGAACTCCTCGGTGCGAGCCCGTCTCCGGTGTCGAGCCACAGCGGCACGGGGCGTGCCGCGTCGAGGATCGCGTCGATGTGCTGATCATCCATGGTTGTTGCCTCCTGGCCCTCGGACAGGCGCGACGGCACCCGGCGGCGCAGGCCGGACGAGCGCAGAAAAACGATCGATATACATCACATGCAACTTAAAAAGCGCCCACGTCGCCCCGGGAATCGGCCTGCCGAGGCCGGCCCGGTGAGAGCCGGATCTGCGGGTCAGGCTCGGATTCGGTCGCTGGGCATCGCGGCCAGGTGGTCGATGATGTCGGCGAACGCCCGGGCGACAGGGGCGAGGTCCGGCTTGTACACCTTGTCGAGGGTGTCGGCCCTGTCGTAGAGGTACAGGGGGCCGCTGATGAGGTTGATGACCGGGACGCCTGCCTGGTAGACGAGGTCGGCGTCGGTGGGGAGTTCGCCGACGAGGGGGAACAGTTTGTCGGCGGGCAGGCGGATGGTGCGTTCCAGGCCGTGGGTGGTGACGGCGTTCTCGATCACGGTCTTGAGGGGCGGGCTGACGTTCTCGAAGATGCCGCGGTATTCGGGGCGGTCGTGGATCTGGAGCCGGCCGTCCGGGCCGATCTCGGCCTGTTTGGCGATGTGTTCCAGAGTGACGTTGGCGACGATCCGGCGCGGGCCGACCGGATGGGTGATGAAGGTGTCGACGAACTTCTCGTGGGCCTGGTAGCCGGTCCAGTGGCTGTCCATCAGGACGAACATCAGGGTCTTGGGCCGCTCGGCCTGCGGAACCTGGCTGAAGTAGGAGGCCAGAGCGAGGACTTCGGCGGTTCCGGAGGCGTCCTCGACCCCGCCGGCCCAGGCCGAGTCGTGGTGGGACTGGATCATGACGGTGTCGGTACCGCGTCCGGGCAGGTAGCCGATGACGGTCCGCGCGGGGGTCGGGACCCGCTCTCCTTCGAGGCGCAGAGTCGCCGTCGTGGCGCCGGACGCCAGCAGGTCGCGGAGCCGGGCTCCCGTCGTCCTGGTCACCCACAGCCCGGGGACAGTGACGCCCTCCGTGTACTCGGGGCGGATGTCGTGGGAGTCGAAGTAGTCGGCCAGAACGCCGACGAACCCGGCGGCACCCGCGGCCATCGCCCGTTCGAGAACGGCGGCGTAGGTGCTGAGATACGGGTTGGCGGTCTCCATGTCGGCCGGGTCCACGCCGCCGTGGGGATCGTAGAAGAACTCGCCGACGGCCAGCAGCGCGCTGCGGGGCAGTACGAACCGCAGATCGAACAGCACGATCCCGCCCTTGGCGTCCACTCGGGCGAAGTCCTCCTCCTCGCCGTCACCGACATCGACGATCGGTGCCGTGAGGCCGTCGGGACCGGTCGAGAACGGGCCGTTGCCGCCCTCGGTCTCGAAGGAGAACACCACCGGTGAGTGCGGGATCGACGTCCCGCCGACCGTCAGTTCCGATCGGACGGCACTCCAGTGGAAGGACTCCGCCTCCTGCACCTGGACGTCGGTGAGCCCGAAGCCCCGGAAGGCGTCGAGCAGGTAGTCCGCGGACCTGCGATCGTCGACAGTCTGGGTACCGCGTCCCGAGAACGCCGTGAGGTCCTCGACCCACGAGAAGATCGTCTCGTTGTCGGGCATGATCGCGGAGCGCGATGTGCCGTCGGATGCGCTGCCCGAGTTCCGCATGGTCATGTGCGCTCTTCCTTTCGGTGGTCGCCTCCAGGTGGGCAGCGGTGGCCACCAGCACCCTCCGGCCAACATATATCAGTCGCTACACAACGAACAGGGTCTCGGTCGGGTATTCGACCCGGGGCTCGACCGGGCGAGATCACGGAGCGCTTGTTTCGGCTTCGATGTCTGCATAATGTGAAGCGATCGATGTACAACGGCATGCCGGGGTGCGCCGATCACCGCTTGCGCGTGACGGTTTCCCCTGCGCTCTTCCGCCGGCTCCCGGGCGGATCGATTCCCGGCGCTCCTCTTCCCCTGTGACCGGTGCTCGCGAGAAAAGAGCCCTGATGACAAATCAGTCTCCACCCCCGGTGAGGGCGGTCGGCATCGGCGTGGGTGCCGCGCTGGTGACGGGCGTCTCTCTGGGCAACCTCGGAGCCAACGTGATGCCCGTGGTGCTGCCGGGCGTGGCCGACCGGTTCCAGCTGTCGAACACTGCCGTGGGCCTCATCGCCACCATGCAGTTGCTCGCGACAGCGTTGGCGACGCTCACTTTCGCTTCGCGAGCGGCCCGCCCCGGGCGGGTGCGCGTCGCCAGACTCGGGATCACCACCACCGCGGTGGGATTCGCCCTGGCGTTCTCCGCATCCGACCTCGCCGTTCTGTCCCTGGGCAACATCCTCGCCGGCGCCGGTCTCGGCGTGGCCTACGCCGCCGGAACAGCAGCGATCGCCGTGACGGGCGACAGCGACCGCTCCTCGGCCGTCGCCGTGGTGGGCGGCACCATCGTGCTCGCGGCACTGGTCATCGCCCTGCCCGAAGCCAACGCCGCCTGGGGTGATCAAGCGGGCTTCGCGGTCATGGCCGTCTGCTGCGTCCCGGCGTTCTGGCTGGTTCGTTTCCTGCCGGACGCGGCCGAGCAGGGCGCGGAGCCGACGTCGAGGGCGCCGGTCTCCGTGATGTTCCTGCTGGCGGTGGCGCTGCTGGGGGCGAGCGACCAAGGTGCCTGGTCATACAGCGCGATCCTCGGGGAGAGAGAGGCCGGCATGTCGGCCGACAGCGTCTCGGTCGTGCTGTCGATCGCGTCCGTCGTGTCCCTGGCAGGCGTGGGGATAGGCGCCTTCACCGTCCGCAGGGCGGGACGGCTGTCCTCCGTCGCCGTATTGATCGGTGTGGAGGCCCTCGCCAAGCTGGTGATCGCCGCCGTCCCGTGGTGGCCGAGCTATGTCGCCGCCGCGATGATCTGGCAGATCTGCTTCGTGGGCCTGCTCGTCCAGCTCCTCGCCGTCGCGGCTTCCGCGGACAGCAGCGGCCGTTGGGTGGCGGCCTCGGGCGGCGCGCTGGCGATCGGCACCGGGCTGGGCCCGGCACCTTCCGGCTGGTTCCTCGACGTACTCGGAGCCGAGGCGTTCGGCCTCGTGCTGGCCGTGACCACCGCCGTGGCAGCCGTTCCGGTGCTGCGGACCATCCGTCAACTGGAACTCGGTTGCGATCGGCCCTTGAAGGTCGGGGTCCGACAATGAGCGCTGCCGGGACGGCATCGCTATCCGACCCATCCCCGTGAAGGCGGCTTCGAGCAGTGCCTTCCGGACCTGCTGCCCACGTCGCGAGCCCGGTGCACCACCGAGCAGCCTGCCGGACGGCGTGCCGGAGGCCGTCGGTGATCCGGGAGACCGGCCTTCCCACCATGTGTGCCGAGCACTCCGTGAGGATCGCGCGCTCCGGCACTTGCTCCATCGCCGCCTTGGCACGGTCGGCTTCGTGTCCCGACTGCGACGGTGCGTCGACTTGCTCCCGACGCGTGAATCCGGCCCGCTCGCCAGACCTCGAAGGTCCGCGAGAACCGGCCCCCGCCCCACCAGGCCGGACCCCTGCGAACCGCCTGGCTGAAGTGGCCGGAGCGCGGGAGTCATCAGGCGGACAGGCGTTCGAGCACCTCGGACGCCGTCTGCCGGCCGCTCTCGTAGGACAGGTCGATCTGAGGGGTCACGACGCCGGCCCAGAACAGCTTGTCCTGGACGGGCTTGTAGATCTCGTCCTCGTCGGGGACGTCGAGCGGGTAGGCGCCCCGGGAGAACGGGTCCTTGACCCAGTCGTGCTCGATGACCCTGCGGTACGTCAGCCCCGGCTGGTCCGCCGCGATCCGTACCGCCTTCAGGACCTGCGCGTGACGGGCCTCGGCGGGCATGGCCAGCAGCTCACGTGCCGGGTCCCCTTCCGACCACCCCGCGACGATCTGCCCGGCGAACCCGGGGACGTCCGCCGAGGCGTTCCAGAGAGTGGCCGGGTTGGCGGGAACCCGTTCGACGTAGTCCGCGTCCATCGGCAGGACCGGGGCCGCGAACTCCATCAGGACCTTGCACGCGGGGTGGTACTCGGCGGTGCGCATCGCCTCGGTCTTCGCGGCGGGAAGCTCGGGCGAGAACTCCACGTCACCGCCGCGCAGCACCCCCAGCGGCAGAGTGATCACCGCTGTCCGCGCCTCGAAGGCCACGGCCTTGCCGTCCTTCTCCGCACGCACCGTCACCCCGTCCCCGCCGTACTCGACCTTCCGGACCACCGTGTTCAACTGGATCGACAGGCCCTTGGACAGGGGCCGCAGGATCTGGTCGTACCCGCCGATCACACGGAAATCACCCTCGGGTTCCGGAGTGATCCGCCGCCAGGGGGCGCTCGCGCCGCGGTACTCCACCGCGATCTTCATCTCGTGGGTGGCGACCTTCTCGCCCCGGATGAGCGGCCACGTACTGACATCGGGACCGTGCACGAGTTCCGCACCCCGCTCCACAGGGATACTCGCCGCCTTCCGGTCCGTCCACATACGCCCGCCGATCCGGTCCCGCGCCTCGACCACGACGACCCTCTTCCCGCGGTCGGTCAACTCTCGGGCGGCGGTCAGGCCGGACACTCCAGCCCCGATGACGACGACGTCGAACCCGTCCGTTCCTCCGGCTGTCTGCCCGGAGCCCTTGCCGCACGACGTGATCGTCAGCGGGACGGCGACAGCAGCACCGCCGATGAAGATCTGTCGCCTCGTCAGCCCACGAGCATTCCTCTGCACGACTTCTCCGTTCCTGGTGACCACACGATCTTCGACCAGCCTGGAACACGGAACGGCCGTCCGCACCCCGCCAGGTAGCCGGATCTACTCCCCCGGTCGGCGGGGTACTTCGAGATCGGCGCACCATCCAGGCCGGCGGCATGGCAGAACCTGCGGGCAGCCACCGGCGGTCCTTCTTCGATCCGCTGCTCCGGCATCTGGCATCCCCTCGCTCCTGGGCCATTGGTCGCTTTCAAGCCACAGCGGACCAAGCTCCTGACATGAACACGACTCCATGCGAGGCTTCCGCACAGCCGCCGCACAGCCGCACCACAGTCTCGGCCGGCATCTCCACGCCGTCCGGAACCCCCCACTTCTCAAGGAGCTTGTGTGATCTCCCGCTACGCGCGTCACAAGCGCACCACCCTGGTCATCGCCACCGCTGTCGCCGCCGGGGCCCTGGTCACCACCGGGCTGACCTCGGGCGCGGTCGCCGCGCCGACCCCCTCGGACCTGACCGCGAAGCCCGCGGCGGCCCCCCTGGCGCTGACCGTCTCCGCCCGCACCACCCTCATCCAGGGCAAGCAGGCCGAGGCCGGCACCACCGCGCAGGAGATAGGTCTCGACACCCAGGAGAAACTGGTCGTCCGCGACGTCGTCAAGGACATCGACGGCACGCTGCACACCCGCTACGAGCGCACCTACGCGGGCCTGCCGGTGCTCGGCGGCGACCTGGTCGTCCACGAGTCGGCCGCAGGCGTCACCAAGGGCGTCACCAAGGCGACGAACACCACCATCAAGGTGGCCTCGCTCGCTCCCGCCGTGGCCCCGGCCACGGCCGAGAAGCAGGCCGTGACCCTCGCGAAGGCGGCCGGCTCCGAGCAGACCACCGCCTCCGAGGCGCCCCGCAAGGTGATCTGGGCGGGCAACGGCAGCAAGCCCACCCTCGCCTACGAGACGGTCGTCGGCGGCCTCCAGGACGACGGCACCCCGAGCCGACTGCACGTCATCACCGACGCGGCCACCGGCCGGCAGCTCTACCAGTACCAGGGCATCGAGACCGGCACCGGCAGGACCCTCTACTCGGGCACCGTCACGCTGAACACGACCCTGTCGGGCTCGACGTACCAACTGACCGACGGCACCCGCGGCGGCCACAAGACGTACAACAAGGCCCGCAGCAGCAGTTCCTCCCAAGGCACCCTGTTCACCGACGCCGACGACGTGTGGGGCACCGGCACCGCATCGAGTTCCAGCTCCGACCAGACCGCCGCGGCCGACGCCGCCTACGGCGCCCAGGCCACCTGGGACTTCTACAAGAGCGCCTTCGGCCGCAGCGGGATCAGGAACGACGGAAAGGCCGCGTACTCGCGAGTCCACTTCGGCAACGCCTACGTCAACGCGTTCTGGGACGACGACTGCTTCTGCATGACCTACGGCGACGGCTCCGGCAACACCCGCCCGCTCACCTCGCTCGATGTGGCCGGGCACGAGATGAGCCACGGCCTGACCTCGGCCACCGCGAACCTCGACTACAGCGACGAAGCCGGCGGCCTCAACGAGGCGACCTCCGATATCTTCGGCACCGGCGTCGAGTTCTTCACCAACAACGCCTCCGACAAGGGTGACTACCTCATCGGCGAGAAGATCAACATCAACGGAAACGGCACCCCGCTGCGCTACATGGACAAGCCCAGCAAGGACGGCCAGTCCCGTGACTACTGGTCCTCCTCGGTGGCCGGCCTCGACCCGCACTACTCCTCCGGACCCGCCAACCACTTCTTCTACCTGCTGTCCGAAGGCAGCGGCACGAAGACCATCAACGGCGTGACCTACAACTCCCCCACGTCCAACGGCTCCACCGTCACCGGCATCGGCCGCGACAAGGCGCTCCAGATCTGGTACAAGGCGCTCACCACCTACTTCACCTCCACCACGACCTACAAGGGCGCCCGGACCGGCACCCTCTCGGCGGCGACCGACCTCTACGGCGCCAACAGCGCCGAGCGGCAGGCCGTGGCTACCGCCTGGTCCGCGATCAACGTCAACTGATCGGCACCTGAGCGACTCGAAGGGCGGTGCCAGGAGCGTCGACGTCCCTGGCACCGCCTCGGGTGCCGGCAGGTCAGTAGGTCGCCCGTCCTCCGCTGATGTCGTAGACAGCGCCGGTGGAGAAGCTGACTCGGTCCGAGGCGAGGAACGCCACCAACTCGGCCACTTCCTGTGGGCGTCCGATGCGCCGCATGGGGATGAGTCCGGTGATCTGCTCCAGCACGTCGGGCGCCGTGCTGTCGTTCATGGGAGTGGCGATGACCGCGGGAGTGATGACATTGACCAGGACCCCGGTGGTGGCCAGTTCCTTGCCCGCCGACTTGGTGAGGGCGATCACCGCGGCCTTGGAGGCGGAGTAGGCGGACAGGCCGGGGTTGCCGTCCTTCCCGGCCATGCTGGCGAAGTTGACGACGCGTCCCCAGCCCCGGTCACACATCCCCGGGACGAAGGTGCGCATGGTGTTCACGGTCCCGAGGACGTTGACGTCGAGGACGTGGCGCCACTCTTCGGTGGTGGTCTCGGTGAGCGGCTTGCCCGGTCCGACGACACCCGCCGAGTTGACCAGGACATCCACCGGCCCGACCTCGTCCTTGACGTGACGCAGTCTCTGTT
Source organism: Streptomyces sp. NPDC004539 (assembly GCF_040610055.1). Classification (NCBI taxonomy): domain Bacteria; kingdom Bacillati; phylum Actinomycetota; class Actinomycetes; order Kitasatosporales; family Streptomycetaceae; genus Streptomyces; species Streptomyces sp. NPDC004539. The sequence goes on along the minus strand of NZ_JBEXLS010000023.1, from coordinate 87,156 downwards.
CGTCCGTCACGTCCGCACTGATGTCGGCGCCCTCGATGTCCAGGGTGACCACTCTCATGCCCTCGGCCCTGAGCCGATCAGCGGTGGCTGCCCCGAGTCCGCGGGCGCCTCCGGTCACGAGGGCGGACCTGATGATCGTCATGGTTCTCCATCGCCGTACGAAGGGGTGGCCGGTGGCCCGCGTCACGCCGAGTTCGCGGGTGCGGTTCACCGAGACGTGCGCTGTCGCGCGTACTCCCCGCGGGGAGCGGGCCTCGGCAGCCGCCGCGGAGGCCGTTAGCTCCGGCCGGGTCGAGGCCGAGCTCGCGGCCGTACCGGGCCGGACCGGTGTTCACCGCCCGCACGGTGGCACCGGGCTGGACGCGCACGCGGGCGGGCGGGCAGCGTGGCGTCGGAGGTGGGGAGACGGTCAGTGCGACTCACGGCTCACCTCGGAGCCGGTGGTGCCGATCAGGAAGTCGAGGTCGGCTCCGGTGTCGGCTTGCAGCACGTGGTCGACGTAGAGCCGTTCCCAGCCGCGTCGGGGGCTGGCGAACGCCGAGGTGGTGGCTTTGTCCGGGGTCCGGCGGGCGAGTTCCTCGGCGGGGACGTCGATGTCGATGCGCCGGGCGGCGACGTCGAGTTCGATGATGTCGCCGGTGCGGACGAGGGCGAGGGGGCCGCCGGCGGCGGCTTCGGGGGCGACGTGCAGGACGACGGTGCCGTACGCGGTTCCGCTCATCCGGCCGTCACAGACGCGGACCATGTCCCGGACGCCCTGCTCCAGCAGCTTCTTCGGCAGGGGCATGTTGGAGACCTCGGGCATGCCCGGATAGCCCTTGGGGCCGCAGCCGCGCAGGACGAGGACGGAGTCGGCGTCCACGTCGAGATCCGGGTCGTCGATACGGGCGTGGAAGTCCTCGACGGAGTCGAAGACCAGGGCCCGGCCCCGGTGGCGCAGGAGGTGCGGGGAGGCCGCGGCCGGTTTCAGCAGGGCGCCGTCCGGGGCGAGGTTGCCGCGCAGGACGGCGATCCCGCCCTCGGCGACGAGGGGTTCGGCCCGGGTGCGGATCACCTCGGGGTCCCAGACCGCGGCGTCGTCGAGATACGACACCAGCGGCTCACCGGTGACGGTCAGCGCGTCCGGGTCCAGGAGGTCGCGCACCTCGCGCAGTACCGCGAGCAGTCCCCCGGCCCGGTAGAGGTCCTCCATCAAGTACCGCCCGGCGGGCTGGAGATCGACCAGCACCGGCACCCGCGACCCGATCCGGTCGAAGTCGTCGAGCGTCAACTCGATCCCCAACCGCCCGGCGATGGCGAGGAGATGGACGACGGCGTTGGTGGACCCGCCGATCGCGGCGAGGGCGACGATCGCGTTGTGGAAGCTCCCCTTCGTCAGGAACGTCCCCGGACGCCGGTCCGCCGCGACCATCCCGACCGCCAACTTCCCTGTCCCGTGGGCGGCTTGGAGGAGCCGACTGTCCGGGGCCGGTGTCCCCGCGACCCCGGGCAGGACGGTGCCGAGCGCCTCGGCGACCAATGCCATCGTCGAGGCCGTACCCATCGTGTTGCAGTGGCCCTTGCTGCGGATCATCGCCGACTCCGAGCGGGTGAAGTCGGCTTGGGAGAGGGTGCCGGCGCGGACCTCCTCCGAGAGTTTCCACACGCCGGTCCCGCAGCCCAGCAGGGCGCCCTGGAAAGTGCCGTTGAGCATGGGGCCGCCGGGGACGACGACGGCGGGCAGGTCGACAGAGGCCGCCGCCATGAGCAGGGAGGGGATCGTCTTGTCGCAGCCGCCCAGCAGGACGACGCCGTCGATGGGGTTGGCGCGCAGCATCTCCTCCGTCGCCATCGCGGCCATGTTGCGCCACAGCATCGCCGTGGGCCGCACGTTGGTCTCGCCGAGCGACACGACGGGCAGGTCCAGCGGGATGCCGCCCGCCTCGTAGACGCCGTTGCGGACGGAGGCGGCGACCTCGTCGAGGTGGGCGTTGCAGGGGGTGAGGTCGGAGGCGGTATTGGCGATCGCGATCTGGGGGCGGCCGGTGAACGCGTCGTCCGGGACTCCCCGGCGCATCCACGCCCGGTGGATGTAGGAGTTGCGGTCCTGTCCCTCGTACCACTGAGCGCTGCGAAGCGTCACCATGGGGTGCCTTCCAATAATCGACACGCAGGTCTAATCTTTGGAACGTCATGGAGCATACGCAGACGGACGACGTGCCGACAGACCCCGGAGCCGATCGGCTCGTGGGGTCGGACCGGGTGCTCGCCGTTCTCAGGGAACTCGCCCGCCACCCCGAGGGGGCCGGGCTCGAAGAGCTGACGCGCGCGATCGGCAGCCCGAAGCCCACCGTGCACCGGGCGCTGGGCGCGCTGCGCCGGGCGGGCCTGGCCGACCAGGACGCGAGCAGCCGGTACGTCCTGGGGGACGAGTTCCTGCGCATGGCGTTCGCCCATCACGAGGCCCGCCCCGACCACGTCCGCGTCCGCCCGGTCCTCGAAGCGCTCGCCCACCGCTTCGGCGAGACCGCGCACTACGCCGTCCTCGACGGGCGCGAGGTCGTCTACCGTGCGAAGGTCGACCCGCCGTCCGGCGCCGTCCGCCTCACCTCGACGATCGGCGGACGCAACCCCGCCCACACCACGGCCGTCGGAAAGCTGCTGCTGGCAAGGGAGTTGACCACTCTCGCGGACGTCGAGGCGTGGATCGGCGACCGCACGCTGGAGCGCCGCACCCCCAGGACCCGCTGTACGGCGGAAGAGCTGCACGCCGAGCTGACCGTGACCCGGCAGCGCGGCTACGGCATCGACGACCAGGAGAACGAGACCGGCATCCACTGCCTCGCCCTCCCCGTGTACCTGACCTCGCCGTCCACCCCCTCGGGCGCGGTCAGCGTCAGCGCGCTCGCCTACCGCTCGCCGCTGGCGGCGATGGTCGACGCCCTCGACGACATCCGTGCCCTGCTGCCGAGTTGACCTCTCAGGAGACGAACCCCCATGTACCTCATGCGCATCGGCGCCCCCGGCGCGGAGAAGCCCGTCGCCCGTATCGACGACGACACGTACGTCGAACTCTCCGACGTCGTCACCGACTTCGGCGAGGGTTTCTTCGGCGGCGGCGGAATCGACCGTATCCGCCCCGTGGTCGCCGAGCGCGTGGCGGCCGGACAGGTCTCCCGGTTCGCCGGGGAGCGGATCGGCGCCCCCATCGCCCGCCCGCACCAGATCCTCTGCATCGGCCTCAACTACCGTGACCACGCGGCCGAGTCGGGCATGGCCGTCCCCGACGAGCCGATCCTCTTCACCAAGTCCCCCAACACCCTGATCGGCCCGAACGACGACGTCCGCATCCCGCGCGGCTCCACCAAGACCGACTGGGAGGTGGAACTGGGCATCGTCATCGGCAAGCGCACCAGCTACCTGGACTCGGTGGACGACGCGCGCGACGCGATCGCCGGGTACGTCGTCGTCAACGACGTCAGCGAGCGCGCCTTCCAGCTGGAGCGGGGCGGGCAGTGGGCCAAGGGCAAGTCCGCCGAGACCTTCAACCCGGCCGGCCCCTGGCTCGCCACCACCGACGAGATCGACGACGTCCTCGCCCTCGACATGTGGCTCGACGTCAGCGGGCAACGCCGGCAGACCGGCAACACCAAGACGATGATCTTCGACCCCTACTTCATCGTCCACTACCTCAGCCAATTCCTCACCCTCGAACCCGGCGACCTCATCAACACCGGCACCCCGCCCGGCGTCGGCATGGGCCTCAGCCCTCAGGTGTGGCTACAGCCCGGCGACACCATGGAACTCGGCATCACCGGCCTCGGTACGCAGCGCCAGCACGTCATCGCGCCCCGCTGATGCGCGCGTTCGTCCTCACCGCCCCGGGCGCCCACGAGGTCGTCGACCTCCCCGCGCCCGAGGCGGCACCCGGCGAGGTCGTCGTGGACGTCGAACGCGCCGGGGTCTGCGGCACCGACGTCGAGTTCTACACCGGCCACATGGCCTACCTCCACCAGGGTCACGCCGCCTACCCGCTGCGCCCCGGCCACGAGTGGTGCGGACGCGTCTCGCGGGTCGGCCCCGGCGTCGACCGCGCCTGGCTCGGCCGCCGCGTCATGGGCGACACGATGCTCGGCTGCGGCGACTGCCGCCGCTGCCGACGCGGCCGTCAGCACGTGTGCGACCGGCGCCAGGAAGTCGGCGTCCGGGGCGGGCGCGCGGGCGCCCTCGCGGAACAACTCGCGGTGCCCGCGGGCTCGTTGCACGCCCTGCCGGAAGAAGTGGACGCCGAGCTGGGCGCGTTGGTCGAGCCCGGCGGCAACGCGCTGCGCGCCGCCCGCGCCACCGGGGCCGGGCCCGAGGACCGGGTCCTGGTCCTCGGTCCGGGGACGATCGGCCTGCTCACCGCCCTGTTCCTGCGGGCCCAGGGCGCCGAGGTCCACCTCCTGGGCCTCACCCCCGCCTCCCTCGCCTTCGCCCGCACCCTCGGCTTCACCCACGTCTGGCAGTCCGTCCCGGACCTGCCCTACGACGCCGTCGTGGACGCCTCGACCGCCGTCGAACTCCCCGCGCACGCACTGGAGTCGGTGGAGCCGTCCGGGAGGCTCGTCTACATCGGGCTGGCCCGCGAACCCAGCCTGATCGACACCCGGACGCTCGTCCTCAAGGACGTCACGGTGACCGGGATTCTGTCCGCGTCACCGGGACTCGACGCGGCGATCCGGGCGTACGCGGAGGGAGTCGTGGACCCACGGCCGCTGGTCGCGGCGACCGTGGGGCTGGACGGTGTGGGGGCCGTCCTCGCGGGCGGGCGCCCCGCCGGGAGCGGCCCCGGCCCCAAGATCCTTGTCGACCCCCGCCCCGACGGAACGAGGACAGCCCCATGAACGACTTCGACGGCGTCGGCGCGCTCGTCACCGGCGGCGCCGGAGGCATCGGCGCCGCCACGGCCGCCCTCCTGCGGGCCCGGGGTGCCCAAGTGGCCGTCCTCGACCTCAACACCGACGGAGCACCGGACGGCGTGCACGCCGTGCGGTGCGACATCACCGACCCGACGGAGGTCGACCGGGCCGTCGGCGTCGCCGTCGGTCTGCTGGGTTCCCTGGACGTCCTGGTGAACAACGCGGGGATCGGGGCGGTCGGCGACATCGCGGGGAACGGGGACGCCGAGTGGGCCCTGTACAGCGCCAGCAAGGGGGCCGTGCACGCGCTCAGCGGTCCGCCGGGGACTGCGCCGTTGTCGAGTGTGGCTGCAAGCTGATGGCGAGAGACGCAGTCGGGGGTCTGGGCATTGGCACCGGCGGAAGTGTCGCGATCATGTGCCAGAAGGTCCTGGTGTAGGCAGGCAGAATCACTCCTCACACCGACTGAGGCCACACCGCGCATCCAGGCCCGGGCTGCGCCGGCAGCATGGTCGCCGCACGTGACCCAGCCGACAGGCGGTGACCTACATCCCGGTCTTTCAAGAGAGGCTGCTCGCCGCCAGATCGATGAGGGACAGTGGGGTCGTAGACCTGCAAGGGTCGGCTGTTTATAAACGGTTTGGGGGCTCCACTGCCCGGTCCAAGAGTGGCTCCACACCGTACGAAGTTGATCTGGCTCCACCGTGCAAGTGTGACCCATCAACTCCGAGTGAGACGCTGTCGCTGTGGTGGAACGGAAGACATTTCAGACGCATCCACGGCAGGCTGCCACCGGCATCCTGGGGCGCGTCCCCGAGCAGCTGAAGCGTGAGATATACGTCCTAGCCTTCAGCATCTAGCGCATCGATGCCGACAATCGCCGCCCGTGCGTGGACATCGGCTACAACACGGAGAGTCAGTACGAGGAGGAGGCCAGGAACCTCGGCATCTGGTACGACGGCGAACTCGATCTCGGTCGGATGCTGGAGGACGATGAGTTTCGCGCCAAGTCCCGCCTTCTCGAACTCCACTTCCACGACGCCGTTGTCGACCTCTCCCCTCACCTCCATGCGAGCGGCACCATCGAGAGGATATTCGGCCGCCCAATTCCCGTGGTCGTGTTCGACATGGACTGCCCAGGCTGGGAGGAGGAGGCCACCCAAGCCGCCAACCCGGCCGAACTGATCGAGGACTTCCTGGCGTGAATCCCGGTATCCCGACACTCTCGCGACCGCGCTGTACGGTCGACTCCCACCGAGTCGCTCCCTTGAAGCTGCGTTTCGCGGGGCGGGGGAACCGATCCAGGCTCCCCCGCAGCCCTGGCGGGTACGACAGCACCTCCTTTCAGGTTGCGTAGGCGATCAGATGCCGTGCGCGGCGAAGGCGATGACCTGGGTCACCTGGCGTGCGGCGAAATTGTTGTCGGAGACCAGGACGACAGTGCGGCTGCCGTCCGGGAGGCGGGGGCCGAGGGTGACGCCCTCCACGTTGTCGACACGGGACAGCCCGGGGACGTCGGACAGGTCGGTCACGAGCGCCTTGCGGGCCGGCTTGAGCGACCGGGTCGATGCTCCAGTGAGGGAGTCCCGGCCCAGCACGTCGGTGGCGCCGTGTAGATCGACCAGGTAGATGCGGGCCTTCCAGTCGTTGTCGCTGTAGATCGAGGCGCGCTCCAGGACCAGGAAACGATCGCGGCCGAGGGCCGCGATGTCGCTGACGCCGTTGGTGTCGGTGCTGCCCGCCGGGGGCGTGGCGAACAGCGGTTCCAGTGGGTAGGCGTACTGGGCCAGCGGCAGCCCGGTGCGTGCGTCGTGGACGGTGATGCGGGTGAGGGCGCCGTGCTCGGGGGTGGGGTCCTCGCCATCCTGGTAAAGGGGGTCCTCCATGGCGGTGACGATCCGCCGGCCGTCCGGGGTGAAGGTGACCCCTTCCAGGGTCTGGTTCTGGCGCGGGCCGAACTGCTGCGCGTTCATGTGCAGTTGCGGGGGCAGCGGAAGCTGACCGGTGTAGGCGCCGGTTGTGGTGGCACGGCGGATCCAGGGATCCCCGAGGAGAGCCGGCGCACCGGAGGGGACGATGCGCTCCCCCTCGCTCGTCCAGACCAGGCTGCCGTCGTGCGGGTCGACGGCGATGCCCTCCGGATCGGGTGCCACGGTGGAGGTGGCGGTCGAGGTCGGCGGGAAGGTGGTGCCGTCCACGCGGAGCCACGGGTGGGTCCCAGTAAGTTCGACGTCCCCGAGGGCACCGTGGGCGAAACCGATGCGAGCGGTGTAGAAGCGGGCAGGGTCGGTCTGCGACCGGTCGTCGCTGATGAGGTAGTACGTGCCCGACGTCGAGTCGTAGCTGATCGCGGACAGACCACCGACGGTGGTGTCCTGGAAGGGCATCGCGTTCGGTAGTTCCCGCTCGCCGAGGAAGGCCAGCCTGACGCCGTTGTCGTGGGCCGCAGCCGGTGTGGCGACGAGGGCGGGCAGGGAGGCGAGGACGAGAGCGGTGGCGGTGGCCGTGATCCGTGCGCGGGTGGCGCGGATGGTCATGGGGTCTCCGTACGATGTCGAATGGTTCGCGGTGAGCACGGGGGGCCTTGGGGGGTCTGGGGAATCGGCTTCCACGGACCGGCGCTCCGGGCCGCCGGCCGACCGCCGTCTCTTGCCGAAGACGGATACGACGGCCGGGTGTTCGCCCTTGTTACGCGCCTCTCCGGTCACACAGGCCGCCAGGCATTGTCATGGGGTCTTGAGAGCGGGCAGGTCGGTGAGCGGAGCGGGAGCGGCGGCGGTTCGTGATGTGCGGCGGCGGCGCCAGGCGAAGAACGCGAGGGCCAGGAGGGTGAACACGTACGGGATGGCGGAGACGAGCTGGGAGGGGATCGAGAGGTTTCCGAGCTGGACGGCGAGCGCCTCGGCGGTGCCGAAACCGAGGGCGGCGAGGAACACGCCCCAGGGGCGCAGCGCGCCGAGGAAGACGGCGGCCAGGGCGATGTAGCCGCGGCCCGCGGTCATGCCGGTGACGAAGAAGGACACGGCGCCCATACTCAGGAACACTCCCGCCGCCCCGGCCAGCGCGCCGCTCAGCGCGAGGGCACGGAACTGGACCCGGTGGACGTCGATGCCGACCGAGCGTGCTGCCTCGGGGTGCTCGCCGACCGCGCGCAGGTGGAAGCCGAGCCGGGTCCGGTACAGCAGCCAGGCGACCACCGGGGTGGCCGCGAGGGCGGCCCAGGTCAGCACGTTCTGCCCGCTGAGCACCGCGCCGAGGCCGGGTATGTCCTCGACCAGCGGTATGCGGACCGAGGGCAGCGCGCCGCTGTGCAGCCGACTGGTACCGCCCTTGTCCCCGAGCAGCGCGTACACGGTGTACGAGGTCGCGCCCGCCGCCAGGAGGTTGAGGCCGATGCCCGCGATGATGGCGTCGGCGCCGAGGTACAGGTGCAGGACGCCGAGCAGCAGCGCGAGTGCCGCGCCGGCGGCGATGCCGCAGGCCGCGCCGGCCCAGACCGAGCCGCTGTATCCGGCGACCAGCGCGCCGGTGCAGGCGGCGGCCAGCATCGAGCCCTCCAGGGCGATGTTGGGCACTCCGGCCCGCTCGGCGAGGAGCCCGCCGAGGGCGGCGAGGACGTACGGGGTGGACACCCCGAGGATCGCCGCGAGGAATGCCGTACTGAGGACGGCGTCGAGGACGGGACCCATCAGCGGGCCTCCCTTCGGGCGAGGTACCGCTTGACGAGTTCGGGCAGCGCGCGGGCGGTCACGAGCAGCACGATGACCGCCTGGATGATGGTCACGGCGTCGGAGCCGACGTCGGTCTGCTGCTCCATCACGTCGCCGCCGACCCGCAGGTAGGAGTAGAGCAGCGCCGCGGCGACAACTCCGATCGGGTTGTTGCGGCCCAGCAGGGCGACGACGATGCCCTCGAAGGCGAGGCCGCCGGCCATGTCGGGCTGCAGCCCGCCGTAGACGCCCAGCGCGAGGTGTGCTCCGGCGAGACCGGCCAGCGCGCCGCCGATGACGAAGCTCCACTCGATGGTGCGCGGTACGTCGAGACCGCCGTACCGGGCGAAGTCCGGGTTGGAGCCGGTGATCCGGATGCGGTAGCCGAGCGGTGTCCTGGCGAGCACGAACCACACAGCCGCGGCGACGGCGAGCATGCCGAAGAACCCGATGTTCGCCTGGTCGAGGGGGACACCGAAGAAGTCGGACAGGAGCGGGAGCGCCGAGTCGGGGCGCACCGGGGCGGACTGCACGGCGGTGCTGTCGGGCGCCTTGAGGTGGTCGGTGAGGAGGTAGTCGAAGACCCGTACGACGACGGCGTTGAGCATCAGCGTGGCGACGATCTCGTTGGCGCCGAGGCGGGCCTTCATCACCCCCGGGACCGCGCCCAGCGCGCCCCCGGCGAGGGCGGCGACGGCGAGCGGCACCAGGACTGCGGCGACGGGCGGCAGGTGCAGGTTGATCGCTACCAGGGCGCTCGCCAGGGCGCCAGCGTAGACCTGGCCCTCCGCGCCGAGGCTGATCTGCCGGGCCCGGAAGGGGATCGCGACGGACAGGCCGAGCAGCGCCAAGGTGGTGGCGTCGGCGAGCCAGCGGCCGATCCGGGGCGTGCGTTCCAGCGGGCCGGTGAGCAGGGCGTTCAGGGCGCCGGTGGCGTCCTTGCCGGTGGCCAGGACCACCAGGAAGGCGATGAGGACGGCGACCGCGACGGTCAGTACGGTCATCGTCAGCTCGACGGCCACGGTACGGCGTCGGGTGGCCAGGAACTCCCTGCGGCCCGCTGTCGCCTCGGGCCGGCCCTGCTGTTCGGCGGCCGGTCCCAGGGTCGAGGTCATCGGACACCTGCCATGAGCCGCTCGTCCGGATGCCGCTCCACGCCGAGCATGTACAGGCCCACTTTCTCCTCGGTGAGTCCGGCCGGGTCGTCGAAGCGTGCGGCGAGACGGCCGTCCTTGATGACCAGCAACCGGTCGGAGAGCGCGAGGAGTTCGCCGAGGTCGGCGGAGACCAGCAGCACCGCCGCGCCCGCGTCCCGGGCCTCGATGAGCCGCTCGTACATGAAGTGCATGGCGCCGATGTCGACGCCCCGGGTCAGTTGTGCGGCGAGCAGCAGGCGGGGCCCGGCGGACAGTTCGCGGGCGACGACGACCTTCTGCAGGTTGCCGCCGGACAGTGCTCCGGCCGCCGTGTCGGGATGCGGGGCGCGGATCGCGTAACGCCCGATCAGGTCCTCGGCGAGCTCACGTACGCGCCGGGTGCGCAGGACGCCGCGGCGGGCGACGGGAAGCCGGTCGTGGCGGTCGACGATCAGGTTGTCGGCGATGGAGCGGTCCAGGGCCGCCCCGTTGGACAGCCGGTCCTCGGGCACGTGGGCGACACCGGCCCGGCGGTGGCCGGCCGCATCGAGGCGGGTGACGTCGGCGTCGTCCACGGTGACCGATCCGGCGGTGGGGCGGCGCAGCCCGGCGAGGAGTTCGACCAGTTCGGTCTGGCCGTTGCCCTCGACGCCCGCGAGGCCGACGATCTCCCCGGCCGCGATGTCGAAGGAGACACCGTGGACCGAGGGACCCGACAGTCCGCGTACCCGCAGCACTCCCTCCCCCGGGCGCGCCGGGGGTTTCGGCACGTCGAGGGACATCTCCCGGCCGACCATCATGGACGCCAGCTGCTCGGCCGTCGCTTCCTCGGTGCGCACGGTGCCGATCACCGACCCGGCGCGCATGACGGTGACACGGTCGCTGATCTCACGTACTTCCTTGAGCTTGTGCGAGATGAACAGCACGGTCATGCCCAAGTCGCGCAGCCGGCGGACCGCGGTGAACAGGTCGGTGGTCTCCTGAGGGGTGAGCACGGCGGTGGGCTCGTCGAGGATCAGGATGCGGGCGCCCCGGTGCAGGGCCTTGAGGATCTCGGCGCGCTGGCGCATCCCCACCGACACCGCGTCGACCCTGGCTTCCGGGTCGACGGCGAGTCCCGACTCCGCGGCCAGTGCGGCTGTGCGTTCGGCGGCGGCCGCGCGGTCGACGCGGCCCGCCCGGCCCGGCTCGACACCGAGGACGACGTTCTCGGCGATCGTGAACGACGGGACCAGCATGAGGTTCTGGTGGACCATGCCCACGCCGAGGGCGATGGCGTCCTGGGGCCCGGTGAACCTGACCGGCACGCCGTGCACGCCGATCTGCCCGGCCGACGGCTGTTCGAGTCCGTACAACAGCTTCATCAGCGTGGACTTGCCGGCCCCGTTCTGGCCGACGATCGCCCTGATCTCCCCCGCGGGTACCGAGAGGTCGACGTCGCTGACGGCGCGGGTGCCGTTGGGGTAGGTCTTGCCGAGGCCCGTGGCCTGCAGGGCGGGCGGTGGGTCGTCCCCGGTTCTGTCGTCTCTGTCCACGGTTCTGCCCATGGTTTCCACCAGCGTTCCTCGAAGGTCGGAAGAAGGTCAGAAGGCCGAAGGGACCTTGACGGCACCGGACTTGACCTTCGCGGCCTGGTCCTTGAGCTCGGCGCGCACGGCGGCGGGGACGAGCTTGTCGAAGTTGGCGTTGTCGACGTAGCCCACGCCGTCCTCGGCCAGGCCCACCGCGGCGGGCTTCCCGTAGTCCAGCGTGCCGGCCTTGTTCGCCTTGGCCGCGAGGTAGAGGGCGTTGCCCGCGTTCTTGAGGATCGAGGTGACGACGGTCTGCTGCTGAGCCGCGTCGGTGAGCGTCTTGTACTGGTCGGAGTCGACACCGAAGGTGTAGCGCTTGGCGGCGACCGCCGACTCGAAGACACCGAGACCGGAGGAACCGGCGACCGGCCACACCAGTTCGGCTCCCTGCCCGTACATGGCCGAGGCGATCTGCTTGCCTTTGGCCGGGTCACCGAACGGGTTGTCGCCGCCGACGTACTGCACGAGGACACCGGAGGACGGGTTTCCGCCCGCCGCCGCGAAGCCCGCCTTGAAGCCGACGACGAAGTCCTCGATGACCGGAATCTTCACTCCGCCGATCACGCCCACCTTTCCGTTTCCGGCACTGCCGGGAAGGGGCTTGGCGGCGACGAGTTTGTCGGCGAGGAATCCGGCGAGATACGCGGCCTCGTTCTGCTTGAAGGTGACGGAGTAAACGTTTGCGCACTTGTTGGAACAGCCGCTCTTGCCCGTGTAGTCGACGGATCCGTCGAAGATCCAGAACTTCTTGTCCGGGTACTCCGGGGCCAGTTTCGATACGAAGCCGACGGTGTCGACGGTGCCCGCGGCGAGCACGTCGTAGTCGTCGCCGGCGGCGGCGTCCTCGAACCCGGAGGACCACTTGGTGCGGTCACTTCCCAGTTCGACGACCTTCAGGCTGTACCCGAGGTCCTGCTCCGTCTTCTTCAGGCCCGCGTACGCCGAGTCGAAGAAGGAGCGGTCGCCGAGGTTCCCGTTGATGACGAACTTGATTCTCAGCTTTCCGGATTTCCCGGACTGAGCGGAGTCGGAGTCCGTGTCCGTCGAGGCGCCGCATGCGGCAAGTGTCAGGGAGAGCGCCGCGACAGCACCCAGAATTCTGATCTTGTTCATTGTTCCGATCTCTTTCTCACGCTGGGACCGTTCTTCGCCATTGGCCGAAAGTTATGCAATGCAAAACGTTTTGGCTATGAGCCCCGTGTTAGGAAATTGTTTCCGTAAGCGCCGTGGCCGCGATGGTGACGGCACGGTCGAAGTCCGTCTCCCGCTCGGTCGCGGTGAGGGCCTCCGGGTGACGCACGTGATCGCTGACCGTCAGCACGGCGAGGGCTCGACCTCCCTCGGCCGCGGCGGTCGCGTACAGGCCGGCGGCCTCCATCTCCACGGCCAGGGTGCCGTGCGCCTCCAGCCGCTCGAACAGCGCCGGACGCTCCAGGTAGAAGTGGTCGGTGGTGAACACGGGCCCGATGTGCACGCGCGGTCCCGACCCGCCGCCGCCCGCAGCGGCCCGCGCGGCGGCCGCGGTGAGGTCGAAGGAGGCCGTGTGGCTCAGGTGCACTCCGTCGATACGGCGGCTGCCCATCGCCGAGTCGGTGTGGGCGGCGGTGGCCACGACGACGTCACGCAGGCCCACCGAGGCGGGCAGACCGGCCGCGGTACCCACCCGGGCGATGGCGCGCACGCCGTAGAAGCGGAAGAGTTCGGTGGCGTAGATCGTGACCGAGGGCATTCCCATGCCAGAGGCCAGCACCGACAGCGGCGCGCCTCGGTAGGTTCCGGTGTACCCCTCGATGCCGCGTACGTCGGTGACCAGCCGGGCGTCCTGAAGGATCGTTTCCGCGATACGGCGTGCCCGGCGCGGGTCGCCGGGCATCAGCACGTCCGGCGCGAAGTCACCGGGGGCGGCGGAGATGTGCGGGGTGGCCATCAGGCACCCTCCCCCGCCGGCGTGCCGGTCTGCCCCGCCACGGTGCCGCTCTCCCCCGCCGGGGTCCCGGCCAGCCAGTGGACCAGCCGGTCCCACAGCTCGGGGTAGCCCTTCCAGCCCAGGAACGCGGGCGGGGCCCAGTGCGGTGCCAGATCCGACATGAAGGCCGCCGACCTGCCCGCGCCGTAGCCGCCCACGGCCAGCAGCGGATGACCCGCGCACTCGGCGAGCAGGTCCGCGCCGTCCCGTACCGTCACCTCGTTGAGCCCGAGCAGATCCGGCCAGGTCTGATCCAGCCCGTCGACCACCTGGTGCCGGGCGACGACCCTGGGCGCGGCTCCGGCGGGCAGTTCGACCCGGTCGTCCCGGTCGTACAGACCGACCGGGAGCGCCGCCGCCAGCGGGGTACGTCCCCACCGGGCCTTGCCGTCGATTCCGGTGAAGGTGAGGTAGCCGCCCACCATCAGCAGACCGCCGCCGCGCTCGACGTAGGCCCGCAGCGCCTCCGTACGGTCCGGCACGGGCACCGAGCGGGCGAAGGTCTCCGGCACGAGCTGGAAGCTGTTGGCCCCCACGTCACTGATCACGACGACGTCGTAGGCCTCCAGGCCCTCGGCCGTGGTGGGCACGCGGCTCGGTATCTCGTGCGCCGGTACGTACGTCACCGTGTGGCCACGGTCGCGCAGGGCGTCGAGGAAGACCTGGGCTCCCTCGACGTACTCGGAGGTGAAGAAGGAGTCGAACCCCTTCTGGTGGACGGAGTGGGTGAACCAGGACTCACCCACGACGAGGACATGGGGCATCGCCGCACGACCTTTCCTGTGGTGTTCGGGTTGTGTTGTGCCGACGGGGCTTCGTCGCCCCGGTCAGCGCGCGGGACTCATGGGCGCCGTGCTGGCGCGGACCTTCAGCCGGACCGGCAGGATGTGCCGGGAGGCCGGGGGCACCTCGTCACGGTGGACGTAGCTCAGCAGTTGGGCGCCCGCCGTACGGCCGATGTCGTAGGCGGGCTGGTGGACCGTGGTGAGGCGGGGGTGGACCCGGGAGGCGAGCATGATGTCGTCGAAGCCCGCCACCGAGACGTCGTCCGGGACGCGCAGGCCCGCGTCCTCCAGGGCCGCGACCGCACCGAGCGCCATCAGGTCGTTGGCGGCGAACACCGCGGTGAAGCGACGGGGGCCGCCGCTCTCCAGTGCCGCCGCGACCAGGTTGTAGCCGGACCGCTCGACGAAGGCACCCTCGGCCTCGATGACACCGGCGTCACCGAATGCCTCCCGGAAACCCGCGATCCGCTCCAGGCTGCTGACCAGGTCCCCCGGGCCGCTGAGCGCGAGCACCCGGCGATGGCCCAGCTCCCGCAGGTGCTGCCCGATCAGCCGACCGCCCGCCCGGTGGTCGGCGGTGACCAGGATGGTCTGCTCCAGCAGCCCGGGAACCACCTCGTCGGCCAGGGCAATGGGAAACCGTCCGAGCAGCGACGCCAGCCGGCCACGGGAGGGCGGCGAACCGGAGGCGTACACCATGCCGTCGATGAACCGGCCGCGGAGCATCTCCAGATAGCGGTCCTCGCGGTCCGGGTCGAACTCGGTGTTGCACAGGATGACGCCGTAGCCGAGGTCGTGGGCGGCGTCGTCGACGCCCTTGGCGAGTTCGGCGAAGAACTGGTTGGTGATGTCGGGCACCAGCAGACCGATGACACTGGTCGAACCGGACTGCAGGTTGCGGGCCGTCGAGGCCGGCACGTAGCCGAGCCGGGCGACCACCGTACGAACCCGCTCGGCAGTGTCCTCCGCGACCGGCCGGTTGCCGCTCAGCACGTGCGAGACGGTGGTCGGGCTCACCCGGGCCGCGGCGGCCACGTCCTTGATGGACGCGGGCCGCCGCACCCGACGGCGATCGTCGTCCGGCTCAGGGGTCATAGTGCTGCACCGCCCTGCCGTGCGAGGTGTCCAACAGCGCGGGCACGCGTGCCTCGATCTCGGCCAGCAGCGCCGGCAGGTCCAGCGTCAGCAGCCTGCCGTCCCGCACCACGACCCGCCCGTCCACCACGACCGTGCGTACATCGCTCGCGCGGGCGCTGTAGACGAGGGCCGCCACCGGGTCGTGCAACGGCCGGCAGTGGGCGCCGCTCAGGTCCATCAGCACGATGTCGCCGGCCCGGCCCGGTTCGAGAGCGCCGATCCGGTCGCCGAGTCCCAGCGCCCGCGCCCCGCCCCGCGTGGCCAGCCGTACCGTTTCGGAGACCGTCATCCAGGTCGCGTCCCGCTCCGCCTGCTTCTGGGTCAGCGCCACCAGCCGCATCGCCTCCCACACGTCCAGCGTGTTGTGCCCGGCGGCCCCGTCCGTCCCGGCCCCGACGGCGACCCCGGCGTCCAGCAGGCTCCGCACCGGGGTGAGCGGACGCAGGGCATGCTTCAGATAGACCTTCGGACAGCAGGCCACGCCGGTACGGTCGCGGTGCGCCGCCAGCGTCGGCAGGTCCTCGGGAACGATGCCGCACCCGTGCGCGATCAGCGCGCCGGCCTCCAGCACGCCGGTCCGCTCCAGCACCGTGATGGGGGTCACGCCTCGCCGAGCCAGGCTCGACTCGGTCTGCTCCAGGTGCTCGGCGGCGTGGATATGGATCCGCAGGCCGTTCTCCCGGGCCAGCTCCGCGAGCCGGACCAGGTCGGCGTCCGCCACGGTGTAGGGCGCGTGCGGGCCGAGCGACGCGGTAACCCGTCCGGCGCCCGTGCCGTGCAGGGCGACGGCGGTCTCGGCGCTCTCCTCCAAGGTCGCTCGGCCCCGGCTGCTGAAGCAGGTCGGCGCGATGTCGGCCCGGATTCCGCTCCGTACGACGGCGTCGGCGATCCGCTCGGCGTGGAAGTAGTGGTCGGCGAACGTGGTCACCCCGCTGAGCAGCATCTCCGCACAGGCCAGCGCCGCCCCCAGACCGACGTCGGCAGGGGTGAGGTTGACCTCCATGGGCCACACCCGCTCGTTGAACCACGCCTCGACGCTCACGTCCTCGGCGGCGCCGCGCATCAGCGTCATCGGGCCGTGCGTGTGGGCGTTCACCAGGCCCGGTACGGCGACCAGTCCCGAACCGTCCACGGTCTCCGCCCCGGCACTGTCGGGCCCCGAGCCGGACGCGCCCACCCAGACGATCACCCCGTCCTCGACGAGGATGTCCTGGTCCGGTACCACCCGGCACGGCCCCTGCTCGGGCACGTCCAGCACCGAGCAGGAGGTCACGATCAGTCGGCGCATGATGTGGATCCTTCCGTTTGAAACCGGACGCTATGGACCCAAAACGTTTTGCACAACCCCCGTCTCGCGGGGCTCCGCGAGGTTCGCCGGCCGGCCGCCACGTGGTCCAGCGGTTCGATCGAGGCTCCCGGCGAGCCGGCTGTCCGGCCCACCAGCCGTCAGACATGTGTTCGGTATGTTGTGATCAGAAATGTCGACCACAAGGAGACCGCCGAGAATGCGACCGGACGTTTCCGAGGCCTTCCGGCACGCCGCGGGCCGCCTGGCCGGACCGGACCCCGATGTGCACCTGCCCGCGTTGCGGGAGTTGGAGGCGCTGGCCCGGAAGCATCCCGCGCGGCGGCTGGCCGTGGCCGACGTCGTCTGCCGCTACCTGCGCGGCTTCACCGCGCAAGCCGCTGACGACTGCGTGGGGGTGAGGGTGGAGGCAGCCGCGGTGCTCGCCGTTCTGGCGCGCCGGCATCCCGCCACCGGCGATGTACCCGCAGGTGTCACGGCGGGCGCCGGGTGCGGCACCGGCTGCGGGGAGTGTCTCGACATCGACTTGACCGGTGCCGTGCTGCCGGACGTCGACTTCAGCGGCTGCCGTTTCGGCCGGGCCCGCTTTGTGGACGCGCACTTTCGTGACGGGTGCGTGTTCGACGGTGCCCGCTTCGCCGGGGAGGCGCTGTTCCAGCGGGCGGTCTTCGAGAAGGAGGCATGCTTCCCGGGTGTCCGGTTCGGCGACGCGGCCGAGTTCGGGCGGGCCAGGTTCCGGGCGTGCGCCGACTTCTCGGGCGCCTGTTTCCAGGATGTCGCGTGGTTCGGACGGGGCGAGGACGAGCTCGCCGGGGACGAACTCCTCGAGAACGGGTCGGCGTGGGAAGGGGCCGAGGCACGGCGTCCGGTCGCCTGGGACGAACCGAACGAGGATGATCCGCACTGGCCCCTGGCCGTCGACTACGAGACCTGGGAGGAAGGCGGCGACGGGGCGCGCTTCAACGACCGCGTGTCCTTCGCGGACGCCCGGTTCGCGAGGGCCGCCTGGTTCTGGAAGGCGCGCTTCGGCGGCCAGGCGCTGTTCCAGCGGGCCGTCTTCGGCGGACGTGTCCATCTCACGCAGCCTGCGGCTGACCTCACCGGTGCCCGGCTTTCCGACGCGAACGGCGCCGAGAGACAGGACTGGCCCCTTGGCTGGACCGCGGCCACGCCGGGCGCCGGCCGGGAGGGTCACCGGCGGCTGGTCCCCGATGTGTCCGTCGCGCCGTACCATCGTCAACTCGCCGACCCCGACCCCGAGGTCCGCCTCGACGGCCTGCGTGTCCTCGGTGAGCTCGGGGACAGCCGGCCCGATCTCAGGCAGCGTGTGATCGACACTGTCTGCGCGTACCTGCGGACGCCGCTGGCTTTCGAGGTCACCGCCGACATCTTCGCGCTCACCCCTTCCCAGTTCGCCGACGTGCGGATGCGACGTGCCGCTCAGCGGCTGCTCGCCGACCGTACGCGTCCCTCCGCCGACCGACCGTTCTGGGAGGACATGCGCCTACGGCTCTCCGGGGCCACACTGATCGACTTCGACGTCAGTGGATGCCGACTGGCTCACGGAGACTTCACCGGGACCCAGTTCCACGGGAGCACGACGTTCGCGGACGCCTCGTTCGGCACCGGGGCGTCCGGCTCCGGCGTCGTCTTCTGCCTGGAGGGTTCACGCGGCGGGCGCGCTTCCTTCCACGGACGTGCCGATTTCTCCGGCGCCTCGCTCTTCTGGTGTGAGGGGCTGCGGCACTGCCTCTTCCACACCGACGACGCCGTACGCGCGACCGGAACCGGCCAGGACCTCATCCGGATGCTGCTGGGAGCCAGAGGCACCGGGGCCTCCACCGACATCACCACCGGATTCCGCAATGCCCTGCTGACGGCGTCCTCGGAGAGCCCCGACAACCTTGCCTGTGCCGAGCACCTGGAGTACGGCTCTGTGCCGGGGCCCTCGTATGCCCCCGAGCGGGAGAGATCCGGGCTGAGGATCACCGGCACCGGCATACTCGTCTCCGACGTGGCGTGTCGTATGGAGGACATTCCCGTCCCGGCCTCCGTCGCCGAGGACTACCCCGAACTCAGCCCGGGACAGTGGTCCGCGGTCACCCGCGTCGTCACCCTGCTGCTGGGCGCGCTCGAAACACCGTGACCCATGGACGGCACAGTGCCGCTACGGGGGGCGCCGTGGTCCGGCGCCCCCCGTTGTCAGCAGCAGCGTCCCTGCGGGTGGGTCTCCCGGTGCCGGGTGCGCAGCCGCTTCGTCGAGGATGACGACCCGGTCCGGTGAGGCGAAGGCCCGTGCGCGGACCAGCAGTTGTCGCTCTCCGGCCTCCGGCGGACAACGAGGTCGCCGGGTCGCCGAGTTCGGCGTCCTGGCCGCCGAGAGGTCCGATCACGGTGTCGGCGCCCGCCTCCCTTGCCGCGCGGGCGAGTTCGGCACCGGTCGTGCGGTGTCGGGCCGGGCCAGGAAGTCTGTGATCTCACGCGCCTGCGGGGCGCTCGCGAGGGCGCCGGAAGCGATGTGGCCCCGGTCGGCGGGTTCCCGGTAGGTGACATGGCCGTGTCCCGCGTCGATCAGGTGGTGCGCCAGCGCGCGCGTGTGGGACACGGGGCCGGTCTCGTCGAGCCGTCCGTGCAGGAGGAGCATCCTCGTGCGGACGCGCGGGGCCAGCCGTAGCAGGTCGCGTGGTCCGAGCGCGTCGTCCATGTCACCGTGGCCTGCCAGTCGGTCGATGAGACGGCGGGTCGACGGACAGCCGTCCGCGTACAGCGCCGGTACCGAGCTGAACGGCGCCACAGCCACGCAGCCCGACCAGCCCTCGGGGTCGGCGACCGTCGCCAGCACGGCCAGGAAGGCGCCGTAGCCGGTGCCGTACACCGCCGGCCGGGGCACGCCCGGTCCACGCGTTCTGTCGACGAAGGCACGCAGGGCACGGATGTCGGCGAGATCGGGTCCGCCCCATGCGCCCCGGATGGCATCGGCGTGTTCGCGTCCGTAGCCCGTGCTGCCCCGCTGGTTGGGCGCGATCACGGCGAGGCCGGCGTCGGCGAACAGCTGGAACAGGGCGTCGTAGCCGAGCGTCCAGTGCCGGTCGGGTCCGCCGTGCAACGCGATCACCACCGGAGCGCCGCCACGCCAGTCCGGTCCGTAGACCACGGCTTCGACGGAACCCACCGCGCCGGGCAGTGTCTCCAGACGGGCGGGGTGCCGTTTGGGCAGGGCGGCGACCCACCATAGTTCGCTCTCCCCTGGTCCCACCCAGCCGAAGACGGTGGGCCTGGTCGGGCCGGAGAACGGCAGCCGCAGTCCCCGGTCGGTCCAGGCCGCCTCGGGCCCGAGAACGCCAGGGGGCGAGGCAACCTGGCGAGCGGTACCGGACTCCAGGTCGTACGGGGCGAGTTCGGAGCGCGCGCCCCGGTCCACCGCGGCGGCGAGGACGCCTCCCGTCGGGTCCAGAGCCAGCGGAGTGACGGTCGCATCCGCGGTCCACGGCCCGTCCAGGAGACGTACGGCGGTGCCGGTCGCCCATCCCAGGCGCGAACCGGCGTCGGTGTCCATGGCCAGCAGCACCCGGCCCGCGCGGGACAGTAGGACGCGGGCTGCGGTACCCGCGCCGGTGAGCGGGGTGACCCGGCAGCCCTCGGGTGCGGTGGGGTCGATCCGCAGGAGAGTCGGTGTCCCGTCGACCACCGCGGTGACCGCCAGGCAGCCGCCGGCCACCGCCGCGCCCCACAGCGGTTCTGGTACCCGGGTGACGGGGGTGAGCCAGGGCTCGTGGTCCCCGACCCGGAACACCGTGGAGTGGTCGTCGGCACCGTACGCGATGGCCGTGGCGACCCAGCCGGGCAGGTCCGGGGCCGACAGCAGACGCAGTGGTGCCGGGCAGGGGCCGAGCGGGCGGCGTCCGCCTGCCTGGTCGAACAGGTCGACGTACTGGACTCCGTCAGGCTCCCGCCAGGAGAGCAGGGCCCGGCCGTCGTCGAGCGCCACACACTGGGTGAGGGGCAGGTCCGGGTCCAGGGCGACCCGCAGTCTTCTGCGCGGGCCGGCCACGGTGAGCTCCCACGTCTCCAGATGGCGGGCGCCGGCCTCGTCGTTGGCGACGCAGGCCGCCCGCAGCCCGTTCGGGGAGAACGCGCTGTAGTCGCGGTGCATGGTTCGGGGTGTCATGCGGGCACCCCTTCGAACGCGGTGGCCTGTGCGGGCTCTCCGGCGTCGTCGAGCAGCGGGCGCGGACCGCCCTCCCTCATGCGCAACAGGACGGAGACGGCCCCGGCCGGCCCGACACCGTAGTCGACGGTGACACCCGTCCCGCTGCCGTCGGGGGCCCGGAGCCTGGCCTGGTGCACGCCCTCATTGGTCAGGTGGGGTACGCCACGGAACACGCCGTCGCGATAGTGGACCAGACTGCCCGTGCGGTAAGGGCGGTCGGACGGGATGCGGGGAACCGGCAGCCCGGCCGTGGCCCGGTCGAGTTCCCCGGCCAGGGTCCGGAACTCGTCGTCGTCACGGGGGTAGGCGGTGATGAACTTGCCGCACTGGGCACGGTCGTACCGGGTGTCCGTCAGTTCCTCGACGTGCTCGGCACGAGCGGAGAACTTGAACGGACACCGACGACGCACCAGCACTCGCGCGGCCCGGAACAGGACCTCGGGGGCCGAGAGCGCAGTCACGGAGACGTGCAGCTTCCAGCCCTGCACCCGGAACTTCCGCTCCACGGGCCCAGCCTGGCGCCAGAAGCCGCCCTCGGCCGTCTCCCGGTCCGGCACGCCCGAGTCGTCGACCACGGATCGCACCAACGCCCACAGCGAAAAACCGGTCTCTCCAGCCCCAGGGCTGCCCACCACCACAAGAAACTCCAGGATCGAGCATGCGCGGAACTCCGGAGGAAGGGTGGGAGCCGTCCCACGGCCGCCCCTTCCCGCGAACACGGTCGATTCTTCGCATCGCCGCTTCCCGCAGCATTGGGGAAACCCCATCGATTGCGCCGGGATGACGGTGCTCGATGGCCTGTCCGGCGTCGGGTAAGGCCGTGCCGGCCGCCGCAGTGAGGATCAGCTCTGTTTCGCAGGGGAGGATCCTGTCCCCCCCTCAGCGCTCGTCCAGGGCATCGCCTGCGGTGCCGATCAGGGCGTCGGCACCCGGATGAACGGCGTGTGTGCTCGGTTCGGCGAAACCCGACCCACCGGGCCCCTGACCCCGTGCACCTACCCGGTCCGACGCACGAGGTCGGACAGCGCGAGCCGGGACGAGACGTCGAGTTTGCGGTAGATGCGGGACAGGTGTGTCTCCACCGTACGGGGGCTGAGGAAGAGCCGTTCGGCGATCTCGCGGGTGCGCAACCCCGCGGTGGCCAGGTCGACGATCTCCCGTTCGCGGTCGCTGAGCCGGCCGAGGGGGTGTGCGCCGCGGGCGTCTTCCGACAGCTCGGCGCGCATGCGGGTGACGCGCTCCCGTACGAGCAGTGCGGTGCGGGAGCGTGCGATCGCCTCGGCGGCGTCGAGGCGGCCGAGAGCCTCGGCCGGTCCGTGTGCCTCGTGGACGGCGGGGGCGCTGATCACGAGAGTCCAGGCGTACTGCACCGGCATGCCCGCGGATTGGAACGCCTCCGCGGCGAGTGCGAAGAGTTTGGCCGCCGCGTCGTGTTCGCCGTCGCTCATGTGGAGCTGAGCGCGGGCGCACCGTGCGTGGGCGTCCTGGACTGGCAGTCCGAGCCGCCGGGCCTCCGCTTCGGCGGTTGCGACCAGACGCTCTGCCTCCTCGCGGTCCCCGCACTCCAGTGTGGCCGTGGCCAGAAGGGCCAGCAGGAAGGGCCGGGAGAAGGGCCGGACTTGAGGCAATCGCCTGCTGCCCGCGCTGTCCAGCAGGGTCCGCC
The DNA here is from genome assembly GCF_040610055.1 of Streptomyces sp. NPDC004539. Classification (NCBI taxonomy): domain Bacteria; kingdom Bacillati; phylum Actinomycetota; class Actinomycetes; order Kitasatosporales; family Streptomycetaceae; genus Streptomyces; species Streptomyces sp. NPDC004539. Next base: position 64,792 of record NZ_JBEXLS010000023.1, on the reverse strand, counting down.
GGCAGCCCGCGGCGTCACCGGCGAGGAACCGGGCCTGTGCCAGCAGTCCCGTCGCCGAGGCCGTCCACCAACTGTGGCCGGGCGGGGTGGCGCCGGTGGCCTCCTCGACGAGCGCTACGGCCTCGTCGGCGTACTCCCCGCCACGGGCCCAGACGAGGGTCGTCGCGCGGATCGCCTGTGCCAGGGCGATCGCGGGCCGCACCCCCATGGAGCGGGCGAGGTTCTCGGCCTCCCTGGCGTAGCGCTGGGAGGCGTCCAGGTGACCGGTCCACTGCTCAGCCATGGCGAGCCCGAGGAGCCGGTGGAGCAGGATGGGCCGCTGGGGACCGCCGTGGTCGGCTGTCAGCCCGCGGCCGAGATGGCGGGCCGCGTCGGTGAATCTCTCCAGGTAGAGCTCGGCGCTGCCCAGCAGGGCGAGGGTCTCCGGCGTTCGGTCGGCGAGCGGATCCGGAAGCGCGTCCACGAGCCTGGCGCAGTGCGTGACCTTTTCGATGGCCTCGTCCAGGTCACCGGCGTGAGTGACGCAGAGGGCGTCGAGGACTCGCAGTACGGTGCGATCCGCCTCGCTCGTCCCATCCGCCTCGCTCGGCGTCCCTACGGCTTCCCGGAGCAGGGCCCGTGCCTGGTCGTGGGTACCGCGCAGGACATGGACCAGTCCGTGCTCGATGATCAGTTCGGCGACTTCGGCCGGCAGTGGATCGGGCAGTGGTCTGGGCAGCAGGCTGAGGGCGGCGTCGGCGATGGCCGCCGCCTCCGCGTATCGGCCGAGCTGTCGCTCGGCGCCCACGCAGACGGCGTGGGCCTGGAGCAGTTGCCGCTCGCTGAGGGCCGCGGGCCGGCGCCCCAGCAGTTCGTGCGCGCGGGTGCGGGCCTCGTCCAGCTGGCCCGCGGCGATCAGCGCACGACAGCAGGCGAGTTCCAGCTCGTTACGGGCGGTGGAATCCGCTCCCCCGTCGGGCAAAGACTCCAGGGCCAGCCGAAGCCAGCGCGCGGCGGTCGCCGGCTCCTGTGCGGCGATCTCCGCGGCCCCGTCCGCCAGGGTGCGCGCGGCAAGTGCGGCGTCGGCGCCCAGCAGGTGCTCGGCGTGCCGGGCCCGTTCGCGGACCCGCCCGCCCCGTCGGGTGATGAGTTCCAGGGCACGGCGGTGGCCGCGCAGCCGGAAGGACAGGCCGGCTCGCTCGTGCGCGACGTGGCCGACGACGGGATGCCGGAAGGCCAGGCCGCCCTTCCAGTCGGCCGCGCGCACCAGGTCCGTCCGCTCCAGTTCGGCGAGCGCGTCGAGAGTGCTGTCCATCCCCAGGCCGGAGATGTGGGCGATGTCCTCGGGCCGGAACGGGCTGCCGGTCACGGCCGCCGCCGACACTGTGGTCGCCGCCTGCGGCGAAAGCGCGTCGAACTCGGCGATCAGTGGTTTCGCCTCGCACAGCAGTCCGGCGGTGTCGGTGCCCGGGCGATCGGGCCAGTGTCCGGGGTGCCAGTCCGCCGCGACGAGCAGGCGTACGTAGCGCGGATTGCCCTCGGCCGCGGCGCACAACCGGATCGCGAACTCCTGGAGCGCGGCCGGGGTGCGCGCTCCCGAGTCTCCCGGGGCGCTCCGGTCGGCCAGCAGCGCGGCCACGGCTTCGGGGTCGAGAGGGCTCGGTTCGATACGCGTCACCGTGCCCGCCCGCGCTCCGTCGTCCAGCGCTTCCCGTAGCTCGGGGGCGGTCTGCGCGGGGCGATAGGCGAGAGTGAGCAGGAAGGGTGCGGGCACCACGGAACGAACCAGCCGCACGAGCAGCGCCGTCGATGCCGGATCGCACAGATGGACGTCGTCGAGGACCACGACGCAGCCCGCGGCCCAGTCGGCGGGCCGGTCACCGACCTCGTCGAACGGCTGCCGGGCTCCGCCGGCCGCCCGCCGTGACTCCCAGGCGTCACGGAACACCTGCAACGAGGCGGTGTCACCGCGCAGGGCGTGGGCGCGGACCGCGGGGATTCCCCTCTGCGCGGCCAGGTCCACGAGCGTCCTGGTCAGGCAGGTCTTCCCGATGCCCGGTTCGCCGGAGATCTCGACGACCGAGCCCCGACCCCGTGTCAGCGCCTCCAGGGTTCGCGTGAGCAAGGAGAGTTCGGTCTCCCGTCCGACGAGGCGCTCTCCGGCAGCCGACATGGGCACTACGGCCATGAGCGCCGTCCTCCCGGTCACAGGGCGCTGAATGCGACAACCATACAGTTGCAAAACACTTTGCTCGACTTCCGTTTCTGAAGCAACACACGCATCTGTGCGTCGATTCCATCGCCACCTAGGCGTTCCGCTGTCGCTTCAGTCAGGGATGTCCCACGTGAACCGGTGCACATGGATTCCGAAGTACGGGAAGGACTCCACGGCGCGCACCCCCGGAACGGTGCGGATCCGGTCGTTGATGATCGCGGACAGCTCGTCCATGGTCCGGCAGACGACCTCCGCGAACAGGTCGCAGGAGCCGGCCGTGGACACGAGATAGATCACGCCGTCGATCCCTTCCAGCGCATCGATGATGTCCGGGAGCCCACCGTCGATCTTGATGCCGAGCAGCGCCATGACGGGCAGTCCGAGTTTCAGCGGATCCGTGACCGCGGCGAACTCCAGCAGACCCCGCTCCGTCAGGCGCTGCACACGGGCCCGCACGGCCGGAGCGGACAGCCCCACCTCCCTCCCCAGGTCGGTGTAGGAGGCGCGGCCGTCCTGCTGGAGCAGCCGGATCAGACTCTTGTCGAATGCGTCCAGCTCGATACGGGCCGTCACGTGGTCCTCTTTCCTCTCCCCGGGCGTCCGGACGCGACCGTAGCAACTCGGCGGCGGCGGGCCGGATGTGCGCCCGCATCGACGGCGCGGGGGATTACGTGCCGCGATTACGTGCTCCTCCTGACGTATTCGCATCCATGTTCGATGAAGCTGGGTCTCGCAGCTGACCGCTGTGGAGAGGGAGGCACTGTTGGGCACGCTCTTGGACCAAGCGCTGTCATCCATCGGCGAAGATCCCCTGATCGGCCGTGAGCGGGAGACCGGACGGCTACGGACGGTAGTCGCCACTCGAACGCACCCGGGCCCTGGCTGCTGGAGATCACCGGAGACCCCGGCATCGGCAAGACCCGGCTGCTGACGGAATGGAGCGGGCTGGCGGAACGGGCCGGTCTGACCGTCCTGTCGGGGAGGGCGGCGGGAGCGGACCGGCAGCTGTTCGGGGTCGTCCGGGCCCTGGAACTTCCCGGCGTGGCCGAAGCGATCTGCGCGGATGACCGGGCGTTACTGCTCCGCTGCTTCGCGACCGCACACGGGAAAGAGGCGGGCGATGGAGGGGAACCGGGACCGGGAGAGGGCCCGGACCGACCGGCGCCCGGTCCCCCGGACCGGGACAGGGCACGGCTGCGTCGATGTATCGCGGATCTCCTGTGGGCGGCGGCCGGTGACGGTCGTCGTCTGGCCCTCAGCCTCGACGACCTCCAGTGGGCCGACGACGAGTCCGTCGAGCTGCTGAGCGACCTCCTGCGTCATCCCCGACCCGGGACCTCGCTGATCCTCGCGTGCTCCGTACGCCCGAGGCAGCGGTCTTCGGCGCTGACGGCGTGCCTGGCCGATCCGGACGACGCCTTCAGGGTGGAACGGCTGCGACTGGGGCCACTGCCGCGCGGCACGGCCGGTGAGCTGTCCGGCCTCGATGCGACCGCAGAACAGCAGAGGTTCCTGTACGAGGCCGCCGACGGCAATCCGCTCTACCTGCGGGTGCTGTCCCGGTCACCGGGACCGCTCGTGCCACCAGGTGGGATCGCTCCATGGGTCCTGTCGGACGAGGCGGTCATGGCGGCGGCGACCGTGGTGGCCCGTGAACTCGCCCCGGTGGACGCCGTGGAGCAGGACGTCCTGAGGGCCGCCGCCGTGCTGGGCGAGGAGTTCGACCCTGCACACCTGGCCGAACTGGCAGACCGGAATCCGGTGAGCACTACGCGCGCGCTCGACCGGCTGATCGCCCTGGACCTGGTCCGTGCCGACCACACCCAGGTACGGCGGTGCCGCCTGCGGCATCCGGTGCTGCGCGCCGTCGTCCACCGGGGCGCGCCGCACGGTTGGCGCAGGGCCGCGCACGCGCGGGCCGACCGCGTCGTCCGAGAAGCGGGCGCCGACCCGGTACACCGCGCTCCGCACGTCGCCCGGTGCGCCGAACCGGGCGACCAGGACGCGGTCCGCCTGCTGACGGAGGCGGCCGAGCAGGTGTGTGACACGGATCCCGTGGCGGCCGCGTCCTGGCTGAGATTGGCACTGAGCCTGATCCGTGAGGACGGAGAGGGGCTGCGGGTGCGGCTGACGACGTCCCTGGCACGCTCGCTCGGAGCCATCGGACAGTTGCGCGAATGCCGGGAACTGCCGCGTCGCATCCCACGGCCGCCCGACGCACCCCCCACCAGGGTGGACACGGAACTCGTGGCGTTCCACGCCATGGTCGAACGCCATCTCGGCGACTACAGCCGGGCGGAGTCCCTGCTCACCGCCGAACTCGCCCTGCTGGCCGAAGGCGAGGGCGGCGGCGCCGAACTGAGCAGCCCGCTGCGTCTGGAACTGTCCACGGTCAGTCTTCTGCGCCGCGCGTTCCCCCGGTCACGGGCACTGGCCGAGGAGGTGCTGCGGCACGCGACCGAGGTCCACGACCGCCACCTGCGGATGGCGGCCACCGCCCGCCTCACTCACTGCAGCGCCTTCGCAGGAGACGTGCCCGCGCTGCTGCACCGGGCCCGGGAGGCCGGTGCGCTGGTGGACTCGACGGGAGACACCGAACTCACCCCGCACCTGGACACAGTCTCCCAACTCGGCTGGGCCGAGGCCCTCGCCGAGCGGCATCACGACGCGCTGCGCCACACGGCGCGCGGGATCCGGCTCGCCCGGACCACTGGGCAGCTGTTCGTCCTGCCGTACCTGGGGCTCGCGCACGCCTACGCCAGCGTCAGCGTCGGCCGGCTCACGGACGCGCTGCGGTCGGCCGAAGCCGCCGAGGAGGACGCCCACCGGATGGGGCGGCCGGCCCTGCTCGGCTTCGCCCCGGCCCTGCGCGCCTGGGCCACCGCGCTGCTGGACGGCCCGGACGTCGCCACCCCGATCGCGGAGCGGGCGGTGCAGGAACTCGGCGCGGGCGGCAGACTCTGGGCGGTCACCGCCGGCGTACTCGCCGATATCCGGCTCGACCAGGGCCGGCCCGGCGAGAGCCTGGAGCTGATCCGGTCGGCCATGGAGCACGACAGGCATCCCGGCACCGCCCGGTCCATCACACCGATCTGGTACTCCCACGCCGCCCGGTCCGCGGCAACTCTGGGCGACAGCGACCAGGCCGCCGAATGGGCGCGGCGGGCATCCTTCGACGCGGATCTGCTGGGCCTGCCCGGACAGCGTGGGTACGCCGCCCTGGCGCGGGCCCACAGCACCCCGGATCCCGTCGGCCCGCTGCGGGAGGCGGTCTCCGGTTTCCAGACCGGCGGACTGGTCCCGATGGAGTGCCGGGCCAGGCTGCTGCTCGCCACGGAACTCGCCTCACGCGGATCCCGCGACCAGACGCATGAGCTGGATCAGGCGCTGGAGCAGGCCAATCGCGCGAAATCGCTCGCGGATGCCTCGGTGGCGCGCCGCCTCTACCGGGATGCGGTGGACGTCCAGCGCCGACTGGGCGCCCGTCGACCGCGGCCGGCGCGGGAGGCGGAAACACCGCTGCCGGAGATGTCGGAGCGGGAGCCCGTCCGCATGGTGGCCCTCGGCATGTCCAACAACGACATCGCCCGCCTCCTCGTCGTCTCGCCCAAGACGGTCGAGGCCCACCTCACCCGCATCTTCCGCAAGGCAGGCGTACGCTCCCGGGTCGCACTGGTCGCCGCACTGCCGAACGCCGGTCCGGAGCCCGGCCTCTGACACCTCCGCCGGGTCACCGAGCGATGGTGACCTGGGCGGTGACCCGTACGCCTTGGCAGATCACCGTGAACCTCGATGCCGGCTACGCCAGCGACAGTAACGTGACCGATGAAGCCAGTAACTGCCCCGGCGGGCCCCGATGCACAGTCTTCCGCCTCTCACCAAATCGTGTGACTCCTACGTGGTGGGTCGCTCGGAGTCCTTCGGAGGCCAGACTCGACCTCCGGTTCAAAGGTACGGCTCCCGGTCATCGTTGAAGAGTGCCGCCGTGGCCCCTGGCAGGTCGATGATGTCAGTCAGGCTCCACAGGCCGCCGCCCGGCTGAGGATCGCCTCCATGCGGGGCCTTGGAGTGCTGCGAGGCCAGTGCCTTCACTTGCTGGGCGGGGTCCGGAAGGTAGGTAAGGCCCGCAACGCCGAAGCGGGCGCGAGCGCCTGCTCGGGCCGCCGGTCGGCCTGCCAGTTGTGCCATGGTGGGCGGGTGGCTGAAGGAGCCGGCGTAGAACTCGATCACCGGGAATTCGTTCGCGCCGTGCAGCTCGTGGACGAAGGCGGCGTGGAAGCGGCCGGTGAGCTGGATGGAGACAACGTCGCCGGGGCGTAGGAAGGTGACCGTTCTGGTATTTCGCGGTCGCCGCGTCAGCGGTGTCGGCGCCGACCGCAGCAATGCCTTGATCGCCGGGGACTGCCTTTCGAACGCGTCGGACAGGACGACGTGACGGTTGAGCTCGTCCACCGAGGTCAGGGCTTTCGCGGTGATGGCACTGTCATGGAATCCGTACTTGTGGAGCAATGTGGCCAGCGCCACCCACCCGACATCCTTGGCCGCCGCCGTGGCGTCAGCTGCGTCGAACAGGCAACGCCAACGGGCGAGAACCGGCGTTATCACCGCCTTCTCGACCTCTGCGTGCGACCGGCCGCGGTATGCCATCTGCTCGCCGGTCCACCGGGCCACATCCTCATTCATCGCCTGGACGATCTCCCGAGCCGCGAGCTTGTCCAGAATCTGCTGATGCCTCATCCCCCAAAGCATGACAGAGCGTAATGGCGCGTAGCTGACTCACCCCGGGCCAGGACGATGACGTGCCATCAGCGGCGAGCCAGCACCGCGAGCTCCCCGCCGTGGCCCACCACCAGCCGTCCACTCTGCGTCAGCGTCATCGAGTGCGGGGTCGACGGGAACCTCAGTGCACCGCCGTCGTACGACTGCCGGACAAGCCGAGGTCGCGCACCGGAATGCAAGCGGTTCAGTGGAAGCACCTAATCCCGTACCTAACCGGTGAGCAGATGTGGTGCTGCGTGATTTCCGCCGGTGAACCTCCCCCTATGCCTCTTACCGTTGACCAATTGTCCGGTTATATGGATAGCGATCTGGACGCCGATCTGTTGCGCTGGTTCCCCGATGAGCCTCGAGTCGAGTTCTCGGAGCCGGTACGCCCCGTGGAACCGTTCCTGGCCCGGCTCCCGCATGACGCCGCGACCGCGCTGGCCAATTTCGATCGCAGGGTCCGCTCGGGAGCCATGGCGGATCTCCTGGACATCGCCGACTGGTCGTACGGCTTCGAGTTCGAGGCCAACGACTGCGAGATCCTGGACTCCGACTACACGACGCGGTTTTCCGATGACGACGTGTGGTCCATCGGTTGCGACGGCGGCGGCAACTACTACGTCGTCCTGACCGACGGCCGGGTCGCGCTCTGGTTCCACGAAGAGCAGGTGATAGAAGCCCACACGCGGTACGAGAACCTCGACGTCTTCCTGTGGTCGGTCGTCCGGCACCGGGCCGTCCGTGCCGGTGTCCTCGACCTGGCGGCGGTCGAGGAGGACTTCCGGTCCCTCGGCCAGCCCGGAGCGCTGGCACCGGAGATCGGGCTCCTGGCCGACCTGTCCTGAAAGAAGGTGCCGCGCTTTCCCGTCATGAAGGCATCCGAGACTCCGACGAAGGAGCGAACCCTGACGGTGACCGGCGTTTGACCATTGCCGAACCCGCCGTGCCTAGCGTTCTGCCAGAGCCGGGGGGACAACCTCTCCGGAGCCCCTGCGGAAGGATCCGGAGGGCTTTCTCCGACGCCTCGACGAGCGTCGGCGGCAGTGCTGACGGCATGTCAGGCTGTCTGGGCCGGAGGGCCTGACAGCCTGCCGCCGCTCCTCGCCGTCTGATCACGGAAAGACAGCGCCCTTGTTCGACGCCATGGCCGAAGCTCTCGCGGACGAGCAGTACTACGCCCCCCTCGGCACGATGGCCGATCCCGGTCCGCGCTTCGCGCCCAGCCGTGTTCCGGAAGGCTGGCGGGGAGTGGACAAGGACATCTGGACGCTGTGGCTCGGCTCGCGGGTCGGGCAGGCCGAGCAGGGCTGGAAGATCCATGTGTCGGCGCGCCTGGAGCGTGCGCAGGACGTCGTCGACGTGGTGGCGGACACGTGTTTCTCGGAGCGTGTGCCGTTCAAGCACGTGTCGGCGCGGTTCTTCTTCCTGTTCCTCCACCACAAGCACGCGGCCAGGGCGCAGTCGGGCAAGTTCTGTGCCGTCTACCCACCGGACACCGGTACCGCCGCACGGCTTCTCACCCTCCTCGACGACGCCCTGCGCGACGAGGAAGGCTCCTATGTCCTCTCCGACCGCCGCTACCGGAACTCCCGGAACGTCCACTACCGTTACGGCGCCTTCAGCCGCAGACCCGGCTGCTGCCCGACGGCTCCTCGGAACCCCTTCTCACCGACGGGACCGGACAGGACGTCACGGACGTACGGCTACCCTTCTTCACGCTTCCCGACGGCATCACCGACCCCTTCGTCGCCGAGGAGCCGGCGCAGCACCAGGGCTCGATCCGCATCCGTGACTACGAGATCGTCAAGGTGTTGCAGCCGAGCAACGCCGGCGGGGCGTACCAGGCCAGGGACACCCGCACGGGACGCCTCGTCTTCGTCAAGGAGGCCCGGCCGCACAACGGTTACACCTGGGACGGCGTCGATGCCAAGCGGCGACTGCGCCAGGAGTACGACACCCTGACCGCCGTTCACCGGGCGGCTCCCGGAGTGTGCCCGCGGCCGCTGGAGCTGTTCACGGAGTGGGAGCACGACTTCCTCGTCATGGAGCATGTCGACGGAGTCCCGTTGACGCGGTGGATCAACGGCGCTTCTCCCGTGCTGGACTCGGCTCTGGGTCAACCGCACGCCCTGGGACTGCGGTTCGGTGACGTAAGTCCCGGAAACGTCATCGTCGCCCCCGCCGGAGAAGCCCGGCTCATCGACTTCGAGTCCGTGACGCCGGTGGGCGATCCCCCCGCCCGCATGGGCACCGCGGGATTCGCACCGCCCCCCGAGGTCACGGCGGCCCACCCCGCCGAACCGCTCCTCACGGACCGCAACTCATGGCCGCACTCACCGTCGCCCTGCTGGCACCGTTCCACAACGCTCCCCGGATGACCGCGGGCAACCTCGCGCTGCTCCGTCGTGACCTGGCGGCGACCGCGTCGGTACCGGACGACCTGTGGCAGCGGGCCGGCTCCTTCCACCTTCCCGTCGAGCGCGGGTCCTCGGCGCTTCCCGGCCCCGAGCAGGTCGACGCCGATCCGCTGGGCTGTCTGGCCCAGATCGCCGACCGGACCGCGACGGCTCTGCTCGGCATGACCGAGACCGGCCGGCCCGAGTGGGTCTTCCCTCCCCCGCCGCTGGGGTTCCACACCAACACGGTGTACCTGGCCTACGGAACCGCCGGTGTGGTGCACGCCTTGCACCGAGCGGGCGTACCGATCCCCGACGACGTCGACAGGCGGCTGCGCCGGGACGCGGCCACCGCGGCACAGGCGCTGCCGCCGGGGCTGGCGGTGGGCACCGCCGGGGTCGCCCTGGTCCTGGCCCAGCGGGGGCACCTCGACGAGGCGGTCGACCTCCTGCGGGCCGCCGACGGCCATCCGCTGACGGACGCGACCAGCACGCTGGCCGACACCCTACGGAGACCTCTTCGCGTGATGTGCCCCGCTTCCCGGTGGGCCTCCCGCCGGTACGTCGCCGGCCCCTGGGACCGAGCCGCCCGAGCCGCCCGGCGGGGTCGTGCCCTGTCTGGCGTCCGTTACGTGACGCGGTTACGTGGTTCTGCGGATGTGCCGGTGACCTCCGGTGGGCTTGAGTCGTCGTGCGCTGGAGAGATTCGACCGGGCGATTGTCAGTGGCTGCACCTAGCGTTCCGCTCATCGTCACACCGAGTGCCGGATCCCTGGCGAGCTGTGTCGATGTTGATTTCCCTTCAGGCGGAAGGCGGGGCCGGTGGGCTGGCTGACGGCGGGTGACGGGTATGAAGTCGCCCTGGTGGAGGGCCGGGTGACGGCCAGGGCCACGGCCGGACGGGCGGCGGGGCGGCAGTTGAAGTCGCTGCCGAAGACGCTCAAGGACCATCCGGAGGTGGAGCGGCTGCGCCGTTTCGCCGAGTGGCTGGCGAGGCATGAAACGGCGTGCGTGGCACAGGTCGACACCTGGATGGTGTCGGCCCTGCCGGTGCCCACGGAACTCCTCGTCCGGGTGTGGCGCGACGCGGCCTGGCAGTCGGCGCTGCGCGACCTCGTGGTGGTCGGCGACGACCCGGATGCCATGGGCTTCCTGCGGGACGCCACCAAGTCGGGTGAGCTGCGCGTGGTGGACCTCGACGGCGAGTCCGTACGGCTGTCCCCGCGGACCGTGACGCTGCCGCACCCCGTGCTGCTGCCGGACCTGGAGGACCTGCGGGAGTTCGCGGCGGAACTGGGGATCGTGCAGCGCGTCGAGCAGATCCACCGGGCGACCTGGCAGCGGCCGGCTGATGCGGACGGCAAGGCGACGTGGGTCTCCGAATTCGCCGGCGGTTGGTTCCCGACGCGCTCCGCGCTCGCCGGGCGGGCCACCTCGCTCGGCTACCGGGTGTCCGGTTCCCGGGCCGTGCGCCGGGTGCGCGACGGGGCGCGCACCGTGGAGGCCGCGGTGTGGATCGGGGAGCCCTGGGAGTACCAGGTGTCGACCGGCCCGCTGTCCTGGCACGACCCCGACGGGCGGACCCTGCGGATCGCGGATGTCGGCCCGGTGGCCTGGTCGGAGGGGATGCGGATGGCTGCGGCGCTGTACGCCGGACGAGTGATCGACGAGGTGACGGGCGCGTGAGCGGGGGAACGCAGATGCCGTACGGGGAGTACGAGAAGTACGAGGAGTACCAGGAACTGCTTGCCGCCGGTGCGGTGCTGCCGCGTGGCACGGAGGGTGCCGGCGAGCGGGCGGTGCCACTGACGGCACGCTCGTACACGCACCCGGGGCTGGACGACCGCGTGGTGGTGCGGCTGGTCGCCGGGGAGCTGGGCGCGGCGGAGGACCTGGCCGCCGGTTACCTCGGGCTCGAACCGGAGGCGGCGCCGGTCGAGGTCGGGCTGGGGGCGCGGCAGGCGCTCGGCTTCCCGGAGTGGGTGCTGGTGCACCACCCGGAGGACGGGCATCACGCGCTGAGTGTCGTACCGGAGCTGGAGCGGATCGCGCGCCTGGCGAAGTCCCGGCCGCAGGCGGCCCTGGACGCCTACCGGGAGGTGGCCGTACGGCTGGCCGCAGCCGTGCCGCACTTTCTGCCGACCTTCTACGAACAGGCCGCGCGCGTCTTCCTGTCGGCGGAGAACCCCACGTACGCGGCCCAGCTGTTCAACCGGGCCCGGCAGGCGGAGGCCGAGCATGGGCTTGCCGTGGACGAGGAGCGGACGGACGCCGCCTTCCTCGAGTTCGCCCTGGCCGGGGCGCTGTCGGCGACCGTGCTGTCGGGCTGTGCGAAGGACCTGGCCGCCCGGGTGCCGGCGGGCGAGGCCCTGGAGCGCTTCACCCGGTTGTGTGTACGGCGCACCGCGGGCGGGCTCGTGCCGTCGGCCCAGTTGGCGCGGGACGTGCGCAGGCTGGCCCGCGCGGCCGGCCAGGACGGGGGCACGGCTGAGCAGGACTACCTGGCCGACCTGCTCGCGCTACCCACGACGGCGAAGGCGGCACCCGGCTGGTGGAAGGCCCATCGCGCGGGCGTCGTCGCCCTGGCCCGGCGCGAGCCCGCGGTGCGCGGCACGCTGCTGAACCTCATGCCGGACTCCGGCGAGCGGGACGTACTGCTGATGTGGCTGGACATCCTGGAGGAGTCCGGCGCCCTCGTGGGACTCTGGGACGACTCGCTGCCCGACGAGGAGCGGCCACAGGACGGCACCGCGGGCTGGTTCGCCCGCTTCCTGGCGTTCCAAGAGCGGACGCGGGGCTGGCACGAACCCTCGCACCTGCCCGCCCTGTACCCGCTCGCGGAGCGCGCCGCGGACCGCCTGCGCGCCGAACTCAACGCGTCGAACGGGGAGTTGCAAGCGGGACACGATCTGGACCTGCTGGACCTGCTGCTCGCCCTGGACGTGCCCGCCGGCGTGTTCCACGGGGTGGAACTCCATGGGTGGGCGATGGGCGAGAACCGGCGCGACCTGCTCGCCTTCGCCGCCGCCGAGCGGTTCCGGGACGTCTTCCACAAGGCGGCCGACACGTTCGACGGCGACGAGGACGACCTGGACACGATCCGGGCCCTCGTCCAGTCGCCCGGCGGCCGGCCGATGCTGGCCGACTGGGTGCGCGAGGTCGCGCGGCGCTCCACCGCCACCGGGCTGCCCGGCCTCCCCGAAGCGCTGAAGCGGCTGAAGTGGCTCCCCGGCGAGGCCCTCAGGCTCGCCGAGGACGAGATCCGGGAGGTGGCCGCCACCGACCTCGCCCCGCTGCTCGCCCGCACGCTCAGGGCCGGGATCCTCGACGAACTAGGTTGGCCCGCCTGGGACGAGGCGGCCAGGGACCTCGTACGCGAGGACCGCGTCGAGGATCTCCACGTCACCGACGCCTGGCCGTATCTCATCGTCGCCGGTGCCGCGCAGGTCCGGGTGATCGGCACCGAGGGCACCCTGCTCACCCACGATCTGCGGCTGCCGGCCCTGGGCACCTACGGCTCCTTCGGTTTCCACTTCGTGGACGGCGAACTCCTCGTCCACTGGCCCACCCTCGACCACGGCGCGCGCGGATACTGGCACCACTCCCCCGACCGCATCCTGACCCTGGAGGGCGACACCGTCCCCCGCGGCAGCCAGATGAACTGGTATCGGGAGGACAACGGCGTCCCGACCCTGCCCCTGCCCGGCGGCGGCCGGGCCACCGGCGGCGGCGTCCTGCACCGGGGCGACACCACCGTGCCCGTCGCGGCGAACCTGCTCGGGGACGGCACCTCTTACTGGGCGTGGGGCGGGAACACCTGGTTGGAGTACGACCCGGCGACCGGGCGGCTCGGCCGCGAGAGCACGCCGGCCTTTCTCGCCGACGCCTACGGGGAGGGCACCTGGGCGCCGGGGTCGTTGGCGCCCTACCCGTTCGACGAGGCCACTCCCGCCGGCATGCCGGTGGACGGGCTGCTCGGCTGGCGAGCGGTGCTGCGCCATTCCGACCGCACCTGGCTCGGCGAGGACCTCGCCGGACGCCAGGTCACCGTCCCGGAGGAGTTCGGGATGCCGTACGCCGCGGTGCGGTTCCCCGGCGCCGACCGGCTTGTGGCCGCCGCCCGCGAATACGGCTGGAGCATCCATCTCGTCGACCCGGACGCGGTGGTCACGGCCACCGCGAAGACGGACGGAGCCCCGGGGAACTTCGCCGCGGGCACCCCCATCCTTCCGCCACTGCGGTACTGGCATTGCCTGCGGCCCCGGGACCCGCGGGGCTCCGCCGTACTGCGCCGCATCGACGACGACACCGCCCGGGCCCTGCTGAGGGCCGAACTCACGCATGACGTGGTGGAGTTGCTGCATCAGGTCACCGACGAGGCACTCCTGGCGGGCATCGCGGGCGTGGTGCGGTACGCCGCCGAGCAGCAGAAGGTCCTCGCCGCGGCGGCGACCCGGCTGACCGCACGACTCGCCGACGCCCAGGAGGACGAGGGCCCCGCCGGCCCGTCCGACCGGCTGCTGCGCGAGGCGCTCAGCGGCCTCGACGGCTGCCGCGGCGGCTGGGACCACCACGCGACCGACCGGGACAACGTCTTCCGGCGCATGCGGGTCCTCAGGCGAACACTGCGCGCGCCCGAAACGCCCGCGACGGACTCCCTCCCGGCCGACGTTCCCATGTCGGACTCACTCCCGGCCGAAGCCCACCCGTCTTACTCACTCCCGGCCGACGGCCCCGCCCCGGCCGTACGCCTCCACCTCGACGGTCCCGAACTGCCTGGCGGCTACCTGGACGCGGCGCCCCTGCCCGACCTCGTCACCGCGACGGCGTTCCGGGTCGCCTCGCCCACCACCTCGCCGGACCACCGGGAGACCCTGGTGGCGCTGCTGCGCGAGTTCGACGCGCTCGGGCTGACCTCGGCCGCCGAGCCCGCGCGCTGGCACCGGGTCTCCCTCCATGTCGACGCGAGTCATCTTCGAACCCCGGACGGCGAGTGGCGTGAGGGGAATCTGGAAGGCGTGCTGCCGCTGACCGGGGGAGCCTTCCTCGCGGTCACCGCGTGCGCCATGCTCGACGAGGAGGAGGGCTGCGACTTCGAGGCGCTCTTCCATGACCCGTCCGGCCGCTTCGAGGCCCCCGCCCCCTACACGGTCGAATCCTCCTCCCCGGTCGGGGTGGAGGACCGCGAGGCCGGCTGGGTCACGGCGTTCCTCACCGAGCTGGCCGAGCGGGGACCGGCCCCGTGGATGCCGGCGGCGGCCGAGGAGTTCGCCCGGCTGACCGGGGTCACGGGCACCATGGCTCGGCTGATCCTGGCGGGACTGCCACAGGTGGACAGTGACGACCGGTCCTTCCTGACGGCCGAGGCACGGGGCGTGCTCGGTGTGAAGGTGACGGACGCCGCCCTTGCCAAGGACGAACTGCACAAGACCGATTCCTCGGTCCTTCGCGCCGTCGTCGCCGCCCTCCTGCCCCGGGACCCGGCCGGACTGTGGACGGACGGCCCCGACACAGCGGCCGCCGCGGAGGTCTGGAACAGCGAGGTCGGCAGGCGCAGGATGCTGCCGGAGGCGCTGCTGGGAGAGGTGCAGCGCGTGTTGTACGCAGAGGCCGCGACGCTGGCCGCACTGCTCGACCCCGCCTCCGAGCCCCGCCTCAGCCGGGACCTGGAATGGGCGGTCACCGGAGACCGGGTCGCCCAGCTCGACGAAAACGCCGTCGGGTTCACCGCGGCCAGCCTGATCGACTCGGTCGTCCTGGCCGCCTGGCTCGCGCACCGGCTGCCCGTCGGCGACCCGGTCCGCGCCGCGCTGCCCGCCGCTCTCGGCGCGATACACGACCGGCTGGCCCACCCCGGGCTCATGCTCGACCTCGTCACCTACGTCGACCTGCCCCGCTTCCGCGAGGCGGTCGGCCGGCCCACCGAGGTCGGCAGCGGATTCGAGCGGTACGGCGCGATCATCATGGCCACCCACGACAACATGCCCGCCCCCGCCCTGTGCGTCGCTCTCCTGGACGCGGCCGGCCACGACCCGTACCTGCCCGCCCTGCGCCTCGGGCAGGACGGAGCGCTCTTCCCGGCCGAGGCGGCGCTGCGGGTCGCCCGCGACCCGCGCTTCGCGGCCTTCCTCGCCGACCCGGGCGACCCGGTCGCGGGCGAGCGCGGCAAGGACGGCACCTGGTATCCGCAGGACCCCACCCGGTCCGTACCGGAACTGGTCGCCGAGGCCGCGAAGGAGTACGGCATCGGTGAGGACGCCGCCGCCCTGTATCTGATGCTGCTCGCGATGCCCGACCCCACCGACCGCAACACGGCCCGCTGGACCGGCTGGAAGCCCGCCCGGCTCAAGGCGGCCCGCGCCGAACTGGCCGCCACCACCGGCCTGGTGGTCGGGGGCAGCCGGTCCCGCGCCGGCCGCTCCTTCTTCCTGCCCGGCGGCTGGGAGGCCCTCTCCTTTCCGCATCTGCCGCTGGAGCAGTGGAAGCTGCCCCTGTACGGGGAGTTGCTCACCGGCCAGTACCTTCCGCTGAACGTGGAACCGGCCCCCGACCTGTACCGCAGGGCCTGGCGACGCGTCCGGGAGGGCGACGTACCGCGCTTCGCGGAACTCAAGACCAAGCGCGGACCCCGCCGCTGAAGCGGAACTCCCACGCACCCCGTACCGAATCGCTGAGGACATCCGTGAGCACCACCGTGACGGCCGCCGCCCCGGCCCGGCAGATCCTGCCCGCCGAGGAGCGGCACGCCGCCGAACTCGCCTTCCTGGCAGCCCACGACGAGGGGCCGCGGCCGCCCGGCTGGGCCCTGACCCCGCGTTCCGTCGTCACGTTCATCTGCGGCAGCGACGGCAAGACCCTGGACCGGCAGGGACAGCGCCTCGTCATCGCACCCAAGTTCGTCGGCGAACGCGCCCTGGTCGAGCGGTGCGTGGTCACCCTCGCCGGTGAGCGGGGACTGCTGCTCGTCGGCGAGCCCGGCACGGCCAAGTCCATGCTCTCGGAACTGCTGTCCGCCGCAGTCTGCGGCACCAGCGCGCTCACCGTGCAGGGCACCGCCGGCACCACAGAGGACGCCTTCCGCTATGGGTGGAACTACGCCCTCCTGCTCGCCCAGGGCCCGAGCCGCCAGGCCCTCGTCGACTCTCCGGTGCTCGGTGCCATGCGCACGGGGCGGGTGGCCCGGGTCGAGGAGATCACCCGCTGTCTGCCCGAGGTGCAGGACGCCCTGGTGTCCATCCTGTCCGACCGGAGGGTCAGCGTCCCCGAACTGTCCGGCACCGACGACGCCCAGGTCGCGGCGGCCCCCGGCTTCACCGTCATCGCCACCGCCAACCTCCGCGACCGGGGCGTCTCCGAGATGTCCGCCGCCCTCAAGCGCCGCTTCAACTTCGAGACCGTGCAGCCGATCGCCGACGCCGGGACCGAGTTGGCACTCGTCCGCGGCCAGGCGGTCGCCGCCGTACAGCGCGCGGGGGCGGCCTTCGGGGTGGACGACGCCGTCCTCGACGTCCTCGTCACCGTCTTCCGCGACCTGCGCACCGGCCGCTGTGCCGAGGGCTGGGACGTCGAGCGGCCCGGCACGGTGATGTCCACCGCCGAGGCCGTGCAGGTCGCCACCTCCCTCGGGGTCGCCACCGCCTACCTGCCCGCCGGGGACACCCTCGACCTCGTCCCCGGCCATCTCCTCGGCGTGGTCCGCAAGGACGACCCCGCCGACCACGCCCGCCTCCTCGGCTACTGGGACGGCCCCGTCCGCCGCCGCGCCGAGGACGGTTCGGCGCTCTGGCGCCGTCTATGGGACCTGCGGGAGAACCTCCGTTGACGGTCCTTCACAGCACCACTCAGGACGAACCCCGGGCAGCCGTCTCCGCCCTCGCGGACTGCGTACGGCCGTACCTGCTCGGCGTACGTCATCACAGCCCCGCTCTCGCCGCCGCCGTACCCGCGCTGCTGGACGCGTCCGGCGCCGAGGTCGTCTGCGTCGAACTGCCCGCCGACTTCCAGCCCTGGCTGGTCCACCTAGCCGACCCCGGCACGGTCGCACCCGTCGCCCTCGCCGGCGCCCGGGAAGACGGACGGCTCGGCTTCTACCCCTTCGCGGACTTCTCCCCGGAGCTGGCCGCCGTCCGCTGGGCCCGCGCGCGAGGGGCCCAGGTCCTGTGCTGCGACCTGCCGTTGCCCGACCCCGGCTGGGGCACTGTCGAACCCGCCAGGGCGGGCGGCGCCCGGACCGTCTTCGCCGACGCCCTCACCGCGGCCGGCACTGGACGGGACGGTGACGATGTGTGGGACCGGGCGGTGGAGGTGCTCGCTCCGGGCAGCACCCCGGACGCGGTCCGCCGTGCCGCGCTCGGCGTCGGCTGGGCGCTGCGCCGGGACGCCGAGGCGTCCGGGGCGCTGGCGGCTGTGGACCTGGCCCGCGAGACGTACATGCGGTCCGTGCTGGAGCGGGCCTGTGCGGGTGGTCGGCGCGTCGCCGCGGTGGTCGGGGCGTTCCACGCCCCGGCCCTGGCGGATGTCGCGAGGGAACGCGCCCTTCTCGACGGCCACACCCCACCCAGCCCAGAGCCCCTACCCGGCCACGGCCCGTCCGCCGTCACCTCGTTCGTCCCGTACGCCTTCGATCTGCTCGACTCCCGGTCCGGCTACCCCGCCGGCATCCGGGACCCCCGCTGGCAGCAGGCGGTGTACGCCGCCGCAGGCGATCCAGACCGGGTCCGTGAGGCGGCGGCCTGCGCGATCACCGACGTGTGCCGTGCGCTGCGCAGGGCCGGACACACCGCGGGCACCGGCGAGGCCATCGAGACCCTCCGGCTGGCCTGCGACCTGGCCGGGCTGCGCGGGCTTCCCGCGCCCGGGCGGGGCGAGCTGCTGGAGGCCCTGACGACCGTACTGGGCCAGGGGGAGCCGCTCGGCCGTGGCCGGGCCCTTGCCCGGGCCACGGAGGAGATCCTGGTCGGCAGCGGCTGGGGCAGGGTCGCCCCCGGTACCCCGCGCTCCGGGCTCGGTCCGGCGGTGGAGGCCGAACTGGCCGCGCTGCGGCTGCCCGGTCCGGACGACCCCGGGCCGCGCGAGGTCCGCCTCGACCCACTCCGTTCCGGCCTCGACCGCCGCCGCGAAGTGCTGTTGCAGCGCCTCGCGGTGTGCCACGTCAGCTACGGCGAATCCGTCTCGGTGACCGGCACCGGTGACGGCACAGCGCTCACCACCCGGTGGAAACTGCAGTGGACCCCGGCCGTTCCGGTACGACTCGACCTGGCCGGAATACGCGGAGTCACCGCCGCCCAGGCCGCCGAGGGAACCCTCCGCGAGGCATACCGCCACGAGACCGCCGCCACCTGCGCTCATGTTCTCGGTGGCCTCAGGGCCGCCGCCCGCTGCGACCTGCCCGCTCTGGTCACCGACCGCCTGGCCGACGCCGCCGCGCTGCTGCCGACGGCCGCCACGCTGCCCGAACTGCTCGAAGCGCTGGACCTGTTGGAGGCGCTGGGCCGCGGACACCTGCCCGGTGCCACCCCCGAGGCCGTCAGGGAAGCCGCCGCACTGACCGACACCCTGCTCGAAGCAGCCGTCCGCGCCCTGCCCGGACTGGCCGGCAGCGACCGGCCCGAGGACGCCGCCGCCCTGGTCGCGCTGTCCGCCCGGACCGGCGAACACCGCCTCGGCCTGCGCATCGACGACGCCCTGACCATCCTCGCCCGCACCGGCTCCCCGCTCGTCCAGGGCGCTGCCCTGGCCGCCCGGGTCCTGCTCGACCTCGACGGCGCCGACACCCTGGGAGCCCGCGCTGCCGGCTGGATCGACACCGCCACCGCCCCGGACGGACGTCGCCGCCTGGCCAGGCTCCTCACCGGACTGCTCGGCGCCACCGCGCCCCTCCTCGAATCGGCCCCCGCCGCCCTGGACCCGCTCCTCGACCGCATCGACACGCTCACCGACCAGGACTTCCTGGACCGGCTGCCCGCTCTGCGCGGCGGCTTCGACAGCCTCACCCCGGCCGGACGCGACCGGCTCCTCAGCACCGTCACGGAACGCCTCGGCGACCGCCTCGACCTGTCCCTCACCGCCCCGCCCGAGCTCCTGGCGATGTGGACGGCGGCGGACGCGGCCGGTCTCGCGGCACTGACGGCACTCGGGCTCCCGCTGCCCCCCACCGGCCCGACGGCCGAACCGACCGCACTCCGGCTCCCGACGCCCGGCACCGGCCCGGCGGCCGAGCAGGCACCCCCCGTCCCGGCACCCCGGCCCACACCGGCACTCCGACGAGCGCCGGCCTCCCGCCTCACCCCCGCCGACCGCTGGCGGCTGCTCCTCGGCAGGGAGACAGACCGGCTCCCCGACCACGCCCGCCGCTACGCGCACGCCCTCGACGAGCTGTACGGCTCCGGCCGCGGCGAGGGATCCGACGACCTCGCGACGAGCGGAGGCGGTGGCAGAGGTGGTGGGGGCGGTCAGGAGGCGTCCTTCCCGACCGCCCGGGAATGGAGCGAGGAACTCACCGCCCTGTTCGGCCCGGACGTCCGCGAGGAGGTGCTGGCGCAGGCCGCCGAGCGGGGCCGCGGCGACGTCCTCGCCGAGCTGGACCCGGCCGCCGTACGCCCCTCGGTCGAACTGCTCACGTCCGTGCTCTCCCTGGCCGGTGCCCTGCCCGAGCAGCAACTCGCCCAGCTGCGCCCCCTGGTGCGCCGCCTGGTCGACGAGCTGGCCCGGGAGCTGGCCACCCGCCTGCGGCCGGCCCTCACCGGACTGGCCACCCCCCGCCCGACCCGCCGCCCCGGCGGCCCGCTCGACCTGCCCCGCACCCTGCGGGCCAACCTCGCACAGGCCCGGCGCCTGGACGACGGCCGGACGGTCGTCGTGCCCGAGCGGCCGGTGTTCCGCACCCGGTCGCACCGGGAGGCGGACTGGCGGCTGATCCTCGTGGTCGACGTGTCCGGGTCGATGGAGGCGTCCGTCATCTGGTCCGCGCTCACCGCGGCCGTACTCGGCGGGGTGCCCACCCTCTCCACCCACTTCCTCGCCTTCTCCACCGACGTGATCGATCTGACGGACCGGGTCGACGACCCGCTGTCGCTGCTGCTGGAGGTCCAGGTCGGCGGCGGCACCCACATCGCGGCCGGCCTTGCCCACGCCCGCTCGCTCGTGACGGTGCCCAGTCGGACGCTCGTGGCGGTGGTCAGCGACTTCGAGGAGGGCTACCCGCTCGCCGGGCTCCTGGACGAGGTGCGCGCCCTCGCCGCCTCCGGCGTGCACCTGATGGGTTGCGCCGCCCTGGACGACACCGGCACCCCGCGCTACTCCGTGCCGATCGCCCGGCAGCTCGTGGCGGCCGGCATGCCCGTCGCCGCCCTCAGCCCTCTCGCCCTCGCCCGCTGGGTGGGCGACCGCCTGCGCGGAGAACCCCGATGATCCCCATGAAGCCCCAACTGCCCCTGGTGGCCCCCGATGTGGTCGCCACCGCCGTCGAGTCCCTGACCTCCCGGCTCCGCAGGAAGCTGGACGCCGCGATCGAGTCCTACGCGGCCCTTCCGGTCGCCGATGACGACGGGGTCCTCCGCATCCGCTGCGCGGAGGACGCGGAGGTCGTGCTCACGCCGAGTCCGTCGGGTGCGCTCACCACCGCCGAACAGGTTGTGTGCGGCTGTCTGTTGGCCCCTCGCTGCCTGCACCGCGCCGCGATCCTGAGTGCATGTCCGGTGACCGAACAGGCCCCCGCCCCCGTGGAGCCCGAAGCCGCTGACACAGACGGAGCCGCCGGGGAGAACGAGCCTCCGGCCGTCGAGGTGCCTTCGGGCCCCAGCCCCGCCCAGATCCGGGCGGCAACCGAACTCCGGACAGCCGCAGCGGCCGTACTCGCCGCGGGAGTGCCCGCCGCCGGGGCCGTGTCCCAGGCGGAACTGCTCCGGGCCGCGCACGCCGCCAGGCTGGCCGGACTGCACCGCGCGGAGGCGGCGGCCCTGCGTGTCGTACGCGGGCTGCGCGGCGCCCGTGCCCGCGACAACCAGCACCGCCTGGCCGACCTGGTCACGGCTCTGCGCGAACTCCTCCTGACGACACACCGGTTGGCCGCGGCCGACCCCGACCCGGCCCTCATCGGCACGGCCCGCCGCGGCTACCGTGCCGGTGGCGCGCTCAAGGTGTTCGGTGTCTGCCGCGAGCCGGTGCTCAGCGCCACCGGCTACGGGGGTGTCGTCACCCATCTGGTCACCGAGGACGGCCGCTGGTTCTCCGTCGCCGACGTCCAGCCCGGCGGCCCCGCCCGCGCCCGGGCCGCCGCCACGGCCACCGTCGCGCTCGGCTCCGGCGCCCTCGACCACGCCCGGCTCGCCCGTGCCGGTCTGCTGATCTCCGGTGCCACGATCTCCCCGGAGGGCCGCCTCGGCGCCGGCAAGGGCGTCCGGGCCACCCCCGTCACCGGACTGCCGCTGACCTCCGGTCCACTGGCCGCACTCTTCGAGCGCCCGCTGCGTGAGAGCGTCGCCGCCCGCCTCGCCACGGTTCCCGGGGCGACGGACGACCAGGCGGCACGCACACCGATCGGCTGCGACCTCGTCGTCGTAGGCACCGCCGGTGACCGCCTGCTGGCCCGCGAACTGCTGCCGCACACCCCGGCAACCGGCCCGCTGATCCGCCTCCTGTCCGCGAACAGCCACCCCGACCTCGCCCATACCGCCAACTTCGCCCAGCTCGCGGCCCGCCCGGGCATCCGCATCCGTGTGATCGGTCGGCTCGACCCCGACCACGACCACGCCGCCACCCTCCGCCCCCTCGCCGTCGGCCCGGTGCCGGACACCGAGGCCACTCTGCGGCTGCCCGCGGACTGGCTGGGCCGGGCCGATCTGGGCTACGACCGTCTCACCGGCTCGCACTTCCCGCCGCCTGACGCCCTCCCGCCCGTGGCAGGGCTCTGCCAGGACGACCCGGACCCGCTGGCCGACTCCCCGCTGTGGCGGATGCGCCGCCTGGTCGAACTGGCCGTCGCCGGAGGCCGCCGGGCGGTCGCCGAACCGGCCCGGGACGGCGACCGGCAGGGGCACGCGGCCGCGCTGCGCCGCAGCGGCTTCGGTGTCATGGCCGAGCTGACCACCGTCCTCACCGCCGAGGCCGACCGCCGCACCCGCGACGTGTTCGGCCGCCTCGACGCCCCCGACGCCGACCGCTACGCACTGGTCTGGCTCACCGCGGCGGTTCATCTCGCGGGCGCCGAACGGTCTTTGGCGAGATCGGCATGGTGAACAGCGTCCCCCGGGCGCCGAGGGCGGCCCCCGCCCGGCCGGCGACCTGGGAGTACCGGCCAAGACCTCAGTAACTGAGGTTCCGCCACCCGCCGGTGGCAAGGTTCAATTCGGCATAGGCGGCGTCACCGGTGGCGATGGTGAAGTAAGCCCGCTCGTCGCCCTCAGCGACCGACCAGGGCTGCAGGTCGTGGCGCAGGACCCGCACGCCGTCCGCGGTCAGTTCCGCCGCACCACCCTTGGCCGCGGCGAGGAACAGCCGACCGTCCACCAGTGCCATATCGGTCAAGGACAGTCCATACCGGCCCGTGACGGTGAAGCCCTGCTCCGCCGTTCCACGCAGCAGGCGGCCGCCCCTCTTGCCGCTGATCAGCACGTCACCGCCTGGCGGAAACGCGATACCGGTGAGTACGTCCTCGGTGGCCGCCCCGTCCGGGTCCTCGATCGCATGCCACCGCTCTCCGTCGAAATGCAGGATGGTGCTGCCGTACCCCACCGCGTACACGTCGTCGGCAGCCCGTCCGCGGATGCAGCCGATGGGGCGCTCGAGACCGGGATCGTGCTGGGCCCAGACCTCGCCGTCCCAGTGGTAGAGCACGCCGCCGAGAGTGCCGATGTGCACGTCCCGATCCGAAGTCCCCCAGATCGCCCACGGCCGCGGCCGCAGGCCGTTGGAACTCTGTGCCGGCAGCTCCGTATGACGCCAGGTGAGGTCCCCCTCAGGCACATCGAACTCGAGGTCGGCGATCTCCTCCTCGTCCGGCCAGGCCACCGGTGCCGTCGTCCAGACCAGACCCGTGGTGCTCGTCAGCCAGGGGCTCCCCTGCGGCGAACACCACAGCTCGCGCAGCGTGTCGTTGGTCGCCAGGATGTTCTCGGCGGGGTCGTCGCTGCCCACAGGGCGCCGGAAAACATAACCGGCGGCCTGGGCCTCGTCGCCGGGCCTGTAGGCGATCAGCAAGAAGTAGGTCGTCCCCCGCTCCTCGTGGATGTACAGGATGTCTTCCCGCACGTCGCTCTCGTCCGACATGGACCCTCCTCACCTCTACGCGCCGCGGGGACGGAACGACCTCACTGCCTCCGGCGAACCGGGCAGCGCCGAGGGCCCCGGCTGCAATGTGTACTCGTTCTCGTCCGGGCTGCCGTACGCCTCCTTCGGGAGATCGCGCCACTCGAACCGAGTACCCGTCCCCGCCCGGGTCCAGTAGATCGTCTCCGTGGCACAAACAGTGTGCGCCTGCACTCGAAGTACGTGACCTGTTACGTACGATCACGGACGCCGAAGCAGCAGCTCCACAGCGAGAATCGGGCCGCCCGGAGGCTCCTTGCCCCCTTCGACTCTTGGAACGGACTGGCTTTCCCAGATGCATGTCGCACGAGGAGTACCCGCGGTGTCCGTTCCCACTGCGGTCCCTGATCCTGAGGTGCGGACGCGTGAGCTGGCCAACGCCTTCTCGTCGGCAGCGAAAGGGACACACACCTCGTGAAAGCACGAAGTCAGGCGATCGCGGCCGTGACCGGCCATGCTCCCCGGCCCAGCAGATCGAGGACGAGTGCGGCAATGTTCCACGCGTCGTCCTCACCGCGGTGATGGCGTCCTTCGAGCGGCAGTCCGGCGATCTGCAGAGCGTGGTCCATGCCGGGTTTCCTGCGCAGCCCGTAGGCCGCGGCGAATACGGCCTTGGCATTGGTGTGGGTCCGCTCCGTCGGATAGCCGAACGGGTAGGCCACCCCGTCGGCCTGGCTCTGCCGAGCGAACTGCCGACGGTCGTACTCGCCCCAGCTCGCCCAGGGGCGCTCCCCGGCCTCGTACTCCTCGACGAGGATCCGGCACGCCTCGGCGAAGGTGACGCCCCGTGCCACCTCCGCTTGAGTCAGGCCGGTCAGTTCGGTGCAGAAGTCGCTCACCGTCGACCGGACAGGGCGGACCAGGACACGGTGTCGGGACACGCGGCGGCCCGCCGCCACGTCCACGACGGTGAGACCGATCTCGATGATCTCGTTCACCGAGCCGGGCGGCGGCTGTCCGTCCCAGCAGGTGGCTTCCACGTCAATGACGTTCAGCAGAGAGGATTCGTGGCGCATGGAACTGAGCATAGGAAAGCTTTTCCAGTTTCGACAACTCATTTTTCTTCCGCACGTCCACACCGTCGTCAACCCTTGTAACGAAATTACGCTGGGGAAGTGATGGAGGTCGGGCAGGTAGGCGGTGACGTTTACAGTACGGGCTGCAAAAGAATGCCTTCTTGGAAGGGAAGACCTGAACACATGGAACCTGTCAACGTCGAGCAGGACTGCGTGATCGATGTCATATTCACCGGGCCGCAGCGGCCCAGCTTCGGTGATGTCTTTCTTCTCTGCGGCGACGACAATCCGAATTTCCCGCCCACGGATGCTCGTTGGGGATCCCTGGACCACTTGCGCTTCGAACAGGTCGACGACCACTTCGCGGTTCTCGACGAAGACACGGACGAACCCGTCATCTGGCTCTATCCCTTGGCCCGGGGGTCTGTTGTGCACCACCATCCGGGACCGTTCGAAGGCCTGCGGCTGCACTATGACCCTGAACTGGACAGCTCGGGCCTGATCACCCACTTCATCGACGTCGTCGAATGCCTTGCGGGCCTTTTGCCCGCACAAGCTCTCTGGGGACAGCGACGTGAACGTATCGGGCCGCCCATCGACACCGACGCCCTCGCGGCTCGCATCCAGCAGTTCGTCGACACCAGAGCCCGGCGGAACGGGTAGCCGTATTGAGACCATTACCCGCCGGCCCGAGAGGGCGTCCGGGATCTTTTCCACGTCGGCTGAGGCCGTCATCACCCTTACCCGAGAAGGAGACTACGATTCGGCCATGAACGTTCCCGATGTCATACCGATCAAGCACGAGCCCGACTACCACACCAGCACCATCGGGCGATGGCAGGGCGGCCAATTCTTCGCCTCGGTCACCGCGGCCTTTCCCGAAGGTTGGAGTGACTGGAGCAGCGACGACTGGCAGGCCAAGAAACGCTGGTGCGCTGTGCTCCATCGGTTCGACGAGGCCGGCCGCCACCTGGACTCACGCATTCAGTTCACTGGCACCACGGCGGACGGTGAACAGAAGGCGATCACCGCGGCCGAGCAACTGCTCGGCACGTGGCTGGATACCCTGCCTGAGCGGCAGTATCGGGACATCGCGATCGCACCCTTCGCTGTTCGCTTCGAGGGGGCCCTGTTCGGTCTGGTCCTGGAGGAGCAGGATGAAAACGCCGGTGATACGGGTGCCGAGCTCCATCCGGACGGCCTGGGCTTCTATCCACCCTGGGACGGTTGTTACGACACCTGAGCCGAGCGCACGAACGGTCGCGGACCTTCCAGGGTTGCCGCTCGGCCCCAGCTGAGCCGACGAACCGTCAAGCCGATCATCACCCGCCGGATCATCGTCTCCGAGTGGGCCGGGACTGTCTCGCATCCTCCCGCCAGGCACCGGTGGGCGGTGACCCACGATGACGAACGCCCGATCAACCAGTTGTTCGCGCTGGACCTGGAACCCGCGCCGACCCGGTTCTCACGGACGATCGCCGGCTCGCGGCCGAGGACCTGAGCGGTCCGTTCGACGAGCCGATCGGCGAAGCCCTGGTCCGCCGGATCCGGCCGCTCAAGACGGCAGCTTGCTCAACGTGGCGGACTCCATGGGGCTGTCGGTCGACAGGAACGCGGGCAACGTGGCCTTGCGCGTGACTGTGGGATTCGTTTCGATGTGCTCGCCGACACCGACACCCAAGCCGATTAGTTCCCAGCCGGATGGATGTGCCAACCAGAACCAGTTGGCGCCCTTGCGCCGAGCTCGATTCCTGAACTCAGTCGAGGACGGGGGAAAGCGCTGCAAGTAGTGGGAGGCGGAGCCGTATCTGCTCGGCATTTTCAGGATCCCATTCCTCACCCAACGGCTTGCCTGGACGTGCCATTCTTTTGACCGCGGCCTCGACTGCTGCACCGAACGAGTCGGTCTCTCCTTGGGATTTTTGGTATGCGTCCTCAATCAGATAACTCAGACTCTCGTAGCCGATCCAGCCACCTTCCTCACGGCACATACGGACAACGGTAGGCACGGTGGCAAGGCTGTCGGGATTTTTCACGGCACGGCTGAACGTGTCGCGCCCGAGAAGAATCAGCCCGCCACGGAAGTCCATGAAGCCATCGTTGGACCAGCTGCCCTCGATCAGATAGGCGGCCATGCACAAGGGATACGTGTATGCCAAGTCGCTCACCTCGACATGCTTGGCGTAGAAGTCGACGATCTCGGCGGGCTCCAGCTCGGAAAGAACGTTGACCAGGGCCTCAGGCAGCGGATCATCTGGATCGTCACGATCGTCGGCACGGTCACCGACCGCGACACGAGCCGTGTCGACAAGGCGCCACCAAGTGTCCATCTCCATACCAGCGATCATAAACTCGCCTATCCGCACTCAAATGCCCGGGCAGGCAACCCTGCCCGGAAGTTGAGTAGCAAATTACGTAGATCCACCGACCCATCACACCTCCGACTCGGCCTGACCCTGGCTCACCCGCCGCTGCTGATCACAGACAGCAATGACAGAGACGCCAAAGTCAACGGTCGGCCGACCGTCTCGGGGACCCAGTGACATCAATCCTCTTAGGAATTGGTCATGCAGATGTCCCCGCAGCGATTCCCAAACACGCGTCGCAACGAAATCCCTGGAAAGCTACACAGCCAGCGCCGCCAGCGGGAGTGCGGAACCAGTCTGTCGAGTGGGGAATGGCGTAGCCGTCGTCGGCCAGAAGGGGCTGGACCTGGCGGGCGGCCCAGGTGACGGTGCTGCCGTCGACTCCGATGAGCTGGGTGAGCAGGTCGCAGGTTCCGGGTTCGCGCAGCCGGCGCACAGTGGCCAGGACTCTGCCGGCGGCCGTCGGCTCGCCCTTGGCCCCCGCGCCGTGAGCACGGCGCTCACCCTCCTCGCTTCCTCAGCTGACCTGTTTCACGTAACTGACCCAATTCCTGGACCAGTTGGTCGACGACTCCATCCGGAGCCGGTTCGAGTGAAACGACTACTTGACCGATCACCGGCTGCGGCGCCCCCTGTCCTGCTCCGCGGCCCAGGTCCGCAGCCGGGCCACCGCCTCTTCCCGTGGCAGCGGGCCGCGTTCGAGATGCAGATCTTGCAGATGGCGAGTGGCCGCACCGATCAGTGGGCCTGGAGGTATGCCGAGCAGCTCCATGATCGCCCTACCGTCCAGAGTCACCGGAACGTCGGGGAGCCTCCGGTACTTCTCGAACTCCGCAGCGGCGCGCGCCGTTCGCTCCTGCTCCGCCAGCCGCTCCTGTTCCCACTCGTCGTAGGTCGCCGCCCATCGAGCAGTCCGGCCGGCCGACTGCCAGCCGTCCAAGTCCTGTTCCCCGCCAAGCCCTACCTCCAGGAACAGGTCATGGTGGTTCGCTTCTTCGGAGCCGCTCGGAAGGACGTCGAGCAGAGCGAGCGCGGCGTTGATCGGCCAGTCTTCCCGTGGACCGGTGAAGTCCCGGGTACGGACCGGGCCCCACACCTTCGCGCCGGATCGCCACACAGCGGCGGTCTGGTATCCGTCTCCTCCGTGGAAGTCCGCCTCCACGTAGGAGATCGGCCCGCCCCTGGACCAGTGACTCAAGGTCTGCTCGAAGGCTGGGGACATCAGGGTGAACGGTCGGCTTTCGGGCTCGGCGCCATCCTGGCGGTGGAGCAGACCGGTCGGCTCCTCAAGGAGCTGTGCGGTGACAGGCACCAGCCCCATGCGCTGACGGAGCGGGGCGACAACCGCTTCCCGAATCCCGGCGGTCTGGCTCTTGAGCAGGTCGAAACTTCCGATGACGGCGTTGAGCTCGTACGGCATTCCCACAGGTTAACCGCACAGCCTCCGCAAGGAATTTCGGCTTCGCAACGCCGTGCGGTAGGCGTCACTTCAAGCGCCTGCCGGTGGGGTGGCCGTCCCAGTGGTGGCGCAGGGCCGCACAGCGGACGAGCGTACGCAGTGTGACGACCGCGACGGACAGGCAGGGCAGAAGCCCACGCCTGGCTCCGCTCCTCGATGCTTCGCCGTAGCGTGCTGGAACCACATGATGAGGTGAACCGAGCCGACGTGATCTTCTCGTCGAGAGCTACAGCTGCCACCACCAGCTTTCGAGGTCGTGGTCATCGGCGTACTCCACGGGGCATGCGTAGGGCGACTGCTGTGCGATGGGCAGGGCGTCGGTGCGGCGGACCACGGCACGCAGGTCTTGCACCAGGGGCATCTCGGCGAGTTCGTAGACATCGAAGGGGCAGCCTGCCGGGCCGCCGACGAGGGTTGCACAGCCGAACGCGTACCAGAGACCGATGAGTTCGCGATCGTGCTCCTTCTCGGCGGCGACGGCGACCTCACGGACCACCTCGATCACCCGGGTGCGGCGGAGCGGGGCGGCGTCGGAACCGTGGAGTTCACCGACCGCGACCATACGCCGCCACAGCGCGGTGCCGGCGTCGCAGTACAGGAACGGCGGGTCGACGTAGCCGTCCTCAAGCCAGGACTCGTAGCCGTCGAAGTCGGGAGCGTCCTCGTCGAACGTGCGCAGGCCGGTGAACTCCGTCAGTGCGTCGAAGTACGCAGACCGCTCGGCATAGTCGGGGTGCCGGTCGACCGGGAACCGGTACGTGTACCCGCGACGCAGCAGGATGTCCATCACACGAAACCGCGTGAACGAGCAGTCGTAGCCGCTCTCGAAGTCGTACAAGACCGCGAACCAGTCCCGCACACTCGGGTCGCCCGCCTCGGCATGGCCGTCAAGGACGCGGACCGAGTCCGCGACCAGGTCCTCGATCACATGCTCGGACATCAGGTCCTTCTTCCATCGAGCCGACGATGCACCACGAATGGCAAGAGAGCCTATGTCTCCCACGAGACGGTCAGCGCCTATCGGTGCGAAACGTCCAGCATGCCCTTCAGGATCGAGTGACGCTCAGTCGTCATCATGGCTGCCGGTGGCGTGGACCCGGCTCAGACCGAATCGGGAGAGAACCCGATCGGCTTCCTCGTTGTCGGCGCCTTCGATGTCGATGACGCCGTTCACGTGCAGATCAAGATGCGCGAATCGTGGTGCCAGTTCAGCCAGTCCGGTCAGCAGATCACCCTCGCAGTCCCTCTGGCTGATCGTCAGGTCCCTGATGGACAGACGCTCAAGCTGAGCAAGGACCGAGGAATCCGCGAGGGCTGAAAGTACCTGATACGAGGTAGCATCGAACTCTGCCCTGCTGAGATCAAGATTCTTGAGACTAGGGTACTCAGAGGCCTTGAGTTCCTCGAGTTGCTCAGGCGGGCACGCGCAGCCGTAAACGTCATCGCCGAGTTCAACTTCCAATGACACCAGGCCGGGAGTCTGTCCAAGTTCGAAAATCGATCCGTCGGAGATGACGGGGCCCCGGAGTCGCAGTCGGGTCAGGCTGTCATGGTTCAGGGAGTGGAACAGGAACGCGCCTTCGAGTTCCAGTGTGCGCAGGGCGGGAAGCGCTTCCCACATATCGGCCTGCACAAGTCCTTGGTGAAGGTAGTCCTCGGGGTTGATCTTCTTACCCGTCGATCCATCGCTGAGTTCAAACAGGTACTCGAAGCTGTAGCCGAAGTACATGCGTTCCAGCCGGGGGCGTTGTCGGCCGGCAAGTGAGACCGCGGAGTGCTCGGCAGAGTGGTGGTAGTCGGTGAGGTGCAGTTCGAGTGTGCGCAGTCGGTGGATGACACGGTGGGAAAGGAGGGCGTCGATCAGTGCACCCTCCCATTGCTCGGGGTCGGTCGGGTCGATGGTTGCAGTGTGTGAGTGGTCTGTCAGGAGCCGCTCCACCAGTTCTCGGCGTTGCGGCTGGGTGTCTTTGGCCAGGCGGAAGCATGCCTCGTCGATGAAGCCGCGGGACCAGGTGAACTGCCAGGAGCCGTCCTCCCGCAACCCGTCCAGCCCGAGTTGCCGTTCCACTTCCTCATAGGCCGCGGCCAGCTGGGCCTGGTCCCCGTCCCTGGTCTCACAGCGGTGCTCCAGCCGGATCGCCTCGCCCCGCGGGTCGCCCGCCCCAGTCAGCAGATCCGCGTAGGCGAGCCACGCCTCCCAGTCATCCGTGTTCGGAACATCTGCAGCATCGAAAGAGGGCACGTCATTCTCCAGGTCTTGGCGGCAAGCTCCAGATGGATCTGGGCACGCCATCGTCAACGGCACCATAAATGCAGCCTCTGACATGAGGGCCACATGGCCGCCCCCAACGCACAGTTCAGGAGTCAGTTACGTGGTTCTACCTACCTCGCCCCACTCAGACAGGGGCCCATCGGTCTTGCCTCTGAGTCATCGCCGCCATGCGCGGAGAGAGGCAAGGCGGGTGAGACTGCGGGTCGCCGGGCTCCTGGTTGAACGGGGTCCAGGTCTCGCACACGTGCTTGTTGGCGGTCATGGCCATCTCCGAGTGCGGCAGAGTCTCCCACGAGCCCCACCTCAGGCGTGACCAAGGACAGGTTGCCGCTTTTCGGTGTGGGCAAGGAGACGGCGCCCCTTGACGTGGTGTAGCCGATCAAGGTGAGGGAGTGCGCCGGGGGGGGCGTATGCCGATGGGGTTTCGCTCCCTGCCCGCAAGGCGGGCCATCGTGCAACTCTCCGTAGTGAACGGGCAGTTCAACACGGGAGGTGCAGGATGGCCCTGTCTCAGCATGACTTAGACCTTCCGCGAATAGGGGCGGTTTGGGCACCGGGTGGCATGAACGGGGGCAAGTTCTGGTGATCATGGAGTTGCAACGCTCTGTGATCGCGGAGGAGACCTGTGCCCGTCCTGCCATCGTGGCTAACCGAGCCGCTTTGGGACCAGTTCGCGGTCCTGCTGCCCGCGCGGACTGAGTACCATCCGGACCATCCGCTGGGCTGTCACCGTCGGCGGATCAGTGACCGGATCGTTTTCGACAAGATGCTGCACCTGCTGCGTTTCGGCTGCTCGTATGAGGCGATAGCGGATACGACGTGCTCGGCCACCACGATCCGCAGCCGTCGCGATGAGTGGATACGCCTGAGGGTCTTCGCCGCGTTCAAGCGGATCGCGCTGGAGTCCTATGATCGGATCGTCGGCCTTGTCCTCGACCAGATCGCTGTGGACGGCTGCATCACCAAGGCCCCCGGAGGTGGCGAGGGGGCGGGACGTTCCCCAGTCGACCGCGGCAAACAGGGCCTGAACGCTCTGGCATGACGGACGGTTACGGCATTCCCCTGGGCCGCGTTCTGGCCGGAGCCAACCGCCATGACTCCCCGCTGCTCGCCCCGACCCTGGACCGCCTGGATGACCTCGGCCCCTGCCGGACGACATCACGGTGCACCTCGACGCCGGCTACGACAGTGCCAACACCCTCGCCCTGCTCGATGGACGCGGCCTCCACGGCCGGATCGCGCACAAGGGCGAGAAGGCGCCCATCCAGGCAAGCCAGAGGTGGCACGTGGAGCGCACCCACGCCTGGCAGAACGCTTTCCAGCGCCTCGCCCGTTGCTACGAGCGCCAGGCCACGTCATCGACGCCTTCTTCGACCTCGCCGACACCATCATCACCGTACGGAGCCTGATCCGCCGGGCGTGGGCCACCCACCGCTGGCAGACGCGACCCCACCGTCGCTCCTGAAATGCCGACGCCGACACCATCCCGAGTACCGGCCTCTACCAGGCGGGACACCCCCAGAGCGTCTCGCGGGAGACATGGTCAGCAGCGGGCCAGCACCGCCGTCTCCGGGCCGAACCCCACTACCAGCCGACTGTCCGCAGCGACGGCCACCGCCGCCACGGGCGCGGGAAACACCAACTCCGACCCCACTTGCTGGCCGGTGGTCAGATCCCACACCCGCACCGTCCCGTCTCTGCCGCCGGTAACCGCGACCGGACAGCTGTCCACGACGCCCGTCGTCACCGCCCACACCGCGTCGGTGTACCCGGTGAGCGGTTCGCCGACGGGCTGGCCGGTGGCCAGGTCCCACACCCTCACCGTGAAATCGTCGCTGCCGGTGACGGCGACCGAACGTCCCTCCAACACCCCCGTCGCCACCGCCAGCACCCAGTCGGCGTGCCCGGTGAGCGGTTCGCCGACGGGCCGGCCGGTGGCCAGGTCCCACACCCTCACCGTGAAATCGTCGCTGCCGGTGACGGCGACCGAACGTCCCTCCAACACCCCCGTCGCCACCGCCAACACCGGGCCGGTGTGCCCGGTGAGCGGTTCGCCCACAGGCTGGTACCGGGCCAGGTCCCATACCTGCACGGCCGCGTCCCAGCCGCCGGCGACGACGACGGGAAGACCGTCCATCATCCCCGTCGCCACCGCCGAGACCCCACTGGTGTGGCCGGCGAGAGGCTGCCAGAGGCAGTGGTCGACCATGCCAGCGGCCCACTCCACACCCCACGGCCCCGTCGACACTCCCTCCACCGGTGTGGCGTTGATCCGCGCCGACAGCTCCCGATCCCCGTACCGAGCAGCGTCCAAGGCCAGCAACTGCCGCCGTACCCCCGCCGTCGCACCCCGGTGCAGATGCGCCGATGCCCGGTACACCGCCGCCGCCAACCGCGCAGCAGGCCCCGACGCCGCATCCACCAGCCCAAGCACCTCCCCCGGATCGGCATGCACCAGGAACCCTGGATCCGCCAACCGCCCATCCACCCCGGAAGGCACATCCCCGGCCCCGTCAACGTGCAGATCATCAGACATACCTGCATCCAAGCAGCCCTCACCGACACGCCACCGCCAACCCGATGCCCCCACCGCGCCATTTACGTAACGTCACCGATGAAGCCGCCAGTTGCCCGGCGACCCCAGATCCGCAGCCCGTCGGCGCCTCACCAATCCGCGCGGTCACTTATGGGCGAGTCCGGGATCGCCGACCTCGAACCGATGTGAGTCGAAGCCATCCACGCTCAGGACTACGGCCACCTCGTTCCGGTTGTCCCTGAGGTACTTCTTCGGGGGCTTCGTACGCTGACCAGTGGCTGCCGCAAGTGGAGTCGACCGAGCCGGCCGACTCTGCGATCTGCGTCTTCGCTCCCAACGTGGTCGCCAACCCGCACGGCACGTCCCTGTCTCCATGGGACACCAGCACCCAACCTGTTCACCCGGCGCGAGCCGACCTACGTCGTCGACAATCTTGTCCGGCTGTTCTGACCTTTGCGAGTCAACCCCACCAACGCGTTCTGCGCACGGACCCGCCACTGACGGTAGGTCATGCTCGGTCCGCTCTTGACGACCTCTCGACCGAATCCGGCTTGAAGTCTCACGTCGAACCGGACCCGTGGCTGTTGTCCGGGCTGCTCGTTGGCGTGACCGGCTGCGGCAACGATGTCGGTGGAGCCCGACGCGGACGTCGCATAGAGCCCCTTCCGGTTGGAGTGCGGACGCGGCAAGCGGGCACAGCGTCAGTGGAACTACGCAACTCTCCACGGAAGTGTGCTGCAGCGGGCCCGTGAGGGGTGGGCTGGCGTTCGTGGGGCATCTAGCATTTCGATCATGTCTGGTTGCACAGTCATGGCTGGTCGGAGGGGGACATGGTAGTGACGGGTGAAGTCATCTTTGCGCCCGCTCGAACATGTCCAGCAGCGGGGCCTCCCGCGCCGGCCGGCACAGCGCAGGCGATCGGCAGGCCGTCCACCACCGCCATATCCAACTTGGACTGCGGTACGCCCAGAGACACCCGGGTACGGCCCCCGCACGCGACGCCTACCGACGGCGATTCGACCACGGAACTGGTCGACCGCGTGTGCGATCCGGCTGTCGCGGTCGGCGAGGCCGACGAAGTCTTCGACTCGCTGACCGCTGTGCCTGGAGGACGAGGGGCCGACTGGCACGCCGCCCGCGCGGACGGGCAACGGCCGCTCGAAACCCACCACGCCTCACCGTCCGCCCCTGGAACCGACGGTGAGGGAGACGCGCGTTCGGATGGGGGCTCGCAGTGATCAAGAAGGGGCTCCAGGACCTCACGTCGGCCATGTTCGGTGCGTGGACTCCGAACGACGGATGCGCTGATGACGAGATCACGGCTGCCGAGGACCGCTTGGGCATCAGCCTGCCGGATGCCTTGCGTGACTACTACACCGTGGCCGGCAGGCACCCGGAACTGATGGGTATGGACGGTCGCGAGCACACGCTCCGGCTGAGCACTCCCCGGGACCTGAGCCTTGCGGACGGACAACTGGTCTTCTGCGGGGAGAACCAGGGGCCCGCGGCGTGGAGTGTGCGCCCGGACGATGCCGGCTGGCCCGACCCCAGGGTCCACGGACGGGCCGAGCCGGGCGGGAAGTGGTACAGCGAAGCCCGGAGACTGTCGGCCTTCCTGATCAATGTCGCCGGCAGGCAGGCAGTGTGGGCGGCTCCGTACCAAGCCGCGTGCCGACTGCATGAGGACCAATTGGTGGCTGTCGAGCCACTGCTGAGCTTCATCGGATCTCGCGAGATGCAGAAGGGCGGTCACTGGCTGAGCTTTGTCGACCGATCGAGCCGCGTAGTGGCCCACTATTCCTACATCACCTCGACACTGCGTATTGGGGCGGCGGTCCCCGGCGCACTCGAATCCCTGCGTGAGGGTTCAGGACTCCCACTCGGACCGGCGTGAAGCGCGGAAGTGGCCACCGCCCGTTGATGGGCGGTTGGGTGGGCTGCGGGTAGTCGTGGCGGTCGGCTGTCCGCCTGGCGCGGAAGAACCATTGCCGGGGTTGGGGTATGCCTGACACGGCGCGGGTTTCCGTAACACATGTGAGGTTCTCATGACGATTTACTTCTATGGCGCCGATGAAGTCCCCTATGGATGCTTCTCGAACTTCTCCGATCACGGCTTCGACCTCGACGGGGTCTGGTGGCCGACCTCGGAACACTACTTCCAGGCGCAGAAGTTCAAGGGCACCCGCCACGCGGAACTCATCCGGCGCGCGCGCACGCCGCTGCGGGCAGCGGAGCTGGGCCGTGACTCGTCCAAGCCCCTACGGAGGGACTGGGAGCGGGTCAAGGACGACGTGATGCGCCGTGCGGTGGCGGCCAAATTCCGTGCGCACGCAGATATCCGTGACGTCCTGCTGTCCACCGGTGAGGAAGAGATCGTCGAGGACACCACCACCGATCACTACTGGGGTCGGGGCAGGACCGGGAACGGCAAGAACATGCTCGGCCGGATTCTGGTGCGCACCCGTAACCAGTTGTGCGCCGAACTCGCCGAAGGCCTCGAAGGCGATAGCCGCCGACAAAGGCGGTGATCCGGGAAACGTGCGGTGTGCCGCATGCGCAGGACGCTTCGGTCGGGCCATGGGCTCGACGATGGGGCTCCCTCACCGGCGGGTGCCTTTCTCGCTGCGTACGCGGACCCGTTCTCGACGCCGTGCGGCGAGAACGTCGGAGTGGCCGGCGTTGCTGTTGCGCCGGCTCGGGTAGGCGTCCAGGGCCCGAGTCCGGCGGGTACGGTTGGGGCGGTGTTGGGGTGGCGGTGGCTGTTGTCTGCTGAGGCGCTCAGAATAACCACGTAACCGGCTACGTAATCCAACAGTTGGGGGCCCGGTTCCGGAGGGTGAGTGTCGGTGGGGCCGGAAATGATGGATGCCATGACTGACAAGCGATACTCGCGGCTCGCCGCAGAGCATCTTCCCGGTGACCTTGTTCAGCGCTGGACAGCGCTGCTGCGCCCATGCGTACGCCTGCGCCACGCCGAAGCCGCCGAGCGGACCGTGGCCGTCCTCGGCGGGGCCCCGGAGCTTCCCGCCGGGGTCGGCTGGCCCGAGTGGCCCGGATACGGGCCCTTGTCCTTCGTCGCCTCGGTGCGGTGTGCCGCACTGCCCAGAGACGGGGTTGCTGAGGAGTTCCCGCAGAACGGAACCCTGCTCTTCTTCCACTTCGACGGTCAGGTGGACGAAGACACCTTCGTGTCCGCCGACGACCCCGAGACCTGGGCCGGGGCCCAGGTGCTGTACATCCCGGAGAGCACCCCCGTCTTCCCGGTGGAAACACCCCCTGTTCTGGAGGCGTTCCCGCGCGTGGAACTCGGCGCGGACACCGAGCAAAGTGCCCCGGACCTGTGGCTGCCCCAGGCCAGGCAAGCCCTGCTTGGCGACACCCGGCACTGGCCCCGGCCCCGCGACACCCCGGCCGGACTCAAACCCTTCGTTCGCGCCTTCGGGCACCTGCGCACCCGGA
This sequence comes from Streptomyces sp. NPDC004539, assembly GCF_040610055.1. Taxonomy (NCBI): domain Bacteria; kingdom Bacillati; phylum Actinomycetota; class Actinomycetes; order Kitasatosporales; family Streptomycetaceae; genus Streptomyces; species Streptomyces sp. NPDC004539. The sequence goes on along the minus strand of NZ_JBEXLS010000023.1, from coordinate 28,026 downwards.
TCGACCACCAGGTCGGCGGCCACGCCGTGCCCGTCCAGGGCCCTGTGGAGTACGAGATCGCGAACGCGGCACTCGGGGGCATGCATGTGTGGGGAGACCAACCGCTGGACCAGGAAGCCGAACGCTGGGTCCTGCTGGCCCAGTTCGGCAGCGACAGCAACGCGAAGATGACCTGGGGCGACGAGGGCGCTCTCTACTGGCTCATCCGCTCTGAAGACCTCGCCGCCCACCGATTCGACCTGGCTCGGCTCGCAGTGCAGGGTTAGCCGGCCGGCCGGTCTCCGCCGTGGGTCCTGGGACTGATCGTCGCGCGGCTGGAAGCGGCCGTCCGGGTGGCGGCTCAGGCGTCGACAGAGTCGGACCTCCCGTGCCGGCGGCGCATCCGTCGGTCGGCCCGGTGACGTCGGAGACAGTAAGGCGGCGGTAGTACGAACGCTGGCGAACTGCCCGCAAGAAACCCGTGCGGATCCACCGCTGCACCGGCACCGGACCCCCGTGGACTGGTTCACGAACTGCTGCAGGTCCTGCTCGTCGCCGTCCGGCAACCGCAAGGCCAGGGCCTGGATCGGTTCGCGACTGCCGTCCAGCATCAGTTCCCGTAGACAGCAGTCGACTTGGCCCGCTGGTCCTCGCGCGGCACCGAGGCGAACACGTCAGCGCCGTACACCGCCAACGTCGCCCGGACACGGTCTGCTTGATGTGCGTCTACGCACCCGACACGCGTCCGATCCGCTGGACCTGATGTGTGTTCAGCCGGTGTGTCCGCAGGCGGGCGTGTCGAGCCCGGTCAGGTCCCATACCCGTACTGTCCTGTCGTTGCCGCCGGTGACAGCGACGGGCCGGCCGTCCACCACAGTCGTCGCCGCGCCCCAGACCATGCCCTTATGGCCTTCCAGGGGTTCGCCGAGTGGCCGACCGGTGACCAGGTCCCACATCCGTACCGTCCCGTCCCCACTGCCTACCAGGGCGATGAGGCGGCTTCCCATCACCGCTGTCGTTACCGCTCCCACCTCGCGGCACGCTTCCAGGGGCTCGACAGCGGGCCGACGTGTGGCCAGGTCCCACACTCGTACCGTCCCGTCGAAGTCGCCGGTGACGGCGCAGGGACGACCACTGACCACGGCCGTCGCCGCTGCGCGTACCTCGTTGGTGTGGCCTGCCATAGGCTCACCGATCTGTTTCCGGTCGGCCAGGTCCCACACCCGTACCGTCCCGTCGTTGCTGCCGGTGACGGCGACGGGTCGGCTGTCCACCACGGTCGTCGCCACAGCCTCCACCCAGTCTCTGTGGCCCGTCAGGGGCTCACCGATCTGTCGGCGGCCGGCCAGGTCCCACACCCGTACCGTGCCATCGGCATGACCAGCGACGGCCACGGGGCGCCTGTCCACCACAGTCGTCGCCACCGCGCACATGCGGCCGATGCTCTGATCCAGTGGCTGACCCGCATGTCGGCCCGTGGTCAGGTCCCATATCTGTATGAGATTGCTCCCGCCGCCGGATATGGCGACGGGACGACCGTCGACCACGGCTGTTGCAAGCGACCATACTTCGCCGTTGCAGATGAGGCCGTTGTGGCCGACCAGGGGACCGCCCACGGGTCGGCCATCTCTGAGGTCCCAGATACGGACCGTCTCGTCGTTGCTGCCGGTGACGGCGACGGGCCGGCCGTCCACCACGGCTGTCGCGAGCGACCAGATGCCGTGTTCGTGGCCGGTCAGGGTGGATCGGAGTCGGGAAGTCGTATCAGTACGCACACCAGCGGACATGAACGACACGATAGAGCCCGGGGCGATTCAGCGGCCGCGCAAATTCGCGAGGTGTGGAGCGTTCGTGAGAGTGCTGTCCGTTGGTACGGCTGGGGGTCTCGTGGGTGACAGTGGGGCATTGCTGCCGGTCGGGAGTTCGGGGTTCGCTTGGGTTGTGGCATGAGCATGCGTTAGCCGTACTCGAGCGATCTCACCGACGAGCCGTGGGAACTCGTTGAACCCGTGATCACGGCGTGGAAGGCCCGGCATCCGTCGGTCAGCGGGCATCAGGGGAAGTACGCGATGCGGGAGATCGTGAACGCGATCCTCTGCCAGAACCGCACGGAGTGTCAGTGGGAGTTCCTGCCGCACGACATGGCTCCACCGGGAGCGGTGAAGTACTACTTCTATCTCTGGCGTGACGAGGGCACCGACCAGGACGTTCACGACCTGCTGCGCCGGCAGCTGCGGGAGAAGCGGAAGGGATTAGCCGATCCGAGCCTGGTTGTCCTGGACACGCTGAGCATCCACACCTCCGTCGGCGTCCCCGCCACGACGACGGGCCGGGGACACCGAGAAGAAAGTGCTTTGGCTGGTCGGCTCGGTATTTTTTGGTAGCGGTTTGCTCAATGATCGTTCAGATGCGGAACCTCGTCGGTTCACCCCTGGCGAACAAAGTCGGCCGGGTTCTGTCCAACCGATACCAAGGATCCGTATCCGCATGAGTCACCAGAATCCCGGTCAGATCTCCCGGAGAACCGTCGTCGCCGGTGCAGCCACGACCGCCGCGGCCCTGACGATTCCGCTGGCCGCAGGGGCCGCGCAGGCAGCCACCGCAACGAACGGCGCCGGCCCGGTCGTGGTGGTCTCTCCGTGCGGACAGGTACGGGTGACGCTGCGTCTGGACTCCGGCACCCCGACGTACGCCGTTGCGGTGGGCGGCATTGAACCTCTTTCATCCTGTGCCGTGGGGATGAAATGGGCTGGTCAGGTGGGGTGACGTGGCGAAGCCCCTCGTCGTTGGTGTGGTGATCTCACTCAACACGCCGACGGCCGGGGGGCTTCGTTGGTTCCGTATCCTTCCACGCTCGACGTCCCGTACGAGCTGGTCGAGCATGTCTCCTGGCTCATCTACACCCGAAGGCGTGAACTTCGCTCGCCGTGGCGGAAGTTGAGCTGCTTCAAGCAGGCCCTGCTGGCACTGGCCCACCTCCGGAAGAACGAGACGTTCGCACAGGCCAGTGCCGGGTTCGGGGTGTCGGAAGCGACGGCCTGGCGCTACGTCGACGAGACACTCGACGTCCTGGCCGCCTGGGCGCCGGGCCTGCACGAGGCCCTGACCGGACTGGGCGAAGGAGACTTCGTCATTGTCGACGGCACACTCATCCCCACCGACCGCATCGCCGCGGACCAGCCGTACTACTCGCAGAAACACAAGCAGCACGGCATGAACGTCCAGGTCGTCGCACGCCCGGACGGGACCCCACTGTGGTTCTCCCGCGCGACGCCGGGCCGCACGCACGACCTGACCGCCGCGCGAGCCCACGGCATCGTCCAGGCATGTCTCACCCGGCAGATCCTCGTCCTCGCCGACCGGGCCTACCAGGGTGCCGGCGCCACCTTCCGTACCCCCTACTACCACCACAACGAACAACCCGAGCACTACCAGCAGTTCAACCGCGACCACGCCCGCCTGAGGGCTCCAGGGGAACGCGCCTTCGCCCAGCTCAAAACCTGGCGACTCCTCCGACGTGCCAGATGCTCCACCCGCCGCATCGGCACCATCGTCCAAGCCATCCACACCCTGATGACCTGCACATATTCAGGATGAAAGAGGTTCATTGAGGTCGTTCCGCCCAGCCCTCTTGGGCTCACTCTGGGCGACGCGGATTTCGCCGGGCGTCTGGCGTTGACCGACTGCGGCCGTCCGAGGACGGTGGACGTCGAGTACGAACTGCTCCAGGGCAAGGTCTCCCGGGTGCGCAAGCAGATGACCGAGCGCGTGGTGTCGGTGCGCAACGTCAAGGGCCTGCCGATGGACATCCTGCTGCGTGCCGACAGCGAGGGGGCCGCGTTCCGGTACCGCTTCCCGGACCGCGGTGACGGCGCCACGCACACCGTGGTGGGAGAGACCACCGGCCTGACGCTCAACGTCCCGGCCGACGGCGGAGCCCAGTTCACCCTCCCCTACACGGTTCAGAAGCCCAAGTACCAGGAGTGGTACATCCCCCGCGACCACCACACGATTCCCGCGCTGGGCGACGCCACCGCCTCGCCGCGCGGCGCCTCCTTCCCGCTGCTGGCCCGCACCGCGGCACACGACGGCCAGGAGTGGTGGGTGCTGGCCAGCGAGTCCGGCATGGACGGCACGTACCCGGCCTGCCACCTCGCCCAGCCCGCCCTCAGCGCGGCCGCCGGCCAGGTGACGTACACCATCGCCTTCCCCTACGACGACGAGGCGCTCGGCACTCTCGGCCCCGGCACTCCCCAGGTCAGCGGCCACTGGCAGACGCCCTGGCGCTTCGTCGCCGTGGCCCGTACCGCCGCGCAGGTCGCCAACACCACCCTCGCCACGGACCTCGGCGTCCCCTGCGCGCTCGACGACACCTCCTGGGTCCGCCCCGACGCCGCGACCTTCAGTTGGATGATGGACCACAACAGTCCCAAGAGCCTTGAGCAGACGATTCACTGGTTCGACTTGGGCAAGGAGATGGGCTGGCCCTACGCCCTCGTCGACGCCCGCTGGGACCAGATGACCGACGCGGCCGGGAACCGTGTCCCCCTGGAACGGATCGTCGCCGAAGCCGACCGACGCGGCCTGAAACTCTTCCTCTGGCACAACTCCGGCGGCGCCAACAACACCGGCACCGGCACCCCGCGCGATCTGATGGTCGACGCCGTCACCCGCCGCGCCCACTTCAAGAAGCTGCGCGATGCCGGCGTCGCGGGCGTCAAGGTCGACATGTGGGAGGCCGACAAGCAGCAGCTCATCGCCTGGCAGCGCGAGGTGATCGAGGACGCAGGCCGCTACAAGCTGCACATCGTGCTCCACAACACCACCATCCCGCGAGGCTAGGACCGCACCTACCCGCACCTCCTCGGCGTCGAGGCGGGCATCGCCAGCGAGCACTACTCCAACACCAAGGCGCTCGCCGACCAGATCCCCGAGCAGACCACCATCGCGGCCATCAGCCGCAACATCGTCGGCGCCTTCGACTACGGCACCACCCTGCTGTCCCCCTACGCCCTGCCGCAGAGCCCGCGCCACACCACCGACGCCCACGAGCTGGCCCTCACCGTGGTCTACCAGTCCGGCTTCAACGGCTTCGCCGACAGCCCCGAGGCATACCTCGGCCAGTCCCGCGAAGTACGCGAACTGCTCGGCACCGTCCCCCTCGCCTGGGACGAGACCCGCTTCCTCGCTGCCGACCCCGCCAGCCACGTCGTCGTCGCCCGCCGCAAGGGCAGCACCTGGTACATCGCCGGCGTCAACGGCAAGACACTCACCATGCCCGTCGGCCTCGACACCTCCGCCCCCGACTACACCCCGCCCACCGGCCAGGCCCAGCAGCTGACCTTCGACCTCCGCGACCTGGACATCCACTCCCCGACCACGCTCCAACTGTTCGCCGACACCTCCACCACCGACCCGGCCCTGCGCCTGACGACCGCGCACGGCCCCCGGATCACAGTCGACACCGCCCCCTTCGGCGGATTCATCGCCGTCCTCTGACGGCCGGCCAGGGACCCGGCCCCGGGGAGGAACCGGGGTCGGCCGCCCATGACTGGAGTGGCCGGCGACTCAGGTCCAGGTCGGGAATCCTCGGCGGCCGCACCCTTGTTGAGGTACGCCCACCTGCGCCTGATCACGAGGATCGCCGCGGTCGCGATGCTGGCGGCCGCCGCCAGCTGGTACGCGGCCCTCGCCGGGCGTGGTGCGCCCGAGGAAGCGGACGAGGACGAGTTCCTCAGCCTGAGGGCGCGTCCAATGCGGCCCGCGCCTTGCGTTCGACCAGCACAGGGACGAAGTCGCGGATGCGCCGATCACTGAAGGATGCGTGCGCTGTGGCTACCGCGGCCTCGATCTCCTCAACGGGGTGCCTCGCAGAGTGGGGCCCTTGAGGCGCTCCGTGACTGCCTGATGGCGTCCGCTTCGCGTGTATCGACCGTCATACCTCAACCTGCCTGAAGGGAGCGGCCCTCAACTGCCCCCTGGGGGCCTCGCGCGCAAGGGAGGCGCTGAAACGATCATTGCACGCCACCGATGGCGTGTCGCCTGGAACAGGACACGTCTGATGCGTCTTGAGGGCGAGACTCACCAAGGTCATGAGCAGGTGAATGTCCGTGTTGGTGCGCAGGCCAATCGTCACCCATTGCGAACCCGGCACAAGCCGGATCGCAGGCGAACTGACGAGGTCGGTTTCGAGACGCCCTATGACGCCGGCGGTGAGATGCAGGTCAGCGTGCCGGTCGGAGTGGGAGTGGACGATCTCCCTCTGGGCCGAGCGCAGCGCTCGGCCCGTACCGCAGCTGGCCGGGACCTCAGCGAGATCCGGCCAGCCCGCCAGTACAGTAATCATTTCGGGCAGCTGTCACGACCTGTATTTGACATCTGTGTGGCAGGCGAGAATTTCCCCGGGCCAGGTACCGCGGACGGGATCGAAGGCATGCGTAGGGACCCTGGGGCCATTGGCCTGTCTGGGTCGGATACTCGATGATTGAGCACATGACGAATGACATATCCGTGTCCGGAACGGCCATGCGCCCTGGGCCGCCTCACCTGGTCGGCCTGACCGAGCCGGCTGACCGTCCCGGTAACGTGACCGGGAATTTCTGGGCAGGGCTGCTGGAGGCCGGCTGGGCGGCACGGCTGCGATCCAAGGACGGCCGGACTCGATTCCAGCTGCGCTACTACGGGGAGCTGTTCGAAGGGCTGATCGTCGGTGACGACTTGCCCGCGCTGCTGTATGCGGTCACCGAGTCGGGGCAGCAGATTCTGCTGTTCGACGGCGCGGTGCATGGCTATGACGCGATGTTCTGCGAGAGCTGGGACGAGGACGGACTGCGCACCCGCCGCGCCGACCAGGTGTATGTCGATGCTGATGGCGAGGACACCTTCGAGCTGGTCGTCTGGGCCGGCTACAACATCGACTGGGAGGACGAACGTCAGTCCTTCGCGGACGCCGACGATCCCGACTTCGTCACGCTCGTCGACGGTCGTCGTATTCCGTTGGAGGTCGCCCGGCATGCCGCCTTCGACGCTGTTTCGATAACCGCCACGAACGCTCGGGGCCGGGCCACCGACGTCGTGTCGGAGGAACTGGCCTGAGCGGTACCCGCAGCGGGCCCCTCCACCGCGGACAGGTCTCGGCGGCCTGGTTGGAACCCGAACCATTCCGCATTCTTGCCCCCTCGATATCCAGCCGCACCGCGGGCGGCGGTGGGCCGAGCGCGGTGGGAAGCACAAGTACCCAGACCGGAAGCCGCCAGCTGCGGGGCTCGTGCTGGACGGACGCCGCAAATCGATCCAGGCCATCGCCTCGCGACTACCGGACGGCAACGAGCAGAACCCGCAGCAGTTCGTGAACCAGTCGAACTGGATCCAGTGCCTGCACAGTGGCGGATCTGTGAGCGGGTGCCGCCCCTCACCCACCCAACGGCCTGGGCGATCGAGGACGTGTCGGTGCCCAAGGGCGGACAGCTGCCGGTCGCCGTCGTCCCGCAAGAATGCAGATCGTCGGGCAAAGGGCGAACTGTCAGGCCGCGGTCGGCGTCCACGCCGCGACCGACACCACCTCGTGTCCCCTGCAATGGCGGCTACTCCTGACCGAGGAGTGAGCGTCGGACGCCCGCCGGCGGGCCGTCGCCCGCGTCCCGCCCGAGGTCACGTACCGCGAGAAGTGGCGCCTTGCTCTGGACATGCTCGACACTCTGGCCCGCTGGGACATGACGCCGCCAGTCGGATGGCCGACGCCGCCTACGGCAGCAACGCCCACCTACAAGCCGTCAGAGAGGACGCGCGCTGGGCACGTCCCCGCTGTCACAAGGGTGCCTGCGGGCCTTCAGGGCGGCAAGACGGGCAGACAACTCGCGTTCGGCGATGACGAGGCCGCGCTCCAGTGTCTCGACGAACAACGTCCGGCTCACCGAAACCACCGTTGACGCCCGCGGACCCTCGTCACCGTGTACCCGGCAGGCGAGGTGGATCTGGTCCCCGTCGGGGAAGGCGAACGCCAGCACCCGATCGGTGCACTCGCCCCAGTCCAGGAACCGGCACCTCGCGAGCTCCGCCCCGGCCTCGGATGCCGTTCCTGTACCGGCGTCGTCGAGCATCCAGTCCTCGGCAAGGCGAAACGCCTCGAACGGCGAGCCGAAACGCACCGGCGGCGCGGTCGGCGCGTGAAAGCGATCGAGCTCGTCCTTGAGCTTCTTGACCAGCAGTGGCCCGTAGAAAGCGTTGTCCCACACGTTCACATGGAGCCCGCCGACGAAGACGTCGACGCACAACAGAGACGGATCCCGTTCGACGTGGAACTCCAAACCGAATCCGGCCCGCGACCCGAACAACATGGCACCCTCTCCAGTCCTGGCGCGACATCCGTCGCGGCTCGACCCTACTCATCCATTCGACTGTTGTGCTGGTCCAAGAGGGCCGTAGATTTGCCCTGAGCCCACGACACGGTAGAGGGCGGGACGGCTGGAGACACCTTTGCGGGACAGTTCTTCCGACGGATTCTTTACGGGGCTGGCACACGACACGCATCCGGTGGACCTGATGTGTCTCTATCTGCTGCACGGCTCGGTCGAAGGTATCCCTGGCCTGCTGATGGACCGGGAGACGCTGTCGTTCGAGTACCTGAGTAAGCATGTCGGCGCCGTGGGCCGCTGGCACCATGACGACGCGGACACGTTCTCACTTCATGTCAAGAGGAGGGTCCGCGGACGGCTGTACGGATTGGAGTTCAGAATCTATTTCATCGCCGGTGAGCCCTACGCCGACGCGGTGGTTCCGTTCGGCGCGACGGTCGACCTGCCCCGGTTCCTGCACCACTTCCGTGGGCAGTACGCCTCGGGGGGAGCCTCGGGTGACTGGGACTTCGACGTGTTCACCGACGTACGCGATCTCCGCGAGAGCGTCGTGCTGTTCGGCAACCAGCGCGAGGTCTGGTTCCAGGTCAACCGCGGCCCGGTGGTGGCCGGCCGGTCCAAGCCGACCTGGAACCGGGGCCGGCTGGTAACCGGTCGCCTGCACGGCAACCAGTTCGGGACGGATACCCAACTGCACGCGGGAGGAGTGATGTTCCCCGACCGCCTCGCCGCCGTCGCGGGCACCTCGGCCGAGGCACAGGCGTACCGACGATATGTGGCCAGGCTGCGCAATCCTCTTCCCCTGCGGGCGGGGCGGACGGTCCGTCCTGAGTTCGGCACCAGGATGCGAACGGCTCCGTGAGCTGATCGGTTCCACGGCACGCGGCCGTCCGGTCGCGTGCCGCTCGAAGCGGACGGCCTGCGTGTTGCCCCAGGTCCGTGCCGTCATAGAGGAGCGGGCTTGAGGATCCTCGGCGATCTCCCCCAGCCTTCGGCCTGGACGAGCCCCCAGCCCCCGTGGTGCCGCGAGTCCCCGAAGATCAGCGAGATGCTGCTCGACCCGCACGACCTGGCCTCCGGCAACTTCGTGCCCGCCCGGGAGTAGTTCCTGACGGGAAAACCGGATTGCGACCTGCTGTCTCACTCGTAGTAGTCGGCGTACTGGGCCGAGTACTCGTCGACGCGGAAGCCCTCGAAGTCGCCCGCCTCTTCGCACTCGAGCAGCCGCTGACGGGCCGCTTCCGCTTCAGGTGTACGAAGCAGCGAGAGATACGCCTTTGTCTCGGCTAGTCCCCGACCGCACAGCAGTTGGACATCGATCGAGCAGACGGCGTCCATGCTCGCGGTCTTCGCGCTCCAGATGAGGAGTACGTCATCGATGGCACCGGTATTGAACAACTGGACGCAGCAGAGCTTCATCAGTTCTGTGTCGCCCGTGCCCTGCGAGTGTCGCTCACGCTTCGTCTGGCCTCTCAGCAGTTCGCGCACTTCGTCGAGGTCGGTGCCGACCGGGTGGAGACCATAGCGGCGTATGCTCTCGTCCTCGTCCATCAGTGCTGCTCCGTCTCTCGGCCTCTGCCTCGTCGAGTACAGTTCGCGCCAGTCGCCGGGTGTGGTTATGTGGCGTCATGTTCAGTGTCACCGTGTCGCGGCCACTCACTGTTGCCGACGTGGTTGCCGCACTCGCGGAATTGTTCCCGCCTGGCACGCGGTTGGTGTTGCAGCCCCCCGGAGCCGATGTCCCGGACGATACCGGAGGCCTGTGGGCGGGTCTGGAGCCCACCGAGGATCCGGCGTGGCCGCTCGGTCTTGTGGTGCATGTGTACGAGTGTGACCTTGGGCCGTATCCCGACCTTCGTTTCGCGGAGCACATCGGGGAACGACTCGGCGTGAACGTCTTGTGCGGCGTCGATCCGTCCCTCGTCGATGTCGACCCCCAGGATCCGTACTACTCCCTGACACTCGTCGGCGGCCGGTGGTATCTCGCGAGCACTGCCTTCACGCGGCTCTGGGGACCGTACACCGTGTGTGACGCCGACGGATTCCGGGAGGAGCCGGGCGACGAACCGGTAAAGCTGATCCGGCCGGTCGTGGTGGACACGCGCTGAGCCCTGATCAGCGGCCTCCTCTGGGCGGGTGGACCTCACCCCTACCCCGGGCTCGCCCTACACCGGTCCGCCTGGCGCCGTCGTCACCCGCACCAAGCCGTCCGAGGCTTCCGAGCCCGCCAACCGCTGCGCCAATGCCTCCGCACAGGCGACAAGGTGATCCCGCATGCGTCAACGGCACTTCGCTCTCAGACGATCAGCAGCCCTGGTGTGCCCATGCCCGTGGGCCTCTCCCCGGCGCCCCTCCGGTTGAGTTCGGTCATGAGCCTGCTCTCCTGGTCGCGGTCGACGTCGTTGACCACCTCCCAGGGAACCGGCTCGTACGGGTCCAGCCGCCTCAGGTAGTGGCCGTGGTCCAGGCCGTGGGCGGTGAGTGCCTCGCGCAGTCGCTCGGCGGAGATCCGGGCCGGATCGACGCCCGCGTCGTGCAGTGACTCCAGGACGTGTCCGATCCTGCGGTCACCGCGCAGGCAGACGCTTTCGAGGAGGAGCCGGCTGGCCTGGTCCCATGCGATGCGGTAATTGCGCTCGTAGGCCTCCTTGCCGACGAGTTCGCGCAGGCGCTCGCGGATCTCCTCGACATGGCCCTCCATGAGCGCGGGGTCGGCCATGGGAAGCCGTTGGCTGACGGTTCCGGGCTCGGGCATGAACTGCTGGAGTTTGAGGATGACCGTGCCGTTCGCACGGTTGAAGCGCCGGAAGACGTCGACCGCGTAATCGGCGACGGCACGGCGGTCGGCGGCCGTCTCTCCGGGGGCGCCCACGATGAAGTACAGCATGATGTGGGCGAAGTGCTCGTTCTCCCGGAGCAGGTCGATTGACCGGTGGACCCGCTGCGGTGCCATCGTCTTGTTGAAGATGCGTACGAGGTCGGGAGCGGCGAACTCGGGGGCGAGGGTGACGATCCCGCGTGGGCCGCCCAGCTTCAGCTCGGTGAAGAAGTGGCCGGTGTCGCCGAGTTGGGAGACCGCGTCCAGATAGCGGGCGGACAGTTCGTCGGCGCGGATCGAGCCGATGATGGTCGTCGCCCTGCCGTCCATGCGGTGGGAGTGCTCGCGCAGCCGGTCCTGTGGGCGCTCACGGAATTGACCCGGGGTCGGCTCACGTAATTGATCCGGCCCCGAGCCCTGCCCCTGATCACACCGGCCCGTACTGTCTTCCTCGTCCGGCCTTCGCCACCCTGCCCACCTCAACGGCATTCCTCCGAGCAGACCTCTCCGGGATGGTGAGGCTTGGGGCGCGTATCGGGTCGTGATCAATGAGCGGATTCTCCCTCGTGCTGATCTTCGATCCGGTAGCTCGTCTTGCGTGACGCGTACGCAGCTGACCGATGTGAAGTGGGAGTTCATCGAGCCGTACCTGCCGGTCGGCGAGTATGGACCGTACCCCGAGCGGCTGCGCCAGCAGTTCGAGGGCGTGATCTGGCGATTCAGGACCGGCGAGCAGTGGCTGGAGATGCCGCAGGATTCGGTGCCCGTGCGGGCCCCACGATGCCGCCGGGATGCGCACGGGCCAGGCCGGGGCCGTCCTCCGGCGTTTGCCCCTGCATGACGAAGAGATTCCCCAGCAGAACGTTCTGCGGTGCGTGCGCTGGCAGCCGAGGTTCCCACGGTCTCACTGTGCGAGGAGTGGGGGCACGGTGTTTCTATCGCCCGGTCGGGATCTCCTCGCTCAGTTGGCTCAGCGCGCCCATCGCTCGGTCCAGTAGCACAGACAGCGGGGTCGCGCCTCCGCCGGCCGTCCAGGCGTCGGCGGCGGCGTCCAGGCAGGCGATCGCTGACGCTACGAGTGCGCGGGCGCGGGGATCGTCAGCGGATTCCGAGTTGCCGCCGAGCCGACTGGAGATCTCGGGCACCAGGATGCTCTGCCAGCCCTGGGTTTTCTCCCACTGGCGGGTCATCAGGGCGCAGGCGTCGCTGAGCAGCCGCATCAAGCTCAGGGACTGCTCTGACTCGTCGGCCTGGGGCCGGGCGACGACGTCGAAGGCGTGACGCAGCGAATCCCAGGGCCGCTCGCCCGCGGGGCGGGCCGCGAGAGCCGCTGCGACCTCGTGGCCGAGCTCTCCGAACTTCTCGAGGACTACCTCCTCCTTGGTGCCGAAGTACCGGAAGAAGGTGGTGCGCGACAGGCCCGCCTCGGCGGCGATCTGCTCGACGGTCGTGTTGTCGAAGCCCTGCTCGGCGAAGAGCCGGAACGCGATCTCGCTGACTTCGGCGCGCATCGCGGCTCGTGTCCGCTCGCGCAGCGAGGGCTGCGCGCTGCCGCGTGGGGATGACGTCCTGGATGTCTCGGCCATGCCGGAAGTGTACACAGAACCGAAGTGGTACTCAGTACCGCAATGGGTTACAGTTCCTCCTGCTAACTTCGCCCCACCTTCTGGAGTACCTCCTATGAGCAAGATCTGGTTCATCACCGGCTCCTCCCGCGGCCTGGGCCGCCAGTTCGCCAAGGCGGCGCTCTCGCGCGGCGACAAGGTCGCGGCAACGGCCCGCAACGCCGACTCCCTGGCCGACCTGGTCGCCGCGCACGGCGACGCGGTCCTGCCGCTGACCCTGGACGTAACGGACAAGACCGCCGTGACCGCGGCCGTACAGCAGGCCCACGAGCACTTCGGGCGTCTGGACGCGGTCGTCAACAACGCTGGCTACAGCGTGTTCGGCATGGTGGAGGAGCTCTCCGAGCGCGACATCCGCGCGCAGTTCGAGACGAACCTGTTCGGCTCCCTGTGGGTGACCCAGGCGGCACTGCCGTACCTGCGTGCCCAGGGCAGCGGCCACCTCGTCATGGTGTCGAGCATGCTCGCCCACACGACCTTCCCCACGATGGGCGCCTACACCGCCTCGAAGACGGCGGTGGAGGGCTTCGCCGACGCCTTGGCCCAGGAGGTCGCCGGCTTCGGTATCAAGGTCACCGTCGTCGAGCCCGGCCCGTTCAGCACAGATCTCGGCAAGTCCGCCGTCTCGGCCGAGCCGTTGGCCGCCTACGACGGTGTGCGGGAGGCGGTCATGGCCGGGTTCACCGCCATGCCGCTGCCCGCTCCGCACGGCGTCGGCCCGGCGCTGCTGAAGCTCGTCGACGCCGACAACCCTCCGCTGCGGGTCTTCTTTGGCACCCTCCCCCACCAACTCGTCCCGCAGGTCTACGCCGAGCGTCTCAAGACCTGGGAGGAGTGGGCAGAGCTTTCTGCCGCTGCTGAGGCTCACCAGAGCTGAAGATTTCGACGGGGTCCGGGAGCGTGCAGATCTTCATGCTCCCGGACCGCTGAACCTGGACCAGACCGACCCACCGCGAGGGGCGAACTCCGGGGCACCCCTCAATCCGGGTGTGGTGATCGGGTCTACTTCGGGTCCTTGGGGCGCTTGTTCGGCCTGTAGGAGGGGCCGTTCATGAAGACCTGATGGCTCGTGTTGATCAGTCTGTCCAGGAGTGACTCGGCGACGACCGGGTTCGGGAACAGCGGATACCAGTCCTGCGGTGCGCGGTTGGCGGTGATCGCGATCGAGCGGCCCTCGGCGACGCGCTGGGAGATCAGCTCGTAGAGGTCGTCGGCCTGCGTTGCGGTGAGCTCGCGCATCGCGAAGTCGTCGAGGATCAGCAGGTCGGGCTTGATGTGCGCGGCGAGGCGTTTGTCGAAGGTGTGGTCGGCGTGGCCGCCGGCCAGGTCGGCCAGGATGCGGCTGGTCTTGTGGAAGCGGACCTCGGCTCCTGCGCGGATCGCGAGGTGTCCCATGGCCTGGGCGACGTGTGTCTTCCCGACGCCGACGGCCCCGTAGACAATGATCGATTCTCCGGCTTGCAGCCAGCGCAGTGCCGCGAGGTCGCGGATCTGTGCGGCCGGGAGTTTGGGGCTGGCGGAGAAGTCGAAGCCTTCGAGGGTGGTCTCGGCCTCGAAGCGGGCTCGGCGCAGGCGGCGGGCCATGGCGACCTGTTCCCGGCGGGTGATCTCGTCGTCGCAGAGGATCTGCAGGAACTCCAGGTAGCCCAGGTTGCCGCCTTGGGCCTGGGCGAGGCGGGCATCGAGGGTTTCCAGCATCCCGGACAGTTTCAGGGCCCGGAGGCTGTCGGCCAGCGCGGGGCGCAGGATCGTCATCGTGTGGTCTCAGCCTTCTGGGGGTGTCCGGCGGGGTGGGTGAGCAAGCCGTGGAGGGTGTCGGCGTGCAGGCCGGCGGTGGTGAACAGCACGTCGACGGCGCCGTCGAAACCGAAGTGCGCGTCCAGGGCGTTGGCGACGGACACGTCGTCCATGTCCAGCACCGTCTCGAGGGTCCGCAGCAGTTGGGCCAGCGCGATAGCGTCCTTGCGGGGCAGCGCGACCGTGTCGGTGCCGGTCACGAGGCGGTGCCCGGCTCGCCGCCGTGGGCATCGGCATGACGAGCGGCGGGGGGCGTGCTCGTCGTGCCGGTCGTCGTCGCGGTGTTCGCGGGGAACGGGATGACGTCGGCGAACAGTTGCTCGGGGCCGTGCAGGAACGCCGGGGCGCCGGCGTCGCCGGTGGGCCGGTCGTGCCCGGTGTCCTCCCAGCCCCGCGGCCAGGATGTTGCGGATGGTGCGATACGACGGGTCGCCGGCTGCGGCGGCCTTGCGGCAGGCCGCTTCCAGCCGGGCGTCGGTGTGCTTGTCGGCCAGATTCAAGATCGCCTGGGCTGAACGCAGCCGGTGCAGGGCCGGGCCATCCAGTAGTTCGGCGATGATCGCGGTGGTCGCGGGCCCGGTCTCCTCGGCTTGCCGACGGCACCAGGTGGGGGTCTTGGCATGGAAGGCGATCTTCTCCGGCGGGTAGTCCGCGATGTCCGTGGCCCGGCCCTTGTCCTGACGGACATGGGTCTTCACCAGCTCGCCCTGGTGGAAGATCTGCACCATCGTCGCCGTGGCTCGGATGTCGACGTGGCTCCCGATCAGCTTCCACGGAACGCTGTAGAGTACCTTGCCGCACTTCACGTGCACGTCCGGGGCGACCTTGGCCCGTGACCACTCCGCCAGGATGAACGGTGCGGCCGGCAGCGGGGTCAGCGTTCCGGCCTCGGCCTGGTCGAACACCTCAGCCGGAGTACGGCCGTCCAGACCGCGGTGCTTGCGCCGGCCCGCGACCTCACGGCACCAGTGCAACGCCGACGCCTGCATCTCGACCAAAGACGTAAACTCCCGGCCTTTCCACCATGAATCACGTATATAAGGCATTTGGCGCTCGACCCGGGGCTTGTCCTTGGGTTTCAGAGCACGCGCCGGATCCACCAACGTGCCATAGTGCGCCGCCAGTTCGGCATAGGAACGGTTCAGCTTCGGGTCATAGAGGTCGGGCTTGTCCACCCCGGTCTTCAGATTGTCCGGCACCAGACGCGCCGGAGCGCCGCCGAAGAACGCGAACGCCTCGACGTGACTGGCCGTCCACGAAGCCTGGTCCATGCTGACCACGGGGCGGACGAACATGTGCCGGGAGTGCGACAGCACCATCACGAACGCCCAGACCCGCTGCGAGCGTCCAGTGCGCGGATCGGTCCAGGAACCCAACAGCCCGTAGTCGATCTGCGCCTCCAGCCCCGGCTCCGGATCCGCCCGCAGCACCGTGACCTTCGCCCTCACCGCGTCCTCGGCCAAGTTCGCCGCGATGTACCGCTTGAGAGAGGCCACCGAACCGGGCACCCCGCGCTCATCGCGCAGCCGCTGATGGATCGTCGCCTTGGTCACCCCGGCCCGCAACTGCTCGGCGATGTACTCGCGGTGCTTGTCGAACTCCGGCCAGGTCACCTGCCGCAACCGGGTATCCGTCAGATGCGGGAACCACTCCTTGACCAGCACCGCCCACTCCGCCTCGGACACCGGCGGCCCGCCGGGCACGAACCCGGCCGCGATCGCCGGCTCCACGTACCGGCGGATCGTCCCGCGGGCCACCCCCAGCGAACCCGCGACATCGTGCTGAGACCGCCCGGCATACCAGTGCACCAGGATCTCGGTTATATCGATCACGTAGAACGTCCTCCTCGCCATCCGCCCCCCGGCTACCAGGGCCAACGGGAAAGGATCTTGAACGAGAAAGAGAAACGATCTTCACAACTACACCCGAACGCTCGCCATAACCTCGACGAACACCACGAGCGCGCTACTGGGTCACGACGAGCAGCAAGCGGGTCAATTACGTGAGCGGATCACACCTCGACGGGCTAATTACGTGAGCGGATCACACCTCGACGGGCTAATTACGTGAGCGCCGACAGTCCAGCAGGGCGTAACGCTTGCCGTACTGCGTGAAGGTCGCCGAGCTGATGACGACCTGGGCGATGTCGTGTTTCTCCAGCTCTGCCAGGTAGGCGTCCAGGAGCTCGAAGGGGGCCTGGCGGAAGGGCGGTACGCCCAGGGTGCAGAAGTGGCAGGCCCAGCGGCAGCCGAGGGTCGGGACGACCACGCCCCGCTTGCCGTTGGAGATGGGCGCCACGAAGTGCGCGGCGTGCAGTTCGTCGAGGCCCAGGAACTGCGGCCGTACCTTCGCCGGTACCCGCGGAGTGCGGGGGCGGACTGCGGTGACACCGCCGCCGGGTCGCAGCTCGCAGTCGTACATCGCCGGTACGTAGAGCCCCGGGACGCGCGACAGTTCCTCCAGCACGGATTCCTTGGCGAGTTCGGGATCCATGGCGGCATGCGCGCCCCTGGCCCGGTGCACGACGCGGATCAGCTCGACCATGGACGCCTCGCCCTCGCCCAGGGCGACGACGTCCACGTAGTCGGCGAGGATCTCGGGGTTGGCGAAGCCGCCGTTGCCGCCGACGACCAGCGGGTGCCGTCCGAACACCCGGTCCGCGCTGCGCCGCGGAATGCCCGCGAGATCCAGCAGCCGGAAGAACGACGGCAGGTCACCGGAGTTGGCGATGCTCACCCCGACGATGTCGGCCGTCGCTACCGGTGACGCCGACTCGATCGTGCGGTAGACCTCGCCCTCCGGCGGCGCGAGCCGGTTGCCGCTCGCCCGCAGGCAGCTGTAGCGGATGGCGCGTTCCGCGACGGCGGGGATGTCCGAGCCACGGTTGACGAGGTCGTACAGCGCCAGGGGGCCCATGCACATCAGGGACATCTCGCGCATGTACGGCAGCAGGAAAACGACCCTGAGGGAGTCCGGGACCTTGCCCGTCAAACGGTAGGGGCCGCAGAGCGGGATCTCGGACTTCATGATGTCCTCGATCTCGCGGAGAAGTCGCGACATATGTGTCTCCGTTGCCTTCCGCTCCGCCTCAGCCGCAGCCCTCGGGGGCGGGGTCGGGGACCGGGTCCACGGGCGGGGGGGGTCGACCACGGGGCCACCGGGGTCGCCCGGGTCCACGGGCGGAGGCTGTTCGACCGGAGGCGAGTCGATCGGCGGGTCGACCACCGGCGGGGTGTCGACGGTGGGCAGCGGCTGGGGGTCCGGTGCCGGTGGACCGACGAGGCCCAGATTGCCGAGGGCGTAACCGACGGCCTGGTTCACCGTCGGCGTCAGGGCGTTGGAGATGAGTGTCTGGCCGAGGTCGTTGGGGTGGTACGAGCCCTGGAGGTTGAGGAAGTCCAGGCCGTTGAGCCCCTCTTGCTGGGTGAAGAGCTCGTGGCCCGCCAGGGCATTGGTCACGTCGCCGTAGAGGAAGTTGCGGGGCCGGTGCTCTGCGCCAGCGTTTCGATGGCCTGCTGGTTGAGGCTGCTGATCGTCTCGCCGAACTGGTTGGCGAGCTGGGCCTCGCGGCTGCTGATCAGCAGCTCGCTCACCGGGGACGGCGAACCGCTGGGCACCTGGTCCGGCATGACCTTGGGGTAGCCGAGGGCGATCACGGTGCCGTCGGGGCTCATCCGGTTGGCGATGTCCTGGTAGACCGCGAGCTGCGCGTTGAGGTAACTCCCGTCCTGCAGCGGGGTCATGAAGTTCCCGAAGTCCGCCTCGGTCGTCGCCTCCTTGGAGGTGAGCATGGTCTTCGCGAAGTCACCGAAGTGCGCGTCGTTGCCGCCGATGCCGACGATGACGATGTCGGCGCCGTTCACCGCGTCGATCTGCGGGGAGTGCTCGAACTCCGTGCCCGGCCGGGTCACGTTGCACAGGAAGTCTCGGGTCGCGCCGGAGACTGGGACGAAGGTGATCTCGAAGGTGATGTTGGGGTTCAGCTGCTGGACCCGGGAGAGGGCCTGAAGGGTGGGAGCCGACGCCGACTCATGAGCCGGGTCGATGACATTCACGAGATCGCCGTCCGGACCGGTCACGGTGACGGTGCGGTACGTCCCGCCGAGGCTCCTTCACCACTGGTGTAGAAGTCACCGATGACAGTGATCTTGATGGTGCCGGTCCCGTTGTTCCCGTCGGCGTGGACCGTGCCGGCCAGTGCGCCGAGCAGGGCCACCGCGCTGACTGCCTGGCCGCCCACGGCCGCCGCCCGCCGGACGGCGGCGGCACGTCTCGACGGTCGGGCATGTCGCCCCTGACGCTTGCTCACGGAGTTCTCCTGGGACGTCGGTCCGACGCCAACAGCCCGTACGGCGGGGCTCTCCGGGGGCAGGAGCCCACAGCCGTACGGGCGATATCGATCATGCGTTCTGATCGACCCGCCAGCATTGGGGAATCCCCTACATGCGTCCGTAGCACCTGTTCCAGTGCTGCGGTTCCCCGTTCTGTGCCGCGCGGGGCTCGACGGCCCGGCCGACCCGCTTCGGCCCCTGACCACCGGCACGGTGTCGGTAGAACTACGCGACCCTCCACCGAATCGAGGAGCGATCCGCCTTCCCAAGGCGGTCCGGGACTGCCGAATCCCTACCATTCCGACCATGCCCGAACACGTGATCACAGCTGTTGGAGGGGGAAGCGATGGTGACGGGCGCATTCGACATCTGGCCGCCCCAGGCGTTTCCGCTGCGACCAGATCGGGTCGAGGCGGCGTATCGCGCGCTACGGGAAACCCTGGCCGAGGAGACCGGTAGCGTCGAAGCGGATGGCCTGGACGGCTGTCCGGGGCCCGTCCCGGAGGATCTGACCGACGCCGATGGCTTTGACGCATGGCTGCTCGCGGGCTGTCTGCCGCTTGAGTGGGTGGTGCTCCGGCTGATGCCGGAGGTGCTTCCCGGCGGAGAACGGCGGCTACTGTCCGGCCGGGTGGCGGTGCCCGAAGGGCAGGTCCGTGTCGTGGACGGTGATGTCACGGTCGATGGCGACCTCGTACTGGAGGACGGCGCGCGGGTCATGATGCTGGGCGACCTCACCGTCACCGGGTCCTTCGTCGCGCCGACCGACACGTACTCCGTGGTGGCCGCCAGGCGTATCGAGTGCCGCGCCGGGGTGACCGGCGGGTCGGTCATGGCTCTGGAGTCCGTACACCGCCCCGGCAGATTCTGCCTCCGTTCTGATCACTATGACTCGATCGCGCCCCCGTACACCGGCGGCGTGCTCGTCGACCACCTGTGGCCGGCGCAGTTCGACCGTGTCGAGGTCGCCACACGGGTCACCGGAGGCATCGAGGAGATCGACTACGACGCCGCGTTGGAGGCGCTCGCGGTACCCGACCCCTGGGAAGACGACGAAGAATGGGACGACATCGACGTCGGCGGCCTCTACGCGGCGCGCCTCCTGGCCGCCGCCGCTCCCCTTGGCCGGCGACCCCTCGCGTGAGCGACGACTATTCCGGCCCGGCCCCCTGTGCAAGTGGGCGAGCGGCAAGCTCGCGGGTTCATCGGACACCGCTGAATGCGAAACCGATCCTCAACCAATCAAAGAGTCAGGCCGATATGTCCAGTCCACTGACCGTTCTTCGCGCGCTCGGCAACCATTCCTTCGCCGAGATCGGCGTACCCTCGGCCGTGGCCGTCAGCGAGGAGCAAGGACTCGTCGGTGTGGGCGGCAATCTGGGGTACCCGCAGTGGTCCGGCTGCGGGATCGACGTAAATCGATGGTGGCCGTACCCCGTGGGGATCTATGGCACGGACGATCTGCGGTGCCGGTGGCTCGTGGAGTCGAGTTGGCCTGTGCACTGCCTTGCCTTTCACCCGACGCTGCCGGTCGTCGCCATCGGGACCGGGTCGTACGACGGGGGTTGCCTCTTCGAGGGCGAGCTGTTGCTGCTGGATCTGAGGTCCGGGCGGTCTACCTCGGTGATACGTGGCGCGCGTGAAGTGCTGCACGTGGCGTGGCAGACCCAGCACGCGTTGCGGGTTGTCGTGGCTCCACCCGATGACTCCGACTCCGAAGCCGGCGAGGCGCATACGCACGGGTTCGAAGCGGTCATCGAGCGGTCCGACTGGAGCGACGTCGCTCAAGGGTCCGTCCAGCAGGAGGAACTGAGCGGGCGGTGGATCGAGTTCGAGGAGCTCACGAAGGACGAGGCGACCCGCCAGGGCGTCGAGTCGCTTGCCGTGTTGGCTCGTGAGCCGCGGTGGGAGCCGCGCCGACAGGTGTGGGACGTCCACGGATTGCGGGACGGACGGGTGCTGGCCTGCCTGGACGGCGTAATGGCGGAGACATGGCTGCCTGACGGACGTCTGGAGTGGCGTGTTCAGGACCGGGAGGGCGGGCGGCAGCTCGTGGTCAGGGCCGGCGAGCTCGACGCCTGGGTCAACGTGGAGCGGAGGCGTGTGCGCTGGGAGGGCGGTGAAGCGGTGGTCGAGCCACCGCTCGTCGCCCGCGTATCCCTCGCGGACGGGAAGGTGCTCGGCTCCCTCGCCGCAGGTTTTTCCGCCGCGCTCACCGCGCGTGACGACGGCTGGCTCGTGCTCCGCTCCACGGGCGGGGACCGGCGCGCCTCTGAACCGGCCGCCTTGGTCAGCCCTGCGGGAGTTACCCCCGAGGCGCGCGTGTCACTGGGCGGATTCGACCGCTTCAATCACCCCTTTCCGATCCGTCACAGTCGGCAACTGCTCGTACTCCAGGGCGAGAAGCAGGAGCCGGGGCGGAACAAGTGGGTGGTCGCCGTCGACCCGGCGGGCCCGGACACCGAACCCGTGGTACGACGACTGTTCTCCCTCGACTGGGACACCGAGCAGGCCCGGCACCTCTTCGGCGGGCCAGGTATCGAGGTCGGCACCGGGGAAGGGCGGGACTTGGTGCACGCGGGGTCTGTACACAGCGGTGCGGGCCTGCTCCCCGGCAACGCCTTCGTCGTACGCCGGAGTCTCGAGGACGGAGCCGCGCGTTGGGTGTTCACCGCCGACTTCCCGGCCACCGCCCTGGACGGGAACGAGGACACGGTCTACGTCGCCTTCACCTCCGGTGAGCTGGTGGCACTGCGCGCCTCGGACGGGACGGTGCGGTGGCGGCAACGCCTGGATGTCGGCGGCTGGCCCGTGGTGCCGCTCTCGCTCACGCTCGTCTGCCCTGGGCGACTGCTGATCGGCACGGTGGACGGGCGGATCCTCGACTGTTCCGTGACCGGCTCGGCGGATCGATAGGAGGCATCCGCGGTGCGGCAAGCAACCCGGCAGATCATTCTCATCGATATTGATCATGCAGCAGTCGACAGGTGACTCCCGACGTCGCTTCGAAACGACATCCCTGGAGAATGACACAGCCACACCGAGAGAGCCGGCTGCGCACACGCTCGCACTCCCCGCACGCACGACGCCTCACAGGTAGTCGAAGAAACGGTCCCACCAGGTCGGTGGATGCTTGCGTGGGTGGCGGGCCGCAAGGTTGCCGACGCCGTCGTAGCGTTTGTGGAGCAGGTGCTCGGAGACAGCGACGTAGCGGAGTGCTTCGAGTTCGTCGTCGATACGGCGACGGTCGGTGCTCTCGAGAAGAAGGAGTTCTTCGTCCTCGTCGTAGCTACCGGGATTCCCGAGCGTCATGGCGACGAGGTTGCCGAAGTGGCTGACGGTGATGGTAATGCGGTCGCCGCTGGCTGTCGCGGCGGCGGGGATGACGATCGTCCCGTGGTGGCTGGCGTCCTGGACCCCTCGATCGACGCTGCAGATGCAGTGGAACTGATGTTCCAGCCTGGCTGCGAGCTTGTCGAACCGGGCTCGCGCTTCAGCGTGGTCGTAGTTCCGGGGGACCTCTGTGTGATCGGGATCGTCGAGGTCCTTCAGCAGAGCCAAGATGTGGCGGTCATCGAGCGGCATGGTCACCGCCTCCCTTGTGCCCAGACATGGTGTTCGCAGGCGGCGCGGCGCACCGACCGAGGTCAGCGGTGGGACAACATGGCGACATCACTACCGAAACCAACCTGGATCCGGCCCTCCGAGGTGACACACGCCGCGTCGACCTGTCCGGGAGAGTGAGTTCGTCGGTCACGGCCGCCGTCTCGCCGGCGAGATCCCACACCGGCAGCGACTCGTCGTATCGGCCACCATCCCGAAGATCACCAGACATGCGGGCACTGTAACCGCGCCCACTCACATCACCTGTCGTGCGGCAACCTCCCCTGCCGGATTTCCGTAGCGAGTTACATGGTTTCACCTACTGTCTGCGCTGCGGGGAAACCGGGTCACAAGGAGCCGTCGCAAACAGCACTTGTCAGTCATCCCAATTCACGTGCCTCCAAACGCGGTCGCCGGCGCAAGGCGCCTCGGGGGCCGCACGGAGGCGGACGAGGCGACGACGGACTCGAAATCCGTCCGCCCGTCCGTCCCTGGCCGGAGTGACCGGCCACGGCGCCAGGTCGTCGACAGGTACGCCTCGGCCACCCGGCGGCACGGCGCGCTCCGGGTGCTGGTACGTACGGTGATTACGTGGTTCTCCGGATGCGCCGATGGGTTCCGGTGGGTTTGAG
The DNA here is from genome assembly GCF_040610055.1 of Streptomyces sp. NPDC004539. Taxonomy (NCBI): domain Bacteria; kingdom Bacillati; phylum Actinomycetota; class Actinomycetes; order Kitasatosporales; family Streptomycetaceae; genus Streptomyces; species Streptomyces sp. NPDC004539. The sequence goes on along the minus strand of NZ_JBEXLS010000023.1, from coordinate 4,887 downwards.
TCCTCGTGCGCCGGAGAGATTCGCCCGGACGACTGTCAGTGGCTGCACCTAGCGTTCCGCTCATCGTCACTCCGAGTGCCCGATCCCGGCAGCGCTGTGACGATCTTGAGTTCTCTTGAGCGGAAGGCGGGGCCGGTGGGCTGGCTGACGGCGGGTGACGGGTATGAAGTCGCCCTGGTGGAAGGCCGGGTGGCCGTCAGGGCCACGGCCCGGCCGGGCGGCGGGACGGCAGTTGAAGACGCTGCCGAAGACGCTCACGAATCCGCCATGCGAGCCGATCACCGGATCGCCGACATCACTCCGCGTCCTCGTACCGTCCGAACCGGCTGCCGACCTGTGCCGCAATGCCTGGCAGCGCATCCGGGAGGACGACGCCCCGCACTCCCCTACCGTGGGCCCGGCCGTCCCAGAACCGAGGGATCCGTGAATGCGGGGTCGCGAGGTGTCTCCGTCCGGAAGTCCTGGCCGGAGTCCCAGTCCCAGGACTCCTCCTCCTCGGCCAGCCGCTCGACCAGCTCGAAGAAGCGGTTCTCCACCGGACGCAGACCGGCCACCGCGTCAGTCAGGTCCATGGCGTCGACGAACCGCGCGCCGTGTCTGCCGACGGACAGCACCGCCAGCCACCCGTCGGCGTCGGCGGGCCAGAGGTTGGCGCCGGTCTCAGCCCAGAACAGTACGGTGTCCTCGGCGGACCCGGACTTGAACTCCCCGGCCGCGGCGAACATCAGCATGGCCGTATGGACGCTCCACTCCTGGTATCCAAGATGGAGGAGATAAGCCTCCAGCGCCCCGTCTCGATACAGCAGGACATCGGCGGCTCCGCCACCTTCGCAAGAATCCTCGACCCGCTCCGAGAAAAACTCCCGAGGTGTCATCGCCGTGCCGACGGAATCCCATTCCGTGTCTGCGCGACGGCCGTTCCACAACCACCCGTCAAACATGTCGGCTGGGTTCACGATCACGCTCAGGTCCGCTACAGGAGCGCTCAGCCACGCCTCGAAACCGTCTCGCGACATGGGAATGCGGGCGGCCACCATGAAACTGTCCGACATAAGTCCCCCACCTCTTCTTCTCGCCATCGGATACGCAATGAATATCACATACTCACCCGTCGCCGAATTCAACCTCCTGAAGGATCTTCAGGACCGGATCGGCTATGAGAATTTCGCCGACGGATTCGGTCTGACGGATTACGGCGACCTCTCCGGTCTGGTGGCGGGATGGTCGGACGACCCTGCGTTCACCGGGCGGCTGATTCCCTTCGCTCAGGCCACCTGCGGAGGTTCCTTCTATGCGCTCTGGAAGATCGACGACCGGACCGACCTCGCCGCCCTGCCCGTGGTCGTCTTCGGCGACGAGGGCGGGCAGCACGTCGTGGCCCGGCACGTGCACGAGCTGTTCCAACTGCTCGGCTTCGACGCGGAGATCAGCGTCGACTGGGAGAGGGCCTACTTCTATCGCGACGAGGACAGGCCGCACAGCTGCGGCCACGACGAGTATGTGGCCTGGCTGAACCAGCACTTTGGCCTGCCCGTGGCCAAGGACCCCGACGCCGTCCTCGCGTCGGCACAGGCGGAGCTGGGACAGCGGTTCGCGGACTGGGCCCGCCCCTTCCTGCCCTGACCCTGATCACACAGCCCCATGAGCGCCCATCACGAACGAACGAAAGGTGAGTCCCATGCACGGAGTGCCGCTGACGGAGCGGGTCATCGAGGTGGTGCGACGCGATCCGCGGGCCAGCGCGCTGCCGCATCTGCTGCCGCATGTGAACGTGCCCTGGGTGGAGGGTGGTGAGGCCAGGCCGATGGCCGAGGAGGTGCTCGCGGCGGCCGTGTTCCCGTCCGGGCGCCCGCTGCCGCCGAGTCTGCGCGCCTGGCTGGCGTACGACACCAGTCTGCTGGAGCGCCACGAGTGGTTCACCCCGGACGGAGGGTTCGCACCCCGGCCACTGGACCAGGTGGTCTCGGACGAGATGGGAGACTTCTGGGGAACGGAGTTCTCGTGGCTGTCCGGGCACTTCCCCGAGTGCTTCCTGCTGCCCGGCGGCTCGGACTCCCGGCGCATCCTGGCCGTCACCGAGCCCGACGAGGAAGGCGAGTACCCGGTGTTCGCCCTCGACCTGGACGACATGCCGTACCTGGGGCTCATGTACCCGGGTTTCGACGTCTACCTGGCCGACACGGCCGGCCTCCTGGAGTTGGGCAAGCGGCGCACCTACACGGACCTGATCGATCACGGCACCTACGGGCCCCGCATGCGCCACCATGCCGTGCGGTGCTTCGCGGGCGAGGCCTGTGTGGAGTACCCGTTCGAGTTCGCGCCCGTGTACGAGCAGCTGTACCCGGGGCAGGGGGAGGTCATCGGACGGGGTGGAGCCTCGTGCTGACGCTGTCCGCATGGCGGGAGCGCTTCGACCGTCTGTAGGACACCTCCGCCGTGGCCCGGCGCACCGGAGGCCAGGTCGCCGGCTTCCACGCGCACGACCACGGCTGGTACCACCACACCGGCGACCTCGTCCTCCCCAAGGACACCGACCCGGACATCGCATTGGTTGTCGACGGCGATCTGGTGGTGCACGGCTTCCTGGACGACCACGCGTCCGGCCTCGGCATGCTGGTCGTCCTCGGTGACCTGGTCGTACGGGACCTGATGTCGTACGGAGCGCTCTACGTCGGAGGCGACCTGCGCGCACAAGGCGTGGTCCACGCCCACTACAACGACTTCACCTTCGAGGTCGCGGGCGCGGTGCACGCGCGGGCCCTGGTCCTCGACGACAAGTTCGGCGACTACCGCAGAGGCGCCCTGGGCGTAGAGATCGACGTATACGGCCCTACGCCCGGCCAGCACCGGGCCGCCCACGAGATCTTCGTCCCCGAGGTGTACGAGGAAGAGGACTGGGACGCGGACGAGGAACCACCGGAGTCACGTCGGCCGAGCCCTGACCGGGTCCGCGCCCGGCTGCACGCCGGCCGGCCCCTGTTCAAGGCCGAGGCAGAGCGCAGTGGCTGAACAGTACGTATCGGCATTCGCCGTCGAGGAGGCCCGCTTCCGGGCCATGATCGGCTCCCACGACGAAACCCTCGTCCGTACGGCCGTCGCCGCGATCCGCCCCCTGCGGGAGGCGGGCAAGCTGCTGCGCGCCACGGACACCGGCGAGGTAGAGCGGGCACTGCGGGAGATCGTCTCGGGGCGCTCCACCCCGTCCCGCGCGGAGGGCTACACCTGGCTGTTGGAACTCCTCGCCCCGACCCTCGGGAACCCCGTCGGCGAGGTGGTCCTGCCGGGAAGGGGTTGGCAGGACCTGGAAGGAGCGTTCCGTTCCTGGGGGTTGACCACTCTCGCCCAACTCCGGGGACGCTGCTGGACCTTCCCCTGGACCGACGGCACACAGGCACCCGAGCCCTGGCCCTGGCCCTTCCTCATGCTCGCGCCCCTCCAGGACCTCCAGCGAATCCGCGACGAACTCATCGCTTTCGACACCGACCGTATCCATGACGACTACGACCTCCTGCCGGGCGGCGACGACGATGTGGAGGAAGTGGTGCCCTTGCTCGACGAGTCGTTCCCGGCGTGGGTCGACGCGGCCCTCGCCCAAGGCCGCGACTTGCTCCTGATCCGTGACGGCGGGAGATGAACATGCCGAAGGGAAGCCTGACCCCATGTCCATACGGCTGAAGCTCACCAAGATCGAACCGGCACTGCTCATGGCAGTGCGGGAGGGGTCCGTACTCTCTGCGTTCCGCACCGGGGCGGACTCCTACGGATGCGACCACCGCATCCTCAGCACCATCGCCGAAGGCCGCGCCGAAGCCGAGGAGGGCACCACGGACTGGACGAAGGTCTACCCATGGCTCGCCAGATCGACCGGCCACGGCTGCGCCGCCGTCGAGGAGAAGGAGTACGAGTCCGGCTACGGACCCGCCTTCGTCCTCACCCCCGACGAAGTCCGTCAGGTCGCCGAGGGCCTGATGGCCGAGGGCTGGGCCACCACCGGTACCACGGCGGCCGACTGGACCGGGGAGAGCGAGGACCATGGGCTGGAGGACCTGGGACCGTTCTTCGCGGCCGCCGCAGCCGAGGGAAAGGCGGTGATCGGCGGGGTCGGCTGAGCCCATACGACGCCCTGTTGCCGGACCTACAGCTGCCACCACCACGCTTCGAGGTCCGGGGCGTCGGCGAACTCCACGGGGCATGCGTAGGGAGACTGCCGCGCGACGGACAGGGCGTCGGTGCGGCGGACGACGGCGCGCAGGTCCCGCACGGCGGGCATCTCGGCGAGTTCGTCGATGTCGTAGGGGCAGCCGGCGGGGCCGTGTGAGGAGGGGCTGGCAGTCGAACGCTCACCACAGGCCGGCGAGTTCGCGCTCCTGTTCCTTCTCCGCGGCGCCGGCGACCTCGCGGGCCACCTCGATCAGGGCAGTGCGGCGGAGCGGGGGCGTCGGGACCGCGATTTCCGTAGCTACGGGAGTCGCGCCTATGCGTCAGATGACCGCCGTCGCCAGAACCAGTGGTATTTCCCGGCAGGAGCATTCAGCGAGATGCTCGCGCCAGCGACCGTTTCCGGATTCCGCTGCAGTTGAGGGATGTTTCGACAGGCCGCCGCACTGCAGGGCGCGCAGTCGGTGCGCAATTTCCGCCCGAGCGGGGACGGAGGAGACACCTCGTACATGTACTTAGGAATGCATCAGCATCCGAGATGTCCCCTCCAGGGCGACACTGGATCATGTTCAACGATCAAAATGTCCAGATGTGCCGCACGAGCGGCGGACGGAAACGACGATACCCAAGTCTCAGAGCGTGTCTGAGATCGGGTTACGGGGTGATTTTTCGTAGTGGTCGGGGTCCTTGGCGGGTGGCGGGTCGGTCTCGGGTGAGTCGGCGGATTAT
>NZ_JBEXLS010000022.1:23931-198034 GCF_040610055.1 Streptomyces sp. NPDC004539 | reverse complement strand
GTTCGACTTCCTGCGGAAGCTGGACGAGCTGCCGGTGCCGGACAAACGGGTGGTCGACAACGCGGGGTTCTTCCACGCCGGCGGACGGGCTGGAGAGGGGTGGGCTGGGAGGGAGGGGTGCGGGGGGCGGGTGTGGAGGAGGAAGGGGAGCCTGGAGGGGGGCCGGAAGGGGGTGGGGAGTCCGGAAGGGTGTGGGCGCGGGGCGTGGGAGAGGGGAAGCCCTGGCTAGGGGGAACGGGAAGCCAGGGGGAGGGGCGAGGGAGGAGGGGCGTGGGGAGGGCGAGGGGGAAGTCCTGGCGAGGGGCGTGGGGGAACGGGAAGCCTGGGCGAAGGAGAAGGGGCGAGGGGGAAGGGGCGAGGTGGAGGTGGAGGTGGAGGTGGAGGGGAAGGGGAAGGGGGAAGTCCTGGCGAGAGGTATGGGGGAACGGGAAGCCTCGGTGGAGGGAGTCCGAAAGCAGGACGGTCCGGCCGGGGAAGCCCGGGAGCCGGAAGGCCCGGCGAGGGAAGCCGGGAAACCGGAAACCCCGGCGAGGGAAGCCCGGGGGCTCGATCTTCCGGGGGCGCGGTCTTCCGGGGCCTCACCCGGCTCTCGGCGGCTGGCATCCCCGCGGTCACGGTCGTCTTCGGCAACTGCACGGCGGGCGGGAGAGAGCCCCGGAAGGGGAAGTCCGGGCGTTGCGGGAGCCCGGGGCAGAGAGCTCAGGTCGACGGGAAAGCTTGGGCCGGGGACGGGCTGATGCTGGGGCGGAGGGCCTGGGCGGGGATGGCCTGCCGCCAATGCCTGCCGCCGACGCTCGACGCCGACGCGCGGCAAGTAACGGCCGCCGACCGTAACCACCTCCGCGGAGCCGCGTGAAGCCGCCCGTGTGCGGGGATCGAGGGTCTGGAGAGCCAGCCCGAGTCCGGGAGACAGGCCAAGTGGGGGAGAGGCGAGAGGCGCGGGGGCAGGGGTGTGAGGGGGTGCCGTGTGGGGGTGTGGGGGCGGGGCGGGGTGAGGGGGGTGTTCGAATGATTTTGGGGTTACGGGTGTCGTCCACAGATTGGGTGGGTTTTTTGCTTCCACAGGCTGGGGACTGGGAAGTTGTCCAGACTGTGTCCACAGGCTGGGGGTGCGGGAGGGGATCTGGGCAGGTCAGGGGGGTGTGGATTCGTGGATAACTGTTGTCCACAGGGTGTGGAAAACTTTGGCGTCCACAGGGGGTCTACGAAGTTTTCCACCGGGTTTCCCCAGGTTGGAGGGTGTTTTCCCCAGGGAACGGGGGGTTCTCCACAGCGTTGTCCACTGTTCGGCAACATGACGCGCCTGCTCACCGGGTCGAGTGAAAGGCGTCACACGAAGGTGCCAGGTTGGCCTGTGGGAAACGTGGGTAAACCTGGGGACGCAGTTGGGGATAAGGGGCCCAGGTCTGTGGACGGGGTGTGCAGAACTTTTCGTTCTCCACAGGAGCACCGAGTTGTCCACCGGCTCCATCCACAGGACCGGTGGATAAAATTTCCGCTCTGAGCTGGGAAAACGTAGTTATCCACTGTATCCACAGCCCCTACTACTAAGACCAACTAGAGAGAGCCTGGGAATCGTTTCGAAGCGGGGCCTGTGCACAACTCGCTCCGGGCTGCCCGGCTGCCCCTCGTCACGACTTGACCCCGAGGGGCACCAGCTGTCAGTGGGGTGCGTCAGACTGTTCCCCGGTGTCCTTCCCCTCGCCGAGGGCCACGACACCCAGACAGACGACGAAGGCGAAGCAGGCCGAGAAGCGCCGGCAACAGCAGGAGGCGGCAAGAGTGAAGATCCGGGTGGAACGCGACGTACTCGCGGAGGCCGTGGCCTGGGCGGCACGCAGCCTCCCGGCCCGCCCGCCGGCGCCTGTCCTCGCCGGGCTCCTGCTGAAGGCCGAGGAAGGCCAGCTGAGCCTGTCGAGCTTCGACTACGAGGTCTCCGCCAGGGTCGGCGTCGAGGCCGAGGTCGACGAGGAGGGCACGGTCCTGGTGTCGGGCCGGCTGCTCGCGGACATCTGCCGCGCGCTGCCGAACCGTCCGGTGGAGATCTCCACAGACGGTGTACGGGCGACCGTGGTCTGCGGCTCCTCGCGGTTCACACTCCACACCCTGCCTGTGGAGGAGTACCCGGCACTCCCGCAGATGCCGGAGGCGACGGGCACGGTCCCCGGCGAGGTCTTCGCCTCCGCCGCCGCCCAGGTCGCCATCGCCGCCGGCCGCGACGACACCCTCCCGGTGCTGACGGGTGTCCGCATCGAGATCGAGGGCGACACGGTCACGCTGGCCTCCACCGACCGCTACCGCTTCGCCGTCCGCGAGTTCCTGTGGAAGCCGGAGAACCCCGAGGCGTCCGCCGTCGCGCTCGTCCCGGCGAAGACCCTCCTGGACACCGCGAAGGCGCTCACGAGCGGCGACAGCGTCATCCTGGCGCTCTCCGGCTCGGGCAGCGGCGAGGGCCTCATCGGCTTCGAGGGCGCCGGCCGCCGGACGACCACGCGTCTCCTGGAGGGCGACCTCCCGAAGTACCGCACGCTCTTCCCGACCGAGTTCAACTCCGTCGCCGTGATCGAGACCGCGCCGTTCGTCGAGGCGGTCAAGCGTGTCGCCCTCGTCGCCGAGCGGAACACCCCGGTGCGGCTCAGCTTCGAGCAGGGCGTGCTGATCCTGGAGGCCGGTTCCAGCGACGACGCACAGGCTGTGGAGCGCGTCGACGCCCAGCTGGAGGGCGACGACATCTCGATCGCCTTCAACCCGGGCTTCCTGCTGGAGGGCCTGAGCGCGATCGGCTCGCCGGTGGCGCAGCTGTCGTTCACGACGTCCACGAAGCCCGCGCTGCTGAGCGGCAAGCCCGCGCTCGACGCCGAGGCGGACGAGGCGTACAAGTACCTGATCATGCCGGTGCGCCTCAGCGGCTGAGTGTCGTCGTGGCGGGGGTGGGCGCGTAGCGTTCACAGGTGAGCGGTTATGCCCACAACTGTGCGCTGACGTCCGGGTTTAGGCTCAGGCCGGGGAACAACGTGCCCCCCACGCCACACAGCGACCTAAGGAACCACTGATGGAGCTCGGCCTCGTCGGACTCGGCAAGATGGGCGGCAACATGCGCGAGCGGATTCGCCGCGCGGGCCACACTGTCGTCGGGTACGACCGCAACCCGGACCTCGCGGACGTCCACAGCCTCAAGGAACTTGTGGACGGCCTCCAGGCGCCGCGCGTGGTCTGGGTGATGGTCCCGGCCGGAGCTCCCACCCAGGCGACGGTCGACGAGCTGGCCGAGCTGCTGGAGCCCGGGGACGTCGTCGTGGACGGCGGCAACTCCCGCTGGACGGACGACGAGAAGCACGCCGAGGAGCTGGCGGCCAAGGGCATCGGGTTCGTCGACTGCGGTGTCTCCGGCGGCGTCTGGGGCCTGGCCAACGGCTACGCGCTCATGTACGGCGGCGACGCCGCGGACATCGCCAAGGTCCAGCCGGTCTTCGACGCGCTGAAGCCCGAGGGCGACTTCGGGGCCGTCCACGCCGGCAAGGTCGGCGCGGGGCACTTCGCGAAGATGGTCCACAACGGCATCGAGTACGCCATGATGCAGGCGTACGCCGAGGGCTGGGAGCTCCTGGAGAAGGTCGACTCCGTCACCGACGTACGCGAGGTCTTCCGGTCCTGGCAGGAGGGGACGGTCATCCGCTCCTGGCTGCTCGACCTCGCCGTGAACGCGCTGGACGAGGACGAGCACCTCGACAAGCTGCGCGGTTACGCCCAGGACTCCGGCGAGGGCCGCTGGACCGTCGAGGCCGCCATCGACCACGCCGTCCCGCTGCCCGCGATCACCGCCTCGCTGTTCGCGCGGTTCGCGTCCCGGCAGGACGACTCGCCGCAGATGAAGATGATCTCGGCGCTGCGCAACCAGTTCGGCGGACACGCGGTCGAGTCCAAGTAACACCTGACGAGACAACACCTGTCGAGTCCGAGCCACACCCCCGGAGAGGTCGGCCATGCACGTCACGCATCTGTCGCTGGCCGACTTCCGTTCGTACGCCCGGGCCGAGGTCCCGCTCGACCCGGGCGTCACCGCGTTCGTGGGCCCCAACGGACAGGGCAAGACGAACCTCGTCGAGGCCGTCGGCTATCTCGCGACCCTCGGCAGCCACCGCGTCGCCTCGGACGCGCCGCTCGTGCGGATGGGGGCCGACCGGGCGATCGTCCGGGCGCAGGTGAGGCAGGGCGAGCGGCAGCAGCTCGTCGAACTGGAGGTGAACCCCGGCAAATCGAACCGCGCGCGCATCAACCGGTCGAGCCAGGTCCGTCCCCGGGACGTCCTCGGAATCCTGCGCACGGTGCTGTTCGCGCCGGAGGACCTCGCGCTCGTCAAGGGCGACCCCGGCGAGCGCCGCCGCTTCCTCGACGAGCTGGTCACCGCCCGCTCGCCCCGGATGGCCGGCGTCCGCTCCGACTACGAGCGCGTCCTCAAGCAGCGCAACACCCTCCTCAAGTCCGCCGCCCTCGCCCGCCGGCACGGCGGCCGGACCATGGACCTCTCCACCCTCGACGTCTGGGACCAGCACCTCGCCCGCGCGGGCGCCGAACTCCTCGCCCAGCGCCTCGACCTGGTCGCCACCCTCCAGCCGCTCGCCGACAAGGCGTACGAGCAACTGGCGCCCGGCGGCGGCCCGTTGGCCCTGGAGTACAAGCCGTCCGCCCCCGGCGAGGCGCACACCCGCGAGGAGCTGTACGGCCAGCTGATGGCGGCCCTCGCGGAGGCCCGCAAGCAGGAGATCGAACGGGGCGTCACACTTGTCGGCCCGCACCGCGACGACCTCCTCCTCCAGCTCGGCCGGCTCCCCGCGAAGGGCTACGCCTCCCACGGCGAGTCCTGGTCCTACGCCCTCGCCCTGCGCCTCGCCTCCTACGACCTGCTGCGCGCCGAGGGGAACGAGCCGGTGCTCGTCCTCGACGACGTCTTCGCGGAACTGGACGCCCGCCGGCGCGAACGGCTGGCGGAGCTGGTGGCTCCCGGCGAGCAGGTACTGGTGACGGCCGCGGTGGACGACGACGTACCTGGAGTGCTGGTCGGGACGCGGTTCTCGGTGTCGGACGGTCAGGTGGAGCGGGTATGAGTACCGACGAACGGGACGCGAGGGAAGTTCCCGGCGAAACGCGCGAAAAGCGTGAGAAGGCCGCGTCACCGGAACCCTCCGGCGTCGACCTCGCCCGCGTCGCCCTCAAGGCCGCCCGCGAACAGGCACGCGCGCGTGGGGACGCCGCCCAGCAGAAGAAGCAGGCCCGGCGCGGCGGCGGGCTGCGCTCCGGGGCGCGCGCGGACGGCCGCGACCCCATGGCGCTCGGCGCCGCGATCAACCGCCTGCTGAACGAGCGCGGCTGGGAGGCGCCGGCCGCGGTCGGCGGGGTGATGGGCCGCTGGCCGGAGATCGTCGGCGAGGACATCGGCAAGCACTGCGTCCCCGAGCGCTACGACGAGGACGCGTACGAACTGGTCGTGCGCTGCGACTCGACGGCCTGGGCGACGAACCTGCGGCTGCTCGCGCCGACGCTGGTCGCCCGGCTCAACCAGGACCTCGGGCACGGCACCGTACGTCTGATCAAGGTGTTGGGGCCCGGCGGTCCCGTGCGCCGTTACGGGCCCCTGCGCGCCCCCGGGAGCACCGGGCCCGGCGACACTTACGGGTGACTTACCTCACGCCGTGCGCGAGTGACCCGGTCGCCTCCGGGCCGTCGTACACAGGGGGAGCCGTGCCGGGGCCGGCGTGCGCCGTGTGCGGGGGCGTCGTCCTGGGCGCCCGGAAGCCGCTCAACCCGCTTGTCGTACAAGGCCGAACCGGACGTATGCACCGGTGAATCCGGAGCTGACTCGCCGGTAGCCATGGGTTGACAGCCGGAAGCGCTGAGTGCCGCCGTGAGCCTCTTGAGCCCCCCGTCCGTATATCGGGAGTCGTAAGAGGCGGGTTGAGGGCGGCACATGCGGACTCAGGTACCGGCAAACCCCCATCGCGGTCGGTGCTACCGGTAGACTGGAAGCCAATCCCGCCCCAAACGTGGGGACCGCCCGGGACAAGCTGAGCAACGCTGATCAAGGCTTACCAACGCAACATGCCGCAGCCGCTCCGGCAACCTGCCCAGGAGTCTGGCTCGTGCTGTGCCAGAAAGGGCGCTTCGTGGCCGATTCCGGCAACCCCAACGAGAACAACCCGTCCACCGACGCGGGCGTGAACGGCGAGGTCACCGCCTCGTACGACGCCAACGCGATCACCGTCCTCGAAGGGCTGGACGCGGTCCGCAAGCGGCCCGGTATGTACATCGGCTCGACCGGTGAGCGCGGTCTGCACCACCTCGTGTACGAGGTCGTGGACAACGCGGTCGACGAGGCCCTGGCCGGTCACGCGGACACCATCGACGTCACGATCCTCGCCGACGGCGGGGTGCGCGTGATCGACAACGGCCGCGGCATCCCGGTCGGCATCGTGCCGTCCGAGGGCAAGCCGGCCGTCGAGGTCGTGCTCACCGTCCTGCACGCGGGCGGCAAGTTCGGCGGCGGCGGGTACGCCGTCTCCGGCGGTCTGCACGGCGTCGGTGTCTCCGTCGTCAACGCGCTGTCGAGCCGGGTCTCCGTCGAGATCCGCACGGACGGCCACCGCTGGACGCAGGACTACAAGCTCGGTGCCCCGACCGCCCCCCTCGCGCAGCACGAACAGACGCGCGAGACCGGCACCTCGGTCACCTTCTGGGCGGACCCCGACATCTTCGAGACGACCGTCTACTCCTTCGAGACGCTCTCGCGGCGCTTCCAGGAGATGGCCTTCCTCAACAAGGGCCTGACGATCAAGCTCACCGACGAGCGCGAGTCGGCGAAGGCCACGGCCGGCGCGGACGAGGCCGGGTCGGACGAGAAGGCCGAGGTCAAGACGGTCACGTACCGCTACGACGGCGGCATCGTCGACTTCGTGAAGTACCTCAACTCCCGCAAGGGCGAGGCCGTGCACGCCACGATCATCGACCTGGAGGCGGAGGACAAGGAGAAGGCCCTCTCCCTCGAAGTCGCCATGCAGTGGAACAGCGGCTACAGCGAGGGCGTCTACTCCTTCGCCAACATCATCCACACGCACGAGGGCGGCACCCACGAAGAGGGCTTCCGCGCGGCGCTCACGAACCTGATCAACAAGTACGCCCGCGACAAGAAGCTGCTCCGCGAGAAGGACGACAACCTCACGGGCGACGACATCCGCGAGGGCCTCACGGCGATCATCTCGGTCAAGCTCAGCGAGCCGCAGTTCGAGGGCCAGACCAAGACCAAGCTGGGCAACACGGAGGCGAAGACCTTCGTCCAGAAGGCGGTCTACGAGCACCTCAACGACTGGCTGGACCGCAACCCGGTGGAGGCCGCGGACATCGTCCGCAAGGGCATCCAGGCGGCCACCGCGCGCGTCGCGGCCCGCAAGGCGCGCGATCTGACGCGCCGCAAGGGGCTGCTGGAGTCGGCGTCGCTGCCGGGCAAGCTGTCCGACTGCCAGTCGAACGACCCCACCAAGTGCGAGATCTTCATCGTCGAGGGTGACTCCGCCGGCGGTTCCGCGAAGTCGGGCCGCAACCCGCAGTACCAGGCGATCCTCCCGATCCGCGGCAAGATCCTGAACGTCGAGAAGGCGCGGATCGACAAGATCCTCCAGAACCAGGAGATCCAGGCGCTGATCTCCGCGTTCGGCACTGGTGTGCACGAGGACTTCGACATCTCGAAGCTCCGCTATCACAAGATCATCCTGATGGCGGACGCCGACGTCGACGGCCAGCACATCAACACCCTGCTGCTGACCTTCCTGTTCCGCTTCATGCGGCCCCTGGTCGAGGCCGGGCACGTCTTCCTGTCCCGCCCCCCGCTGTACAAGATCAAGTGGGGCCGCGAGGACATCGAGTACGCCTACTCCGACCGCGAGCGCGACGCGCTCCTGGAGATGGGCCGCCAGCGCGGCAAGCGCGTGCGCGAGGACTCGATCCAGCGCTTCAAGGGTCTCGGCGAGATGAACGCCGAGGAGCTGCGCGTCACGACCATGGACCAGGACCTGCGCGTCCTCGGCCAGGTCACCCTCGACGACGCCGCCCAGGCGGACGACCTGTTCTCGGTCCTCATGGGTGAGGACGTCGAGGCCCGCCGCGCGTTCATCCAGCGCAACGCCAAGGACGTCCGCTTCCTCGACATCTGAGTCGGTATCGGCTGACCGCGACAGAAAGGATCTTCACCAGCAATGACCGACGAGAACACGCCAGAGGTTCCGGCGGAAGAGGGCACCACCCGCATCGAGCCCGTCGGGCTCGAGACGGAGATGCAGCGCTCCTACCTGGACTACGCGATGTCCGTCATCGTGTCCCGGGCCCTGCCCGACGTCCGTGACGGCCTCAAGCCCGTCCACCGCCGGGTCCTGTACGCCATGTACGACGGCGGCTACCGGCCCGAGAAGGGCTTCTACAAGTGCGCCCGCGTCGTCGGCGACGTCATGGGCAACTACCACCCGCACGGCGACTCCTCGATCTACGACGCGCTGGTCCGCCTCGCGCAGCCGTGGTCGATGCGGATGCCGCTCGTGGACTCCAACGGCAACTTCGGTTCCCCGGGCAACGACCCGGCCGCCGCCATGCGGTACACCGAGTGCAAGATGATGCCGCTGTCCATGGAGATGGTCCGCGACATCGACGAGGAGACCGTCGACTTCACGGACAACTACGACGGCCGCTCCCAGGAGCCGACCGTCCTCCCGGCCCGCTTCCCGAACCTGCTGATCAACGGCTCGGCGGGCATCGCGGTCGGCATGGCCACCAACATCCCCTCGCACAACCTGCGCGAGGTCGCGGCCGGCGCGCAGTGGTGTCTGGAGCACCCGGACGCCTCGCACGAGGAGCTGCTCGACGCGCTGATCGAGCGCATCAAGGGCCCCGACTTCCCCACAGGGGCGTTGGTGGTCGGCCGCAAGGGCATCGAGGAGGCGTACCGCACCGGGCGCGGCTCCATCACGATGCGCGCGGTCGTCGAGGTCGAGGAGATCCAGAACCGCCAGTGCCTGGTGGTCACCGAGCTGCCCTACCAGGTCAACCCGGACAACCTCGCGCAGAAGATCGCCGACCTCGTCAAGGACGGCAAGATCGGCGGCATCGCCGACGTCCGCGACGAGACGTCCTCCCGTACCGGCCAGCGGCTCGTCATCGTCCTCAAGAGGGACGCGGTCGCCAAGGTCGTCCTGAACAACCTCTACAAGCACACCGACCTCCAGACGAACTTCGGCGCCAACATGCTGGCGCTCGTCGACGGCGTGCCGCGCACCCTCTCGCTGGACGCGTTCATCCGGCACTGGGTGACGCACCAGATCGAGGTCGTCGTCCGGCGTACGCGCTTCAGGCTGCGCAAGGCCGAGGAGCGGGCGCACATCCTGCGCGGGCTGCTGAAGGCGCTCGACGCGATCGACGAGGTCATCGCGCTGATCAGGCGCAGCGAGACCGTCGACATCGCGCGCACGGGCCTGATGGACCTGCTCACGATCGACGAGATCCAGGCCAACGCGATCCTGGAGATGCAGCTCCGCCGGCTCGCGGCCCTGGAGCGGCAGAAGATCATCCAGGAGCACGACGAACTCCAGGCGAAGATCGCCGAGTACAACGAGATCCTCGCCTCGCCGGTCCGCCAGCGCGGGATCGTCAGCGAGGAGCTCGCCGCGATCGTCGAGAAGTACGGCGACGACCGCAAGACCATGCTGGTGCCCTACGACGGTGACATGTCCATCGAGGACCTGATCGCCGAGGAGGACATCGTCGTCACCGTCTCCCGCAGCGGCTACGTCAAGCGGACCAAGACGGACGACTACCGGGCGCAGAAGCGCGGCGGCAAGGGCGTGCGGGGCACGAAGCTCAAGGAAGACGACATCGTCGACCACTTCTTCGTCTCCACCACCCACCACTGGCTGCTGTTCTTCACGAACAAGGGCCGCGTCTACCGGGCGAAGGCGTACGAGCTTCCGGACGCCGGCCGGGACGCGCGCGGGCAGCACGTCGCGAACCTGCTCGCCTTCCAGCCGGACGAGGCGATCGCCGAGATCCTCGCCATCCGCGACTACGAGGCGGCGCCGCACCTGGTGCTCGCCACGAAGGCGGGTCTGGTGAAGAAGACGCCTCTGAAGGATTACGATTCGCCGCGCTCCGGGGGCGTCATCGCGATCAACCTGCGCGAGCGGGAGGACGGTTCGGACGACGAACTGATCGGTGCCGAACTGGTCTCGTCCGACGACGATCTGCTTCTGATCAGCAAGAAGGCGCAGTCGATCAGGTTCACCGCCTCGGACGACACGCTGCGTCCGATGGGCCGCGCGACCTCGGGCGTCAAGGGCATGAGCTTCCGCGAGGGCGACGAACTGCTCTCGATGAATGTCGTCCGACCCGGTACGTTCGTGTTCACCGCGACAGACGGTGGGTACGCGAAGCGAACCAATGTCGACGAATATCGCGTCCAAGGACGTGGGGGCCTCGGAATCAAGGCCGCCAAGATCGTCGAGGACCGGGGTTCGCTCGTCGGTGCGCTGGTGGTCGAGGAGACCGATGAGATCCTCGCCATCACGCTCGGCGGCGGTGTGATTCGTACGCGAGTCAACGAGGTCAGGGAGACGGGCCGTGACACCATGGGCGTCCAACTGATCAACCTGGGCAAGCGCGATGCCGTCGTCGGCATCGCCCGTAACGCCGAGGCGGGGCGCGAGGCGGAGGAGGTCGAGGGAGACCTCGACGCCGCGGAGGCCACGACCGAGGCCGGCACGGACGAGGGCGACGTGCCCTCGGCCGAGTAGCACCGAGGAGAGAGTCATCGTGAGCGGAGCCACGGGCGCCGGTACGTCCGCCGGTACGGCCGGTACTTCCGGTACTTCGGGCACTTCGGGCCGGGAGAAGGACGGCGGCGGTCGTGGCTCCGCCGCGGACGCCCCCGGTACGGGGGGTGCGGGCGGGGGCGATCCGCGTGACTCGCACACGACGCAGCTGAAGGCGATCAAGCCGGACAGCGAGCCGCCGGCGTCGCTCGCCAAGAAGGGGGCCGCTCAGCGGGGGGCCGGTGGGTCCTCGGGCAACGGGCAGTCTCCGAAGGGTGGTTCGGGGGCCGGGGCGGGGGCTGTGGGGGCTCAGCAGGGTGCCGGGGCCGGTGCTGGTGCCGGGGTTCGGCAGGGGCAGCGGCAGCGTGGTGACGCCGGGGCGGCTACGGCGTCCGCGGCGTCCGCGGCGTCTGCGGCGTCTGCGTCTGTGTCCGCGGCGTCTGCGGCGTCCGGGGCTCAGGTCGGGCATCAGCAGACCGCCTCCCCGCTGCCCGGCGAGCGCCGCCAGGACGCCGGGGCCGCTCAGGGGGCCGCGCCGTACCACCCGCCGCAGGCGTACGCCGCTGAGGACGGGGACGTCGCCGAGGGTGCCGTCCGGCTGCCGAGGACGGGGGCGCGTACGGCGCCTCGGGTGCGGAAGGCGCGGCTGCGGGTCGCCAAGGCCGATCCCTGGTCCGTGATGAAGGTCAGCTTCCTGCTCTCCATCGCGCTCGGGGTCTGCACGATCGTCGCCTCGGCCGTGCTGTGGATGGTCATGGACGCGATGGGGGTCTTCTCCTCCGTCGGCTCCACGATCTCCGAGGCGACCGGGTCCAACGAGTCCAACGGGTTCGACCTCCAGTCCTTCCTGTCCCTCCCCCACGTGCTGATGTTCTCGACGATCATCGCGGTCATCGACGTCGTCCTCGCGACGGCGCTGGCGACCCTCGCGGCGTTCATCTACAACCTCTCCGCCGGGTTCGTCGGCGGGGTCGAGCTGACGCTCGCCGAGGACGAGTGAACTGCGGCTAAACCTGCGGTGGGCAGTCCCCCGACAACCGATTTTGGGACTGCCCGCGTCGTGCGCTAATCTTCAGGAGTCAGCGCGCGGGACACACTCCGCAGGCGCGGCGGGGCTATAGCTCAGTTGGTTAGAGCGCATCCCTGATAAGGATGAGGCCACAGGTTCAAATCCTGTTAGCCCCACCAGCACAAAGGCCCCCAACCGATCATGGTTGGGGGTCTTTGACATCAGCAGATGACATCAACGGGTCTGCGACGCCTGTTTCGGGGCGGGTTCACCGGGGGGGCCTACTCGCGGGTTACCCCAGGACTTCCCCGTTGCGTTGGTCACCCGATGAGCGGGTTCTCCAAGAGCTCCGCGAGCATGTCGACGGCTTCCCGCTCCGAGTCGCCAACGATCTGCGTGTAGATGTCCAGCGTCATCTTGATCTCGCTGTGCCGCATGATCTTCTGTGCCACCTTGGGGTGCACCTTCAGGTAGGCCAGCAGCGAGGCGCACGTCTTCCGGGCGATCCGGAGAGTGATCCGGCGCACGCCGGAACGCTTCAGGAGGCGGACGAAGGTCCGGCCGAAGCCGACCGGGTCTGTCAGACCGCCATGTTCGTTGGAGAAGATCACGTCATGGTCCGGGTCCTGGTGCCACTTGTCACCGGCGATCTGCCGTTCCAGGTCCTGTAGCTCGAAGCGCTGCTCCAGGGCGCGGGCGCAGAACCTCGGGAGCGGGAGAGGGGCGTTCGACGAGTCCGTCTTGAGGTTCTTGAGAACCAACCCCTTCCCCTTCACCCTCTGCACCTGCTTGACCGGGGTGAACTGGCCCGTTTCGAAGTCGATGTCCTGTCGGCGCAGACCCAGCAACTCGCTGCGGCGCAGACCGAGAACCAGTACTAGGACGAACGCCGCGTAGAAGCGGTGAGCGCGGGCGGAGTACAGGAAGCGGATCGCTTCCGAAGGGTTCCACGCCTTGCCCTTGTCGGTGTCGACCTTGGGCATGTCGACCAGGAGCGCCACGTTCCTGGTGAGGATCTCCTCTTTGACCGCGCGATTGAGGGCGTTCCGCAGGGTGCGGAGTACCTCGAAGCGGGTGGGTGCCGGCACGTCTTCACGGGTGAGCAGCGCCATGACGCTGCGGACCTTGGCCGGGGTCAGGCGAGTGATCGAGGTTTTCCCCAGGTGTGGAAGAAGGTAGAGCCTCACCTTGGACTCGTACTTGGAGTAGGTGTTGAACTCCAGGTTCGGCTTGACGATGTGGTTGATCCAGTAGTTCAGCCACTCGCCGACGCTCCATGAACGGGACGGGACGGGGACGCCCTCCCGCTCCTGCTGCTGAAGCTTCCCGAGCTTCTCGTTGGCTTCGTCGTACGTGGCGCCGTACACGAACTTGCGGACGCGGTTGCCGTCGGTGTCCGTGACGTACGCAGCACCCTGATAGCGGCCGTCCTTGCGCTGCGTGATGGTTCCCCCGCCGTTGGGGCGTCGCTTGGCCATCAGGCGGCCTCCCCCATGCCGCGACGGATGAAGGCGTGCACCGCTTCGTTCGGGATGCGGCGACAGGCGTCGACCTTCATGGAGGCGAGGCGGTTGGTGCGGATCAGGTCGTAGACCTTGGAGCGGCTGAGCTTGAGCTGGGCCATGACCTGAGGCACGGTGAGTAGTTCGGGGGTGCTGATGATGGGTGACTCCGTGTTCGTGGTGCGCGGGCTCATGTGATCCTCCGTGCGGGAGGCGCTCCCTGGGTGCGCAGGGGCAACCTCGTAAGCCGGACGCTGAAGGTGTAGCGCGGTGTCCGAGGCGGGGATTTCTGCGTCACTGGGTCATGCACGTCATTCGGGTCTCTGACCTGCTGGTTTGTGTGACGCGGTGACGTGGGTGTGTGTCACTGGCGTACGTCACTCCGTGCCGGGCTGTGTGGTGGTGATGACGCGGGTGACGTGGGGTGACACAGCCGTCGTGCGCGTACGTCACTGCCATATCCGCAGACCAGTGGTTGTTTCGCGGACGGGGGTGACGCGGGTGACGCAGCGTCCCTTTCCTTCGGACAAGAGGGAGGGGTGTCTGTGGTGGTGGGGTGCGGCTCAGGGCGTGAAGAAGGGGCCGCTTCGCGGCGCGTCTTTTGCCGGGCGGCGGTGCCGCCGGAACAGCAAGAAGAGCACCCCGGGCATGGGGCGGCGTGCTCTTCTTGCTTGTCCCCGGCGGCGGCCCGCAGGTCAGAATGCCGGCTGCTGTTCGTGGGGCGGCGGAACGGCGGGGCGGGCCATCTCGATGTAGCGGGCGGCGCTGGTGCGTCCCCAGTCGATGAGGACGCCCCGTGCGGCGAGGGTCGGCTGAAGGCGTTTGAGGCGGTCGGAGAGGACTTTCCCGGTGGTGGGCCAGCCTTTGGGGAGGGGGCGGAAGTCGTCGCCGGTGTACTGGCGGGTGAGGCAGTGCAGCCACTCAGCGGCCGTCATCCGCTGTTCCGTGCCTGGCTCGATGCTTGCGGCGTGCGCGAGGACAGTCTGTGCCAGCAGGTCGCCCTCGATGACGTCGTCGTTGAGGTCGTCGAGACTCGCCCGGTACGCGGCGAGAGCCCCCAAGCCGGTCGCCGCGTCGAGTTGGGCGCAGAGGTGGGCGAAGTCGGCCATGCGCAGGTCGGTGGGAATCTCCGCCTCTGCCGCACGGACCTTGACGGTGAGATCGAGCAGCGACCCGAGGATGACGGGCAACACATCCTCGAACTCCGTCCACAGCTCAGCCTCGGTGCGCCGGACGCGTGGCCGTTCGAGTCGCAACGGCAGGAGTCGTTCGGCGAGGTCGGGGCGGATGACGCCGACGTCGATGCCGGTGAGGAGGAGGGGCCGGCGGTAGCGGGCCCTCACGACGTCGCCGTCGGTGTAGAGGGCGCGCTTGATGGTCTCGGCGCCGGTCACGATGCAGCACATCAGGTCCGAGAGGTCCGGGGCCAGGTGCGAGAGGTTGTCCAGCGCGGTGACCCAGCCCGCTGCGACGGCCGCGATCAGGTTTTCCTCGTCCTTCGGGGCGCGGCGCAGGTCGCCGCTCATGCCCTCGATGATCCGTACGAGCATCCGGCCGCCGGTCGACTTCCCTGCGCCCTGGGGGCCGGTGAGGAACGGTGCGGGCACCGGCACGGACGGTCCGAGACAGCCGATCAGCCACGCGATGGCCAGGCACTCGGTCGCGGCGTTGGCGAAGTTGCACAGGCCCAACAGGAGGTCGATGCCCTTGCCGTCGGTGTCCCGTGCGGGGAGGGGGAGTTCGCCGGTGAGCTGGGTGCGCCGCCAGCACACCTCACGCGGGTCGGGAACGGTGATCTCCCACCCGGTGGGGTGGATGCGCACGGACTGCCCGTCGTCGCGTCCCAGGTCCAGCCAGGTGGCCCCGTCGAACCCGGGGGCGACACGGATGTGCACGGGCTGTACGGGCTGGCTCATCGCGAGTGCTTCGATCAAGTCCAACGCTTCCTTCAATGCGGTTCCGTTGAACACGCCGTATCCGTCCTTGAACAGGCCGACCATGAGTTCCTGCCGGTGGCTCCCCGAGGTTCCCTGGGATCGGATCGGGCGGGCGACGGGGTGGCCGTTCTTCTGTGCGAATACGGTGCCGTCGGCGGTGCGGAAGTAGCGGAAGTGCTCGCGGGCGTAGTCGGTGATGACCTCGCGTGCGGGGTTCTTGTCGTCGTCCGCCACGGGTCACATCCCCAGTCGGGTACGGGCGTTGGTCCACGCGTCGGTGCAGTGCCGGACTGTTTCGCCCTTGGTTTGCGCGGCGGTGAACAGCCGGCCGATGTGCGCTTCGGTGAGGCACCCGCAGGCGCCGTGTGCGGCCAGCACCGCGAGGAACGTGCGGTAGACCGTGTGGTGCACGCCGCTGCGGGCGCCGGTGATGCGCTGTTCCGCCATGGTGATACCGCGTTCCAGGTAGGCGGGGGTGCGATGACGGCACGTCCCACCCCCGACGGGCGTGGGGGCGACGACAGTCTGTGTCGCTGGCAGGGCAGGGGAGGACTGCCGTACGGCGAGCGCGCGCACGGTGTCCGGCAGCGTGGTGCGGGTACCGGTGCCGGGACCGAGCCAACGCGCGTAGGACATGAGCGACTTGACGTCGACACCCGGGCGGACGGCGTTCGACGACGGCATGGTGCCCTGGTAGATCCAGTGCTCACCCCGCGTCGTTGCCACGATCCGGGTAGCGGGCAGGGCGGTACGCGCCCACGCGACGGCCGCCGCGTCGTCGAGGTCGACGACCGTGAGTCCAGCGCCGCCGGGGTGGTAGGCAACCGCCGCGGCTTCGCGCCACGCCGCCACCCACGCCGGGGAGGCGAGGACGTTCGGGTCGGTCGTGGCGGCAGCCCACGCGTGGCACGGCAACGGGCACGCGCAGTGTCCCGGGGTCTTCATGTTCGGTCGGCCGCCGCACGCGTTGCCGTTGCAGATGCGGCAGTTGCCGAACGGGACCTTTCCCGCGCGCAGGGGCAGCACGGGGGTACCGCCCGCCGCGAGAGTGAGGGCGGTGTGCAGGGGTTCGGGCGTCGTGTTCATGCGGCGCTCCGGTCGGTCAGCAGCGTCTGCCGGTGCCGGGGGACGGCGTTGACGACCCGCTCGCGCCAGTTGAGGGCGTAGTCGATGCAGTTGGCACAGTTCTTGTGCGTGTGGCCGGCCAGCGGCGGACGTCGGCGTGCGTGGGAGCTCCAGGCAGCGGAGTCGGCGGAAGCCAGGAGGTGGCCGACGCGTTCGAGTCCGAGGATCTTGAAGCCGAAGCCGTGCAGGTTGAAGCCGTGTGCGGCCATGGCGGTGACGATCGCGGCGCCCTCGCGGGTGGACTGCAACCGGCACACCGAGCCCAGCCCAACGACGGGTTCGGCCCGCAGGTCGACCCCGGCCCGCTCGTACAGCTCCACACAGTGCTCGTACTCGGGGATGCTGCGCCCCTGGAGAACGGGGGCGATGCGCAGATCGGGGGCGAGGGAGCGTAGTTCGAGGAAGTTGTTCACGGTGCGGTGCTGGTGTTCGGCGACGTTGAGGTGGGTGCCGGTGAAGTGCTGGCCGTTGAAGGTGCCGCCGTGGATGATGGCGTCCTCGCACATCCAGTCCTGTTGCGCGGCCCAGTCGTAGGGGCCGACGTGTTCCCAGATCCGGCGCAGGTCATCGACGTACTGGCGCGGCGTGCGGGTCCAGGTGCCCTTGTTCTTCAGTTCCATGAAGCCGCCGGAGTCGATGGCGTAAGGGCCGCGGGCTTCGTCCCACTTGACGGCGCGCTCAAAGTGCTCGGACTTCAGGAACAGCGGCACATCGGTGAGGCGCAGCCAGTGCCGTTTGTGGGTGGTCAGGTAGAACCGCATCGCGCCCGGGGTGGGAGCTCCCACCGGGAGGGCTCGCGGGGAGGTGATGGGTTGGGTCATGCTGGGTGTCTCCAGTTCCTTTGGTTGGGTCCTGGTTGGTGAGGGCGGCCCCGGATCTTTGGTGAGATGAGGGGGTCGCCCTTGCCTTGCGCTGCGGAAATGCGGCGGCAGGGTGTCAGTGGGGGCGTTTAGGGTCGCGGTATGACGACGACCGTTGATCTTGTGCCGGGGTTGATTACGACGCGCGATGCGATCGCGGCGGCCTATGGCTGTGGGACGTTCCAGGGCATCGAACCGGCGGATGACGCGGGGAAGGTGTTCGTGTACTCGGACCCGTCCGCGGGTGAGGAGTACGGCTACACCTTCGATGGCCGTGCGGAAGACGATGAGTTCGGCCCGCTCTACCTGTACACCGGCGCCGGCGCGAACGGGGATCAGAAGCCCTCCGGGCGCAACGGTTCGCTGTTGAGCCATGTCGAGAAGCAGCGCGAGCTCCACCTGTTCATCGCACACGGCAAGGTGGACGGCGGTGGCGCCATGCTTCAGCGCTACATCGGCCAGATGGTGTTGGACACGATCAACCCGTACGACGTGCGGCGCGGTCCTGGCAAGGACGGCGTGATGCGTAACGCGCTCGTCTTCCGGTTCCGGCCGGCTGAGGGCACGACGCCTGCGTGGACCGAGGCGGACAACCAGCCGGTGGCCACGAAGTCGGCGATTGAAGTCACGGACCCTGAGGGCTTGGTGCCGGCGCCCGTCGTCCTGCCGAAGCAGAGCGGCGTGAAGGCCAAGAAGAACGAGCAGCACAGCACCGCGGAGACGACCGCCGACATTCCCGCGGGGCAGCGCAAGGTGTTGCGGCGCGAGGGCGAGTTGGTGAAGGCGTTCGTGGCGCATCTGGCCGCGGCAGGGCATGAGACCCACAGCTTCCAGATCACCATTGCGGGCGAGTCGGGGGCGTTGACTCCGGACCTCTACGACCCGACCGATCACGTGCTGTACGAGGCGAAGGGGCTGACTACCCGGGCCAACGTCCGCATGGCAATCGGGCAGTTGGCCGACTACCGCCGGCACATCCCCGAGCGGGCGAGTCTGCGGGTGGCCGTGTTGCTGCCCAGCGAGCCCACCGCGGACGTACAGAACCTCCTCAGCGAGGAGTCCATCGCCCTGGTCTACCAGACCGAAGAAGGCTTCGCCGGCTGGCCGCTCACTTCCCCCTAGCCGCAGCCGGTACGGGTGGCCTTCCTGCGCGTTGAGGCAGGGGACGCCACCCGTACCGGGCCCGAAAGGGAGCCGGGTGCAGCGCTACCGGTCGACGACCGGTTTGGTGAGGTCGCGGTGGTGGACGTGGACGGTGAGGCCGGTGGCTCGCAGGTGTGCGGCGAGGTGGTCGGCGAAGGTGGGGGCGCGGTGGCGTCCGCCGGCGCATCCGTCCGCGACGATGACCGGTCCGGCGCTGGGTCCGGTGCGGAACGCGTGGACGGCGTGGGCGGTGGCGGTGACGAGTTCGGGGATGCCGGGGGTGTTCATGACGGCGTCGCGGACGGGGGCGTCGTGGGCGGTCATGTGTCGGAGTTCCGGGGAGACGTGGGGGTCGCGGAAGTGGTGGCGCAGGTCGATGGTGAGGTGCGCGGCCGGGGGCGGTGCGTGGAGGTAGCCGAACGAGACGATCTCGACGTCCGAGTGGGGCACGGGTCTCCTCAACTCGCGGGTCAGAAGGGGGGTTCGTTGCTGTAGCCGCCGGGCGGGGTGCGGCGCCACTTGCGGGGCAGGGGGATCAGGAGCCGGCGGCGGGTGTGGTTCCAGCAGCCGCACGGCCACCAGTCGCTCCCGGCGTACTCGCCGAGGTGGTCGACGTACGGTTCCTCGGTGCCGCCCGTACCGCCGCAGTCGGGGCAGCCGGGGCGGGGGGTGTCGGTCAGGACCAGCGCGCGGCGCGGCCAGTCGACGACCCGGATACGCAGTCGCATCACGGAGATCGGTCTCCTGCTAGCCGTGGAAGTGGTTGCGCTTGATGACGGCTTTGCGGATGTTGACCGTCGTTCCCACGTCGGTCTTGCTGCCGTGACCGCTGAACACCTGTAGGGCGATCCACCCGCCGAAGATGACGGCGGCGAGGATGATCAACTGGGTGATCAGGGCGGTCAACGCGGCGATGAACGTGGTGAGGACGAACAGGCCCCCGCACACGGCGGCGAAGCCGACGCCCCCGAGGGCGACGTTTACCGCGGCCCGGGACACGGCCGGCTTCGCGGCGACCGGCTCGGGCTGGGCGGGGGTGATGCTGTAGCCGGTGATGACGCGTCCGTCGGGCAGCATGATCGAGGTGACAGCCGGGGCCGTGTCCGGCTGCACCGGCAGGAGCGGCGCGGGGTGGATGACGGCGGGGGTGAGGGGTACGGGCCGGTGGACATCGACCGGCGTGGGCTGTTCGGAGTGGGCCACGGGCGGGTTCCTTCCCGGGTGTGACGCGGGCTCGCGGGCGGGTGTGACGCGTGGGTGTGGGGGGTGTGACGGGCCGCTGTGACGGCGCGTCACACCCGCGTCTGCCTAGGGGTTTGGGTGTGACGGGCCCGTCACGTGTGACGGGTGTCAGACGGCCGTGAGGGCGGGGACGATGCGCCACCGGCCGGTGGTGTTCGTCGCCGTGAGC
Source organism: Streptomyces sp. NPDC004539 (assembly GCF_040610055.1). Classification (NCBI taxonomy): domain Bacteria; kingdom Bacillati; phylum Actinomycetota; class Actinomycetes; order Kitasatosporales; family Streptomycetaceae; genus Streptomyces; species Streptomyces sp. NPDC004539. The sequence goes on along the minus strand of NZ_JBEXLS010000022.1, from coordinate 178,206 downwards.
CGCCCTTCCAGGGCGGCGTCCTTGAGGCGCTTGGACACCCAGGAGCGGGACAGGTTGTGCCGGTCGCACCAGTCCATGAAGTCCTTCGGGCCGACGACCATGAGTCCCTGGTCCTCGAACTCGGTGAGCGCCTGGTCGAACAGGCGGCGCCCTTCCTCGGGGGTCGGCTTGCGGCCGGCTTCCTGTCCGAAGATCGGGGCGTCGTCGCCTTCCTGCGCGTCGGGGAGTTCGGCCTCGGGGTCGATGCCGGCGTCTTCCGGGTCGACGAGCATGCCGGTCAGCTCCATGTCGTCGTCCTCCACGGCGTGCGGCGCGGCCGGCGCCGGGCCGGTGCTGGTGTCGGTGGTGCGGCCGGTGTAGGCGCGGCCGGCGACCGAGGCGGCGGCGCCGGCGGTGACGGGGTCGGCGGTGGCGCCGTTGTGCTGTGCCCACGCGGCGAGCTGTTCCATGACGGGGACGGCGCGGTGGGTGAAGCGGGAGGTGCGGGCCGGGGAGGCGTACCGGTCCTCGGGGATGCCCGGGGAGACGACGTAGCAGTAGCCGGGGCGCCGGTTGCCCCACGCGCCGGGGTGCGCGCCGGCGTCGATGACGGTCTCCGGCAGCGAGAATCCCTCGTCGCGCGGGTCGCAGCCGAGTGCGATCACGGATGGGAGGGAGGCGCGGGTGGAGGTGGACATCTGGTCGTACGACGGGCGCTGGAGCGACACGAAGATGGCCGCGCCGGCAGAGCGGGCTTCCTGCGTCATGCCGGTGAACACGTCGTCGCCGAGCACGCGCAGGGTGTTGGCGGATTCCTCGAACCAGCCGATCAGGAACGGCATCCCCGGGCACCCGCACACGGTGCCGTCCGGGCGGCAGGAGTGTGCGGGGTCGTTCTGCGGCCCGGCTGCTTCGGGTACCCACTGGCGGTAGCCGTGGGCGCCGAGCCAGCGGGTCCGGGCCGGGATGACCGCTTCGACGGCCGCGACCATGACCTCGGTCGGGCTGCCGCCCTCCGCCGCCCAGTCCAGGCCGGGGCGCAGCGGCGCGAAGTCCTGGAACGCCTTGGGGTCGGAGAACCACACGATGACGTCGCGGCGGGAGAGGATCTCCGTCAGCAGGTTCAGCGCGGCGTCCCCCTTCCCGGAACCCGTGCCGCCCGCGATCAGGACGTGAGTGGAGTTGCGGCCCGCGTCCGGGTCACCGGGAAGCCACATGAGCAGCGGGGCGCCGTCGTCGTAGCGGCCGATGACCAGCGGATCGGCGATCGATCCCCCGAGGTTGGAGGGGCCTTCCCACTCGACGACCTCGGAGAGCATGTCCTCGGGGACGATGACGAGTTCCCCGCGCCGCACGGACTCCGGGTCGGGGGTGTAGCGCACGGCGGACTTCGGCAGATCGAGCGCGGACGCGATCCGTGCCAGCGCCTTGGCGACGTCGTCGTTGGTCTGCTCCCCGGGTTGCAGCGCGAGCGGCGCGGTCACCCGGTTCGGTTCCACCTTCGCCGCGCCGATCTGCGCCCGCGCGAGCCCGACCTTCTCCAGCAGTCCCCCGTCCGAACTCCCCACGGAACCTTCGGGGTTGTGGCGCATGATCATGCGCACGTTCCACGACAGGGCCATGGCGGGCCCGCCCATCAGGAACAGGTCGTCGATCGGTCCGGCCGTGGGTCCGGCCAGGCAGGCGGCGGTCACCCACGCCGATCCGGCGGCCACGGTGACGGCCGAGTGCAGCCGGCGCTGCCTGCTGATGCCCTTGCCCGCCGCCCACGCCACACCGGTCAACGCGACCGAGGTGAGGGTGAGGCCGACGCCGCCCGCCGCACTGTCGGGCCACCGCTGGTGTCCGACGACGCCGGCCAGGCCGGTGGCGGCCCAGCCCAGCCACGGCGGGAGGTGGGGCTTTGCCCGGTTCAGCAGGTAGGCGCCGACGCCGCCGCCGGAAGCGCTGTGCGTGCCGGCGGGGACGGTGAGCGGGTAGGCCCGGCCCTCTTGGTCGGTCCACACTTCACGAGCCATGGTCGAACCTCCTTACTGCTGGGCCCAGTTCATGACCGGCTGCTGGGGCTTGCGGGCACGGTGACGGACGCGGTTGATCTCTTCCTCGAACTCCTGCTGGAAAGCCGAGTAGCAGGAGGCGGCGTTCTTCGCCGCGTCCCGCAGGGCGTCGGCGGACTTGCGCATCTTGCGGGACACCTTCCGGGCCCGGATGCGGGAGCCGAACGCACGGCCCTCGGGGTCCGGCACGGCCGACAGCACGCTGTCGAGGATCTCGGCGGCCATCGCCACCTCGATCGACAGCGTCACGCCCGCCGCCCGCAGCGTGTTGCAGTAGTTGCGCACCTGAGCCGGGGACCCGAACTCCGGGGACGGCAGCAGGGAACCGGCGTACGAGCCGCCCCCGCCCCCGCCGCCGCGCGCGGTGTTCTTGGTGTTGTTGACGGTGACGCTGATCGGCGGGACGAACGAGCCGCCCACCGCGCCGACGAACCCGCCCACGGCGGCGCCCGCGTTGGCGAACTTGGCGCCCTTGTCCTGCGGGTTCGCACCGGAACGGCTGCCCGCCGCCGCCTGCCGGCGCGGGCCGTTGGTGGTCTGAGCCATCAGACGCTCTCCTCAGAACGGGCCGGACGGGGACCGACGAAGAACCACGTGGTCTGTGCGGCGATCAGTGCCAGCAGCCACAGCAGCGGCAGCGGGCCCGCGAGCGGGCCGAAGCCGGCGGCGAGGCACAGCCACACGGCGGCGGCCGTGGCCAACGCGACAAGTCCGGCCCGCCACAGGACGACCGACCCCTTCGCGGGACGGCGCCGGTGCATGACCAGCAGCCACACCGCCGGCGCGAGCGCGAGCGGGGCGAGCAGCAGCGACGACCACCACGCCAGCAGGTTGAGGACGCCCGCCAGCGGCATGGCGAGCAGGGCGAGGGCGGTCGGGGCGAGGACGCGGCGGGCGTTCCACAGGGCGCGAACCGCCCAGCCGGCGGCGAGGCGGGTGAGGGTGGGGCGTTCGGGGACGACGATGACGACCTGTTCCCCGCGCCGGCCGCGCTGGCGGGGGATGTTGAGGGTGTGGACGCCCGCGGCCGTTTTCACGGTCCGGGCACGGGTACGGCTGGACATGGGCAAGGCTCCCCTTGCTCGCAGGAAGCAGGACCCGGACACCCACGGCCAAGCGGATGTGTCCGGGTCCCGCGCGATGAAATAAGTGCTGTTCAGAGCTGTTTGGGCGCCAGGAAGAAGAACAGAGCTGCCGTCCGTCACAGGGCGCCCGCCGCCGCGACGACGGCGGCCAGGACCAGCAGGGCGCCGCCGGCCAGGATGAGCAGCACGGCGCGGCGCAGGCAGGCGAACTTCCGCAGCGCGAGCCGGGACAGGTTGGCGACGTCGGCCGCCATGTCGGTTGCGGCGAGGGCGGCGGTGATCTCCGCCGGGGTGAGGGTCGCCCAGAGCGGGAACCCGTTGTGCGGGCGCAGGTTTGGGCACACCGACCACAGCAGCAGTCCCGCCGCCACGGCCAGCAGCACCACCCCGCCACCCCCGAGCAGGTAGGCGGGGGCGTTCAGCGGGACGTCCTTCGCGACCGTCCACACCCCCGCGAGGACCGCGCCGGCGAACGCCAGCAACAGCCCCGCCTTGGTGTCCGTCCGCGCGATCTCCGCTTTCACCTCGGCGTGCGCCGACTCCGTACTCCGTGCCGCGTACGCGGCAGGCGTCGGGATGCTCACAGCAACTCCCCTTCACAGGAGGCGGATTCGTCGTCCGGGTAGGCGCAGGGCACGCACATCCCGAGCGAGACGGGGATGACGTAGCCGGCGTCCGTGCCGCATTCCGGGCAGGTGCGGCGGGCGGTGTTCGCCTTGTCGAGGGCCGCCCGCTTCGCCGGGGTCATCGGCCGTACGGGCTTGGCGGCGTCGACGCGGTAGAGGTAGCCGACCAGGGGCGGACGCCGGTAGCGGGGACGTTCTATCTGCGCGACCACGTCCTGACCGCCGGGCCGAAGCCCCCGCGCGCGCAACTGCCGGCGGGTGGCGAGCCCGTCGGGGGCCAGGCGCCAGCAGTAGACCGGGATGCCGGCCATCAGAGCACCGCCTCAACCGGATCGCCGGCGGTGTCGCGCTCGCGGTTCTCCTGGAGGCGGGCGGACACCCAGCCGACCGACCAGCCGGTGTTCTCGGCGAGCTGACGCACCGAGAGAACGCCCGCCTGGCCGGCGATGTAGTCGCGTGCCTGCTGCTCGGTGGCCTTCCCCGTGAACGCGGCGGGCGGGGTGTTCACGGTCGTGTTCACGACGTCCCCGGCGGTGTTCACGGGAGCCTCCAGGGTGTTCACGCGTGCGCCCCCGACAGCCCTCGAAGCGGCCTGTACGGCGGCGGCGGGGACGGCCTGTTCACGGTGTGAACGCTCCTGCCGCTCCTGCTGTTCACGCCTCAGGTCGTCCGCACGGTGCTGTTCCTCGCGGCGTACACGGTCGTCGTGTTCGCGCTGCTCACGCCGCATCTGCGCTTCGTGATCAAGGCGTTCACGCTCCAGGCGGGCGGAGTGCTCGCGCTCCGCCGTACGCTCCGCAGCCTCCCGCTCGGCCCGCTCGCGCTCCACGTGTCCGGCGTGTTCACGGGCGGACTGTTCAGCGTGTTCACGCGCCTGCCGCTCGTGTTCACGCTCATCGCGCTCACGCTGTTCACGCTCCTGCTGCTCCTGCGCCCGTGAACGCTCGATGCCCTCCAGCGCGCGGCCGATCGCCCGGCGGTAGGCGAGACCGGCTTCCGCCGTCACGATCAGCAGCAGCGGCGCCACGGAGTGGACCGCGACGCCGACCAGGTCCCGCTTGAGGGCACTGTCCCCGACGTTCAGGAGCAGGGTCATCAGGCCGGTCATCCACCGCAGCACCGCCGGCCACCGGCCCGCAGCGCCCCCGAGGCGGGCGACCACCGCGTCCAGCCGCACGACGATGACGACGGCGGCGTCCACCACCAGCGGCAGGATCGGCGCCGTCCACCCCCACTCGGGCGGGGTGACCCGTTCCACCAGCGGCGTCACGGTCAGGACCGAGAAGAGGACCGCGCCGCCCGTGATCGCCCACGTCCCCGCCGACAGCGTCCGCTCCGCCGACTGGATCTGCGCCGGCGTCAGCGTCTGCATCACCCCGCACCCCCCGCCGGCACGGCGGCCGGGGTGTAGGTGGCGTAGACGTGGAACGTGAAGCCGGAGGTGTTCGCGTGGAACTCCAGCGACGGCCGCTCCCCGATCCGGTCGGCGACCACCGCGTCCGGGGCGACGCCCAGCGCCTCCCGCCACGCTTCCAGGTCACCGGGGCTGTCGAGCTGCACGCTCAACTCCCGGGGCAGGTGCCGGCTCACGGGGAGGTAGGCGCCGGGCAGGTCCGGCCGCGTCTCGGCGAGATCGGCCAGGAACCGCAGAGCCGCCGCCTGGGAGGCCAGCGTCCGGGCGCTCACGCGCTCACCTCGGCGACCGCCATCGACCGGTTGACCAGGTCCACCCGCGCGGCCAGCGCCCGCCGCCGCGCCCTGCGCAGCCGGCGCGTGTCCAGCTCGGTCGGGGTGCGGTCGAGGGTGGCGATGTACGCGTCCAGCAACTCGACGTCGGCCAGCACGACCGGCATCTCCGTCTCGATCGCGGCCAGTTCCGCGTCGGTCGGCTCCGTCCAGTCCTCGAACGCGGTAACGGCGTCCTGAACAGTCACGATGGGACTCATTGGGTTGGTTCCTCTCACACAGGAACGGCCCGTCGCGGTCCCCGGGGTGCCTCCCGGGGACCGCTCGCCGTTTGAGGGAAAGCCGCACGGACCGCGCGGCGGGGGAAAGTCAGCTGGCGGTGACGCGGGCCCGGCGGTGCATCCGGGAGTCCTCGCCCTGCCGCGCACCGGGCTGAGGGGTCAGCCCGTTGAAGCTGGCGTCACCGGGCGAGACGCCCGCGCTCTGCCAGGCACGCGCCGGTCGCGGACCCCGGCTGTCGTCGGTACGGCCCGCGCCGCCCTGACTCTGGTTCCTCCACATGGGCATGGGATCAAGTCCCTTTCCATCCAGGTGGATCGAAGCCCTCCGGCTCCCCGCACCCCCTCCCGTACAACCCCGCGCCGAAGCACGGACCGGACGGGAAGGAGAGGCAACCGACGCAGCGCGATGACGCTGCGGGAAGGGTTGAGGGTGACTCAGCGGGCGATGCCGTCCATGCCGGTCCCGCACGGCGGCGCCCATCTCGTTCGTCGCATCGAACCTCCTCAGCAGGGATGGGGCTTGGCCCCGGGACAAGGAAAAACACTGCAAGGGGGACCACGTCCCCACACGCCGGCCGTTGCTCGCGGTCGCCGGGCCACCTCGCCAGTCGGGCCGAAGCCCATTGCGTCCTACCTGGCCTTTAGCGGGATTGCAGCGTCCCCGCCCTCTGCTTCGGAACAGCCCAAAGAAGGGCCCTCCCTGCGCTTCGCTGAACTAGTTCTGCGGTGCGCTGTGACGATTAAGGCACGCCCTGGAGTGGGTGTCAACAGAACTAGTTCAGAACCCTCGGAAGTCGCTTGCGGACCGCATAGAGATCTCCGCTACCCTTCTAGGACTAGTTCTGTAACACTGTGGTCCACGAGTCACACGAGCGAGGGAGTCATACGTGGATGAGGCCAAGGGGCCGAAGGTGCAGCGGCTCGCCGCTGAGCTTCGCGCGAAGATCCAGCAGGGGACGTATCCCCCTGGATCGGCGCTGCCCAAGGTCCGGGAACTCAAGGAATCCGAGGGCGTCGCCTACCAGACGGCGCGCGACGTCTACCGAGTGCTGGAAGACGAAGGTCTGATCATTTCCCGCCGGGGTGAAGGCACCTTCGTGTCCCCGATCCTCGGGAAGATCCACCGAGACGGAACGGGCCGCTACATCAAGTCGGCCCGCGAGGAAGCCGGCGCCCGGGGCGCGTTCGCGGCGGAGATCGCCCGACTCGGGATGACGTCGTCCGCGACAACCGAGATCAGTCACGCGCGGCCACCGAAGCAGGTGGCCCAGATTCTTGACATCCACCACTCGGCAAAGGCGCTCGTGAGGGCGCGTGTCATGCGCGCCGACGCCACTGTCGTGCAGGTGGCGACCTCGTACTTCCCGGGCGACGTCGCGTTCGGCACGCAGCTCGAACAGCAGGACACCGGCGACGGCGGGAGCAAGTCGCGTCTTGCCGAACTCGGCTACCAGCAGACCCGCATCCGAGAGTCCGTCGACGTACGACCCCCCAGCAAGGAAGAGGCCGAACAGCTCGGCGTCTCGGTCGACAGGTTGGTCTACGAGATCACCCATGTCGGCCTGACCGAAAGTGGCAGAGCCGTAGAGGTCTGCGTGCACGTCATGCCGGTCACCCTCTGGTCGCTCAGCTACGAGTGGCCCATCGACCTGCCGACCGTCTGAGAGGAACACCGAAGTGAACAGCAACACCGCCATCGTCCGAGACGCGACGGAGCGCTACCGCACGGAGCGGCGCGAGGCCGGCGAAAGCCGTGGCGCGTTCGAGACCGAGATCAAGCGACTGGGCGGAACGCCCCGTGTGGAAACCGCGATCCGTCGCGACACGGCCCCCGCCCAGGTGGCTGAGCTTCTCGGCGTCGAGTCGTCGGCACAGACCGCGATCCGTGCGCGGCACATGTACGACGGTGAGCGGCTGGTCCAGCTCGCTGACTCGTACATCCCCGTGGACGTCGCGGAAGCGGCCAGCGTCGAGAACCCGGACCCGGGTCTCGGTGGCATCATCAGCCGGATGCGTGACGCGGGGTTCGAGCAGACCGAGGTGATCGAGGAAGTCGCCCTCTACGCGGCGACCTCGGTTGAGGCGGAAGCTTTCGGCGTCGAGGTCGGCAGCAACCTGCTTCAGATCACGCACACCGGCTACACGGCGGCCGGCCGCGCGGTCGAGGTCACCGTTCACCGCCCCAGCCCCGGTTGGGTCCTGCGCTACAGCCCGCCCATCGACTGAACGCTGAGCAAGTAGAGCGGCCCGCATCGTAGGATGCGGGCCGCTCTGTGTTTGGTGAGACGAAAGCGCAGGTCGACCGGTCACCTAGTGGAACCCTGCGCTCTTGTCAAGTTCGCTTCCGTTGATGACATCAGCGGGTGACACCAACAGCGGCGAACAGGTGCGGTCGACGCCGGACGCCCACGGACACGTCGTCAAGGTCAGCGGTGCGTTGGCCACGGCGCTCGACACCCCATAACCGACCTGATAAGGATGAGGCCACAGGTTCAAATCCTGTTAGCCCCACAGAAGAAGTACCTGAAGAGAAGGCGTTTCCCCAGGTGGGAGGCGCCTTCTCGCTTTTCCGCGCCGTGGTCGTGGTGTTGGTCGGCGTTGGTCTGGCGTGGGATGGGGCACCATCGCGGGAGAAGATCCTCTCCCAGATTTCTCCCAGCGCGCTCCCATGGCTTCCGAGGGGCGTCGCGGAAGTTCGCCGTCTTCAGGTCAGGAGAGGGCCGTCAGGTCTCGTCAGAAGACTGGCGGGACGGAGGAAGCAGGAGATCGCGCTCAGGGTGCTTCTCGCCCATGACGTTGCCCTGGATGCCGAGATCCGCGCGAGCGGCCTCGTGGAAGGCGTTGATGGCCCGGAAGGCGGAACGGTTCCGCTGGCGCCACTCGTCCAGGCTCCCGGACGTCTTGCCCGTCGCCTGCCACTCGATCTCGGAGAGGAACACGTTCAGCTCGTGGCCGGCCTCGATGGCGTCGTCGCCACCGAGCAGCATCACGCGTTCGAACGCGGAGCCCCATACGCGGCTGGCGTCCGTCAGATCGTCGCGGAGGTCGCTCTCCGCCCGGCGCTCCTCGCGAAGCCCCTCACGGGTCTCGTAGAGGCGTACGGACATGGCGATCCTTGCCTTGGCCGCGTCCACGTAGTCTCCGTACGCGTCGATCTTCTTGTCGTCCCAGCGGGTGAGGAGCTGGTAGCGGTTCTTGCTGCGCTCCATGAGGAAGTTGGTGATGTGGGTGCTGAGCGCTCCGAGGAGTACCGCAGCGATCGTGATGAGTTGATCGCCCGTGTCCAACGTTCCCCCTGGTCAGCAGCGCTCCTAAAGATGACTTGGCGATCTTACGGGTGCGGGCTTGGAGGGGTGAGGGGATTGCTGAAACAGGGACTGCGTCACAGCTCGTCACGGGTGGCTGACCCCTTACGGCGGGGTGCGTGACGGTGTGACCGGTGTGACAGCCCCATGTTTCAGCGTCTTTCCCCTCTCTTCTGCGGGTGTGTACGAGTACCCGCAGGGGTGGGGTCGGGTCTTGCTGTCGTCGTAGTGCTCTCCTACGCTCAATCTGATGGACCGTCAGATTCGACGGTCGGGATCGGCAGACGAGCAGGGGGCAAGCAGTGAGCGGCACTGAAGCCAGCACCAAGGATCTCCCCCGGATCATCAGCGTGGACGATCACGTGATCGAGCCCGCTCACCTCTTCGAGACGTGGCTGCCCAGCAAGTACCGCGACCGGGGGCCGAAGCCCTTCACGGCCGGTATCGGCGAGCTGGCGTACGTGGGAGGGAAGTACCGCTTCACCACCGACCCTGAGGGACAGACCACCGACTGGTGGGAGTACGAGGGCCTGCTGTTCCCGTACAAGCGGATCATCGCGGCTGTGGGGTTCTCACGCGACGAGATGACCCTGGACGGCATCACGCGCGAACAGATGCGGCGGGGGTGCTGGGACCCCAAGGCACGGCTGGAAGACATGGACCTCAACCATGTGGAGGCATCGCTGTGCTTCCCGACGTTTCCACGGTTCTGCGGGCAGACCTTCGCCGAAGCCCAGGACAAGGAGGTCGCGCTGGCGTGCGTGCGCGCGTACAACGACTGGATGGTGGAGGAGTGGTGCGGCGGCAGCGGAGGGCGGTTGATTCCGCTGTGCTTGATTCCGCTGTGGGACATCGAGCTGGCGGTGGCGGAGATCCGGCGCAACGCGGCCCGTGGGGTGCGTGCGGTGACGTTCAGCGAGATCCCGACGTACCTGGGGCTGCCGTCGATCCACAGCGGCTACTGGGACCCGTTCTTCGCCGTGTGCGAGGAGACCGGGACCGTGGTGAACATGCACATCGGGTCAAGCAGCCAGATGCCGGCCGCGTCCCCGGACGCCCCGCCTGCCGTCCAGGCGTCGCTCAGCTTCAACAACGCCATGGCGTCGATGATGGACTTCCTGTTCAGCGGGGTCCTGGTCAAGTTCCCCCGGCTCAAACTCGCGTACAGCGAGGGGCAGATGGGGTGGATTCCGTACGCCCTGGAGCGGGCTGACGACGTGTGGGAGGAGCATCGTGCGTGGGGCGGGGTGAGGGACCTGGTCCCGGAGCCGCCGTCGACGTACTACTACCGGCAGATCTTCTGCTGCTTCTTCCGTGACCGGCACGGCATCGAGGCGATCGAGACCGTGGGCGTGAACAACGCGACCTTCGAGACGGACTACCCGCACGTCGACTCGACGTGGCCGGAAACGAAGAAGGTGGCGGCTGAGCATGTGGGTGGGTTGTCGGATGACGTGGCGTACAAGTTGCTGAGGGGTAATGCGATTCGGATGCTGGAGTTACCTTTTGAGTAGAAGGGAGTAGATACAGAAATCGGCTACCAGTCGATCTCGCGACTGGTAGCCGCTGAGGTAATGAGCCATTTTCCGTGCCGGATTTGTGAACTAAATCGGCGACAACTGCCCTTCCGTCCTGCTTGCAGAACGGGCAGTTGGAGGTCTCTACATCCTAAGGCAACCCGATCGGTGACCTGAATCGCAGAGCGTCCGAATAACTCGCTCGACCCCTTGCGTCGCAATGTAACCAGTCGCAGTGCGAAATTCATTTCCTCTGCTCGGCTAGTACTGCAGCCCAAAATGCTCCGGGAATCTTCCCATCTACTGCTTCTGTATCGAGTGTAACCTTCACGCACTCTCGGAGATCTGCGACATGAAAGCGGTGATTATTCAGATTTCACTCAACCGCTACGGAGTGAAGGTAAGAAAGCGAGCTAGTTACTGCCGAATTATTTGGATGTTTTTTCGCGAGCTTGAGTAGCAATTCTTTTGTCTTTGGTTTTTCCGGCCATGCCAGAGTCAGGATTTTCACTAGACTTTCGAGCATCTCGCCAGTTTTCTCCTCAAAGTGAATTGCTGCACAGTCCCATGTGGCTTCGAGGTCTGGCCACCGCTGGACCAGCATGTACAGGGAGGCGTCATTGGCGTTGGCGTCGCTGGCGGCATTGAGGATCGCAGGGTAGGTGTCGTCCCGGTCAGGCCACCGTCGGGCCAACACCTGCAGGGCGGTGTCGCGGGCATGCCTGTTGGTGTTGGTGTCGCGGGCGGTGTTGAGGACTGCGGTGTAGGCGTCGTCCCGGCCGGGCCACAGCTCTCCCAGCATCCGCAGGGCGGTGCCGCGGGCGTAGTTGTTGGTGTTGGTGTCGCTGGCGGCATTGAGGATCGCAGGGTAGGTGTCGTCCCGGTCAGGCCACCGTCGGGCCAACACCTGCAGGGCGGTGCCGCTGGTGGTGTCGTTGGCGTTGGTGTTGGTGTCGCGGGCGATCTCGAGGATCGCAGGGTAGGTGTCGTCCCGGTCAGGCCACCGTCGGGCCAACACCTCCAGGGCGGTGCCGCGGGTGTAGTCGTTGGCGTTGGTGTCGCGGGCGATCTCGAGGATCGCAGGGTAGGTGTCGTCCCGGTCAGGCCGCTGCTCCTCCAGCACCTGCAGGGCGGTGTCGCGGGCATGCCTGTTGGTGTTGGTGTCGCGGGCGGTGTTGAGGATCGCAGAGTAGGTGTCGTCCCGGTCAGGCCACCGCTCTCCTAGTGCCTCTAGGGCGGCGTTGCGGGCAGATGCGTTGGCGTTGGTGTCGCGGGCTGTGTTGAGGATCGTGGTGTAGGTGTCGTCCCGGTCGGGCCACCGCTCCACCAACACCTCTAGAGCGGTGTAGCGGGTGTAGTCGTTGGGGTTGGTGTCGCGGGCGATCTCGAGGATCGCAGGGTAGGTGTCGTCCCGGTCAGGCCACCGTCGGGCCAACACCTCCAGGGCGGTGCCGCTGGTGGTGTCGTTGGGGTTGGTGTCGCGGGCTGTGTTGAGGACTGTGGTGTAGGCGTCGTCCCGGTCGGGCCACTGCTCCCCCAGCACCTGTAGGGCGGTGTGGCGGGCATGCCTGTTGGCGTAGTCGCTGTTGCTGATGTTGGTGTCGCGGGCGATCTCGAGGATCGCAGGGTAGGTGTCGTCCAGGTCAGGCCACCGTCGAGCCAACACCCGCGCGGCGACGTCGCGTGAGTTTGAGTCTCGGTCGCGGGCTGTGTTGAGGACTGTGGTGTATGTGTCGTCCAGGTCGGGCCACTGCTCCCCCAGCGCCTCCAGGGCGGCGTCGCGGGCGTAGACGTTGGCGTTGGTGTCGCGGGCGATCTCGAGGATCGCAGGGTAGGTGTCGTCCAGGTCAGGCCACCGTCGGGCCAACACCTCCAGGGCGGTGCCAAAGGTGGTGTTGTCATCGTTGGTGTCGCGGGCGATCTCGAGGATCGCAGGGTAGGTGTCGTCCCGGTCAGGCCACCTCTCCACCAGCACCCGCAGGGCGGCGCTGCGGGCGTAGTCGTTGGCGTTGGTGTCGCGGGCGATCTCGAGGATCGCAGGGTAGGTGTCGTCCCGGTCAGGCCACCTCTCCACCAACACCTCCAGGGCAGCAGTTGCTGTCGAATATCCCCAAGGCACTCGAGCCAGAAGGCTGGCCTCCTGAGGCGTACGGCAAAGCGACGCCGCAAGGACATCTTTTGAACGGCCTGGATCGGAAGGAATTTCTGTACGGTGCCAGCGCTGATAGCGCTCTCGGCCGGTCCAGGACCAAGGGAAAGACATCATCGCAGGCACAGCGTCATCCAGTGTGGCCCATGAGAAGTCCGAAAGGTGGGCTGTGAGGGTGTCGATGACGGCGTTGCTCTGGATGGCGAGTGATCGTTCGGGATGCTTCCCGGGTTTGGCGGGTGCACGAGGAATCCGGTGGGCTTCGGCAAGCACACGGATGGCGAGTTCCAGGAACTTTGCACTGCTGTCTGTCTGGCCGTAAGCGGGAGTACCGCGCAGGCGGTGCATACTGAGCAAGCGGGCGATGAAGGTGGCGTGTTCGGCTTCTGCCTGACTGCTGATCTCGCCGATGAACAGCAGGATGACTTCGTACCAGACGGGGTTGGTGGCGCGGTCGGCGAGCATGTCGATGAGCTCTTCGGGGGACCATTCGCGGCCCGCGTAGCGTCGGCTGAGTTCGCGTGCGGCGAGATATTCGAGGAAGGTGCGGTGAACGAAACCGTACATGCCGGCACCATGGGGGTGCAGGAGGAAAGCCCGCTCGTGGAGCCGGGTGACCACGGCGCCGGCGACGATGCGGCCGACGCGGTGCGGGTAGTTCATGTCGGTGACGACGTACTCGGCGATCATGTCCGTGAGGTCACTGTGAGGGATGAGGGGGCTGCCCTCGGGGCTGCTCGCGCTCTCCTGTAGACGGCGGGCGAGACGTTGGAGGAGCTCTTGAAGCAGGCCCATGTCGAGTTCGTCGATGGCAGCGGCGACATCGGGGTGGTCTTGGCGGGGGAGGGGAAGGTGTTTGGCGTCACGGTCCCAGCGGCTGGTGAGGACATCGACGGCGTGCCGATAGACCTCGCGACGGTCGCGGGGGATGGTGGCGCCCAGGCCGATGGAGGCCAAGATGGTCAGCAGCAGGGGGTTGCCGGCCAGCTCCGCCACGGACGTGAATCCGCGCACGGCGTTGATGAGGCGTTCACTGAGGCGGGATGCCTCGTTGGGGTCGTCGCAATGGGCGGCGGTGTACCAGCGTCGGATGAACGACTCGATCTGCCGCCGGGGCAGGTCCTCAAGTTTGGCCTGGGCGAAGCCGGCGTTGGCGAACACCTCGCGGGTGAAGCCGATGCCGCGGGAGGTGACGATGACCTGCACATGTTCGTGGACTTCGGCGAACGCGGCCACCTGTCGGGCGACCGCAGCGCGTCGGCCGGGGTCGAAGATCTCGTCCAGGCCGTCGAAGACCACCAGGACCGGCCGGTGCGTGCGCTCCAGCAGATACTCGAAGACGTGCCGCGGCAGGCACATGCGTTCGATGGTGTTGAACTCCTCCCAGAAGTCCTCCACCGTCCGCCCCTGCCACCTCTCATCGGCGAGGTGCCGCAGCTCCACAACCACCGGCACTGTGCCCGCCTCCACCAGACCGCGCAGTTCGGCGGGCACCTCCTCCAGCCCGCCAGCGATCGCCAGCGCCAGAAACCGCGACAGCGTCGACTTGCCAGCCCCTGGGTCGCCCAGCAGCACCAGTCGCCGCCCCTGAGCTGAGGCAACCGCCTCGAACACAGGCACTGGCGGCCGCTCCACTCGCGTCTTACGCCACTCCTTGACCTGTTCCGCCCGCAGCCCCGGAGGCAACTCCTCCACCGGCACCTCGCCACGCTCCACCAGTTCCTGCCACAGCCGGGCCGGCAACTCTGGCTTCGGCGGGTTCCACGATGCCGGCGGGGCCTCAAACACCTGCCGCAGCCGGATCATGGGCTGCTCACCCGCCCTATCGCTCCCACCCAGGACATCGAGGTTCAGCCGCCCGCACGTCACCACCAGGCGCTCGAAGTAGCGGACCACAGCAGCATCCGCCTCAGCCTCTATACCAGACGCGGCCTGGGTACGGCGCCGGGCGTTGGCGGTTTCCTGCCAGGCGCTGTCCAGCAGGCGCTGCCAGTCCTTGCGACCCTCCGAGGCAAGCCAGGTCTGCCGGACCCGGCCGTCCGTTTCGAGCCGGTGGGCGCCGGTCCAGGACTCCCAGACCGCGACCACCGCCAGGACCTGCTCGAAACTGTCGGGCTGCGGCACGCTGAAGGACGCCAGGTCCTTCGGGGCCCACCGGCTGGCCACCTTCCCCTCGAACGCCGATGCTCCCGGCAGCTTGGTTCCACGGACCTGCCGCTCTAGCGGCGCCTGCAGACCACCTGACCCGTGCCGCTCTCGGTACGCGGCCTCTGCCTCGGTGCGCAGCGTGCGCAGTCGCCGGTACAGCGTCTCGCGGTGAACTCCCACAGTCTCTTCCCCCCCTGATGCTGGCCCCGTCCCATCATCCGGCAGCCCCCGGCTGCCTGAAACGGGTGGATCGGGCAGCCGTGGCGCACCGGTGCGGAACAGCAGGTTAGTACCCAACTTGCCTCACCCACCCCGCTCTTGGGACCAGACCACCCCCATGAGGCCAATCTCGAAACAACGCCGGGCCCGGCGCACCACCGTCCACACTGCTACGAGGGGGAAGAGCCGCCATGGCCAACCGTCGCCGCAAGCCCGCCACTACCCGCTCCACCACCCCACCTACTGGCCCTCGGCCCCGCCCGCAGACGCTGTGGCGAGAAGCGGGCCGCCGCGCCGTTCTAGGCTTCGCCGGTTCTACGGGAGCTGTCGCCGTCGCCGTTCTCGAATGGTGGCTGCGCACCCGCTGAAGCGCGAGGACACACCAGGACCCGACGCTCTGTCTCCTGCTGATGTAGGTGAACCAGGCCAACAACCTAGGCCACTTACATTGGCACCACTCTGTCCTAGTCCGGCAGGTGCCTCACCTCAAGCATCTGGCGCTGTGGATCACAGCGCCAGATCAGAGCAGCCCGAAGCCGCTCGCCGATCAAGTCCATCGCCCGCGATGCCGACCGCCCCGTCAACCTGCTCCTGACCACATAATCGACGACTTTGCCGTGTGCCTGCGCCCGCCCTTACGAGGAGCGCGACGCCGACGTCCGGGTGGCGGCGATGACACGCTGACTGCTCCCGCAAGCAGCAGTACGGCGGTGCGGGTGCCGACGGGGCCGTTCACGCTGAACTCCCCGGTGAGGTACAGGAGTACGCGGTCCTTCCGCGTCTCGGCCCGCAGCTTCGGACACCGAAGGGTTAGCCCCGCAACTCGTGTGAAGCGCTGCTGCGTGCGGTTGCGTGCTGGCTCTCTCGTACCGCCGTAAAGGGGTCGCGCTACCGTTTGCTGGAGTCGGCGGAGAGGCAGTCGGATGCGCGGCGCGGTGACAGAGGCCCTGGTTACGCTCGGGCGAGGATACGTGCGGGAGGCGCCGGGGGCGGTCGGGAAGGGGTTCCTGGTCTCGCGGTTCCTCAATGCTCAGCTTCGGGACCACCCCCGGCAACGGGTTGTCGAGACCCGGTTCGGCGCGCGGTTCGCCGTGGACACTCAGGACCTCATCCAGAGGTACGTCTACCTGTTCGGGGTCTGGGAGCCGCACATGACCGGCTGGTTGCAGCGGCGACTTAAGCCGGGGGACACGTTTGTCGACGTCGGCGCCAATGTCGGGATCTTCAGTGTGCTGGCGTCGCGGCTCGTCGGTGATGCGGGGCGGGTGGTCTCGATCGAGGCTTCGCTGGACTTTCATCGGCGGTTGGAGCAGCAGGCGCGGCTCAACGGGTGCCGCAACGTCCGTGCGGTGAACGCGGCGGTGGCCGACAGTCGCAAGACGCTGACGTTCGTCCTCGCAAGCTCCCGCAACATGGGGGCCAACAGCATCGTGCCGTACGACGGGCCCGCCGAGTCCACGTTCGACATCCAGGCGCTCCCGCTGCCGGAGCTGCTTACTCCGGACGAGATCGAGACCGCTCGTGTCATCAAGATCGACGTTGAGGGGGCCGAGGGAGGGGTCGTCCGGGGGCTGGCGCCGTTGCTCGCCAAACTCCGGCCCGATGCGGAGATCACCATTGAGGTCACGCCTGATCGCATGGCCCAACTCGGCGACTCTGTTGATGAGTTGCTCGGGATCATGGCGGACGCGGGGTTTCACACCTACCGGTTGGCCAACGACTACCGGCCCGAGAGCTACCCGGCTGCCCTGAAAGACGGGCCGTCCGTGCCGGTTCGGTGGCGGGGGCCTGTCGTGGCCGAGAGCGACCTGATCTTTTCCCGGGTGGACGCCGAGATGCTCCCCTGACATGCCGGTGGCCCGGTTCCCTTGCCACAAGGGCACGAGAGGACCGGGCCACGGCCGGCGGCTGGGGGCCCGCCGGGGGAGATGGCTTGTGGAGCGGTGGTCAGCGGACGGTACGGGTGGTCACTCGGGCGTCTCCTCGTCGCCCTGGTCCTCCTCGTCCTCCCACTCTTCCTCCTCCTCGTCGTCCTCGATGACGTCGGGCAGAAGGTGCCGGAGCCGTTCACCCCGGCTCTCGGAGATGACCAGGACGTCGTCCAGGTGCTCCAACAGGCAGCTCAACGCGGCGCGCAGTTCGCCGGCGTCCGCCGCGGGTTCGTTCAGGAGGGTGCGGCCCCTGGCCAACATGTCCTCCGCCGCAGACATCTGGGACCTCTCCAAGGCGTCGGCGAGCCGGCCTACCGTACTTCGGTGGCTGTCCGTTCTGAGGTACGAGCGCTTGCCGCTGCCGTCCCGGGGCAACAGCCGGACGTGCTTGCTGCGGGGACTCTCGTAGAGCGGCGGCGTGGAGTCGTCAGTCATCGGGTGGTTGCCTCCAGTTCCTGCTCCCGGAGGAGGGAATGGGTGGTGAAGGTGGCTTCGGCGTTGAAGCCGGGGAGGACGAGGAGCGTTGCTTCCACGACACGGCCCGTGGGGTCAAGGGAGGTGCGGACGATGTCGAGGACGGCCGTTCCGATGCCGATGCCGAGCAAGCGCGCTTCCTCGGCGGTGGGGAGGCGTGCCGTGATGTTCGACTGGGTGGCGGCCAAACGGACGCCGGACGCGATGAGTTGAGCGCGTACGTCGTCGCCCAGCGGGGACAGGGCTTTGAGGGACTCGTCCGGAGCGAGTAACCCGGCCGGGACGTAGACGTGGGCCAGGCTGTACGGGACGGTTCCGTGGCGGCTTCGGTAGACGTACTCGGTCAGCCGGGTGTCCGTCGGGATGCCCAGCAGTGCGCACAGCTTGTTGTCGGCCGTGATCGTCTTGTGGGTGACGCTCACCTCCATCACCGGGGCGATGGCGGCTCGCGTCTCGGGGGACAGCTTGTCGTTGGTGTACCTGATCCGCGTGGTGGGCTGCCGGACGAACGTGCCGCTGCCGTGGCGCCGCACGATCAGGCCCTCGTTCTCCAGTACCTCCATGGCGAGCCGTACGGTCGGCCGGCTCGCGCTGTACGCGGCCATGAGGTCGGCTTCCGAGGGCATTCGGTCGTCGGCGGAGAGAACGCGCTGCTCGATCTGTACGCGGAGCTGATTCGCGATGTGTGTGTAGCGGTTCGCGACCATCACTCTCCCTCTGCCTCTGAGGCATGGTTCTGTTTGGTGCCCGAGTGGCATTTGCACGCGCACCGCTCGTAGATCAGCGGCAGGTCGGAGGGGGCGGGCGGGGGTTCCGCCTCGCCGCACTCGTCGTGGACGCCGATGGCACAGGCGAGCGAGAGGTAAGGGGCGGGCGCTCCAGTGTCCGGAAGCCGACACCTGGCTGATGTGGTGTTGGGGTGGATAGGGTTTGACACGCTGTTCAGCTCCCTAAAGCTGAGGGGCCGTGCCCCTGGGCCACTGGGGTGGCCGCAGGGGTTTTCTTGTACACGCCGGCCCATGCGGTGTGGCCACGTTCCGCGCTGACGACGTGCCCGAACCAGTCGGCTGACGCGAGCTGCGTCAAGAGCACCTGCCAGGACTTGGCGGAGGTCTGGTCGGGGACGCTCACCTCTATGGCGATGTGGTCGTGGTGATCACGGAGAAGGGGTGCGAACCCAGCGGCGGTGAGCTGCGCTGCGATCGTGTCGGCACGTTCCTCGGGTGAGGGCAAGACGCTCCTCCGTGGCACTCGAACTTCGAGCAATCTAGACCTCTAGCATATAGCTAGAGGTCTAGATTATGGTGCGTCGGCTAGATTTTCCATATGCGAGAGCAGCCGTCTTATCTCCGGGTCGCTGACGTGCTACGACAGCGGATCGCCGATCGTGAGTGGGTACCGGGAGACCGGCTGCCGTCGCGTGGGCAGTTGGCGAAGGAGTGCGGAGCGAGCGAGGCCGTGGTCCGGACGGCTCAGGAGCTGCTCATCTCGCAGGGCGTTCTCGAAGGGCGTGCCGGATCGGGAACCTATGTGGCCGAGCCGCGCCGGAAGGTGCGCATGATCCGGTCCCAGCACCGAGAGCGGCGGGACGGCTCCCCGTTCCAGGCAGACATGGCGGAGATCGGCAAAGTAGGGACCTGGGAGAGCCGCAGTGACGCCATGCTGCCCGCTCCCCCGAACATCGCCGCCCGCCTGGGTATCTCTGAGGGCGACTACTGCGTCCGCACCACGTACGAGTTCCTGGCCGACGGCCGGCCCGTCCAGCTTTCGACGAGTTGGGAGCCGTACAGCATCACGTCCGGGTCCCTGGTCGTGCTGCCGGAAGCCGGACCCCACGCGGGGCAAGGTGTTGTGCGCCGGATGGCCGAGATCGGCATCACGGTCACCCGCGCTGTGGAGATGCCGGAAGCCGGACAGGCCGACGCCGAGGAGGCGACGCTCCTCGGCATTCAGCGCGGTGCGCTGGTCACTCGCATTCAGCGGACGTACTACAGCGACGACGGGCGCGCGGTCGAGACGGCGGACATCGTCCTTCCCGCCGCGCTCTGCGAGATCGTCTATGAGGTTCCGGCCAGTCCGTGATCTTCCCGGTTTCTCCGCTAGCCTGCTGCCGGTCGTTTGCTCGGGCTGGTACGAAGCGGGAGAGACGTCGTGGTGAAGGTTCTTGTCGCCGGTGGCGCCGGTTACATCGGGAGCACGGTGGCCTCGGCCTGTCTGGACGCGGGCATCACGCCCGTGATCCTCGACAGCCTCGTCCGTGGGCGCCGTGAGTTCACCGAGGGGCGGGTCTTCTACGAGGGTGACATCGCGGACGGCGCCCTCGTCGACAGGGTCTTCGCCGAACACCCGGACATCTCCGCCGTGGTGCACTGCGCGGCGCTGATCGTGGTGCCCGAGTCGGTGGCCGACCCGATCGGGTACTACGAGGCGAACGTCGCCAAGAGTCTGGCCTTCGTCAGCCATCTGCACCGCAACGGCTGCGACCGGATCATCTTCAGCAGTTCGGCCTCCGTCTACCGCGCCGAGGACGGCTCACCCGTCGACGAGGACTCGCCGCTGGCCCCGCAGAGCCCCTACGCCCGGACCAAGGCCGTCTGCGAGGAGATGTTCGCCGACATCGCCGCGGCCGGGCCGCGTGTGCTTTCGCTGCGGTACTTCAACCCGGTCGGATCTGACCCGCAGTTGAGGACCGGACTCCAGCTCAAACGGCCCAGCCACGCGGTGGGCGTCCTCATTCAGGCGCACAGCGAATGCCGTCCGTTCCCGGTCACCGGCACTCACTATCCGACGCGCGACGGCTCGGGCATCCGGGACTACGTCCACGTCTGGGACCTTGCCGCCGCACATCTCGCGGCGATCGAGCGCTTCGACTCGATCCTCGCGGGGCCCAAGCGCTCGATCGCGATCAACCTCGGCACCGGAACCGGCACCACGGTCCGTGAACTGTGCACCGCGTTCAACAACGTCGTCAGCACTCCCCTGGCCACCATCGATGCTGAGCCGCGCCCCGGGGATGTCGCGGGCGGCTACACCAAGAGCGAGCGGGCAGCCGAACTGCTGGACTGGGCACCGAAGTTGTCCTTGGAGGACGCCATCCGTTCCGCGCTGGAGTGGATTCCGGTACGCGACGCGCTGTTGAAGGACTGAAACCTGTTCAGCTCTCACCGGTCGGCTTCGAGGGTGAGCAGGTGCCGTATGGCGGGGGCGAGCCAGGCGGGGTCCCATCGGTGGTCGGCCGGTGCGTCCCGGTAGGCGTCGTGGGGGATGCCGAGCGTTTCGAGGAGTCGGCGGCCGGCGGTCCAGTCGGCTTCCAGGGTGCCGATGCCGCCGAGCGCGATGCGACGGGTTCCGCGCAGGTGGTGCGCGTGGCGGCGCAGGTTCTGCCGGGCGTCGTACTCGTCGAGCCGCGCCGTGCTTCCGGCGATGTCCACGAGCTGGGGGTGGGGCGGCCGGTCGCTGAGCAGCGAGGCGTCCCAGACGCTCGCGACGCCGAAGAGGGTGGGGTGGCGGGTGAGCAGGTTGAGGGCTGCGAAACCTCCCTTGCTGAATCCCAGCAGGTGCACCGGCGGCCGGGTCCGGGTGCCGAGTATGGCCAGGACCGTCGGCAGGACCACTTGGACGAGGTGATCCTCCTGTCGGCAGTCGGCCCGGGTGGCGTGGTTGACCAGCCAGGGCGACTCGCTGAACGTGGGTGCCGCGAAGACGGTCCCATCGCGCAGGTCGGCCGGGAGCCGTCCGATCTCGGTGAGGCTGTGGCCGTACTTGCGCTCGTCGCCCTTCTCCACGGGCAGGGCCAGTACAACCCGGCGCACATGCTGTTCGGGCCAGGTCACGGCGACCTGCGTTCCGGGCTTCTGGAACGGGCTTTGCAAGGCGGTGAGTTCAGGGGCGTAGCGCGGCGACGGCATCAAGGTAGGTCTCCCAGTTGTCGCAGTTGAACCTGAGGTCGTCGGGCCGGAGCGGCAGAGTCACCAGCGAGTTGCCGTTGCCGATCCAGCGTCGTACCGCGTCGATCAGGTACAACTCTCCGTTGGGGCGGGGCGGGCACTCGCGAAGGGCGTCGAAGACGAACGGCCCGAGCGTCCAGCGGCCGGCGCAGGCGTGCACCCACTGGGCACTGACGTGGTCCAGGAGTTCCTCGCCGAAGACAGCCTGACCGGCGATGGCCGCTCCCAGCAGCGTCTCGTGTCGGGGGACGCCGTCCGAAGGGAAGACGCGGGTCAGGACGGAGCAGTCCGACGCGCCGGCCACGAGCCGTTGGAGCGGTGTCCCGTGGTTGTCGGCGGCACGGATCAGGTTGTCCCCGAACGCGAGGACGAACGGCCTGCCCGCAGTCCATGTCTCGGCGGCGAGGACGGGGGCGCCGGGGCCGGCGCCGTCGTCCTGGACGCGGTAGGAGAAGTCCATGCCGTACGCGGCGCCGCTGCCGAAGTAGGCCGGGATCTGCGGCTTGCGGGAGGAGATGACGAACAGGACGTCGGTGACCTGGGCGGTGCGCAGTTCGTGGACGAGGTGTTCGAGGATCGGCATCCGTCCGGCGGGCAGCATCTCCTTAGGCAGGACGCGGGTGATCGGGGCCATCTTGGTCCCGGCGCCGCCTGCGGCCACGACCGCTCTGGTGATCGTGCGTGACATGAGGTCTCCCTGTCAGGCCAGCCAGTCGAGCCAAGCGCCGTAGATGTCGCAGCGGGCCACGATGTCGGCATGGCTCGCGCCGCCGTCGTGGCGGGCCATGATCATGCGAGGGATGTCGTGGCCGAAGTGGCCGATGGAGATCTCGTGCAGCGGGCGGTACCGGCTCAGCTCGGCGAGGGTGCTGACCAGGCGTTCCCTGCCTCCCGGTGAGCCGAAGATCTGGTAGATCGACCATGAGAAGACGAGCACCAAGTGATGCTCGTCGGGCGTCTCGGCGACGACATCGGCGAGGTGATCCTGGGCCGTGCCCGCCAGGATCGTCGGCGGGGTGCGGGCGGCCAGCGCCAGGGCGGAGTTCAGGGTCGTCATGCGCTTGGTCTGTTCGGGCCAGGTGAGGCTGACCAGCCACTCGGTGGCCTCGGGGTCGGTGACGTCCACCGGATGCGGTTCGATCCCGATCGGCCGCGCGAACCACGCCCGGTCCAGTGTCAGGGGCGGCATCGCGCCCTTGATCTCGCAGTGCAGGACCGTGCCGGGGTCGCTGTCGGGCAGGGTGAGCCGGTGTCCGTCGTAGTCGTAGGTGTAGCGGTCCCAGAGCAGGGTCAGCCCGGCGCTGGCGCCCACGTCCACGATTCTGATCGGTCGGCCGTCATCGAGCTGCTGCTGGAGGGCGGCGAAGGCCGGGAGGAGGACGGCGCATCGGCCTACTTCGTTGGTCTGGACGGACCGAGTGGAAATGATCCGCTGGATTCGCCCGGTGTGGCGGCGGCAGAAGTCCGCCAGCAGGGCGCTGGCACGGGCCTCGTCCAGGTCCTCGCGGCTGGTGAAATAGGGGGCGAGGGGGTCCTGGACGCCACTGCGGAGGACGTGGTGGACGGCCCCGAGCAGCATGTTGGGGGCGGGTTGTCCCGGCTGGGTGCGGGCCGCGAGGTTAAGCAGTTCGGGGGTGCGGGCGACCGCGCGGGACAGCGTGGCGTACAGCGGGGACAGGCCCATGGCCTGCTGGTCGGCGAACCGGCGGAAGGTCTCGGCGAGCTGGGTGTGGTCGGTCATCAGAGTCCCTCGCGGACGATCTCGTAGCCGCAGTCCGTGAGTTGCCGTACGGCGTCGAGGCTCTGGCCCCTCCGGGCCCACCACTTCTCCTCCTCGGCGGTCATGGACGCGTGGGCCTTGGTGATGACGGTCGCGACCTGGCTGCGGGGCACGATCACGGTGCCGTCCTCGTCGGCGGCCACGACGTCCCCGGGGTCGATGCGGACGCCGTCGATGTAGACGGGGACGTTGACCGCGCCGTGTTCCTGGTCGGCGGGGTAGTCGAAGTTCAGCGGGGTGGCGCCGCGCGCGACCGTCGGGAAGGCGATGCGGCGCAGTTCGGCGAGGTCGCGGACCATGCCGTCGACCAGGACCCCAGCGATGCCCCGGGTCTGCATGTGCGCGGCGGTCACGCCGCCGAAGCACGAGCGTTCCTTGCTGCCGCCGGCCGCGACCACGACGACGTCGCCGGGCTGGGCGAGGTCGATCGCCGCGCGGCGGACGGTGACGTCCGGGCCCAGCGCGGTGATCGCGCTGCCACATAACACTAGGCCGGGGGTCTGAAGGTTCAGGCAGTGGGATAGGGCTCCGGTCTTGCCGAGGGCGTCCACGATGGCGGCGACAGGGATGCGGGACAGGTCGGTGATCTCGCTCCGTGGAGAGCGGAGGATGTTGGTGTGGATCTCGCGTGCGGACACGTTGAAGCCCTTCGTTCAGAGGGTGTCGGAGAGTTCGCGGAGCGGCGCTAGGTCTTGCGCCATGAGGGCACTGGACGACAGCGCGGCCGTCGAGCCGTCGTGGTTCGCTGCCAGCGCGGCGTGGGTCGTCCGGCAGATCAGGTGCGCGACCGATTGCGTCAGGGCCGCGAGTGCGAAGTCGTCGGTCTGCGGCAGCTGGAAGTGGTGCTGGGTGCTGGGGCCGTTCCGGTGGAGGAGGAACAGTCGGGTGCCTGCCTCGGTCGCGGTGCCGATCGCCTCGCGGGTCGTCCTGGCAGCCGAGTCGTAGGCCAGGAGGAAGACCACGTCCTCGGGGCCGGCGCCGCTCAGTTGGTGACGGACGCCGTATGCGGGGTCGGGGTGGTCGTTGTAGATCGCGGTGAGGTCGGCCAGCGATGGGTCACGGACGACGAGCGGGGGCCGCACACCTTCGATGCCGAGCGGGGCGTCCCAGTTCAGGTTGTGCGCGAAGTGCTCGGCGACCAGTGCAAGGGGGCCGCCTTCGGGGCACAGCACGTAGATGCGGCGGCGGGTGCGGATCGCGTTCGAGATGGCCTCGGTCGCCTTCCGTAAGAAGACGCCGAGCCGCCCGTGGTCCACCGTGGTCAGGGCGTGCAGGTGCCGCTCCGTGTGGACCGACAGCGGGTCCGTGCCGGGGCCGAGCGCGGCAGCGGTCAGGGTCAGCGCGGTCAGCATGGCGTCCTCGCTGATCTGCTGGTCGGTGGTCCCGGTCGGCCAGACCATGCCGTGGGCCGTTTCCAACTGGGCCCCGTCGCCGCCGACCAGGGCCAGCACCGGCACGTGGTGGTCCGCGCAGAGCCGGATGGTCTCGCGGATGTTCACCGAACGGCCGCTGACACTCGCGACGACCACCAGGCCCACGCGGTCGATGCCCCCAGTGAGCGACCGGGCGAAGACACCGCGATAGTCGTCCCGCTGCGTGCTGTAGGTCAGGGCCGCCGGGCTCATCATCGTGTCGTGCACCGGCAGTTCGGCCTGGGCGCACAACTGGAGCAGGAGCGAGCGGACGATCGCCGACGAGCCGCCGTTGCCGAAGGCGCGGACCTCGCCGCCGCCGATGGTGGCACTGGTCACCAGGTCGACGGCGGCTGTGCCACGGGTGAGCATGCGGTGGACGGCCTCGCTCACCTCGGTCACGTACGCGCGGGCGAAGTCCTCGTGCAAAAGCGTGGTCACGATGGTTTCCTTCTCTGGTTCTTGATGCGTCCGACAGGGGCCAGCCAGGGCTCCACCACGAGCGGGAACTCGATGTCGAACGATCGGCGGCGGGCCGGGCGCAGGGCCTCGGGCAGGTCCCGGCAGTCGAGGCGGCAGTCGAGGGGCCGGTCCCCGGACGCCGCGTCCGCGTTCCCGGCGCTGACGTGACCGGCGGAAAGGCCGAACCGGCGCGCGATCAGGACGGCCATCCCGTACTTGGTGAGGCCCTGCTCCGCACTCCAGTGGGCAACCGCGCCCGGGTAATGCCCTCGTAGGAGGGCCCCGGCGATCCGCCGGCACACCTCGGCGGCGTCGTCCACGTGGGTGGGGTAGCGGATGCATACGTCGTCCAGTTCGACCGGGGCACCGGCAGCGACCTGGCGGGCGATCTCGGTCAGGTTCGTCTCGGCCGCGAACCGCACGGGTCCGTAGAGCACGGGCAGCCGCAGGACCGACGCGTCCGGGCAGGCGGCCCGCACGGCATGCTCGGCGAGGAGCTTCCACCGACCGTAGGCGTTCAGTGGGTTCGGGAGGCTGCCGGGCCGGTAGGGCGGCGTCGTCCCGTCGAAGACGTAGTCACTGGAGATCTGCACCAGCCGGGCCCCGCACCGACGGGTGCCCTCGGCGATCAGCCGGGCCGCGTCCACGTTCCCCGCGCGGGCCCGGTCCGGTGAACCGGCCCAGACTGCGGGACGACGCTCACCCACACAGTTCACGACCACGTCCGGCCGGCACTGGCCCAACAAGCGCGCGATGCCGTTGGACGACGTCGCGTCGACCGCGACCAGCCCTCCGCCGGTCCGGCTGTACCCGGTGCCCGTCACGGTCATGTCGTCGAAGGCCCGCATCACGCTGCGGCCCAGAAGCCCGGACGCGCCGAAGACCACTGCTCGCATTCGTCACCTCCATGGTCCTGCGAGGCGAGACAGCCAAGCGGAGGCGGACAGGTCATCGCGAGAGGTCGCCGTGGTGTACCCGGTGCACACACCAAGTCGGTTTACGGACACCGGTTTTGGGGCTTGGTGTACGTACACCAAGCCCCATTCGTCCCGTCTTCTGGCGGTGCATCAGCCGGTGGTACCGTCCGGCCAGAACCCTGCCGGACTTGGAGTGCCCATGGAGCCAGCAGCAGCGTTAGACGGCATGCCGGCGAACGTTCTCGGCGCCCTGTTGCAGCAGTTGGGGATGCGCCCGGAGCAACTCGTGGCCCGCATTAACCAGCGCCGGGCCCGTCGCGGCTGTTCGCCGCTCAGCCCGAAAGCGGCCTACCCCTGGCTTCGCGAGGTCCCCGCTCTCCCGCAGCCCGACAACCAGGCGGACGCCCTGGCCGTGCTCACCGACAGGGCCGGACGGTGCATCACCGCGTCCGACGTCGGTTGGGACCTGCCCCGCCCCCGGACCCGGCACCGTCACATCGACGCTCCCGGCGATGCCCCCCTGGAGGCACTGCTCCACGAGATCAGCCAAGGAGACATCATGGACCGCCGCAACCTGTTCATGCTCACCGGAGCAGCCGCCACCGCACCCGCCCTCGCACTGCTGCTGGGCCCGGTGGCGGAAGCCGCCGCCGGGCCGTCGTCCACCCGACTCAACGAGCAGCTCGTAGGGTCGATCGAACGTGCCGTCCGCGACCTCCGGGAGATGGACGACTCCACCGGCAGCGCCAGCAGCGATCTCACCTGGGGTGTCGGTATCTGGCAGAGCACCTCCCGGGTCGTGGCGCAGGCACACGGCCAAGGAGCGCTCGCCGACCGGCTTCGGACGGCCTACATCGAGCTGAGCGAACAGGTCGGCTGGATGCTGTTCGACGCCCGCCGGCATCCGCAGGCCCAGCGCGTCTACCACACAGGGATGCGGCTGGCCCGCGAGGCCGACACCTCACTGACCACCCGTCACGCGACTGCCAACCTGGTCGCCTCCACCGCGTACCAAGCCGCATGGCTGGGTCATCACAACGACGCCGCCGCACTCCTGGACATCGCCGCGCGGACACCGGAGCTTCCGTCCGCCGCAGCGGCGGTGATCGCGGAGCGGCGCGTCTACGCAGCGGGACGACGGCACGACTCCGATACGGTTCTCCGATTCCGTGACGAGGCGCTACTCCACCTCGACTCTCCGGACGAGCGCACACCGTGGTGGGCGGCCTGGCTCACGAAGGACTCCGTGGATGCCGCCACCGGGCGGGCCTGGCTCGCCTGCGACCAGCCCTCACAGGCTGTTCCCTACCTGCGTAGCCGCGTCGAAGCGACTACGCCCGCCTACCCGCGCGACCACCTTCACGCCGTACTCGACCTGGCCGACACCACCCGCCAGTGCGGCGAGGACGACGAGGCGCGGGAGCTACTCGGCCAAGCCGGAAGGCTGATCGGCATCGTCAGCTCCCAGCGCTTGGCCCATCGCTTCGAATCCCTGTCGTCGGCTGTCGCCGACGTGTGATGGCTGGAGCCGATGGCCGAGTAGCCCAGCTTTGTTCATCTCTCGCGACGGCACCAGTAGACGTGTCTGTTTCAGGGCAGTTGGGTGACTCATGAGAGTGCTGATCGTGCGGCTGCGTGGAACTGCACGTACTCGATGGTCGCGCCTCCGGGGTGCTGCACGGTCATGTTGCGGCCGGTGGGGATCTTTTCGCCGTGTGATCGCGCTCCGAACCTCTGCCTGATCTGAGATCTGGATCACAAGGTCTTAGGCGTTGCCCCCTCGATGCACCGGACTTATGCGCGGTCGTGTGTCGGTGTCAGCTCTCCTCGTCGTCGAGGGCGGTCGGGACGAACGAGACGTCGACGATCTCGAACTCGTCGCCGACGGCTTGGTGCTGCGCGCCATCGACGCCGACCTCCTCGTGAAGGTCGCCGAAGCCGACCCCAGCAGCGCCGCCCGCAACACCACGACCGGTCAGCCTTACGACCTGGTCAAGGCCGACTAGAAGTCCGGAGGCTCCGAAACACGAGGTGTTCCGGAGCCCCTGGCTGTCTTGGCGCTACTTCAGCGCCGAGGAGGCGTCGTCCTCCTCGCCCATGACGACCGCCTCGGGAGAGGGGCGATGCAGGACGTAGGCGATGACGGCGATCGTCGCGGCTGCGATGCTACCGATGGCCGTTCCCTGCTCGGGCTCGATCATGTGGGTGAGGACGCCGGCGGCGAGGAGAGCACCGATCACAGCCGTAATGGAAGCGATCAGAATCCGCCGCATTCCGTACTTGGACAGTCCTCCAGTGAGCGGGGTCACTGTGCGCGTACGGGTCCAGCGACTACGTTGGAACATGGGTATCGGCCCTTTCGAGGCTCGACGCACTACCCGGCGGCCCCCTGCTCGAACAGGGGGCCGCAGTCATTCCCGAGGGGTCGACTGCGGCCGATGGCCTATGGGTGCACCCGCGACGGGTGCTGATCCAAGGGGTACCGCTGTGGGGTCGCCAAAACAACAGAAGTGGCCTGCGCCACAGTTGCTCAAATGGGACCCGAACTTCCGTGTAAAGGCTTCCTTATTGACGCCGTAGCGGTCATAACGGTCATACGGGTGAGGGGCGTTCACCAGCAGACTTGCGTTGGATGTCCTATTTTTGAAGCCGCTTTACTAGGAGTCTGGATGCGTGTACAAGCCCGCTTTTTTGGGGGGTGTGGCGTGTGTGTGGACTGTCACATGAAGCGGGCGACTGGGCAGGTCAGGGCCTGTTGGCACATGTCCGAGATGTCCGTTCCTTGAATGCGTCTCGGACCTCCCTTCACATTCATGTGATAAAGCGCCGTGTGGTCTACGTCACAGCATGGACGGGGTGAGTTGGTAGGCGACGCCTCTGGTCGGCCCGCTGGCGACCAGCGAGAGCGTTGACAAACCCGTACGGGGCTCCCGGCTCAAGTTCTTCGTCCCGCGTGGGTTCCATTCGATGACCACCAGTCACCCCGTGACCGGATACCGCCACTGGAAGTAGGCCAACTGCCTGGCCCTGGCCTCCACCACCGCCATGCGTGCCTCGCGTTCCACGGGCTCGGTGTGTGACATCTGGCCTGTCATCTGTCCTTCCCACTTCCGATAGAGGAGGCCCACCTCCTCGTTGAACCAGCCGCGACTGACGGCGCTCAGTGCGAGGAGAAGGCCCGTGTCCTCCGACGCGGGCAGTGCCATCCAGCCGCCGAGGGCGAGCAGGAGGTCTCGGCGGATGAAGAGCGTGGCCGGGTGGACCTGGGCGCGGAAGCCGTTCGCCTTCCAGAAGTCGAGTACCTCGCCCCGCTCGATCGGCCCGTTGTCCGGATCACCGGGGAATCCGGCTGTGGAGCCGTCCGGGAGGAAGTCCAAGACACGGGACGTCGCCCAGCCGATCGTGGGGTCCGCTTCGAGGGCGTCCAGGTCGCGGGCCAGGACGCCCGGGGTCAGTTGGTCGTCGGCGTCGAGGATTTTCACGTACTCGCCCTCGGCGTGTGCCAGGGCGATGGTGCGGGCGACCCCGGGGCCGCCAGGCCGGCCTTGGCGGAACGTCACCCGGCTGTCGTCGGGGACGTGGGGGGCGACCTTGTCCGTCCGCCCGTCTTCTTGGATCACCCAATGCCAGTCCCAGCCGTCGGGCAGTTCCTGCTCGCGCAGCGACTTGTACGCCTCGGCGAGGAACGGTGCGGACGGTGCGTGGATGGCGGTGACGATGATGATGCTCCGGCTCATGACGGCGCTCACCACCTTTCCAGAGGAGTGGTGAACAGGAGTTCCGTGCGGTCGCCGGGGAGCGTGATGTCGGAGATGTCGACGACGCGGTCATGGACGTCGTACGACGTCTTGCGGAGGAGGATCACCGACGTGCCGGGCGGGAGTTCCAGCTCCTCCGCCTCTTCCGGCGTCGGTGGCCGGGCGGTGAGTCGTTCCTCGATGCGGTCGATCTCGATGCCCACCGTGTAGAGCTGGTTCTGGGTGCCGCCCGGCCATGGCTCCTTGGAGTCGTCCAAGAGGTCGGGGTTGGCGGCTACCAGGTCGCGGACGAGGTACGACGTCACCAAGTTGAAGGGGGCCGTCTCCGCCGCGTACCGCGTTCGGTAGGTGCGTTCGACGAGCTCTGTGCCCTCGGGGACCGCCAGGGCGTCCGCCAGATCCTGGGGGGCCTTGATCTCGCGGTACTTCGCGTAGAACACCAAGTCGTTGATTTCCAGGCCGGTGTCATGTTCCGTCGCGCCGGTCTGGGCGCGTTCGGCCAGGGCTTCGCGTGCCCGGTCCTTCTCCCACTGATGCCGCGTGTTGTCGCGGACCGCCGCTGTGCGGGGTCGGCGTACGAAGTTGCCGCGGCCGTGCTGCTTGTCGATCAGCCCCTCTTCGTTCAGGAGGCGGAGCGCGTTCTGAACGGTCGGGACGCTGCGCTTGTAGTGCTTGGCCAGATCCGTCTCCGACGGCAGACGGTCACCGGGTTCGCGCGTCCCCTCGCGGATGGATCTGCGGATGTCGTCCGCGATCACTTCGTACGCCTTGGGCATGGTGCTCACCGATCCGTTGCGCGGCCTGGGCCATATCACTGACTCCAGACTACGACTCCTAAAGAGGTCTTGACGACCCGACGAGGGATACGTCATAGTCACAGCAAGTCCTAAAGAGGAGTTGAGGAGAAGTCCTCTTAACCTCTTGAGGTCTCAGCGTCCGGAGGAAAGCCCGAGGGGGTGAGTACGAAGGCGACGCCCGCTTCTTGAGAACTCAACAGAGTGTCCGAACGAGTGTTTTTGATCTCCGGAGTGCGAACGGCCTTACCTGGCGCCGCACTTCGAAGGTCATGGCCACTCGTCCTGCTTGTCCCACACCTCCGAAGGAGACCTTCATGCGTCTCGCCATTGGCGACGTCGTCCGCGACCGCACCGACCTGGTCATCGGAACGGTCGCCCGTATCGACTACAACGCGCCCCGCCTCGTCCTCATGCACGTCCCTGGCGGGTTCTACCGGCCGGTCGCCGTGACCGACCTGGAGATCGTGCGCCGCTACTCCAAGCCGCTGACGGCGAAGCTTCGCCTGGCGGCCGTGCTCGTCCTCGTCATCGCGCTGCTCACCGCGTACGTCGCGGCTCACTCCGTCCAGTTGCTGGGCGGAAGCTGGCTGCTGATGTTCATGGCGGCGCTCGGCGGCTACCAGATGCACGAGATCGCGTTCCGCTTGGCCCGTCGCCTGACCGGGCCGCGCCGCTTCCGCGTCTGACCACCTCCGCACTACTTCGGCCGGCGGTGGTGGCCGACGGGTCAAAGCAGCCCACCCCGCTGGCTCTCTCCCATCCCATCCAGGAACCCCAGGAGAAGAACCATGCGAGCGTTCGTCGGCAATCAAGAAGCCGTGGACGAGCACGAATTCGCCGAGCTGGCCCGGGGAGTCGACGACTTCCCGGACGGCTTCCTTCCGGCCCTGTTCCTCGGCTTCGTCGGCGAGTCCGACGAGGAGAGCGAGGCCCGCAGGGCGGCGGCCGAGGACATCCTCGCCGACCTGATCGAGCACAGCCCCGACGGCATGTACACGGCCTACGCGAAGCAGGTCGCGGCCGTTACGTCGCTGCGGAAGCGCTCCCGTGGGACGCGCCCCGGCCGGATGCCGAAGGCGGCGTGATGAGCGACCTGCACATTCCCACGTGGGGCACGGCGGCCCCGTACCTCGTGGCCCTGGCAGTCGTCGCGTTCCTGGTGTGGCGCTGCGTCCGGAGACTCCGGGGCAAGGCCGCGCCCGCGATCTGGGTTGCCGGTGTCGCCGCCATCGCCTGCACGGGCTATACGGCGGACACGAGTTGGCGGTTCGCCGCCGACTACCTGGACATGGGCAGCACGCTCGAACGCGCCGCGATGTTCGCCGCCGCCGAGCTGGCGCTGTTCGCCAACTCGCTCCTCGCCCGGCAGAACCTGAACGGTCCGAAGGGGACGCCCGGTGCGCCCGGCGTTCTCGTCTGGGTGATCACCGGAGTTCAGATCATTCCCGCGTACGCCGAGTCGGGCCTGATCGGCGGGACGGTCCGGGCTTTCGTCGGGCCCGTCATGGCGGCGCTGTTGTGGCACCTCGCCATGGGCATCGACCTCCGTCACCAGAAGCCCGGAGCCGAGTCCAACGGCTTGGCCGCGCGCGTCGGCAGGGCACTGCGCGAACGTCTCCTCTCCCGTATCGGCCTTGCCGAGCAGGACCGGGACGCCGCACAGATCACCCGAGACCGGGCCACGGTCCGGGCGGTGAAGCTCGCGGCGCGGCTCGCCATGATGACGCCCGCCGAGCGGGGAGGCCGGTCCGGGCAACGGCTCGGGCGTCGGCTCTCCGACGCTGTGGCCCGCGCTTCCGTGGGCATGGACCACGAACAGCGCGGGAAGCTCCTCGGCCAACTCGCCGCGCGCCGCCACGCGGTCGGCCTCGCGACCATCGAACTCCGGTCTCCTTGGGAGGAGTTCAGAACCGATGCTGCGGCTTCCGCCTTGGCGGAGCAGACCCGCGAACAGATGCGCACCGCGACCGCGAGCATCCGGAGTCAGGTGCTGCCCGAACTCCTCTTCCCCGATGTCGCCCCTGTTCATGGGGTGGACAAGGAGGAGTGTTCACCTGAACAGCCAGATCAGGGCCAGGTGAACACCGAAGACGGCGAACAGTCCTCCAAGTTGGGCACCGAGGACGCCCGCGCCGCCATCGAGGAGGGGTGGGCCACCGGCCTCACCGTGCGGGACACCGCAGCACTCGCGACCCGCGCCCCCTCCTTTGTCCACAACGTGTTCGTGAAGCTGGACACCGAACGCGGGCCCCGACCGATGCGTGGCCAACTCGCCTTGCTCAACAGCGCCAACGGCCACGACGTCCAGGCGGACGACGACGCCGACGTGGACGGTTCCGGAAGGAAGCCTGAGTGAAACCCGAGGGCCAGAAAGGTTCCGGCGACAACTCGGAGAAGGAACTCTTCGAGCGGCTGGAAGCCGAGATGAGCAGCGGTTCAGGTGGCAGGCCGGAGCCGACGGACGAGGCCGTGGATCTCGGCAAGGCGCGGACGGCGCGCGGTACGGAGACGGAAGCCGACGCGGACGGCACTTCCGAGGGACCGGTCGTCGACCAGCCGTCCCCGGCCCACGCGGGTCCGGGACTGATCGACAGGATCAGGAGTTCCCAGCGCCGGGACGTGATCCCCGCCTGGGCGAAGTCCACCGGGGAGTTCAAGGACGCGATGCGCTGGCTGGCCGGGCACGCCTGGCACACCATCGCCTTCCACGCGGTCCGCCTCCCCTTCTTGTACGTGCCCAAGCTGGTCTGGCGCTCCCCTCTCGGAGTCGCCAACACCATTGGCCAGATCGCCCGTTGGGCCAGCGACGCCGAGAGCGAGCCGTTGCGCCGGGCAGAGGCGCGACGCGAGGACACCGATCGATACCTCAAGCTCTCCCGGCAGCGTGACCGCCGGGCGGTCTGGCGTGGGCTGGTACTCGCGGCGACGTCGCCGGTCGCTCTGGGGGCCGCGCTGTACGTCACGTTCGGCGCGTCGTCCGGGGTACGGCTCCTCGCGCTCCTCCTCGCGGTGCTGGGGTTCGGAGCGAAGGGAGCGCCGGCGGACGCGCCGCTGGTGACCCGCGCGGTGATCAAGGCAGAGGTGCAGAAGCTGACCAGCGACATCGTGGTCAGGGCAATGGCCTCGATCGGTGTCGGCCCCATCACAAGCGCCGTCGCGAAGGGCAGCGACGGCATCACGTTCGCCGCCCCCATCACCCGGGATGGCCCGGGGTGGCGTGCGGACATCGACCTCCCGCTCGGCGTGACGGTCGCAGATGTGGCCGCCCGGCGGGCCCGGCTCGCCTCGGGTCTGCGCCGTCCGCTGGGCTGTGTCTGGCCCGAGGGCGATCCCACGGTCCATGAGGGCCGGCTCGTCCTGTGGGTCGGTGACCGGGACCTCTCCAAGACCGGGTTCGTGAAGTGGCAGTTGGCCGCTGCCCGGCGGCACGACATCTTCAAGGGGAACCCCTTCGGCATCGACCCGCGAGGCCGGAGCCAAGTCGTCCCGTTGATCCAACACAACGTGCTGATCGGCTCGTTGCCCGGCCAGGGCAAGACGGCGTCGGTCCGGGTGATCGCCTGTGGCGCCGCCCTCGACCCCTCCGTCGAACTCTGGCTCCACGAGAACAAGGGGACCGGCGACCTGGACGCCCTCAAGTGCGTCTCGCACCGGTTCGTGTCCGGCATCGACGACGAGTCGATCCGGTACGCGGCCGACTCGCTGAGGCTGTTGCGCGAGGAGGTCATGCGCCGGGCCGCCGCGATGAAGAAGCTGCCCCGCGATCTGTGCCCGGACAAGCGGATCACCCGGGAGATCGCGAACAAGCGCTCCCTGAAACTCTGGCCGCTGCTCGCCGTGTTCGACGAGTGCCAGAACCTGTTCGCGCACTCCGAGTACGGCAAACAGGCCGGAGAAGACGCCGAGTTCGTCATCAAGCTGGGGCGGGCACTGGGCGTGATCCTGGTACTGGCCACGCAGCGGCCCGACAAGGAATCCCTCCCGACCGGCGTCAGCGGCAACGTCTCCATCCGCTTCTGTCTGCGCGTCGCGGGCCAGATCGAGAACGACATGATCCTCGGCACCTCGGCGTACAAGAACGGCATCCGCGCGACCTCCTTCCGGCCCGAGGGCGACGCGGGCAACGGCTACCTCGTCGGCGCGTCGGCACTGCCGACCGTGGTGCGCACGGCCTACCTGGACGACCCGGCGACCGACGCCATCGCGCAGCGCGCGTTGGCGCTGCGCAAGGCCGAGCACACCTTGACCGGCATCGCGGCAGGCGAGGAGAGCGAGGCCCCGGCGGGACCGTCGTACGACCTGCTGGCCGATGTCGCGTCCGTTGTTCCTGTGTCCGAAGAGCGCGTGTGGAACGAGCGGATCGCTGCCCGGCTCACCGAACTCCGTCCCGAGGTCTACGGCGGCTGGAAGGGCGAGAACGTCACCTCCGCGCTCAAGCCGCACGGCGTCAGGACAACCGGCGTCGCCGGGACGACCGACGACGGGGCGCGCACCACCCGGCGCGGAATCCTGCGTGCCGATGTCACCAAGGCGATTGCCGAACGTGACGGAAACAGGGGCGCGGCGTAGTCCTCGCCGCCCGCTACCGGTAGCGGGGCGACCTGCTACCGGTAGCACCCCTGCTAGCACCCCGAACAGTGCTTCACCTGCGATCTAGCACGTAGCACCTCATCAGTGAAAACCCCTGGAACCCTGCGGAAGGGGCCCCGATGACCCTCGCGTTCACTGCTTTCCTCTGCCTGCTCGTCGTCACTTTGGGTTACGCATCCATATGTGCGGCCAGTCCGTTCGGTACCTGCCGGAAGTGCCGGGGCTTCGGCTTCCAGCTCACGCAGGACCGCAAGGGACGACTGAAGAGGGGGAAGCACTGCCGCCGCTGCGACGGGCACGGCCGGCGCATCCGCGTCGGGCGGCGGCTCTTCAACCGAGTTCACCGGCTGCACCGAGAAGGCAGCCACTGATGCGCGCGGTCATCCGACTCTGCGTCCTCGGTGTCCTCCTCGGCTTGCTCGTCACGTCGTGCCCCCGCCACGGGACGCCGCCCACCACCCACTCGCCCAGCACCTCGAAAGGGGCCCCTTCATGGCCGTGACCGTCTCGCTCGTCGTGATCTTCGGACTCGTCGTCTACGGACTCCTCCGCGACGGCTCGCTCAGCTACGGACCGGCGTTCTTCGCCGTGATGTTCGGTTTCTTCCTCTCGTCCACGGGCCTCGCCGGGCCGATCAACGAGATCACGGCGAGCGTCATCCTCTCGATCCGTCAGTACCTCTGACCTTCAACTCAACCAGAAAGCAGGGCCCTTGTTCGAGATTCGCATCGTCTGCGGCGCGGACGACATCGACCGCGTCACCACCGCCCTCAGTGCCGCATTCGTCACCGGCACCTCCCGCAAGTACCCGAGCAGGGACGGTCTGCGCACCCTCCTCTACTTCCACGCCGACCTGCTCTGTGTCTGCGACGCCGCCGACGAGGCCCCCTGCCCGCGTCACCCCGACTCCACCCACTAGCTATACAAGGAGGGACTCCGCATGGAATCCCCTGCTCAACCGCGCCTCTCCCTCATGGCCGTCGGAGAACTCCGAGACGCCCTCACCGCGATCGACGAGGGCAAGGGCCCGGCGGCCGTCGCCGCGCTGCTCGCCATCGACCCCGAGTCCTGGCAGGCGATCGAGCGCCGCCTGGCCGCGCTCATAGGCGGTGACCTCCGCGAGCTTCTCCTCTCGGCGGGACGGGACTCCGGGCAGACGGCTCTGGACTGACGGCGCCCGGTGCGGCACCCGCTTCTCGGAGCGGGTGCCGTGCCGAGAGTCGGAAAGCCCGGCCGCTCGTCCACACCCTGTGGAGGAACTTCATGCCCGAGACCACCCTCGCGTGGTTCCACACCCTCTCCGACAGCGTGGCCGCTCTCGGAGCCGCCGCCCGCGAGTACCGCATGGCACACCAGGCGACACAGGCCACCGCCTGGCACTTCGATCCGGCGCGGCTCACCACCGAGGACGGACAGACGCGCGTCCCCGGCCAGTACTTCTTCCAGCCGCACGTGGACGCGCACCGCACCCTCAAGGAGGTGTACGGCGCTGCCGAACTCCGCCTCAAGGACCTCTACGAGAACACGGCCCTGGCGTACGCCTACGGCACGGCGGCCGTGATCAAGGCGATCCGCGACGGCGAGCACCCGCACCACGTCGAGGTCACCCGCGTCGACAGCCGGTACGGCCTGACCGCCGAGCGGCTGCCGGACCTGGCCGAGACCCTCGCTCTCTGGGACGGGTCCGCCGACCTCGCGGCCCTGCGGGACATCGTGATCCAGCACGAACGTGCCCGCCAGGTGGCCCGCGAGTTCTCGTACTTCGAGGACCTCGCGGACTACCGGGGGCACGCCGTGACGGAAGCGTCGGAGTACGCCGTCGGCCTGGCCGACGCCGCGTTCACCTACGCCGAGGCCGCCGAACGCGCGCTCCACTTCGTGCTTCTCGGTATCCGGGCGAGCCGCGCCGCCGGGGAGAGCGAGTGACGTACTCGCACCAGGTTCCGGCCGACGTCGCGTACGCCGGGGCGCCGAGCATCGTGCAGGAGATCTGCCTGATCGCCGAGACGTCCGGCGATGGTCCGTCCGACGTCAGCGCCGACCGGGAGTTCCGGCTGCGCAAGGCCGCGCTCCTCGACCGCATCGCGCTGCGCGAGCGGGCTCGGTCCGGGGGCGAGGCGGCGGCCGACGCCGACGACGCCGCGTTGGTCGCGGCGGAGTGGCTGATCGAGCACGACGTCGCGCACCGCAACTTGAGCCGCCGGGGACAGGATCTCGTCCTCGCCGAGGACTACCGCGAGTACGTCCGATCGGCATACAGGGTCTGGGTCAGTTCACAGACCGCCTGAATGTGCCCGGAGCAGCGGTCGACGGGTCAACGCAGCCCGCTGCTCCGGTCCTCCCATCCCATCCAGGAAATAGGAGGTGCCCTAAGAATGCACCACAACACCCCTGTTCCGCTGCTCCGCGCCGCGCTTGCGGCAGTCGAGCGCGGTGCGTACGTCTTCCCGCTCGTCCCCCGCGAGAAGCGGCCGGCGATCGAGTCGTGGGAACGGCGTGCCACTCGGGACATCGAGCGCGTCACCCGCTGCTGGACGTCCGGCGACTACAACTTCGGCATCGCCACGGGCCCGTCCCGGCTCGTCGTCGTCGACCTGGACGTGCCCAAGCACGACCAGGACACCCCGCCCGCGCACCTGGCGGCTGGCATGACGGACGGCGCCGACGCCCTGGCCCTGCTCGCCGAGCAGCACGGCCGACAGGTCGACGACACGTACACCGTCCGCACGCCCAGCGGCGGCACGCACCTGTACTTCACTTCTCCGGCCGGTGTGGAACTGCGCAACACCGCAGGGAAGTTGGGCTGGAAGATCGACACGCGCGCGAACGGCGGGTACGTCGTCGGAGCGGGCAGCGTCATCGACGGCACGGCGTACACCGTGGTGCGGGAGACAGCCCCGGTTCCGCTGCCCGACTGGCTGACGAAGCTCCTCGTACCGGCCGAGCTGCCGCCGCAGTGTCCCGTGGCCGTTCCCCTGATGGGGCACGACCGGCGAAGCGCCTACCTGGTCGCCGCCGTCAACGGCGAGTTGGCTCGCGTCAGGCGCGCGCCGGAAGGGGAGCGCAACAACGCGCTCTATCAGGCGTCCGTGGCCCTTGGTCAGTTGGTCGCGGGCGGTGAGCTGACCGAGCGCGAAGCGGTCGAGCCACTGATCGCTCAGGCCATCGCCAAGGGGCTCGGCGAGTCCGACTCCCGCCGCACCGTCGCGTCCGGTCTCCGTGCCGGTGTGAAGCGTCCCCGGATGTTCGGTTCGTTCGCCCGGAGGGCCGTATGAACCGCGATGTTCAGGAGACGTACCTCGGCTGGAACGAGCTGAGCCACAAGCGGGACTGCGTCCGCCCGGCGTGGACGGTCGACGTCCGCGAGGAAGAGAAGTACCGGCCTGCCTGGCAGGGGGCCGTACACGGGCACTTCTGCCCGGAGGAGGACTGCGAGCACGGCATCCTGTACACCCGCGTGACCGTGCGGGCGGTCTGTCTCTCCTGCCACATCGCCCACCTGATCAGCGGCGAGAGCGAGACCAGGCACTCCACGACCACCAGGACGACCGGCTACGGCGAAACCCCGCGCAAGACGGGCGGCTTGTACCTCTGGCCGGGCGAGCTGTGGTTCGACGACGAGCCCCACGAGTGGCTGGTCTCCCGGGAGAAGGCGGCCCGCCTGAGTGCCGAGAACATCCTCGGTGGGGTCTACGAAGAGCGTGGCCCGCGCGGCGGACGGACGTTCAGCGCCACCGCCAGGCCCTCGCCGACCGGTGAATACGGCGTCGGGCGCCGGCTTCGCTGGGAGCGTGCGCAGCGCGGTCTCTCGTCGCCTGCCGCCGCCGCGAAGTGGATCGTGGAGCAGTACGACGGCGGTGGCGCGGCATGAGCCACAACCCGTACGACGAATCCCACCCACAGCCGCTCCAGCCCGCACAGCAGCGCATCCGCACGGCGTGGACTGCGGACGAGCTGATGGACATGGTGTTCCCCGACCCCAAGTGGGCTGTACCGGGCCTGATCTCGGAGGGCGTCAACCTCCTCGCCGGTCCGCCAAAGGTCGGCAAGTCCTGGCTCTCCCTCGGCCTCGCCCTGTCGGTAGCCGCCGGGGGCACGGCGATGGACAGTGTCCCGGTGGAGGGCGGCCCGGTGCTGTACCTGGCCCTGGAAGACACCCCGCGCCGACTCCAGAGCCGTATGGGCAAGATCCTCGGCACCGAACGCGCCCCGGCGTCTCTCACGCTGGCAACCTCCTGCCCGCCGCTTCCTCAGGGCGGCAGTGAGGCCATCGCCCAGTGGTGCGAGCGCAACCCGGACGCCCGGATGGTCGTCATCGACGTCTTCGCGAAGATCCGCGGAACGTCGGCGCCGGGTGCTTCGGCGTACGACGCGGACTATGCGGCCGTCGGCCACGTCAAGCGCATCGCCGACCACTACGGCATCGCCGTCGTCCTCGTACACCACGTCCGCAAGGCCGGTGCGGACGACTTCCTGGCGGAGGTCTCCGGCACCAACGGCCTGGCGGGCGCCGCCGATGCCACGCTCGTCCTCAAGCGCTCGCGCGGCCAGGCGGACGGCGTCCTCCACGTCACCGGCCGCGATGTCGACGAAGCTGAGTACGCACTCCGCTTCTACGCCGAGCAGGGAGCTTGGCAGCTCCTCGAAGGTCCGGCCGCCGAGCACACCATCGGTGACAGCCGCGCCACGATCCTGCGGTACGTCCGCGACCACCCCGGCGCCGCGCCCAAGCAGATCGCCGAAGGAACGGGCCTCTCCTCCGACCTCGTACGGCAGACCTGCTCCCGCATGGCGAAGGACGTCCAGCTCATCCGCAGGGACGGGGGCTACCTCGCCCCCGAGGGGAACGGGGGACAGGCATGACGAGTCACACCAGTCACGGTGTCACCGCAGTCACGGTGTTGCCCCACCTGTTCCGCCCGGCACAGATCGCCGAAGCACTCGGCGTCTCGGAGTGGTGGGTGAAGGAACAGGCCCGGCGAGGGCGCATCCCGTGCACCCGCCCGGCGGGCGCCTACCGGTTCACCGCCGAGCACTTCGCCGAGATCGTGCAGCTCTTCGAGGAGCGCCCCACACGGCATCCGCGCGCGGCCGAGGTCCGTCCCCGGGCCAGGGCTCGCGCCCACCGGGCCGCGCCCGAGCAGACGCCCGCCGGTCTTGTCGCCCGGCTGCCTCAACGGTTGCGTCAGGCAGCCCAGTTGGCCACCGCCGGATAGGGGGCACTCAGATGGGATACGCAGAGAAGCGTTCGGGCTACTTCCGTGGCCGTTACAAGATCGCTCCCGGCAAGTACGGGACGGTGTCCGACGAGTCCGGCCGCGTGATCAAGTTCAGCACGAAACGCGAGGCCAAGAAGGCGGCGGACGCGGAAGAACTCAAGATCGAGCAGAAGACGTGGAAGTCCCCTTCCACAGGTCTCGAAACCTTCGGCGAGTACGTGAACCGCTGGTACGAGGATCAGGACCTCGCCGACAAGACGATGGAAAACTATCGTGACGTGATCGAGTGTCACCTCTTGCCCGAGTTCGGGGATCTCGCTCTCAAGGCCATCGAGGCCAAACTCGTCATCGCGTGGGAGCGGAAGCTCAAGGAAGCGAGATACGAGAACTCCAGCATCGCCACATACCGGTCCCGGCTTCACCTGATTCTCGGCGACGCGGTAGAGGCAGGGCTGATCGACGCCAACCCCGCCGCACGGCGTCGAGGACGTGGCCGTCGAGCGGGACGCGTTCAGTACCGGGGCGCGGAAAAGGTGATCACGACATCGCTCGGCATCCTGCTCGTCTCCGAGCGCATGGCGGTTCTGTCGGGCAGGGACGACGAATTCGTGGCCGGTGTCCTGAAGGGATTCACCGGCATCCGCTGGGGCGAACTCGTCGGCTTGGAGAAGGAGTTCGTACGGCCCGCCACCATGACCGTGCGTATCGAGTGGCAACTCGTCGAACTCAACTCGGGTGAACTCGTCCGTGCCGCTCCGAAGGACGACAGCTACCGAACGGTCGACATCCCGCAGTGGCTGTGCGTTCTGGTCGTCGACTTCCTGGCGCGCAAGCAGCCGAAGCCGTGCCCGTGCCACGGCGAGACCTACGTCTTCGACAGCTTCGGCACCGTACGACGTTGGGGCAGGGGCGGGGGGCCGACGGCGAAGGACGTCGCGAAGCTCGCCGGCGTGAGCACCGGTACGGTCTCGAACGTCCTCAACCACCCTGAGACGGTGGCTGTGGAAACCCGTCTCCGAGTCACCTCCGCGATGGAGGAACTCGACTACATCAGGGGCCGGACCCCCGAGGAGACGGCGGCACACTGGCGCCGCACGTTCGGCACCCGCATCTTCTACCCGGCGACCCACGGCACGTACCCACCGAAGAAAGAAGGACGGAGTACCGGCCAGACAGCGGCCAAGCCGGATAGGAGGGGAGACCTGGTTCCGATCCTCGCGGACCCCTACATGCCGGGCACCTTGCTGGAAGGCCGGGGTGCGGCGAAGAGAGCGACCGCGTGTTGGTTGCCGATCACCCCGGGCCTCACGGGGCACGGACTGCGGCACACACACCGGTCGATCATGGAGGAGCGCGGTACTCCGAAGGTCCTCATGGACGACCGGCTGGGTCACATGGACGGTTCGGTGTCCGCGCGCTACGCCCACGTGACCGACCACATGCGTCACGAGCTGATGGTGATGCTCACCGAGCAGTGGGAGGCGGCGCTTGACGCGCGGCTGGCCATGAGTCCACGGTCGTCCGTGAGCGTGCTCGATGCTCTGCTGAGGGCGCGAGCGGCGGAGTTGGAACAGCGCTGACGGCGTATGAAGGGCGTCTCCCTCGGGAGGCGCCCTTTCTTTTTTGTGGTATAGCAGCCGCCGCTGGCCAACGGTCCCTGGGGCGGATTTCTCCCAGGATTCTCCCAAACGATCTTCAGTGAGCGCAGGCGACCGCTCTGACCTGCCTAAATACTTGCGGCTGTGGTCGCTGGCCATTGCTGATAAGGATGAGGCCACAGGTTCAAATCCTGTTAGCCCCACTTCCAAGAAGGCGTCTCCCCTCGGGGAGGCGCCTTCTTCGTATGCGTGGGGCGTTTTCGGGCAGCGAAAACGCCCGGTCGCTGGCGACGGGGGATGCACCAGCGACCGGGCTATGGCCAAGGCTAACAAGGGTGTTGGGGGCGGTGGGGGGTGACTGGCCGGACGGGATGGGGATATGTGAGCGGGATCACTCCGGGGGTGCCGGGGCGGAGGCGTGGAATCGGGCTCGGGCGCGGGCCTGCGTGGCGATGCGCTGGAGGGCGTCCAGGTGGGATGCCAGGCGGGCGCGGCCCTGTTCGGTGAGGGAGAGCCAGGTACGGGGGCGTCTGCCGACGAAGCCCTTGCGGGACTTCACGTAGCCGGCGGCCTCCAGCGCGGAGACCGTCTTGCTGAGGGCGGAGTCGGAGAGGTTCAGCGCGTCGCGGGTGGTGCGGAAGTCCGCTTCCAGGCAGCCGGAGAGGAAGGCGGTCAGGGCCAGGCGGGCGGGGTGCTGGATGACGGGGTCCAGCTGGGGGTCCGCCTCCGGCTGGGCGTCCGCCTCCAGTCGGGGGGCCGCCGGGGAGGGCTCGTCCGCCGTCATGCCGTCGGCCTCGCCCCTGAGCGTCGCATCTGGAACCACGTCACCGCGCCCTGAGTCACGCCGTACACCGCCAGCCCGGCTGAGGGGTCGGTCAGGAACGCCGTCGCGACGGCGGCAGCGGTGGTGAGGAGCGCCGGGGACTGGCGCCGCCATCGCTCGCGCGGTGTTCCCGTCGGCGGCAGGAGGACGCCGCCCGCCCTCGCGTCGACGACGAACAGGGCGAGGAAGGCGAGGAGGCAGGTGAGGGAGGCCGCCATCAGGTGGGCGTTCGCGTGGTCCTGGTTCATGGCGAGGGCCAGGCCCGTGAAACCGGCGGCGTGCAGGAGGCCGGCGGCCGGTGGGTGCCAGGTGGGGACCCGGCGGGCGGCGAGGGCCGCTGCGCGCGCGGAACGGGCGGCGGCCAGGGCTGCCTGTGCTGCACGGATCTCATGCCCTGCGGCCGGAGCGGGGTGGTCGGCCGTCATGAGGCGGAGGCGGTACGGGTGGTCGGCATGCTGTCAGCTTGGCAAGTACTTTCCTTATCGGCAAGTACTTTCCCTGCCCCGGCATGGCGAAGGCCCGGCGGCTCCGAGGAGTCGGCCGGGCCTGGCGTGGGGCTGTACGCAAGTTCGCCGTCACGTCGTGGGGAGGGTCAGTGCTGGAGGGGGGTGGCCGGTTCCGGCTGGGGGAGGTGGTCGGAGGGGTGGGCCGGGGTGATGAGGGAGTCCGTGTCCGGGTGGGAGCGGTGGCGGCAGTTGGGGGACTTGCCGTGGGCCTCCGCGCGGATGCGCTGCTTCATCGTCGGGGGGAGGGAGCGGGGGTGGGGGCGGTCCCAACCGGGGAGGAGCGGGGGTTCCGACTGGGGCGCCGTCGCCGTGTTGCGGGCCGGCTCGCTCTGGGCTACCGCGGCCGTCGCGGCCGTCGTGATCAGGCCGAGCGCCGTGCACAGGGCCAGGAGGGCGGTGATGACGGTCGTCCAGAGGTTCTTGAGCTGGGTGCGGGCCACGGCC
Organism: Streptomyces sp. NPDC004539; assembly: GCF_040610055.1. Lineage (NCBI taxonomy): Bacteria > Bacillati > Actinomycetota > Actinomycetes > Kitasatosporales > Streptomycetaceae > Streptomyces > Streptomyces sp. NPDC004539. The sequence continues at coordinate 134,496 of NZ_JBEXLS010000022.1, read as the reverse complement.
CCTCACTTTCGGGTTGGGCGGATTTGCGTACTTTCCTCATGATGTGTATGTCGGCCGTGAAACGGTGGACCGACGCTCGCGGCGTGGCGATGTTCAGATGAACACCACCCGGATGGGCGTACGGGCGGGGACGAGGGCGAAAGGTGACGTTCTGTGGGGGTGTGATCACCCTCAGATCGGAATGACGGAAGTCCCCCGCCCCGGCGTCTACTCGGCGGTACCGAGCGGTAGTTGGGGCCCCGGGTAGGTCACCGATCGGTCTCGGCCGGTGTGTATAGTCGGGCGCCAGAGGTCCCCTACGTCAAGAAAGACGAGGTCGCGCGGTGAAGAAGCTTCTCCTGGTCGCACTGGCCGCCATCGGCGGGCTCCTCGTGTACCGCCAGATCCAGGCGGATCGCGCCGAGCAGGATCTGTGGACGGAGGCGACCGACTCCGTGCCCACGGGTTCGTGACTGCCGATTCCCAGTACTCCCACAGGCCCCGACCGCCGAAGCGGTCGGGGTCTTGCGTTGTGCGGTGACCTGACGTGAGGGTGTCGACGTCGGACAGCGGCTCCGGCGCGGCGAGCGAGGGGGCGGGCGATGAGCTGGGGACCGGCGGCGCGGCGGCGCGTGGTGCTGGGGAGCGTCGTGGCGCTGCTGCTGACGGGCCCGGTCACGACGGCCCGCGCGGCGGACGTACCGGCGTACGCGTACGACCGTGAGGCGCGCGCCGTCAACGGGGCGAGCGGGACGAGCGACGCCGTACGGCTGGAAGCGGGCGGGGTCTACCGCAGCTCCCTCACCGGGACCGGGAAGACGTACTTCCAGGTCGAGCTGGACGCCGTGTCGACGACGTACGTGTCCGTGACCGCGGTGCCCGGGGACGACGCGGAGCTGACGTTCAACGACGGGGTCAAGGTGGCCCTCCAGGACGCCAACGGGCTGAACTGCTCCAGCGACGTCGTGACCTTCGGGTCCGTCGCCGACCCGCGTCCGATCACGGCGTGGGCGGGGCGGGAGGTGCGGGCGGGGCGCTCGGTGTGCCAGGGCGCGGGGACGTACTACGTGGTGGTGGAGCGGGCGGGGGGCCGGGCCTCCTCGGGGCCGTCCTCGGGGTCCCCCTACGGGTCCGCCGCGCCCGACGCGCAGCCCTGGGGGCTGGAGGCGGCCGTCGTCTCCGAGCCGCCCGTCGGCAAGGGCGGCGCCACCGAGGCGCCCAAGGGGTGGAGCTCGGCGACCCCCTCCCCCATGGCCGGCGAGGCGCGGCGGCGGCCCGGCGGGGCCGGGTTCGCCACGGCCACCGATCTGGAGCAGGGCGCCTGGCGGGACGACATCCTGCCGGGGCAGACGCTCTTCTACGCCGTCCCCGTCGAGTGGGGCCAGCAGGCGTACGTCACCGCCGAACTGGGCAGCGCCGGCGGCGGCTCCGGGTACGTCGCCTCCGCGCTGGACGTGACGCTGTACAACCCCGTCCGCGCGAAGGTCGACGACCTGCGGTTCGGGTACGACGGGGAGCAGAAGACGGGGACGATGCGGCCGTTGCCGCCGGTCGAGTACGCGAACCGGTACGCGTCGAGCGGGTCGGCGGGCGCGATGCGGTTCGCCGGGGGGTACTTCCTCGTCGTCCATCTCGCCGCGCAGGTCGGGGAGCGGTTCGGGGACGGGGTGTACGGGGTGATGCTGCGGGTGCGGGTGAGCGGCGCCGCGCAGGCGGGGCCGGGGTATCGGGGGGTGTCGGTGCCGGAGGGGCTGTTCGGGAGCGGGGGCTCCGCCGGTGTGTCCGGCTCGGGTGCGGGGGGTGCGGGGGGTGCGGGGGGTGCCTCCTCCGCCGCCTCCGAGGCCGCCGGGCCCGCCGGTACGGAGGGGGGCGGGGCCGCCATGGTCGCCGTCGCCGTCGGGGGGTTCGGGGTGGGGACGCTGCTGTTCGTCGTGCTGGGGGTGTGGGCCGTCGTGGGGCGGCGGCGGGCGGGTCAGATGCGGGTGAGGGCCCAGAAGCCGATCGCGTAGCAGGTGAGGGCCAGGAGGAGGAGGGGGATCGCGACGGCCGGGGGCGGGCCGGGGCGGGGGGACGCGGCGCGTTTCGGGGGGCGGCCGTGGCGGGCCGTGCGGGGTGCGGGGGCTGCCGTGTAGGTGGCGGTGGAGGCGGTGTCCGGGGGGCGGGGGGTGAGGGCGTAGGTGGCGGTGGGGTCGTACGGGGGTGGGGGGACCGGGGTGTATGTCGGGTTGTGGGTGGGGGTGTGTTCGTGGGGGGTGAGTGGGGGTGGGAGATGGAAGCTGCCGGTGTCCGACATCGTGGGGGTCGGTGTCGGGGTGGGCGTGGAGGTGGGTGTGGGGGTGGAGGTCGGGGTTGGTGTGGGGGTGTGGGTGGGGGCGGGTGGGGGCGGGGGTACTACGGGCGTGGCGGGCATGGCGGGCGTGGTGGGTGCCGCGGGTACTACGGGTATGACGGGGGCACCCCAGCCTGCCTGGACCGAGGCCGTGGGGGTGGGGCCGGTCCAGGTGGGGTGGGTGGGGGGTGTGCCGGGCCAGGTGGAGGTGGGGGGTGAGTCAGGGGGTGGGGGGATCGGGCGGGGGGTGGAGTCGTCGTCGTACGGGGAGGCGAGGAGCGAGGTCGAGGTGGGGCCCTCGCGGGTGAAACCCTTGGGGAGAGGGCCGAGTTGGTCGAAGATCTCGATCGTCTCGTCGTCCGGGGTGGGGCCGGCGAGGAGTTCCGTGGCCGTGAGGAGGGCCTTGCGGGCGCCTGTGGCGGTGCGGAAGCGGGCCGCGGGGTCAGGCTGGAGGAGCGAGGCGATGACGTGCCACAGGGGCTCCGGGACGCCTTGTGGGGCGCCTGGTGTGCCGTGCTCCGCGAAGTGCTGGATGAGCGCCTTGGCGTCCGGCTTGCGGCCCTCCAGGAGGTACAGCGCGACGAGCCCCACGGCGAACAGGTCGGCCGGGAAGTCCGGGTCGGCGCCGAGGAGTTGCTCGGGCGCGATGTAGCCCGGGGTGCCGACGACGAGGTTCGTGTCGGTCAGGCGCGCCTCGCCCAGCCGCATCGAGATGCCGAAGTCGGACAGGCGCAGGCGCGGGCGTGCCGTACCCGTCGCCTCCAGGAGGATGTTCGCCGGTTTGATGTCGCGGTGGACGATGCCCTCGGCGTGGACGGCGGCGAGGCCGGCCAGCAGCTGGTCGACCAGGACGCAGACGAACGGCGCCGGGAGGGGGCCGTAGTCGCCGATCAGGTGGACCAGGGAGCCGCCCGAGACCAGGTCCATCGTGAAGAGGACCTTGTCGTCGTCGGCGGCCCAGCTCGCCGGGGCGAGGACGTTCGGGTGGTCGATGCGGACGGCCTGTTCGCGGACGAACCTCAGCAGGGAGTGGGCGTCGCTCTGCTGGAGGACCTTGGCGGCGACGTACCGCCGGCGGCGGTGGTCCCAGGCGCGCCAGACCGCGCCGACGCCGCCGCGTCCGATCGGGTCGACGAGTTCGTACCGTCCGGCGAAGACCTCACCCATGCCGTGTGCCGCTCCTCCCCCTGCGGTAGTACGGGTATCCCTGTGCGGGCCGTGGGAACCCGGTGAGGGTGGTCGATTCGTGCAGGTGCTTCGTGGCCCCCGTGGCCCCCGTGATGTGTTGCGATTCGCCCTCGAAAAGGGCGGTTTCCCCCGTGTGGTGCTGCTGTGTACTGCTGTGCTGCTACGGCTGGTCGGGCCGCCCTGTTCTCGTCCCGTTTCCCGTCCCGTTCCCGTCGCCCGCTCTCCGAACCCCCTTCGGTGACCGGGCGGCGGGGTCAGTTCTGGTGGGACTGGTAGTGCGTGACCGCGTCCGAGGTGCGGCCGGCGCCGTAGACCCGGAGGAACTCTGCCAGTTCCGGGTGGGTCGGGGCGAGGGTGTCCGCCGCGTCGATGATGTCGCCGGCGGCGGCGACCGAACGCAGCAGGGACTGGATCTCGCGGACCACGCGCTTGACGGTGGGAGCACCTGAACTGCTCGTCGTCTGCGTGGTGTTGCTGAGCACCGAACCTCCCTGCGACCGCTTGATCTCGTCCATCCGCTGGGTCGCCTCGGCGGCGCTGACGCTGCCGTCCGCGACCTGGGCGGCCAGGTCCTGCAACAACTGCACGCGTTGCACGACCGCCGGGTTGCCGATCTTCGCCCGCTGACCGCTCATCAGCTGGGACAGCATGGGTGCGGAGAGTCCCAGCACCCCTGCGAGACGAGCCTGGTTGAGGCCAAGATCGTCGATGAGCTTACGGAAGAGCGCCCCCAGCGGCTCTCCGTACCAGTTCCGCTGAAGCTCCCGCGCTCTCGCGGTCGCTTCCTGTTGTGCGGCGTCCATTCGCGTCTCCCCATCGCTTCCCCAGAAAACCGCGGTTCGCTGTAGCGAACCACGTCCGAGCATCTTACGGAGAGTGGTCGTTCGCGGGGACCCCCAATCTTTTTGCGGGATCACGGGGGTGACCCGGTACTCTGGTCTCCGACGTCCCCCGGAACACTGTTTCCCGTGGGTGTCCTGGGGCCTTAGCTCAGTTGGTAGAGCGCCGTCTTTGCATGGCGGATGTCAGGAGTTCGACTCTCCTAGGCTCCACTTCTTCAGACCCTCTCTGACCTGCGGAAACGTGGGGCAGGGAGGGTCTTCTGCTTGGCCGTGTGTGCACCATGTGTGCACGGCGCCTTGAGGACGCTGGGCAGGTTGCCTTGCCGGACCGGGGAGTGCGACTGCCCCGTGCGCTCGTGTGAGTTCTTCCCGGCTCTCTACCTACCGTCCGCCGCATGGCACACATCGTGAAACGCGAGCGGACGGATGGTGAGACCTCCTACGTCGTCCGCTGGCGAGCAGGCGCGGCGCGGACGGGCAAGTACGAGTCCGAGATCTTCAGTGATTCCGACGCCGCCAAGAAGTTCAAGGACCTCGTCAACGGGTTCGGGCAGGAGTGGCCGCCGGGGTGGATACGGGGGCACGGGTTCGTCGCCGATCTGCGGTCGGCGGAGGAGATGTTCGAGCCGTTCGCCTTGAAGCACATCAGCCTGCTGACCGGTATCCAGGGCGACACCCGGACGAGGTACCGGAAGATGGTCGAGCGGAACATGTCGCCGTGGTTCAAGAACTACTCGGTGCGCGACGGCGAAGGTGGGATCAGCCGGGAGATGGTCCAGCGGTGGGTCAACGACCTGTCGGAGGGGACGGCCGCGCCGCTCGACGCGGCGGACCACAAGCCCCGTACGAAGTACAAGCCGAAGACGGTCGGCGACCAGCACGGGCTGCTCCACGCGATCCTCCAGGCCGCTGTGGACGCCGAGCCTCAGCTCCGGGCGACGAACCCGTGCGCCTTCACGCGGCTTCCCCGGCTCGATGGGGAGCAGGTCGAGGAGGAGATGGTCTTCCTCGAACGGGAGGAGTACCGGTGGATCTACGAATGCATGGCGGACGACGCCAAGGATCTTGCCGAGACCCTCGCGGAGACCGGTGTGCGGTGGGGCGAGGCGACCGCGCTTCAGCCGAGGGATCTGCGCCGTCGTAACGGGCGGCCCGCTCTGCGGGTCCAGCGGGCGTGGAAGCGGGACGAGGACGGGAAACCGTATCTCGGGGCGCCGAAGACGAAGAAGAGCCGGCGCACCATCGTGATCACCTGGAAGCTCGACGCGATGTTGCGGCGGCGGGCGAAGGGGAAGGTGCCCGATGCCCTGCTGTTCACGGGGCCGGCGGGTGGTCGGTGGGATGCGGGGACGTTCCGGCGGCTGCGGTGGCTCCCGGCGATCGAGCTGGCGGCGGAGAGGTTCGGGCTGATCAAGCGGCCCCGGGTTCACGACCTGCGGCACTCCCACGCCGCGTGGCTGATCGCTGCGAGGGTGCCGCTGCCCGCGATCCAGGCCCGGCTGGGCCACGAGTCCATTACCACCACCGTGGACCGCTACGGGCATCTCCTGGACGCCCTCGACGACGAGGTCATGGCCGCCGTCGCGTGGGCCATGGACCCCACCGCGCCGCTGCCGGGGTTTCTCGCGCAGACCGGACTCGCCGGCGCGGGGAACTGGCTTCCTCCGCTGCCGCCGCGCGAAGGCGCCGCGTTGCCCGAAACCGTTTGGGAGGCCGACGACGAGGTTCCCTCTGTTCCGGACGGGCCGGTTTTCGTCGTCATGCTCGACGGCCGCGAAGTCCCCTTCGCTGACCGGGAGTACGCCCACCAGGTCGCTGATCAGTGGAACGACGACCACGCCGGGGAACTGGAGGCGTTGCGGGCTGACGGGTGGTCGGAGGAGAAGGTCGTCCGCCGGGGAGCGGTTGGGCCTGAGGAGCGGCCTCGGTGGAACGGCGGGGAGTCTGTGTGGACGCGGGTGCCGGACCGGCGGTTCGTCCACTGCGCCATGGCGTCGTACAACGCGGACGGCTCGCTTGCGTTCACGCCATTTCCCGTGACGGGGCGGTGGACGTGGGAGTTCGAGGCCGACAGTTACACCGCGAAGGCAGCTGAGTACCGGATCGAGCGGCGGCCTCGCGGGACGATCGAGACCCAGGTCCGCGGAGTCAGCGAGGAAGCCGTCGCGGTGTCGTCGTTGGTGGCGCGGGCGGAGGTGCTCAAGATGTGCTCGCAGGACTTGGAGCGGGGCTCTGGAGGCCCGGCCTCGTGAGCTGTCGAGGGTGGCCCGGACGTTGGAGCCGGGCCACCCATCAGACGGGGTATTCGTCGGGAAGTTTCATTCCGGGTTTGCCGTTCACGAGGTTCGGCTTCAGGTGGACCCGGCACCCTGACTCCCGGGCCTGCGTTACGAGGTCGACGACCCATTCGAAGTCCGGGGCGAAGGCCGGCACCAGCTTGTAGTCCGCACCGACTCCTTGGTTCGTCTCGGTCTGCGCGCCGATGACCACCCAATCGAACATCGACAGGTCGTTGAAGACGAGGGGCTCACGGAGGGGCTCGATGGAGAGCCACTTGACCTTCACCCCGTCGATTTCCCGGAAAGCGTCCTCCGCGATGCGTACGCGCTTCTGCTCGTCGATGCTGGTACCTACCCAGGCGCTGGGCGGGAGGTCCAGCTTCGTGTAGCGCGCGGGGAACTTGGTGAGGAGCAGGTACTCCCAGAGGGGGTTAGCCGCCATCACGGAGTGGACTTCGAGAATCCACTCGTCGGGGACCCAGCGGCCGTAGAGGTCGGCCATGGAGCAGACGAAGACGCGGTGCCAGGTCGGGTCGTCGCGGTGGATCTCGGGGATTCGGGTGTTCGCCGGGGCGGACAGGCGCTCGTGGTGGAACAAGGGGGTGAAGCCGGCTGGGTTGACCTGAGGGAAGCGGAAGGTGATTTCCCGGGCGTAGCAGTACGAGCACCCGTGGAGGCAGCCTGTGATCGGGTTCCAAGACCAGCGTGCCCAGGAGATGCCCTCCCCGTCGGTGTTGTTGAACGTGGGCTTGCCTTCAGGCTTCGGGTACTGCACCTCTTGGCCGTTGTGGGTGCGGAGCGTCAGCATGACCGGGCTGGGCTTCTCGGTCGGCGGGGCTTCCGGCAGGGCGCGCATTCGCTGGCGGGCCTGCTTCTCTGCTTGGTCGAGGGCCATCTCGCCGGAGCGGACCTTGTCCACTAGATCGGGAGCGAAGGTTGCTACGGCTTTGGCACGTTGAACGGCGCGAGGGGAAGCGCCGACGGTGCGCCCCGCCTTCGCGCTGGATTTCTGTTCGGCGGCCTGTTCGGACGTTTGTCGCCGATCGGCGACAAACGTCGAGCCTGTGACCTGCCCGTTTAGTTGATCTGCTACCTGTCGGGCAACCTCGCGTTGCCGTTCCTTGGCTTGTTCCGAAAATGCTTTCTCATACTCAAGTGCTAAAAACGCCTTCTGCCCCGCAGTCAACTGTCGGCGGGCGACGTTCTTGGAGACGATCAAGTCGAGGATCATGGACTCGGTGTAGTCCTCCGACAAGGTCTCGAACCGCAGCGGGATGCCAGAGGCCTCGCAGGCGAGGTACCGGTTGCGTCCGTCGACCAGGACCGTCCGGTCGTGGTTGAGCAGGATCGGATCGTGGAGGCCGTGAGTCTTGATGTCTCTGACCAGATCCTCGAACTCGTCGCCCTGGATGAGAGGGAAGACATCGGCGAAGGGGTGGATCTGGTAGGGGCCGAGCGCATTTTCCACGTTCAGTCCTCGTCTTCCCAGAACGTCATTTGCTCGGCCGGAGGGGGAGGAGGCGGCGCTTCTTCGAAGGCATTGATCATCTGAAGCCGCTGCTCCATGGTCGCGGCCAACCAGTCCTGTTCCTTGCCGCGGATGCCCTTGAGTTCGGCCTTGGTGAGGAAGTGTCGAAAGAGTTCGTCCTGGAACTGAGCGCTGTCGACGCGGTACCAGGTGATCGTGACGTCGTGTCCTTGTTTCTTGAACGCCCGCCGGACGTTCGATTCCGTTCGGCCACGCCATTTGTCCGAGGTCTCGATCAGGTAGGACCACTGCGCGTCGTCGTTCGCTGCGGCAAGACAGAGATCACGGGACGAGGCAAGCGTGCCTTGGGCGGCGGCCAGCCGATCGAAGCACTCGATTCGTGTGGGCCGGGCCTTCTTGCCTCGCTTCAGCCCGGTGGCGTTGCACCCCATCGTGGTCAGACTCCGGTAGAGCCTCACACCTCGGCCGATCACCTCGTGTGAGAACTTCGACCGCATAGCCCAGCCTGTAACGGCGTTGGGGTCGTTGATGGCGAAGACCGCATCGCCTGATCGCAGGTGCCGGATGGACGCATCCCTTCCGTCACCGTTGATGGCGTACAGCACGGCGCGAGGGGAGCGCCAGCAATTGTCGCCGTCTGGCGAGTAACCGAGCTTCGGAAGCTGGTGACCGAGGTTGGCCACGAGCCGGATGAAGGTCTCGGGGTTGATCTCGTAGAGGTAGATCTCGACTGGAAGTTCTGAGCGAGTTGCCTGGTAGGCGAGGATTCCAGGTGAGCAACTTCGGTTCCAGTACTCCCCGTTCTTTCCAGCAGCGGCATCGCCTGCGGTCAGATCGAACCAAACGAGCCGACGTGGGGCCTTGGGCAGGTGAGGTGATGCACCTACTTCCTCGCCGATCAAGTTGTTCAGCACGCTGTGTTTAGCAGGCGTGCGCCAGTCGCTTTGACCGACATCGAGCCGTTTCCCCACCCTGTGAATCTCCTTCCGGGGACACTGTCGCGTCTCGCGTAGAGCCGCGATCGTCCGGAGTGGGAGACCGTACTGCTGTGACTCGCAGTAAAACCAACCGAGTTGAGAATGTTTGTCCGATGGTGTATGCGGTGTTTTGGTGGACCTCTTGATGCCGGTCGAGCTTCGGATGAGCGGCACAGGGGGGGGTAACCGTCATCCAGAATTCGGTAATTCGGGCTCTACACCGCAGTTTCTGTGCCCATGTGGAAGAGGACCGCAGCGGCCTTGTGGAGGCTGTTCGACAGGGTTCGTGCGTCGTTGCGTGCTTGGCCGAGGTGCTTCAGGGCTTCGGTGGCCGCGTCGTGCGGAGAGGTGGTGTCGTCCATGCGGATCAGGCCCTTGGCCAGGTGGTGGCGGATCGTGGTGGACAGGTGGTCGAGGGTTTCCGGGAGGCGGTCGATCATCTGCGTGAGCGGCTGGGCGACTTCGCTGATGTGTGGTGGGTAGGGGAGCGCCATCGGGGTGGAGAGGGCGTGGTTGATGCTGCGGATCGCGGCTGCGGCGTCGTTGGCGAGCTGGGCGGCGGATCTCTCCGGCGCGCTGTTGTTGATGGCGGGCAGGGCGGGTTCGTCGATGATGGGGTGGCAGACGGTCTTCCACTGGTCCGGGAGGCTGCCCTTCGACCAGCCGTTGACGGTGTCCGGCTTGAACCGCTCGGTCGGGTCTATGAGGTAGCCGACTTCCACGAGGCGGTGACCAGCGGAGGCGGCGGGGAACGGTAGGTGCGCGGGGCCGAGTTCGCGGTGGGCGAGGGTGCGAAGGGGAGGCGGTTCTGTGTCGTAGGCGCTGTTCGGCTGGGCCGGGGAAACGACCACGACGAACCAGCGGTCGTCGAGTACGTAGGCCAGGGCGCGGTGTTGGGGTGTAGCGGGCACGTCGGTCTTCTCCAGAAAGAGGAGGGAAGCAGGAGGTCACCAGAGGCTCAGCGGCTTGCCCGCCGTGGCTGCGGTGTGGATGCGGTGGGCGATCTGTGCCTCGGGTTCCTTGAGGGCGAGGCCGGTGCGGATCGCGGTGCCGATGGCTCGGGAACGGCCGGCGGGGCCGCGTAGATCCGCCAAGGGGCTGGCGGGGTTGCGGCGGCGGGTCAGCCATTCGGTGCGGTTCTCCGCGGGGGTGCCGAGGCGGAGGTGGGCGGGCTGCTGGCAGGAGTGGTTGTCGCAGGTGTGGCAGACGGTGGGGCTGTCGTTGTCCCAGCCCAGGCGGGGGATCACGCCGTGGGCGAGCTGGTAGCCGTAGAGGTGGCCGGGGACGGTGCCTCGCCGGGTTGGGCCGGGGAGGGAGGCAGCGCGGAAGCTGGCGTGGCCGGTGCTGGAGATCGCGCCGTGGAAGAACCAGCAGTCCGTGTCCGACGCGGTGCGGTGCACCTTGGCCCAGTACCGGGTCTGTGTCGATGTGTCGGACAGCCAGGCCGACCACTCGACGGCGGGGATGCGTACCGGGGACGGGGTCCCGATCAGCGCGAGCTGCTCGGGACCCTCCTCGGGTGACGCGGCGTGTCCGTGCGTGGTGGAGAGCGGGAAGAGGCCGGGAAGCCGGTCATTCGACACCGGCTTGCGTGCTGCTCAGGTCGCTGGTCTCTGCAACAGCGGTTTCCTGGAAGGGGTGTTGGGAGGCGGGGGAGTTTCCCGGGCGTGAGCGGTGGGTGCGTGGGCGGCCGGCGCGGGCACGTAGCGCCTCGATGACCTCCTTGGCGCGAGCGGCGGTGACCGTCTTCGCGTCCCGTTCGAGTTCTTCGGCGGGCACGTCGAGGAGTTCGGCCACCAGCTCCGAGTCCTGGTCGTACAGGCGCAAGACCGCCGCAGTGGACTCGCGGGCCTTACGGTCGGCAGCTTCCTTGGCAACTGCCGCCTCCGCAGCGGTCTTTCGGGCGGTCAGGACGTTCTGGGCGGCCAATTCGCGAGTCCTCATCTGGAGTGTCTCAACTGCCCGAACCCGTCGCCGTAGCTCGGCTGTTGTCACGCCATCCGCCGATGTCACCTCAGTAACCTTCCTTCTGCATAGGCGAGTTGAGGATGAGCGGTGAGGACTGGCGTGCGAGGGCGTCAGCATGGCGCTGATCGGGGTAGCGGGTCATGGTGGGCACCGTAGAAGTGAGGTCAGGAAGAACTCACATGCGTCGTCTGGATGTGCCGGCGCCGAGGAATGCGAGGAGGCCGTAGAACTTTACGAGCGCCGGTGTTGCGTTGGGGCGGGGCGTCGGTGGGAGCAAGTTCCCTTACGCGCAAGCCCGTTGAATGCCGGGGTGGGCTGCTGCCGCTCAAAGAGCATGCCTCCGGCGGGTCCGCTCTCGGAGGGGGAGGGGGCGGGTCGTTCGGCTGGTCCGCCGTCGTGGTTGGGGTGGGGGTGGCGGCGGGGTTCCCTCCTCGGTCGGTCGTCCCAGCGAAGCGCACCGTGCCGCAGGGGTGCGAGGTCGTACGTCCGGGTCTGGGACTTTCCTCGTCCCTCAGAAAGTCCCAGCTTCCGGGCGCTCCACCTCGCACCCCTGCACCACGGCACGCGAGGCGGTGCCGTCCAACCGAGGAGGGAACCCCGCCGCAGGCCCGCTGTGGCTGAGGCATCAGCCGAGGCCCGGATGGGAAACCGCAGGTCAGGGGTTGCACGAGCGGCTAGAACATGGTTTAATTAAACATGTCGGGAGGGGAGGGCAACACCTCGACCGGCATCCCGAGGTCAAGTCGGCCTCGGTCAAGCACTCTCACCAGGAGCAGAGCCATGGGCACTTCCCGAGAAGGCGTGAACCCCAAGCTGGCCACCATTCAGGCGCTACTCGCCAAGGCCGAGGACTCCGCGACCCCCGAGGCGGAAGCCGAGCTCGCCCGTACGCGGGCGATGGAGATGATGGCCAAGTACGGTGTCGACGAGGCCCTGTTGAGCGACGGGCAGCCGTCGCGGGACGCGATCGTCACCAGGAACGTCGACCTGCCCAACCCGTGGTCCATGCCCCGCGCCCGGCTCATGTACTTCATCGCGGAGGCCGTCGGATGCCAGCCCATCCACATCGGCGCGCGGGGGGCCGGGACGCGGCGCGTTCAGATCGTCGGGTACGAGTCCGACGTGCAGCGCGCCGAGATCCTCTACGCCTCGCTTCTGCTCCAGATGTTCAACGGACTCAACGCGCAGGCCGTCCCGTACGGGGTGCGGAGCGCGCGGGCGTGGCGGAACTCATGGCAGGTCGGGTTCATCGTGCGGGTCACCGACCGGCTCAAGGCGACCGAGGAGGCCGCCCGCGCCGCCGCCGGTGCGGAGATGTCGGCCGCCGGGCGCAGCGGTGAACTTGTCCTGGCCGACCGTGACGCCATGGTCCAAGCCGCCTTCAAGGTCGAGAACCCAAGCGTGCGGACGCAGCGAGGGTCGTACAGCGGCAACGGGTACGGCGCCGGGGTCGCTGCTGGAAACCGTGCCGACATCGGCGGAACCCGCCGCATCGGTGCCACGACCGCCGGGGCGCTCTCGGCCTAGAGGTCAACTCTGCCGGGGGCGACGGGTGCCGCCGTCCCCGGCCCTGCCGTAAGGAGGAAATCCGATATGCCCGCACGCCGCCAACCCGCAACCCCCGCCCGCATCCTCACCGCCGCCGCCAACCACATCGAACGAGTCGGCCTCTACCAGGGTGACCACCTCTGGCAGCCCGGACGGATGGGTGGCGCAGCCCCTTGCACCGTGCTGCACGCATGGGAGCGAGGAGTCCGTGTTGCCCGACCCCGCTGGTCCGCGCACCGTGAACAGTGGGACGTCTTCCGACAGGCCCTTGCTGATTCCCTGGTGGTGCTCAGCGACCACGTCAACGGCCGCGCCGTTCCGAGTCTTCGGTGGAGGAAGCTGCGGCTTGCCGAAGACGCCTACCGGCGCACGGTGTTGTGGTGCTGGGGGGACGCTCCCGAGCGGACCACCGACGAGGCCGCCGCCATGATCCGTGCCGCCGCAGGCCGATGCTTGAGTGACGCCGATCACGTCACCGTAGGTTGTTCCGCTCCGTAAAACATGGTTTAATTAATGAAGTCGGGAAGGGGAGGGCAACACCCCTTCCCGACACTCCACCGGACCGGGACGGTCCGGCAGAACTCACCAGGAAGAGAAGACCCGATGCTCAACGTCAAGAACCGAGCCAGCTCCGAGTCGACCCCCACCCTGTGGTCGTCCCTCACGGTCGCCGAACTTGCCTCCCACTCCGGCAACCTCCGAAACATTGAGATCCCGGCCGATCTGCTGGCCGACGTGACCGAGGACGGCGTCACGGAGCCGCTGTACGTCGTACGGACCCACGGCGACGTGCCGCAGATCGTCGACGGGTTCCAGCGTCTCGCCGCCGCCGTCGCCGCAGGGCTGGAGACCGTGCCGGTCACGTCCCGCCCGGTGATCCGGATGGATGCCCTCACCCCGCACCCGAAGAACGCCCGCGAAGAACTGGACATCAACGCGGCGTTCGTGGAGTCCCTCCGCACCGAGGGATGCCGAATCCCCGTCAAGATTCAGCGACTTGACGGTGGAGTGCTCCAAGTCAACGACGGCAACCGCCGCTTCCACGGTGCGAAGGACGCGGGTCTTACGCACCTGCCGTACGAATGGGACGACGACGACCGCGACGCCGCCGGGCAGTTCCTCGACATGATCACGACCGCGCAGCACCGCAAGGGCCTGACGCCGTCGGAGATGAACCAGGCCATGTTCAGCGCGGCCGAGGCGGGCGCGCAGGTCGGTCGCATCGCCCGAGCCGCAGGGGTGCGGCAGAAGGACGTCAAGACCGTCGTCAAGGTCCGCTCCGATGAGAAGTTGAGCGCCGCCGTCGCGGGCGCCAGCGGCTACGCGTGGACGTTCGAGCACATGGCCGCTCTCGCCGAGTTCGCCGACGACGCCGAGGCGCTCGAAGCGATCACCGAGGCCGCTGCTGAGGAAGATGCTGACGCCAGCGACGTCGACTGGGCCATTGCCATCGAGCGGACCAAGCGCGACAAGCGGACCAGGGCCGAAGCCCACCGCGCGGAGCTGGAAGCGGCCGGGCAGAAGGTCAGGGACGCCGAGGAACTCTCCGAACGCGCTGTCGCTGTATGGCGGTTGCGCGGCATCGGCGCCGAGGAGCACGCCGACTGCAAGGGGCAGGTGTGGGTGTTCGACGAGCGGAAGGGGGACCGGTACGAGCCCTACTGCTCCGCTCCCGGTCTGTACGGGCATGAGGCGCCGGTGAGCGCCAGCAGCAGCGGCGGAGCTACGAAGACCACCGCCGAGGTCGAGGCGGAACGCGCCGTCCGCGCCGCCGTGAAGAAGGGCAACCTTGACTGGGACGCCGCCGAGGCCCTGCGTCGGAAGTGGATCACGGACCTGATCAAGCGGCGCAACCTGCCGAAGAGCATTACCAATGATCTGGTCGGACACATCAACAACGCGCTTCTTAACGGGAGTTGGGGAATCTCCGAGGACTTGAACAAGGAGCCGACCACCAAGATCCTGGCCGCCTTCCTGGGGCTGAACAGTGCGCAGGCCAAGAACCGGGGCGGTTTCGCCGGGCACGTCGCGAAGGACCCCCGCAGGGCGCCGCAACTCCAGTTCGCGGCACTTGCCGCAGTCCGCGAGAAGTGCGCGACTCGGACGGCGTGGCGGACGGACAGTCAGCGGTCGGACTGGACCCGGAAGCCGACCGGGCGGTGGTTCATGGTGCTGGAAGCCTTGGGGTACCCGTTGACGCCCATTGAGCAGTCGGTTGTGGATGACGAGCCGTACGACCCGGCGAAGAAGAAGTCCCGCGCCGCGCTCACGTCCGGCGAGGAGCGGGGAGCGGAGCAGGAGTCCGGCACCGCCGAGGAGACCGGCGAGCAGGAAGCCGAGGAACCGGCGAACGACGACGAAGCCGCCGCCTAGCCCCCCCAGTAACCCGACTCCGGGGGCGGGAACTCCCTCCCCGCCCCCGGTTACCCCAGGAGCCCCGCAGTGACCCGCACAGCTCTGTTCGAGACGCACACCGACGACCACGGATGCGGTTGTGTCCCCGCCCCCGCTGAGCCCGACCCCGGCACCACCGCCGACATCATGCAGGCCCGCGCCATCGCGGGCGAACTCTCGGAGTTCGGCATCGGTCCCGCTCGCTGGTCCGCCGCCTACGACCACCAGGCCGCCGCAGTCGTTCTGCGCGTGGACACCTCACGTGGGCTGTACGCCCTGGTCATCCCAGCCCCCGGCCAGCCGTTCCCGGTCCACTACCGGGGGGAGCGCATCGGAGCGCTGGACTGCCGCCGCACCTACGGCACCGCCGACAGCTACACCGCCGCCTTGTTCGCCGCGTTCCTCCGCGACCGCGCGGCACTGGACATTCTCGGTCGGGATGTTTGCCCTGTACCGTAAAACATGGTTTAATTAAACATGTCGGAGGGGGAGGGCAACACCCCCTCCGACACCCCGGGCCGCACGCGGAGGGCAACCCGCCCAGCCTGGCGCTCGATTCCTCTCTCACCAGCAGGAGCACCTTCCCGATGAACAACTCTGTCTTGCGCTTCGACGTCCCGGAGACCGCCGAGAGTCACGTCCGTCAGCTTGTCGAGGCCACCAACGCCCGCGCCGCGATCCACGGCCTGAACCCCTACGCGCTGGAGATGTCCGCGCCGTTCCTCGCGGACTACCGGGACTACGACGGCCGGTTGATCGGCAAGCGGTACTTCGTGACGGTCACCCTCACTGGGGGTGTCCCCCGGCACGCCGGTTGGACGGTCGTCGCCCGACTCGACCACGACGAGGAAGGCGAGACGATCCTCAGCACCTTCCCCGGACTGTCCGACGAACTTGCCGAAGAGGCGCGCGGGATGCGGGTCGTCGAGAACTTCTGCTACGGCTGCAAGGTCGAGCGCGACCGGACTGTCACCTACCTTGCGCGCCACGAGAACGGCGAGTACCGGCAGTTGGGCACCACGTGCGTCGAGCCGTACACAGGTCTGCCGATCAAGGGACTTCAGGCGCTGTGGAGGCTGGAGAAGATCAAGGACACCGACTGGGACGGACTGGGGGTCGAAGGGGTCCCCGCCGACATCCGGTTGCCCGTGGACAAGGTGCTCAGGGTGGCCGCCGCCATCGTGGAGATGGAGGGTCGGTTCTACGCGCGGTCCGAGGCGTGGAAGACGGTCACGCCGACCGCCGACAGCGTGTCCGCCTACTTCTTCAACCGCAAGGTTCCCGAGGAGTGGCGCGCGGACGTCAACGCGCAGCCTGGCGCCGAGGCCACGGCCGCCGCCGTACGGGAGTGGGCCGTGCAGGAATACGGCAGCAGCAACGACTACCGCCACAAGATTGCCCAGTTGGCCAAGGGGCAGACCGTGGGCCAGCGGCACCTTCCGACGCTCGTTTCTGCGGTCGCCGGATGGCACCGGGACCAGGAGAAGGCCGCAGCAGAGCGTGCGGCCCGGTGCTCGATGCCGCAGGGGAAGGTGGGGGAGCGGCTCACCGTCGCCGCCACCGTGACGACCGTGATCGAGTTGGAGGAGCGCCACTACGGCTACCGCGCCCAGCGCCGCCGTCTGGTGAAGTTCCAGGACGCGGGCGGCAACGTGTACGTCTGGTTCAGCAGCGCGGCCGATGTCCCCGATCAGGGCGACGAGGTCGAGGTGACCGGCACGGTCAAGGACCACAGCACCTACGGCGAGGTGGCACAGACCGTGCTGACCCGGTGCCGTGTGGTCGAGCGGGAAGCCACCGAGGAACGGGAGTTGGTCGCCGCGTAACGGCAGCGGTCGGGCGGAGGGGCCGCCCGACCGGTCCCCCGGCGGGTAGCCGGGACCCGGACGGCATCGAGCCGCCCGCGTCCCGCGCGCCCACTGCCGGCCGAACTCCCCGGCGAGCGCGGAAAACCGCGCCGAACCTCACGAAGGACGTCCCGGAGGGACGACTCAGCCTGGCCCGGCTCGCAGCCGGCCGGAACGTCCGGGCCGCAGACGGCCCTCCCACACCGCCCGGACGCCGGGCCGAAGGACGTGTCCTCCGGACACGACGGCGCTGTTCGCCGCGCTCCGCGCGACCACGGCGGCGGCTTCCGTTGAGGCGAGGTGCGCGCCCGGCTGCACCACCGAGCACCATCTCCGTGCCTGTCAGGCGCCCGACTTTTCGGTGCCGGTGCTTTGGGGCTGCCGTGCGCCGGCACGGCCCCGCAGGTTGCGCTGGAGCAGAGCGGCGCCGAGCGGGGTCAGCGTGTGCAGGACCGTGTTGGCGTACCGGTGGCTGGTGATCAGCCCGGCGTCGCGCAGCAGCGTGGTGTGGTGGCTGGCCGTGGTGGGGGTGACACCAGCGCGTCGGGCAGCCTCGGTCGTGGTGGAGCCGGCCGCGGCCGCGCGCAGAACGGCCGCACGGGTGGGGCCGAGCAAACCGTTCAGGGGTGCGTGGGCGGTAGAGGGCACCGACGTCGGAACGTGTTCGACGGGATACATCAGCACGGGCGGGAGGCCGGGGTCCGCCAGGGCGATGGGGGCGTTCCAGCAGAAGTAGGAGGGGATCAGCAGTAGCCCGCGCCCGCCGAGGTGGACGTCGCGCTGACGCGGATAGGCGGGGACTTCCAGCACGGGGTGGCGCCAGCGGATCGCTGGGGTCAGGTCGGCGAGCATGGCCCCGATGCCGGCGCGGAACAGCGTGCGGATGTGCCGGGCCCGCTCGGTGTGCAGACGTTCGTGGATGTGTTCCTCGTGCGGAGCGATCACCGCGCGGTGGTAGGTGCGCAGGGCGCGGACGAGTTGTTTTCTCGTTTCCCCCTCGGCGACGCGGTGCGCCCAGGTCGGCGCGCCCACAGTCCCCTGGAGCAGCGCGACTTCGTCGGCCACTCGGTGGCGCGGGGTCGCCAGAATGCTGTCAAGACCGGCGTCCAGTCCCTCGATACCTTCGGCCGGGGTGAGGAAGTCGGGGAAGTAGCTGGCCCGCGGAAAAAGTGGCAGGAGCAACCGCATTGTGGTGCGGTCCAGGCCGGTCTCGCGGAGCGTGGAGCAGGCGGTGCGGTACCAGAAGGCGTGGGCCCAGCGGCCCTCGCGGGTCTGGAAGCGGTGCAGACTGGCCGCGATCTCCCACAGCGGATGAGGTCCGGCCGCCACCCTGAGGCGGGTCAGGTCCTCAGGCGTGAAATGGAAGCGGAGCATTCCGTTCCCTCGTCTCTTCCCAGCTGTCATCTGCGATGTTTCAGTGGGCTCGCACGAGCATGACAGTGGTGGAGGGTGCGCGGAAACATGAGTTCACGCCAGTCGGTTCCGCCGACCGAAACGGGGATACGGAGCATTCGGCACCGACGTTGACCGACGGCTGTCGTGCCAGGCGCTCCCAGCGGATCTCGGCACCGACCACGAGAAGGGGATCGGTATGTCCTCCAACGAGCACAAGAACGCGCCTAAGCCGCGTCGGTTCCGCAGAGCCCTGGCGGTCGCCGGCCTCACCGGAGCCCTGGCCTCTCTGAGTCTGGTCGTGCCTAGCACGGCCAGCGCCGCCCCGCTGGCGTGGGAGTGCGACACGGGAGACGTGTGCGTCTGGAACGCCGTCAACGGCACCGGCAGCCGCTGTGCCTGGACCAACGCCGACCCGGACTGGTGGAGCGGTTCCGTCCAGTGTTCGTGGTCCGACACGCAGAACGCCCGGTCGGCCTACAACCGCGGTACCTCGTCCTCCTACGCGGGCGTCGCCTTTTACTCGGGCGCCAACTACTCCGGCTACCTCGGCTGTCTGTCGCAGAACGGCGGCTTCGACAACGACTTCAACGTCAGGATTCGCTCCCACCGCTGGGTGGCGTCCTGCTGATCCCGGCCTGACAGCGGGAGCCGGCCTTCTCAGGGTCGGCCCCCGCCCCGTGTGCTCAGGAACCGGGTGTCGGCTCAAAGAGCTTGTGCCTCCGGCGGGTCCTCTCTCGGAGGGGGAGGGGGCTGGTCAGTTGGGTGCGGGAGCGTTGTGGTGCGGGTGAGGAAGGCGGGGTTCCCTCCTCGGCCGGACACCCGGAGGGCGTACCAGGAACCCGGACACGGCGTCCAGGCCAAGCCGCTACGCGGTCGCTTCGCGAGCCAGGACACCGCGCCCGGAACCCTGGTCCGGCGGAGCTGTTCGACCGAGGAGGGAACCCCGCCCGGGTCCGCTGTGGCCGGGCACGGCCGCGCGAGTGCAGGTCACCCGGCGAGGAAAGGGCAGGTCAGGGCGCACAGGAGGTTGACCCGGCTGGCATAACATGGTTTAATTAAATATGCGAGGGGGGCGGCACCTCCTCACATATCGCAGGGTCGTTCGGCCCCGTGTCGAATTCTCACCAGGAGGACCGCACTGTGTCCCGCAAGCCGAAGATGACCGACGAAGAGCGCCGCGCCTACAGCGTCAGGATGCGCGGTGAGCTCGAAGCCGTAATGGATCGCGCGTACGGCGCGATGGTCGCGGATGAGGAATTCTGGGCGACGGTCATGCGCACGGCCGCGACCCTGACGGACCGCAGCGCCGTCAACTCCATCGCGATCGCCGCCCAGTGCCCCCATGCCACCCGTGTACTCAGTTCCGGAGACTGGCGGAAGGCCGGACGCTTCCCGATCAAGGGGTCCACCTCCATCCGTATATGGACGCCGATCACGCGCCGGTCCGAAGGCGCGCAGGACACCGCAGCCGAAGGCGGGCAGGGGGAGGCCGTCGAGGTGGAGGGGCGGCGGGTGTCCGGCTACAAGGCGGGGCCGGTGTTCGACGTCGCTCAAACCGACGGCGACGCCTACGAGTTGCCTTTCACTGCTCCGTTCGCCCCCGAGGTCGTTCGAGACGTCCTGGTTGGCCAGTACCGCGACTGGTACCACCAGGACCCCGAGCAGGCCGGAGGGTTCGACTTCGGCCAGGAGGCCCCCGACGGCGCCGTCCGCATCCTGCTGTACGGCCACGCGTGGCGACGTATCGCCGAGGGTGACGTCCTTCTCCCCGGACAGCACGCGGCCGAGGTCGCCTCAGCGGCGCACGTTGCCGCTCTGATCCTCGGGGTCGCTCCAGGGCCGGTTGTCATGCCGCCGCTCGCGGGTGTCATCACCCAGGACAGGAAGCCCCCGATTCATGAGTCCGCCGTCCGGGTCATCGAGACCGGCCGGGCCATCGCCAGCGCCGTCGCCGGAGCCGTCGAGCGTCACCATGAACTTGCCCATGCCGGTTGACCTTCACCAAAAAACATGGTTTAATTAAACATGTTGGAGGGGGAGGGCAACACCCCCGACCGACACCCCCGCCGGGGCCGACCGGCCCCGGCGGTACCTCTCACCAGACAGGAAACGACATGCTCACCACCCAGCAGACCCTCACCGTTCAGGACTTCCCCACCGCGACCCTCGTGCTGGCCGGACCCTGGCACCGGGGCCGCCAGTTCAACACCCTCCCCGCCATCGTCGTCTGCCCCTTCGGCGGACCGGAGTTCGCGGACAGGGCCACCATGGCGGTCGTCTGGTACTTCACCCTCGGTGCCCCGCAGCCCGGCCACAGCGTCCAGGCGATGTTCCCGCACGAGCTGACCCCGCTGGACGACACGCTCACCACGATGCACCAGGACACGTTCCGCGACATCGTCCGCACTATGCGCCAGGGCCGGTTCGCCTACGACGACGGGGACGCACTCCGCGCCGCAGTCCGCGACGCGTGGCGTGAGCGGGCAGGGCTGGCCGACCCCGCTGAGCGGGACACGCTCCACCACAGCTGAGCACGGCACCGCCGGTCCGGGGGAGGGCAACACCCCCGGACCGGCAGGCCCCTCAGTACCAGTGCGGACACCCCATCGCGGCGGCAGGACAGGTCCGGTGCGTTCACCGCCGCCGGCCGACTCCGTCGACCGCCGACGGGCACCGGACCGTGAAGGACGCGCCCCGCGGGGACGCGGCAGCCCCTGCCGTCGCGCGGGGCGCGACGGCCCGCGAGCCGCTCGTCCCTCACGGCCCGCGCCCGTGGTGCGGACCGTCTCCCACACAAGGTCCGTCCTTCGGACAGACCAACTCCTCACCAGGAAAGACCAGTTCAGTGACTATCGAGATCACGCACACCCGCCGGGAAGGGACCCTGATCGAGGGCACGGCACGCGGCGACAGAACGGCGGAGATTCTGAAACTCCGCGAGTACGGCAGGACCGGCCGCCAGCCCTTCTGCTGGAGCAGGAACCTCGGCTGCTGGTACCTCCCGCACAGCCGCGACCACGCCACCCACACCCCGTCCCTCGAACTCCTCGCGCAGCGACTGCGAGACGCCGGCTTCGAAGTCACGCTGAGCGTCGACAACGCCGACCGCCGCAGCTTCAGCGAGGCCGAGCAGGACCGGGAAGACCGGGCACAGGACCGAGCCGAGCGGTTCGGCGGGTACGCCGACAACGCCGCCCGGAACTCCGAGACCGCGTGGAAGTCAGGCAGGGCGATAGCCGACCACATCCCCTTCGGCCAGCCGATCCTGGTCGGTCACCACTCCGAGCGCCGCGCACGGCGGGATCAGGAGCGGATCGACAACGCGATGCGCAAGAGCGTCAGCGAGCACGACCGCGCCCAGCACTGGAGCGACCGCGAGCGCGCCGCCGCCAACTACGAGCGGTTCCGCAAGGACCCCGGCCGCACCCTCCGCCGTCTCGACAAGCTCCAAGCCGACCTTCGCGCGGTCGAGAAGTGGCAGCGCGGTGAGTCCGCCAAGGGGTACGCCCGCAATCCGGCGGACCCCAAGTTGGTGACCGAGCACCAGGAGCTGACCGAGGAGATCGGGCACTGGGAGCAGGTCATCAAGGATGCCGAGGCCAAGGGCTTCAAGGTCTGGTCGAAGGCCGACTTCCAGCGCGGTGACTTCGTGCGCTGCCGGGGCACTTGGTACGAGGTCCTGCGCGTCAACGCCAAGTCGGTGACCATCCCGCACATCCACAACGGCGTCGGCAAGACCGTCGTCCGAGCCGAGGGCAACCGGCTCGACGGGTGGACCTGGACGGTTCCCTACGACGACGTCTCGGGACGTCGGAGCGCCGACGAGATGCGGCAGACAGCCCCGGCCGACGCCGAGTAACGACCGCTCACCCGGACCGGCGGCCGAGCGCCGCCGGTGCGGGACCCTCTCTCACCAGAACAGGGCACCACCATGACCACCCAACTCCCTGAACGGCCCGGGTTCGTCACCATCACCGACGCCCAGCCACACCCTCCCCTCCAGACCACCTTGCCGTACCGCATCGGAGCCCCGGACATCGAGTGCCGGTACCCCGTGGTCATCGGCGAGGACCTGGTCATCGGCCGCGCCCACAGGTGGCACCGGGACTGGTGGATCGACACCAGCATGGGAGTGCACAACCTCCGCCGCCCGCCCGCCGGAGTCCCCGGCATCGAAATGGCCGCCGCCCACCTCGCCCAGGAGTACGCCGCCGGACGCATCACCGCCGTCCCCCTGGACCACGTACGCGCCGAAGCTCCCCAGCCGCTCCACGGGCCGGTCCCCCTGCTGCACCCGCGGATGCCTGCCACCGAGCGCAACCTCCAGAGCGCGCGGACGGCGTTCGCCGGACTCGCGGCTCACCGTTGGCGGGCGGTACTCACCGGGTTCCCGGGGTCCGACAACCACTGGTTCCTCTCCTGTGAACTGTGCCTGTGGCAGGGGCCGAAGTTCTGGAGCCACCTGCGGGGACGCAACGGCGCTCCGCCGAGTGTCCACCGCCACGAGGGCGGATGCGTCGGCAAAGACCGGGTCCGCGAACTCATCCCCGCCTACCAGCAGTAGACCGACCCCGGGGGCGGTGCGCTGCTGCCCCCGGGCTCTGAAACGGACTTCACCATGCCGATCCACTACAGCCCCGCAAGCGTCGTCATCGCGGACACCCCGGCCGGAATCCTGGAATGGGCCGCCTGCCACATCGAACACGTCGGCATCCACCAGGGTCCCCACCTTTTCGCCGGGCCGGGCCGCACCGTCACTCTGCCGTGCTGGCCGCGCGGAGCCCTCCAAGTCGCCGCCGGACAAGGGCGGGTGACCGCCGGCCGGACGTACGACTGGGACCGCATCGACCACGCCCTTGACCAGGCGTTCGCCCTGCTCGCCGAGACCATCACCGGCTACCCCGTCACCGTCGGCGAGTCCGCCGCCGTGAACATCCTGCACCGCGACGTCATCGACCGATGGAGCGCCGAGCCGGGCCGCACTGCCACGGAGGCCGCTCGCGCATTCCGTTCCGCCGCCGCGCGCGCCCCGATTTTCTGAAAGCCAGCACGATGGACGAGACGACAGAATTCCGCAGCACCACCAGAACACCGAGCCGCCGAGGAGCCGCCACCCTCAGCCGGGACGGCGTCCACCGCGTCGCCGTGCCCGTCCACCTCCGGCTCAGCGCGTCCGAACTGATCCGCGTACTCCTCGCGGCCCCGGCGGATACCGACTTCCGCACCCTCAACTCGGCGGAGGTCCGGTCCCTCATCACTGCCGCACTCACCCAGCACGGCTACGACGTACTCGACAGGTCGTCCTACGACCCCGAACACGACCGCCACCAGGACGCCCGCCGCGCAGTCCGCCGCGCGTATGGACCACGGTTCGTCGGCGCCTCCGACGCGCAAGCCGTGCTCGCTGATCCCCTCCGCGAAGTCCTGCGCGCCATCCGCAGCGAGAAGCCGTGACCGAACCAACTGGAGCGCGAGCGCGGCAGACGTACTACTGGCGGGTGCGCAACGCACGCACACGTGCGCCCGCGCAGAGCGCACCACGAACGTGGCACATCCAGCCCGGACACCCTGGCGGCGCATACTCCGACCTCGGACACGAACTGGACCCGCCCGCGCACCACACCCCCACCCTCCTCGCCCGGAGCCGGCAGTCCGGATGCCGGGAGCAGCAGGAGTTCCGGGGTGGATGCCTCGCCTGTGACTGGGAAGGCCCCGTCCACCGTGGTGACGGCGGCAACGAGGCGGTGGAGGACGCCCACGACCACGCTTTCCCCGGCTGGCGGACGCTCCCGCCAATCACCAGGGTCACGGACAGATGGGCGATCCCGCAGAGCCCGCACCGTTGGGTTCAGCTCACATCCCGGTACCCGGCGGGGTGGGTGGACCGAGGCGCACCGCTTGTCGTCTGGAACCGCCACCGCCGTGAGGCCCACGCTCCTCCGCACGCGGGACGTCCCCGCTACGAACTCCGCGTCGACCGGCCGCCGAGTAGCTGGGACGTCGACCTCGCGAACCAAGGAGCGCTGTTCTGACGGCCGCCGTTCTGCGAACCAGAGGCCCACCCCAGCTATCTCAAAGGTGGTTTAATTACCCGGCCGTCAACGGAGCAGGGCAACCTCCAGTCGGCCGGGTGCCGAACCAACCCGGACAACGAAATGACGGCCAGCGCACAAGGGCAACAAGGCGCTGGCCGTCGATGTCTCTCACCAGAAAGACCCAACCATGCTATGCGACCGGCACCCCGACTGTCCCCAGCCTGGTGACATTGCCCAGCTCAGGAGGGGTAACAGCATCAGCGCCGACGACACCGACAGCTTCGTCATCGTCGAGGACTTCCCCCCGAACGGCCGGCACCTCGTCCTCAACCGTCCCGTCGGGCACCCCGGCCGCGCCGACTGGGCCGCCGCCGTCCCGCTGCACGAGATAGCCACGCTCACCAGGCTGGAGCCGACCGGCACTCGCACGTGGACGCCAGCCCCGGAATCCGACGATCTCCCATGACCACCCCGAACGACCCCGGACAGGAGACGAACGTGCCCCCCGAGACCGGCCGCACGCTCTACTCGCGAGCGGACCTGCGTAAGGTCCACAACATCAGCGAGTCGACCCTCCAGAACCTCTGGACCGACCGCGAGAACAACGGCCACCCGCCCGTCACCGCGACCCTCGACGGCGTCATGCACTGGGACGGCGAGGTGTGGGCCACCTGGCACCACGAACTCCAGCGACGGCGTGCCGCCGCGAGCACCACGAACCCGCCGAAGCTCGACGGAGACCCCGAAGAACTGGTCGGCCCGGCCGAGGCGGCGAAGATCTGCGGCTTCGCCGACTCCGCCACCGTCTCCCACTACGTCAAGAACCCGCCGGAGGGGTGGCCCGAACCTGACGACTGGGATGTCCTGCCGACTCGTCGGCGTCCGAAGTGGAAGCGGTGGAGGCTCTGGCAGTACCTTGCGGAGCGCAAAGGCCGGGGGCATGCCGGTGGACGGCCCAAGGGGCGCCGCGGGTTGGCGTACCCGTACCAGGGGGACGAACGGCTCACCCTTGCGCGACAGGCGCTCGCGGCTAACCCGGGGGCCAAGAATGCCGACCTTGTTGCCGGGCTCCAGGTGCAGACGGAGAAGACCTACTCCCGGACGGTCTGGAACCTGATCCTGAAGTCCGCGCGTGAGCACCCCGAGGAGTGACCCGTGCCCGACCCTCGCTGTCCGCGCTGCTGTGGCCCGCTCGGTGAACGCTCCGCACGTTCCCGCTTGACGATCGAGCGGGAAGTTCGGATCTGTACCGTGTGCGGAACGGACGAGGCCATCAGGGAAGCAACCGGCCTAACGCCACTACCGTTCGGCGAGTGGCCGATCACTCGATAGCAGTCTGACGTTAGCCTATTGCTGGGACGGACCCAACAAGATGGGTTCCGTCCCAGCACCCGGGGTGGCGGGGGAATAGCCCCTCAAGACAGCAAGATCGTCAGCATGCTCAAGGTGAGCGTCATCGATCCCACGAAGGTGCCAGCGCCCCAGCCCATGGCCTGGAGCCCATGCCCGCCTGTGGCATAGGCGAGGAGCGCCGCAGACAGCGCTGCAATCAGCGAGAGAAGAACCGCGACCACCACGAGTAGCACCCTCGTGTGAAAGTCCCAGTGCATGAGTCCGTCCTCTACAGGGCTACCGCCCCGGAGAGGGCTAAGCAGCTAGGGTCATGGATGTTTGATGAGGCCATGACTGGGTCCCCGGTGCACCGGGGACGATCGGCGAGGCTAGGCGCAGGACGCCGCATGGTGATGACTCATGGGGCGGTACAGCGACGAGGTATTCGATGTGTTGGACGCCGTCGCAGAGACCTTGGGCGAGGTCTTGAAGGAACTTCCTCGCCGTCTCTACGTCGTTGACGAGACGCCCGAGGAACGACGTCGCCTTGATCCTCTCTGCCCAGATCGCCTGGCCTGCTAGCTGAAACTGGGTGATCAGTCTGCCGAGGGTCTTACTACCGCCCATGGCAGCGTTGACGAGCCCGTAGACTGCTTCGACGTGCTCCTCGTAGCTGCGCCAAAGCTGGACCGGAGGTGTTGTGAGCTCGATCCCATGAATCAGCCCGGACGTGATAGACGGGAAGCCGGAGGCTTCCTCGACTGTCCGGAGCAAGAGCAACGTCAGCTCTTCGGGGAGATCAGATGCGCGATCGTTCAGACCCTTGAGCTTTGAGGACCAGCTCTCTAGAACGTTTCGCGCCCGCCAAGCGTCCCGGATGCGGCTGTGCTTCACCTGAACAAGGATGGGCATTGTGTCGGTGGCCCACACCAAGTCGTCCTGGAACTCTGGACTCGCCACGCCCATGTCGAAGTAGTCCAGCTTCCCCTCCGCCAGATGCGCCCAGAGGGACGCCATGTAGTCAGGCGTCTCCGGGAGTTCAGGGAAGGACGAGGCGGTCACGTAGGAAGATTACGTCACTTGCTGCTGGTTAAACCTTCGCTTAGAACAATCAGCCAGTTCCGGCCCCGCGACTACCTCTTGTCGATCTGGTAACGGCTCGACAAGAGGTAACAGTCTCCTAACGCGCCTTGCCTGCAACCCCCCTGCGGAACTGAGTAACCCCAGGTTTCCTGTATCGATCTTGAAAAAGAGGACCAAGGTATCGTCACTTCGTGACGATACAATTGGCCAAGATGACCTGATCTGGTCGGTTCTCGGACGGGAGGTGGGCGGGCCGTTGGGGTGGGTGACGATGATCGGTCCGTCGGACGGGCAGGTCGAGTACCGCCTGACCGGAGGTCACGGGTGCGGGAAGGCGACCACTGTTGACGCCGCTCCCCTCATCGCCGCCATCGAGGCCAAGGCCGAAGAGATCGGGACCACCGTCGCCGCGCTCCTCGGCGCGGCGGAGGCGAAGAAGGCGTTCTTCCGCGCCCGCACCCAGATACGCAACGCCAAGTCCGCGAGGTTCACCGGGTTCGACGCCGTCGAAGTCGCCGCAGCCGCAGGGCTCGACGCCCGCACGCTGTACGGCGAGGAGGTCCTCCCCGCCCCCGCTGCCGACGGCCAGATCGACTACCACCTCGACGCGAGCGAACGCCCCCTGGTGTGGATCGGCAACGGCCTCACCGAGTTCGGCATCACCCCCGGCAACGTGCTGTCCCCCGACCAGTTCCCGGCGGCCCGCCGCCTGATGCGAGGCGAAGACCCGCGTACAGGCCGGACGTTGGTGGAACCCAAACTCGCCGTCGCCCCCGCCGCGAAGCTCCCCGCCGCACCCCTGGTCCGCGCGATCCGCCGCACCGCCGCCGAACGCGGCGTGACACCGGCGTCCCTGCTCGACTCGAAGCGTAAGAAGGACGCCTTCGGTCGGATGGAACGCCAGCTCGTCCGCTTCGGCGAAGCCCACAAGGTCCCCGCCTCCACCCTCGTTACCCTCGCCGACGCGCTCGGCATCAACGCCGTCGACCTGTACGGCGAACAGCACCTGGAGCAAGCCCTCCTCGCCGAGGCCGGCGGACGCCTCGACGCCCGCGCGCTCCTGAACGCCGTACGGAACAAGGCCCGCGAAACGGGTCAACAGTCCACCGACCTCTTCGACTCCGCGTCCATGAAACGCCGCCACCTCCAGACCGAGGCAGAAGCCGGACGGCGCCTGCGCGACCTCCCGATGGCGGTCCGCGAGGCCGTCGCGATGGCCAAGGCCGCGGGCATCGATCCCGCCGACGTCTGGGACGTCGAGGAGATCAAGGCCGCCCAGCGGGAAGGCCGGGTCGAGGTCGGCAACCGGGGCGCGGACGTCACCCTGGACCTCCCGAAGTCGCAGTCGGTGTTCCTGGCGTACGCGCCGCAGGAGATGGCCGACGAGGTCGAGTCCGTCATCGTCGCGGCGGGACGCGAGTCCGTCGAGGCGCTGGAGCGGTGGACGGCGTACGCGATGCGCGGTCGACACGGCGACGGCGAGGAGGCTCGCACGGTCGGCACGAGCGGGTTCTCCGGCTGGATGATGATCCACCGCGCGGCTCGCCCGGTCGGCGGTGCGCCGTACGGCGATCCCCACTTCCACCTGCACTTCACCCTGGCCAACATGGTCAAGGGCACCGACGGACAGTGGTCCACCGTCGCCGCTGGCGGCCGTGACCTGCACCGTCACGCCCGCGCGACGCAGGCCCTGATGAACGCCCGCGTACGACGCGAACTCGCCGACCGCTACGGCATCCGCTTCCGCCGCGAAGCGCGCACCGGCGCGTGGGAGATCGCCGTGATCCCCGAGCCCACCATCCGCCTCTTCAGCAAGCGCGACAGCCAGGTCCGCGAACTCCTCACCCGCCTCGGACTCGACTACGACAGCGCCACCCTGCGCGAACGCACCGCCGCCTCCGCCGTCTCCAAGGCCGCGAAGAACGGCGAGGCGGTGGGGGTGGCGGACGACGTCCTGCGCGCGTACTGGCAGGCGGAGGGCCGAGCCGCCGGGGACGACCCCGCCGCCCTCACGACCGCCACCGTCCACGACGACGCACCCGCGGTCAACCCGGCCCTGGACGAACTGTGCGCGCTCGTCTTCGACCCGAAGACTGGACTCACCGCGCACTCCAAGGAGTTCACCCACGCCGCCGCCATCGCGGCCGTCCTCGACGCCCTCCCCTACGGCATCGCCACCGCCACCGAGGCCGAGCAACTCACCAAGTCCGTACTCCGGCACGCTGGTTACGCGGTCCAGCTCAAGCCCAAGGGCGCCCAGCACTACACCCACGCCGACCGCTACACCACCACCGACATCGTCGCCGCCGAAACCCTGATCGTCACCGAGACGACCCGCAGGCTCGGCGAACAGGCCGCCATCGTCAGCACCGACACCGTCGCGATGACCCTGTCGGCGGCCGAGGCTCAGCAGGGCTTCGCCTTCAGCGTCGAACAGCGCGCCGTACTCGACCGGCTCCTGACCGCCGGACACGGCATCGACGGCGTGATCGGCGTCGCGGGCGCGGGCAAGACGACCATCATGGACGCCGCCCGCCAGGCATGGCAGGCCCACGGACTCGTCGTCGCGGGCGCGAGCACGGCGGCCGTCGCCGCCGCCAACCTCAAGGCGGAAGCCGGCATCACCTCCCGCACCCTCGCCTCCTGGCTCACCGGCATCCGCGCCGACGGCCCTGGCCTGGCCGGCGTGGACGTCCTGGTCGTCGACGAAGCCGCCATGTGCGACGACCGCGACATCGCGGAGCTGCTCGCGCACGCCGCGAAGACCGGCACGAAGGTCGTCGGCATCGGCGACCCCAAACAGCTCCACTCACCCGGCGTCGGCGGCCACTTCGCCGCCGTCCACCACCTCGTCGACGGCCTCACGCTCAACGAGAACTTTCGGCAGCGGGATGTCGTCGAGCGCCGCGCGCTCCAGTTCTGGCGCGATGGCAAACGCGTGGAATCTCTGCGCACGCTCACCGGAACGGGCCGCGTCCACGCGCTCGCAGACAAGGACGAGACGCTCGCGGCCATGCTCACCGTGTGGGCCGACAAGCGCATCGCGTACGACGACGACCACACCGCCGTCCAGCAGCTCCTCATGCTCGCAGCGACCAACGAGATCGTCGACGAACTCAACCTCGGCGCCCGCGCCCTGCGTAAAGCCGGTGGTGACTTCACCGGCCCCGAACACACCTATGTCCTCGCGGGCGGAGGCGAACTCGTCCTGTCGGTCGGCGACCAAGTCCTCCTGCGCGCCAACGACTACCGGGCCAGGCGCACGAGCGGGGAGAGCGAGGACGTTCTTAACGGCTTCCGTGGCATCGTCCGCGCCGTCGACGACGAACGACGCGTCCTTGTCGAGTGGCGGGAGAAGACCTCCGACGGCCACAAGGACCACGCCGAATGGGTCGACACCGACTACATCGCACAAGGCGGTCTGAGCCTTGGGTACGCCATCACCGGCCACAAGAGCCAGGGGCTGAGCGTGCAGGAAGCCCTGGTCTATGGACCCGGCGCCCAGGCCAACGCCCTCTACACGATGCTGTCCCGCGACAAGAAGGAGTCCCACCTCTTCCTCCCGCTGTCCGTCTACGAGACCGAGGCCGACCGCGCCCGAGCGGGCGAACCGGAGAACGAGCGGGAGCAACTGGACCGTGCGGTCGCCGGGCTCATCCGCGAGATCGAGGCCGGGACCGAGGAGCGGATGATCCTCACCGAGCTGCCGGGGAACGCCGTCCCCGCGCACGTCCGTGAGGCCGTCGCCGATCTCCCGGTTCCGCGGGCACCGGGAGCCGCTGAGCCTTCGCACGGCGATGCCGAGCCGGAGACCGTGAGCCTGAGCAGCCGCAGAATTCCGTCCCCGTCATCAGAGGTCACCGCGCCGACCGCCAATCGCCCGTACGCGCACTTGAGCAACAACGCCCTGCGCGACGCGATCCGCAAGGCAGCGACGGCCGCTCGCAGTACCTCGGCGGCAGCGGACAAGGCGGAGTCAAAGGCTGCTCATGCCGCTCAACAGGCGTTGGCCGGCACCGGCCCTGCGGTCCTGGCTTTCCGGCGACAGCACGAGGATCTTGCTGTGCGTGCCGCGGCGATCTGCGAGGTCCGGACGGTCACCGCTGCCATTGATCAGTGCACCAGCGCCCGGATCAAGGCTTCGGAGCGGCTGCACCAACTCGAACAGCGGTTGGCCACTGTCGGTCGGTTCGGCCGACACGTTCTGCGCGGCGAGGAGCGATTCCTTGCCGAGACCGAACGCGACAACCTGCGTGCGTACGACGCCCAAGCGGCGCGTGATCTGCGGGTTCTGCATGGCCGTCTCCCTGGACTGGCTGTCACGGCTGGGCCAGTCGAAGAACATGAAGGAGTGCTTGCCGACAAGGGGAGGAGCCGGAACGACCAGGCTGTCCTGCTTCACCGTGCTCACGGTGATGATGAACAGGCCGCTGAGCAGCTGAAGGGCGAGGCACGTAGGGCACGAAGCCTGGCGCAGGGCGCGGCTCAGCGGGAGGCGAAACTCTGTGCCGAACTGGAAAGCCGAACGCTTGGTGACGACAGGTTCGAGGACCCGGGGTCTGTTGCCAGAGACTCTCGGCGAAACGACGCCGCGCACAAGCGCGGAACTGAGGCAGCCACTTACTTCCCCGGTCCTGAGCCGTCTCATCCACTGCCCGTGGAGGGGCTCTGAGGTTCGTGGCCGTGGAATACCGGGCTCTGCCAGTCGGCCGCGTCTGCCTGTCCGCAGAGGGCTGTGTTGTGGACAGGCAGACGGGCTGCTCGTTTCATCAACCGCGGTTGGATGCACCGAATCTGTCGGTCTGGCGGAGTACGGACATCGGTCGGGTGGGCTCCGGCCAGACCTGGACGAGGTACCACTCGGTGATCTCGTCCGGGGCGAGGTCGATGGCGGTGTCCCTGCCGCGTGCGTGTAGACGCAGCCGGTAGTCGCCGGGCCCTTGGAAGGCCAGGACGGGCAGTTCCTCGTCTAGATCGTCCATCATTCCGCGGACCTGGAGGTCACCGGAGACGGAGCGCGCGGAGATCTCCACGATCTCCTCCCAGGCTCCGTCGTCGGGAGCGGGTTCCGTCTCGTGGAGGGCGATGTCGACATCGACGGAGCCGGTGTGGATACCGGTCGTGACGACGATGACGCCGTCAAGGACTCCGATGATCCCGTTCTGTCTGTAGTTGAGTTCTGGGCCGGTGGGGCCGTCCTCGTCCTTGATGTCGAACTGGTGGTACTGCACCGGAACATCGCCGTTGCGCCGCTCGACCGCCACGTTGCCCATTACTACGTTCCTCGCCTGTCTGTAGCGTCTACTTGATCCACACCAGGAAACGGTCCTTCTCGATGATGCGGTTGTACAGGTAGAAGTTGGCCAGGGTCCGGCCTCCGCTGCGGTTCTGGTCTTTGTCGATCATGCGTCGGCTGAACTTGCCGGTTTTGCCGCCCTGCCACGTCGAGGCCATGGGGTACTCGTCGCAGTCCTTGCCGGTCGGTCGGGGCAGGCTTGACGGGCACGATGCGTTTCGGTTCTCGTTGATCCGCGTCTTGTTCGTGACCCGGGTGAGGTAGTTCTTCGTGCCGTGCTTGCCGGGCAGACCGCTGTTCTGCGCGTCCTGGATGTGATCGGCGAGTTCCGGGTATTCCCCGTGCCGTGCGTAGGCCAACTCCGGGATGACCGGCATCACGCAGCCGGGCTTCGACGTTCCAGGGAAGGCGTTGTCGCACCGTACGCCCGGGGTGGGCAGTGTGATGCGGTTGGTCGGGGTTACGTCGGGGCGGGTGAAGACCCACCCGGCAGTGGCCTGCCCCCAGCCGCTCTGCCCCTTGGGCGAAAGGGCGATCGTGGGCTCCATGAACGACTGCCCGACAACGTCCTTGGTCTGGCTCATGACCTGGGCGGGGAAGGTGCTCTTGGTCACCCTGCACTTGCCGGAGCACGTCGTGCTGCCGGAGACCGTCAACCCTTTGGCCCGGGCGGTGCTGGAGACCTCCATCAGTTCGACCTGGTAGGCCCAGTTCTTCGAGTCCCGAGTGCTGTAGGCGTAAGCGCGCACGAGGTAGTTGAGCGTGCCGATCACCGCACCGCTGCGCGGGTCCCAGATGGTGACTTTGGCGGAGAAGACCCCGCACGCCCTGAACCGGTTGACCAACCATCTGTTCATGCCGGACTCGCCGCACCATTTCGGTGTGGACCAGGCGGAAGACGCCTTGCGTATGTCGGCCTCGGGGATGTCTGTGCTCCAGTTCGCGCACGAGACGGGCTCATCACTGCCCTTGGCGGCGGCGATGGCCTTCTGTACGAGGCAACTCGACTGGATCTCACCGGCGGTCGCCACCGGATCGGAGTCGATGCTCTGTTCTTGGGACATCCCATCCGACGGGGTGTCCGAAGTCGTCGGTGTGTCGTCCTGCGGATCGGGCAACGAGGAGACCAGGTCGTCCAGTTCGACCGACGACTCGTCCAGGTCCTCCGGCAACGGGATGGTGTCTTCCGTGGCCTGGCTCACGACCCGCGTGGGCATCTCCGCCACTGTAGGGTCGTCGGCTGCCTGGGCAGCACTGAGGCAACTGCCCAGCAGCCCCAGCGTGATGACGCCAGTGGCCAACAGATTCTTCAATCTCAAGTTGTGCCCCCCTGTTTTTGGGCAAGCGGCATGAACACGTTGTGATGTCGTGTTCATGCCTGGTCCCCTTGATCCAAGCGTGGTGGCATGTGGTATGCGAACATATTTTCGATAATCTGGCCACGCTGCCGGGCAGAGGGCGGCTCGGTGCGGAGAGGGCATGTGTCTGTGTCAGGCGCGGGTGAGCCAGCGTCGTCGTTCGGTGTCGGTGACGTGGGTTCGTTCGTGGTCGAGTTCGAGTTTCGCGAGGTGGGCGTAGTGGTCGATGACGTCTGTGCCGAAGGCGTCGTGGGCGAGGGTGCTGTCTTCGAAGACGGTGAGGGCGTCGGCGAGGGTGGGGAGGACGGGGATGTGGTGGGTGCGGTAGGAGTTGCCGGTTTCGGGTGGGCCGGGGTCGAGTTTGTGGTCGATGCCGTGGGTGATGGCGGCGAGGGTTGCGGCGAGTGCGAGGTAGGGGTTGGCGTCGGCTCCGGGGACGCGGATTTCGAGGTGGAGGGTGTTGTTGTGGCCGATGACGCGGATGGCGCAGGTGCGGTTGTCGTGGCCCCAGTTGAAGGTGGCGGGGGCGAAGGAGTTGGGGGTGAAGCGTTTGTAGGAGTTGGTGGTGGGGGCGTAGAAGGGGGCGAGTTCGGGGAGGGCGGTGAGGAGGCCGGCGATGGTGTGGTGGGCGGTGGTGGAGAGGGTGCCGTCGGGGTTGTTGAGTTGGGGGGTGTTGTTGGACCAGAGGGAGAGGTGGAGGTGGAGGCCGTTGGCGCGGCCGGTTTCGGGGGCGGCCATGAAGGTGGGGGTCAGGCCGGCGCGGGTGGCGAGGGTGCGGACGGCGTGTTTGAAGAGGAGGTGGTTGTCGCAGGCGTCGCGGGCGGGGCCGTAGGGGAAGGTGACTTCGACCTGGCCGGGTCCCGCTTCCGTCTTGATCGCTTCCACCGGCATTCCGGCTGCGGCGAGGGCGCGTTGGAGGCGGCGGAAGAAGCGGTCGGAGGTGGGGTTGTGGTCGAGGGCGTAGTCGAGGTTCTCGGTGGTGAGGGGGTGGAGAGGGTGGTGGGGGTGGGGTCCGGGGTGGTTGTGGGTGCCTTTGTAGAGGACGAATTCCGTTTCGATGCCGGTCTTGGGGTGCAGGCCGTGGCGGGCGAGGCGGGTGAGCTGGCGGTCGAGGATGTGGCGGGGCGCGATCTCTGCGGGGGTTCCCTCGGGGGTCATCGCGTCCGCGAGGATGATCGCGGTGCGCGGCATCCACGGGATGCGGCGGGCGGTCGTGAGGTCCGGTCGTACGGGGAGGTCCTGGTAGCCGGTGTCCCAGGAGGTGAGGGCGAAGCCGTCGGCGGGGTTCATGTCGACGTCGGTGGCGAGGAGGTAGGCGCACATCTCGGTGCCGTGGGGTGCGATGCGGGTGAGGAAGTGGCGGGCGTCGTAGCGCTTGCCCTTCAGGCGGCCTTGGAGGTCGGGGAGGGCGAGCAGGACCGTGTCGATCGTCCCCGCTTCCACGAGGTCGGCGAGGGGGAGACCCGCTTCGTTCTCGGGGACGAGGTGGGTGTTGTTGACGGTGGCCGTCATCAGACGATCTCGCTTTCGTAGGACGACGCCGAGCGGTCGGAGCTGTGAGCCGGGACCTTGTACGTACTGCCCTGCTTGTGCCACCAGGCCCAGGCCAGGACGAGGACGACGAGCAGCGCGACGGGCGCGTAGTTGAAGGTGTCGACGGAGACCGGGGCGGTCTGGGGGAGGCAGAACAGCAGGGTCACGAACACGACCCAGACCACCGCGACCATGCCGACGATCACGCCCCAGCTCCCGAGGTTCCACGGGCCGGGGCGGAAGCGGTGGCGGTTCTTGACGCGCAGGTAGATCGGGATGGCGTAGGCGGGGGTGATGCCGATGACGTTGATGCTGGTGATCGCCGCGTACGCGACCGGGCTGTACAGGCTCGGCAGGGCGAGGAGGGCCGCGCAGACGACGGCCAGGATCACGGCCTTGCGCGGGGTGCCGGTGCGGGCGTCGACCTGGTGCCACAGCGCCGAGCCCGGCAGGGCGCCGTCCCGGGAGAACGCGAACACCATCCGGCTGGCCGCCGCGGTCTCCGCGTTGCCGCAGCACAACTGGGCGACGATCACGACCAAGAGCAGGAGTTTGGCGCCGGTGAGGCCGAGGGCGTCGAGGAAGATCTGCGCCGGCGGAACCCCGGTCGCGGTCCCGACGGTGCCGGCGTAGTCCTGGATCGCGAAGGTGAGTCCCGCGAGGAGGACGAACCCGGCGAGCCAGGACCAGCCGATCGCGTGGATGATCCCCCGCGAGGCGGAGACCTGTGCGTCGGTGGTCTCCTCGCTCAGGTGCGCGGAGGCGTCGTACCCGCAGAACGTGTACTGCGCCAGCAGCAGACCCAGCAGGGCGACGTAGACGGGGCTGGACCAGCCGGTGTTGTTCACGAACTCCCCGAACACGAACCCCGGTGACTGGTGGCGGGAGGGGACGATCGCGAGGGCGCCGACGATGACCAGGACGCCGGCGACGTGCCACCAGACGCTGATGCTGTTGAGGATGCTCACCAGCCGTACCCCGAACCAGTTCAGCGTGAGGTGCAGGGCGAGGATGCACAGGAAGATGACCATGATCTTCCCCGGTGTCGGTGTGATCCCCCACTGGAGGTTGAGGAACGCGCCGGTGAACAGGGCGGCGCCGTAGTCGATTCCGGCGATCGCGCCCAGCAGGCCCAGCAGGTTCAGCCAGCCGGTGTACCAGCCCCACTTCCGTCCGCCGAGCTGCTCGGCCTGGTAGTACAGGGCGCCCGAGGTCGGGTAGGCGGAGGTGACCTCGGCGAGTCCGGCGCCGACGAACATGACCATGGCGCCGACGGCGACCCAGCCCCACAGCATGACGGCGGGGCCGCCGGTGTTCATTCCGAACCCGTACAGGGTCATGCAGCCGCTGAGGACGCTGATCACGGAGAAGCTGACCGCGAAGTTCCCGAACGGGCCCATGCGGCGGGTGAGGACGGGTTCGTATCCCAGTTCCCGCAGGTAGGCGTCATCGGATTTTCGGTGTGAGGCATGGCGGTTGGGACTCACAGGTCCACCTCCGGAGATCGGGAAACGAGATGGTCAGGTTCATGCCAATAGAGATCAGGGGTGATGCGATGTGCGGCGTGCGTAGGCGAGGGACTCCGCGCGCGCCCGCAGGAGGAGCGCTTCACCGGGGTCGGGTCCGGTGGTGCGTTCGCACACGGTCGACCAGGGTTCGCGGGAGGCGTAGGGGCCGAGTGCGGCGAACACCTCGGCGGCTTCCTGGTACTTGGCGCCGGCCCACAGGATGTAGGCGAGGAGGTTCAGGTCGGCGACCGACCGCAGGGTGGGAGGTGCCCGGTGGAACCAGTTGCGGAACGCGTTGAGGCTGTAGCCGACATGCGGCTCCTCCAGCCACTGGCGGCGCCACAGAGGGTCCACTTTGATGCGCCGCCGCTGCTCGACGAGCGCGTGCGCGGGCAGGAGCAACAGCGGTGACCCCGAAGGCTGTTGGGAGACGACGCTGCGGCCGAGGTCGAAGACGGCGGCCTGGGAGGCGGTGGGCAGGGCGTCGCGCGCGAGCAGGAACTGCACCGTCCGGTGGTACGCCTCGCGGTTGTAGGGATCGCGGCGGTCGACCTGGTCGAGGATGCCCCACGGGCCGGAGGGGAGCATCAACTCCGGTGCGGGGATGCGGTGTTCGTAGTACTGCTGGCGGGTGTCGACCTGGGCCAGCGCGAGCAGGCACACCCAGGGCACGGGGTCGTCCGGTGCCCGGCGGGCCGCCGCCAGGACCGCGCGCCGCGCGTCCGCTTCGAACTCCCAGGTACGGGGGTGGTGTTGGCGGTGTGCTCGCAGGACGCGTTCGACGGCCACCCGCGCGTTCATGAGGTGGGCGTCGTAGTGGTGGGGTTCCTCGCGCAGCCATACGCCGACCACGTCCGACCTCGCGGCGGCTACGGCCAGCACCTGCGTGCGCGACGTCCGCAGTGCGCCGTGCGTTCCCGTGGCGAGCAGCAGCTCCCGTGCCGTTCTCCAACGGCCCGCCTCCAACTCGACGAGGGCCACGCGGAGTTCGTCGTCGTGGCCGGCCGGGTGGTACACGAGGCGCATCAGTGTGCCTTTCCCTGATGAGAGCAGCGGGGGCGGCGCGGTGCAACGGGCGGTGGTGACGGACAGACGATTTCGGACGTCGGTGTCATGAGGGCCTCGGGAAGGGGGTGGGGGGAGAAGACGGGGTCAGAGGCGGATCTGAGCGATCGCGTCGGCGACGCCGGTCACGAGGTTGCTGATGCTCGGGGCCAGGGAGCTGCTCGCGAGGAAGAACCCGAAGAGCACGCAGGCGATCTCGGGGCCGGTCTTCACCGCGTTGCCCCGGATCAGGAGGACCACGATGATCCCGAACAGCAGCGCGAAGGAGATGCTTAGGGACATCAGGGGGCCGTTTCCCCCGCCGTCCCGCGCCGCTCGCCGCGTGCCTGGATCAGGGCGCGGCGCAGCGCCGGGGGCAGGGTCAGCGTCCGGGGGCCGCTCGCGGGGACGTGCCAGTGCATCCCCGGCGGCGTCGTGGTCTCGACGGACGGTACGACGACGTGGCAGTTCTGGCCGAGAGCGACGGTCTCCGGCTCCGTCCAGTTCGCCGCCGTGCCGACGGGGACGAGGAAGTACAGCCGGGGCTCCGCACCCCCGAAGTCCATGATCACCGGCCCGAGGGGCTCGTGGCGCTCGCGAAGGATCTCGATCGCGCGGTTGCCCACGGCTTCCCCGGCACGAACGACGTCCCACCACAAGCCCGCCGAGCACAGCTCGGACTCTTCCCCGATGGGCATCCAGCGCGGCGGGCGGGCGTGGGCCGCGGGATTGACGTCGGACATGGAAATGGCCTCCTCACCACTATGTGTGAAGAGACCATTCCATTCAGCGAGTTCGGTGCGCGGACAGATTGTCCGTGGGGTCCGCTCGCCAAGACCCTTGACAAACAGTCACGTTGAGCTTAGGCCGGTCCAACTCGCAAACGCGGACAGCTCGTTGGACGGGTTCGACTCCACCCTGAGCAGTGCCGCCGTCGTTTCCCGGACGGACGGGTGGAAGCGGGTGTGGTTCGGGGCGACCTTCCGGGCGCGCTTGAGGTCGGCGAAGGAGCCCACCCTGTCCCCGGCGGTCAGCTTCGCGGACGCCACGTCGATGAAGTGATGGCTCGACCGCTCCCCGACGGTCGTCACCGGCGGCGTCCACTCGCCGCCGGAGGCCGGGGCCCACTCGGTGAGGTGGGCGAGCGCCTGCTCGGTGTCGCCCATGTCGATCATCGCGTGGACTTCGTGGATACGGATGTTCGTCGGCCCGAAGGACATCTCGTACGCCAGCGAGTCCCGGTTCCCCGCGAGAGCCGCCACCTGCTCGGCCTCCCGCAGGTACGCGTCCGCACGGTCCGCGTTGTTCTCCCGCGCCTCCAGGACCGCCAGCTTCAGCAGCAGCGCGCCGTCGATCGCGAGGGCGTCGTCCGAGTACGAGCGTTCCGGCTGGAGGCGTTCCAACTCACCGCGCAGTTGCAGGAGTTTACGGCGCGCGGTGGTGTAGGCGCCCTGGCGGAGCATCGCCCCCGTGACCAGGTAGCCGGCCGTGAACTGCATCAGCGGGTCGTCGGAGCGGTCCGCCGCCCAGCGGACCCGCTCCAGCGCCGTACTCGACAGGTCGTGGTGACCCATCTTGTGCGCGAGGGAGTTCACCGCGCGGTAGACCCGGGCCAGGTGCCAGAACGCCTTGCTCCGTTCCTCGCCCCGGCTGTTGAGGGCCACGTGCGTGAGTTCGGTGATGATCGGCGGGAGCAGGGGGCCCATCGGTGCGTACCGCGCGTCGCGGCGCAGCGTCGTCACCTGGTCGACCTCCGACGCGAGCACCGCGAGAGAACGCGGTGCGATCTCCAGGTCGTCCGGGCTGTCGTAGCAGAGGAGAAGGCGGCGGAGTTCGGGGATGACGGCGTGCACGCGGTCCTCTGCCTCCGGCTCCCCGTAGTACGGCTGCCCGGTCAGTACCTCCGGGCCGAAGCGCAGCGCCTTGGCGAGCGCCAGGATCAGCGACGGTGAAGCCTTCCGCGCGCCGGACTCCAGCTTCTGGATGTAGCTCGGGGAGACCGCGACCTTCTGCGCCAGCTGGGCGGCGGAGAGTTGGCGGGTCTTGCGTGCCGTACGGAGTCGGCGTCCCAGCGTCAGGTTTTCACTCATCGGTGGTTCTTTCCCTTCGCGATGGAGGACTCGAATCAGGGTACGGAAAGGGAGTTGTCCCGCGCCTGTGGTTGCCGAGCGTTAACGGGATCGACAGCGCGACGCCTTGAGTGCGGGGGCTGCGGATGCCAGGACGAGGGCTCGCATCGCGTGTTCGTGAAGAGGTTAAAGCGGTGCTATTTATGTGAAATAGGTCAGTTTTGAGGTGAGTTCGTGCGCTGGTCGTCAAGGGGTTTTCGGAAAGCGCCTACGGACAGATTGTGTGCATCTCCGGTCTGGCCTCGCTGTCGACGAGCCCCATTCAGCTACGCACCGTGGCCGGTGTGGGTGAAGCCGGTTTTGGCCAGGACCCGTGCCGATGCGTGGTTGTCGGGGTGGTGTTTGGCGGTGACCGAGGTCAGTTGGAGAGTCCTGAACGCGAAGTCGAGTACGAGGGTCACCGCTGTGGTCGCGTACCCGTGCCCCCAGACGTCGTCGCGGAGGATATAGCTCAGGGCGGCGGTCGTCCCCTCGACACGGAGTTTGACCACGCCGATCAGATCACCGGCGTGGTCGATGCCGAAGCAGTACAACGTCCTTGGGATCGCGCGCTGTTCGGCAGCGCGGGCCGTCAGCCAGGCGATGGCCGAGGCGGTGGTCATGGCGGGCCTGGGCAGGTGGCGTACGGAGGGTTCGCTGTAGATGTGCTGGAGGGCGGGTGCGTCGTCCGGGTGCAGTTCGCGGAGGGAGATCATTGCTCGACGGTGCACAGGATCTGTGCCAACTCGGCTGCTGTGGGCCGGTGTTCGGGTGGCGCGGTGAGGACGGGGCGCAGGGCGTCGTGGAACGTGGACCACGTGGCCGGGGACAAGGGGATGCCGCCGGTGGCGATGGCGTCGCGGATGCCGTCCTGGCCTACGGCCTGGCGGTCGATGCCGGCGGCTTGGTAGTCGAGGGGCCAGGTTCCCGACGCGCAGGTCCACAGTGTGCCCGCCAGGGCGTATACGTCGCTGTGGCGGGTGGCGAGGACGGGGTTCTTGTCGCGGGCGGCGATGGCGAGTTCGGGGGCCATGAGGTGGACGATGCCGCCGCGGTAGCCGTCGACGGGGCCGTGGGGTTCTGGGCGGGACCAGGCGAAGTCGATGAGGCGGACGCCGTCGGGGGTGTGGATGCCGTGGGCGGGCTGGAGGTCGGCGTGGACCCAGCCGGAGGCGTGCAGGTCGGCGACGGCCCGGCACAACTCGACAGCCGCGCGGAGGGCCGGTGCGCGGTCGCCGTCGCCCGCGCGTACGGCCGTGAAGGTCTTCCAGGTCGAGGGGCCGTCGTGCCAGGGGGTGACCAGCCACGCCCCGCCGTCGTAGCGGCCGGCGGTCACCTCGTGGCCGGGGAGGGCGTCGAGCATCGCCGCTTCCCGGACCGTGACGGCCACGGCGTCGTCGTAGCCGGTCTTCACCGCGACTGTTCCCACCGGGCCGGTGGCCTTCCAGACGGCCGAACCCCGCCGGTTGGTCAGCTCCTTCAGCTCTACGACGCCTCCGCAGGCGGTTTCCGCTGCCGTGCGGGCCTCGGGGGGACAGGGAGGGAACGCGACCATGCTTTTACCGCCTGCCAGTCGTGAGGGAGTTGGGCGAAGACGTCCCGTCCATCGTCCACCGCGACGGCGAGGGCGTCCGCGAGTTCGGGCGTGTCCGCGAGGAAACGGGGGTCCCGGGCGCGGACGGCCGGGCGGACCGGGAAGAACGAGTACGGCGGAGGCGGGATCGGCAGGTCTTCGCGGTCGAGCCGTTCTTCGCCGTGGTGGAACTTGCCGATCATGAGGCCGACCGGGCCGTACAGGTGCTTCAGCGCCCAGTGCGGCCAGTCCAGGAGACGGCCCGTGTCCCCGAGGAGGACGACGTTCTCGCACACCAGGGCTCCGTGCGGGCGGGCCGCGAGGGGGCGGACCCACTCCGCCGCCTGGACACCCGCGTGGAACAGCCCCGCTTCGACGAACTTGCGTTCGTCGCTTGCGACTTCGTAGACCGTCCAGGTCGTCAGGCCGCGGCGTATGGACGGCGCGAGGTAGGGGCAGTGCGCCGACACCGCGTCCACGTACCCCGCGACGTCCACCGTGCAGGGCTCGGCCGTCTGGGCCTCGACGAGGCGGAGCGCCCCGGCGAGGGTCCGGGGCGCTCCTGTTCGTGGGCCGGTCGTCATCCGGCGGCGGGCGGTACGACGTCGTCGCTGGGGAGAGGGGTGCAGTCCCACTCCGCCCACACCTCGCCGGTCTCCCGGTAGCGTGTCAGCGCCCGTTCGTTCAGTACGCCGTCGGCGTCGGTGAACCACACCTCCGGAAGCGGGCCGAACATCTCCTCGTACGCGGCGACCCACGAGACCCTGCCGAAGCCGGTGTTCTCGACGTGGTTGACCAGTCGGCCCGCGTGCTCAGCGCAGAACGCCCCGTACTCGGGGTCGTTCAGGAGGAGGTGCCACTCCGCGTCGACGGCGGCCGAGAACATCTCGGGTACGGGCTGATCGGCGGCGAACTGCCGGGCCGAGACCTCGAAGAACCTGCCCAGCTCGGTCCTCGCGGGGGTTTCCACAGAAAGCACGCCGGACTCCTTTTCGTCTGACTGGATAGGGGTGCCGGGAACCGCTCGTGGGGGTTCCCGGCACTCGGCGGTGTGAACGTGGTGACGGTCTTCCGGTCGGCTCGCGGCGCCGCCCGGAAGATCGCCACCCCGCCGGCCAGGAACCTTTCCAGTCCGCGAGGGTCGGTGCGCGGACAAGCTGTCCGTACCGTTCGGTTGTGGGGAGCCTTGACAGGCGGGTGAAGTACTCAACTTACTTATTAGTAAAGGGAGTTGATTCCCTATCACAAGAAGGCGCTCCTCGCAGTGAATCGCACGAGAGGCACGTGGACAGTCTGTCCGTTCACGGGCGGTGTCCGGTGGGAGTCTCACTGCACGGCCACGCAGAGCGGCACGGTTGGGGACTATGCAGCTCTGCGTGGCTGATGGGCTCATCCAGGGATTTTCGATTTCCGCATCGCTCCGGAGCGCTTGTTCCGGCCCCGGTGATCCTGGGTCGATGACAAGCTGAAAGTCCGTCATATCGCTTGCCTGAAAGCTGAAAGGGAACCGATGGCCCAGGATCAGGAACAGCCGGTGGAGCGCACCCTTGTACTGCTGAAGCCGGATGCGTTGGTGCGCGGATTCGGCGGGAAGATCATTTCCCGTTTCGAGGACGCGGCACTGAAGATCGTCGGCGTCAAGATGAAGCAGATGGACGCCGAGTTCACGCGCAAGCACTACTTCGACCTCGAAGAACGGCTCGGCGCCGAGGTCTACAACCTCACCGCGACGTTCATGCAGCAGAGCCCGGTCATCGCGCTCGTGCTGGAGGGGGCGGACGCGGTGGCCACCGTCCGGAAGATCGTCGGGAGCACGTACCCGAACGAGGCCCCCGCCGGCACGATCCGCGGCGACTTCTCGCACTACAGCCGGGCCGCGAGCGCGGCATCCGGCAAGGCGGTCGCCAACCTCGTGCACGCGTCCGGGAACAAGGAGGAGGCGGAGATGGAGGTGGGCCTGTGGTTCGAGAAGGACGAGCTGCACGACTACCGGACTCTCGCCGAGCTCTTCACCTACTGACGGCGGCCTGCCTCGTCACCGGCGGGCCGTCGCCGCGTTGAACACCACCGGGTACCACCGGACGAGAGAGGGCACCATGACCAGCGAAACCCGCGTCGCCTCCGTCGAGGAACTGGAGACCAGCTTCCAGCGGGAGATCGGCACCGACCGCTGGGCGGCGGCCGAGACCGCGTACGCGCTGGCCGTCCGGTACCGGGACGCCGCCGACTGGAACACCTCGCGCGAGTGGGTGCAGCAGTGCCTGCGCCTGCTGGAGGGGTTCCCGAGCGACTCCCTGGAGCAGGTCGCCACCCGGCGCGTGTCGGTGGGCGGGGTACTGCTCCCGAACTACCTGCACGAAGGCGTTGTACGGGACCGGTTCGGCGCCGTCGCCTGACGGCCCTTTATCGGCGGCGCGGGCATCGCCTGCGCCGCCCCATCTGAACATCTCGCCCCGCCGGACCCCACCCCTGGGCGCTCCGGGCGGATCACCCATGCCCGAAACAAGGAGGTTTCCGTGCCTGTCGAGATCGAAATGCGTGCTCGCTTCAGCCAGGAGGTACACGACCGGCTCGTCGCGCGTCTGGAACGGGACGGTGAGGACCTCGGCCAGGACGACAAGTACATCTACTTCTACGTCCTGCCCGACCGGCTGCTGAAGGTCACCGACAACATCACCGCCACCACCGCGAAGATCACCCTCAAGGACGGGAAGATAGGCCAGGGTTCGGCCTTCCCGGAGACCGAGATCGCCATCGCGCACGACGACGTCCCCGCCGCCGTCCGGATCTTCAACACGCTCGGTTTCGAGAGCGCGATGCACGAGGCGTACAACGCGCGCCGCAACTTCCGCTTCGGCGAGGTCGAGATCGCCGTGAAGTGGAGCGAGGCGTGGGGGTACCACGCGGAGTTCGAAGTACTCCTGGACGAGGAGCCGAGCCCCGCCGAGGTGGTGGCGGCGCACGAGCGCATCGCGGCGGTCGCCCGCGAGCTGGGCGTCATCCTGATGAGTGAGAGCGAACTCGCCGAGTTCACGGCCGCGTTCGAATCGGCGCGGTCCGCCTCCGAGTCGTGATGAGTACGACTCCGAGCCTTGTCGAGCTGGCGGCGCGCAAGGAGCTTCCCCGGCACCAGTTCACCGACGCCGAGACGGTGAACTGGATCGCGGAACACCGGCCCGGCCAACTCATCGATGGAGCACCGAGGTTGGGTCCTGGCATACGTCGGCTCCTGATGCGTACGGCGATACCGGCCGTATGGCTCGCGGAACCTCGGCTGCACGACTCCCTGCACGGTGTGCGGCACGCCATGCGTACGGCCGCGCTCGCGGCGCTTCTCGCGGAGGCTGCCGGCCTTGATGGACAGGACACAGCAACCGCGGTTGTCGCCGCCGCTGTTCACGACTGCCGACGCCTCCACGACAAGGACGACCAGGGACACGGCGATCGTGCCGCGCGCTGGCTGACCGTGAACGCCGAGGACGTGTGGGGGCGCTTCCGGCTGGAGATGCCCCCGGCGGCCGTACGGCAGGCGGCCGTCTCGGTCCGGCTGCACGACGTGCCGTACCCGGACTTCACGCCGGACGACGAGACGGACTACGCGACGGCTCGGATGGTCACCGACGTGGTGAAGGCGGCCGACGCGCTCGACCGGTACCGCCTGCCGAAACT
This sequence comes from Streptomyces sp. NPDC004539, assembly GCF_040610055.1. Taxonomy (NCBI): domain Bacteria; kingdom Bacillati; phylum Actinomycetota; class Actinomycetes; order Kitasatosporales; family Streptomycetaceae; genus Streptomyces; species Streptomyces sp. NPDC004539. Next base: position 89,722 of record NZ_JBEXLS010000022.1, on the reverse strand, counting down.
CAAGTGGTGGCCCGATGTCCGGCACGTGCGTGTGGACGCGTTCGAGGAGTTGAAGGCCGTCGCCTTCGACCTCGTGCTGTGGTCCGAGGCTGATCACGTGACGGGGACGGACAGCACGTCCGCCGTCCTGAAGGCGTTCGCGCGGCGGGAGTTGATCGGCTGATGGACTTCCTCGACGCGTACCACTTATGGGCCGACGCCCACGAGTTCTACGGCGCGTCCGTCATCCCCCAGTCTGTCGAGAGCGTTGAGTGGGAGACGAGGCTTGCCCAAGAGGCCCCCAACGGCGCCCTGTTGCACAACAACGCGCTCTTCGACGCCCTCACCACCAACACCACCCTGCATCTCCTCCACGTCACGCACGCGCTGGAGGAGATCAGCGAACACGGGGTCCTCTACCCCTCGGGCGGGTGTCTGGTCGGCAGCATCTACTGCGCCCCGCTCACCCCCACCGGCAACGGCCTGCGGATGCACAACCTCGCCGCGTACGTTCTCAACCGGGAGGCCCCGGCGTTCCTGAGACGCATCGGACGGCCCGGCGCGGCGCCGACGCCGCTGGTCTTCGAGATCGACGTCCCGCACCAGGCGTACCGCGGCCTCGCCGGCATCGACTACCTGCGGCTCGGCGCGATCCACCTGCGGATCTACAGCCTCCTCGAATACCTCCTCTCCAAGACCGAACGCCACCAGCTCCGCGAGACGATCACCAGCCGGACGAAGAACTCCGCAGGGTTCCTCGCGCTGGCCTCCGCGGTCGCCCACGGGCAGACCACCGTCGACCCCGAGCTGTTCCTCCAGTTGCTGGACTCGGCGATCCCGCGCCTGCCGATCCTGGGGTACGTGTACTTCGAGGCGCTCGCCGAGTACCTGATGCTGTACTCCACCAGCGCCGAGACCAGGCGGCTCGCGGAACTCGGGGAGTTCAACAACCAGCTCTACAAGGATCTGATCTTCTCCTCCGAGCTGGCCATGGCCGGCACCTTCGACCTCGCCAAGTTCCGTCCCCCGCCCGCCCGGTTCGACACTCTCCTCGCCCAGGTCGACCCGAGCCTCGACCCCCAGCACGCCCGGCGCCATCTCACCGAACGCGTCAGCCACCTCATCGCCGCCCGCCTCTTCACCCCCGGCCAGACCCCGGAGGAATGGCGGCACACCCGCTGGGAGTTCGACAGCCTCGCCACCCACCTCGGCCCCCTCCTGGGCCACCTCATCCACCGCGAACTGCGCACCTTCGGCCGTTACCCGCACTTCTACTTCTACTTCGACCAGCACAAGGCGCTCCAGGCGTGGAACTACTGGAACCACATGGACATCCTCACGCCGTTCAACGGGACGATCCCCAAAGGGGAGATCGGCATCAACCCGGCCTACCCGGACCTCGCCTACCGCGTCTGGCGGGCGGAACAGGACGACGCCGGACACCTCCACCCCGTGCAACAGCTCGACCTCACGATCGCGCCGCGCCTCGTCGACATCAAGCACACCCTCATGCGCAACAGCCGCAGCCTGTCCCGGACTTGAGCCGCAAGGAGACCCTCGACATGACCCCTGACACCGTGTCGCAGCAGATCACCGAGCTGCTCGCACAGCCGACGACCACCCACGGCCTCGCCCGCGCCCTGCGCGCCGCCCTCAAGGAACTTGACGTCCACCGCACCCACACCGCCGCCCTGAAGGCGTGGCCCGACGGGCGAATCGACGACACCCCCCGCAAGGTCCAGATCGGCGGCGGCGCCCACCGCATCGACGGCTACTTCAACATCGACGCCGTACCCCCGGCCGACCTCCTGTGGGACGTCCGCGAGGGGATACCCCTCCACGACAACTCCGTCCAGGACCTGTTCTCCGAACACTTCCTGGAACACATCGACTACCCGAACTCCGCCAAGCACTACGCCCGCGAGGCCCACCGCGTCCTCGCTCCCGGCGGGAGAGTCGTCACCGGCGTCCCCGACGCGGGCTTCGTCCTCTCCCGCTATCCGTCCGGCGACGCGGACACCCGCACGCTGCTCAAGAAGTGGTACGGGAAGCGCGACTGCCTCGGCCACATCAACACCCACCTCGACCTGATCAACTACGTTTTCCGCGACCAGGACGACGATCCCGTTTACCACCCCCACTACTGGGCCTACGACCACGACAAACTCGTCCAGCTCTTCACCGAGGCCGGATTCAGTGCGGTCAAGCCGTGGGCCTTCGACCCGCAGATCGCCAACCCCAAGCGGGAGTGGGGCAGCGTGTACGTGGTCGCCACCAAGTAGCTTTCGTGGAGCGAGGGTTGGTCAAGCCCGAGGAGGGTTCTCGGCCAGCCACGCGCCGAGTGCCGCGACGACGGACGTCGTCCGCCACTCGGCGAACACCCGCTCCTGCTCGGCCTCCGGGAGCGCCGCGAGCGTCGTCGTGGCGCCCTCCGGGACGAAGATCGACCACAGGTCGGACCAGGACCGCTCACCGCTGCCCCGGTCCGGCACCTTCGCGATGGTGCCGGGCTTGCGGGAGTCGTCGGCGAACATGTGCAGGGCGCCTTCCGCGTCGACGTACACGGCGGCACTGGCGAACCTGCATGCCCGTGTCGTCGTGCGGTCCGCGAGGTGTGTGAAGCCCTCGGGGCCGAACGCCTCCAGGGCCTGCTTCACCATCGGGCCGGGCCAGCCGCCGAACTCCTCGATGTAGAAGCCCGAGTCCTCCACGAACAACGGCCGTCCGAGCAGCGCGAATGCCTGCTGGGCCTTGTGGCGGGCGATCTCCACGACCGACGTCGTCTGGATCTCGTCCAGGTCCACCGGCGCCTGCTCCACTTCGATGCCCCACGGGGCAAGGTGTTCCTGGGCCGTGCGGAACTTCCCCGGATTTCCCGTACACATGGTCACTTTCAACCCTGACATGGGCAGATCTTCTCCTTAGGAGCTATGGAGCGGATATCGGACGAGGGGCGGCCACCCGTGAAGTGCAGGTTCTCCGGTTGCCGAGGTGCGGTCGCACCGGGAACCCTCAGAGGCTTCGTTTATAGGGGAATTGCTGTTCGGGCAGGTGGGCGAATGCTGTGCTCTGAGTTCGAACCAGGTTGTTTTCCCTGACGAGTTGGGCTCTGTTCCCCAGGCATCCGCCAGCGTATCGACAAGGAGGAGACCACGGCCGCTTTCATCGTCAGGCCCGGCTTCAGAGACGGTCGGCAACAGCGGGTTCGTGTCGGTGACTTCGACTCGAACGCATTTCAGGCTGCGCGTCACGGATACGTTGCACGTGGCGCCCGAGTACAGGACGGCGTTGGCGATGACCTCGCTGGCCAGCAGCTCGACGGTGTCGAGCAGGTCGTCCGAGAGCGAGATGCCGAGACGTCTGACCAACGTGACGACACACCGGCGCGCGGTCGGGACCGCTTCGATGATGGCCGGGATCGTGAATTCGTACGTCGGCTGTTGGGGATCGCGACGTGTCATGACGGCATCCTCACCTCGGGGGCGGCTTCGGAGGAAAGAAGAATTCCACCGGGCAAGGTCTGTGTGAGGACAGTTTGTCCACAGACAGTTGGTCCGAACTGCCTTGACGGTCAGGCGAGATGTGGTAGCGGCTTCCACTGCTCCGGAAGGAGCGGCACTGCGTGCTCTTCGAACCGTACCCCGCGCGTTGGCGGATCAAGTCGGCTTATCGGCCGGGTTTTCCGAGGGCCATGCGGAGAGGGCAAAGCGCGCGGGACGTGGTTCGTGGCGTCCTACTCGGCAGTCGTCACCGCTCTTCCCGAGGGCGTTGTTCAGCCGGTTGATGAAGCGGTCGTACTGCTCGTGCCAGACGATCGCCGCACCGGGGTCGACGGTGGCGTCGATGCGGGTGAAGGCGAACGCGGTGATCTCGTACGCGAGGTGTTCGTGCTGCTGCCAGCAGGGTGGGATCACCTGGTGGGGCTGCCAGGCGTACGTCTGGTTCAGCCAGCGGCAGACCGCGTCGAGCCAGGCCAGGACCGGTTCGAGTATCTCGCCGGGGAGGGCGCCGAGGTCCCACGGGGGCGGGTTGCTCAGGGAGTTGATATCGGTGGTCCGTGCGGCGGCGTACTCGGCTATCGGCGCGGGGAGTTCGGGGAACGGCGGGAGCGCGCTCACGCGGCCGAGTCCTGCCGGTGCCGCCACGCCTTGGCGTGTGCTGCCGCCCGGCGGCCCTTCTCGACCGCCTGTTTCATCCGCTCGGCCTCGTTCGCCTTCCGCAACTCCCGGACGTGGTCTTGGATCTCGTCCCAGGTGTCCCAGGTCCACATCCCGTCGAGGCGGGTGATGACCGGTGGGAGGTTGTCGGCGAGGAGGAGGGCGTGGCCCTCGGGGAGGGCCTTGATCTCGTCGCCGCGCAGGACGGCTTCGAGGGCGATGTGGGTGGCGGTCGATTCGCCGCCGCGGTCGCCGCTCGTGGTGGTGCGGGTGGTGCGGACGCGTTCGACCTGACCGCACAGCTCCGACATGTCCTTGAGGAAGCCGGGGTCCTTGGCGCCGCCGAAGACGAGGACGTGGTTGGTGAAGCTGGCGAGTTCGTCGGCGGTGTCGTCGCCGAAGCGGGCGCGGGCGCTGGCCCAGCCCTGGAGGCCGTAGACGATGGTGATGCCGCGCCCGCGTCCGTCGGCGACGCGTTGGCGCAGGGAGGGGATCGGCGCGATGTTGGGGGCCTCGTCGAGGGAGCCGAGGAGGGGAGGGTCGAGGCGGCCGGCCGGGGAGGCGACGGCGTGGGTCTCGGCGATGTCCAGGAGGTCTTCCGTCAGGGCGGTGGTGAGCGGGGCGATGGAGTTGGCCTCGGAGTCCTTGCCCAGCAGGTAGACGGTGCCGCCCGCGTCGAGGATCTCCCGGAAGTCCGTCGGCGCCTCGCCCTTGCCGCCCCGCAGCGCGTCCAGGACGCTTTCGTGCACCAGGGGCTCCAGCGCGGCTTCGAGGGTGACGGCGGTGTTCCCGACCGTGCGGCTGTCGCCGGACGTGGAGGTGCGCAGCATGTCGGCCCAGCCGGGACCCGCGCCGGGGTGCGCGGTGAGGATGCCCAGCGGGGCCGGGTCGGTGAGCTTGCGGGCCCAGCGCAGGACGTGGTCGAGGCCGGCGCCGTCGAGAGCCGCAGCGTGCAGGATCGCGGCGAGGACCTTGGCGGCCTGCCCGCGGTAGAAGGCGCTGCCCTCGGAGGTCTGCCGCGCGGAGCCCGGCGTACGGGACCCCGCGACGAGCGCCTTGGCCCGCATCATCGCGATCTGCGTGTCCTGCGCGCCGTCGATCGGCTGCCACCGGAAACGGGGGAGGGACGGCGCGATGTTCTGCGGGTCGAAGACGAACACCGGACGGTCCCCGGTCCGCCGGGCGTCGAGGGTGTACTCCACCAGGTCCGGCTTCGTCGACGTCGCCAGGACCGGACCCCGCCACTCGCGGATCAGCGGAGCGAACAGCCGCAGCGTCTTGCCCGACCCCATTGGGCCGATGACCCGGCACGCTTTGTCCGCGCGGGACCACAGGGGGACGCCCCTGGGACGCTGGGAGACGCCGAGCGAGTATCCGAAGTCGTAAGGGTTGTGCATGTCAGGGTGCTCCATGCGTTCAAGGGAGGAGGGAGGGGCGGATCTCCGTGGCGCGCAGGACGGCTTTGGCCGACAACTGCCGCCGGAGCTGGGCCTTGGACGCGAACCCGGCGTTGCGCCGGCTCCGCACCGAGGACACCCACAGGGCCAGGAGGGCGAGCGCACACAGCGCGGCCAGACCGTATAGCGCGACGTTCACCTGGACCTCCTTCGAGCGGCGCGCGCGGCGAGGTAGCGCATCCGCCGCCCGCACAGCCGCGCGATCGACGGACTGTCGCAGGGCGCGTGATGGAACGCGGCGTGCAGCAGCTCCGACGCCTGCCAGATCTCGCGGACCGCCCCGTACAGCCGTCCCGCCGTCGCCGCGTGCACCCCGCGGTCGAGTTCGGCGGCGAGACGGGCCGTGCGCCGGGCGAGCGCGAGGCACTCGGAGTGCAGGAGATCGATGTCCTCCCGGACGACGGCGCTCATGCCGTGGTCGCCAGGTCGGTCATCGAGCCACTGGAGAAGCACAGATACTGCTCGGCCTCCGTCAACAGGTGCTGCACACCGGGGTAGATGACCTCCCCGACCTTCCACAGCGCGACCCCGCGCCGCAGCCGCATGATGTGCTCCGCCGTCCACGCGGGGAACCCGAGGCGCTTGACGGTGTCCTCGGCCTCCGCCTTCTTCATCGAGTACACGACGACGGTGTCCGCCATCTTCAGCGCCGCCTGCGTCTCGGGACTGTCGTCGATGTCGCTGAGGTGATGGACGATGAAGATGCACGACAGCCCGTACCCGCGCGCGAACTTGAGGAACTTCTCCAGTAGCGCGGCGAGTTGAGGCGTCCCGAGGATGTGCCACGCCTCCTCGCAGACGAGGATGCGCTTGCGCTGTGTGTACCGCAGACACCCGGTCGCCGTACACGAACCCAGCTCCCACGCACCGGAGTTGACGTCCACGACCCGCCGCTCGTGCCGCCCCGGTTCGGCGCCGCACTCGCATACCGGCCGTAGCCACACCTCCTCCAGGAACACGGAGATCACCGCGACGAGGATCGTCATCGCGACGCCCCCGGAGGGGACCTTGGTGAGGTCGAAGACGACCATGTCGGCGTCGAGGTCGATGCTCAGGCTGGTGGGGCCGTCGAGCATCCCGACCAGATCCCCGGTCTCGGTGCCGCACAGCCGGTCCAGGACGTACGACGCCTCCAGCCCGTCCCCGAGCAGCTCCTCCCACGTCCGCTTCTTCACCTCGGCGTCCGCCACGTCGGGCGAGCGCAGAGCGGCGGCGACATCGGCGAGGACCGGCGTACGGCCGTCCAGAGCCGCCCGCTCGTGCGCCCGGCGGATCGCGATGCGAAGGGCGGAGCCGGCGAACTCGTCCAGAGGGCGGCCCAGGCCGAGTTCGACGATCGTCCGGACCAACTCGATCTGCCGCTTGCCCGCGATCGCCGGGTCCATCGGATTGATGCAGGAGGAGCCCGTCCCCCCACCGGGCGCGAAACGCACCGGCACCGTCCCGGTGAGAGACCGGCTCAGCGCCGCCCACTCCCCCTCCTCGCGCTCCTTCTGCTCCTTCGTGTCGAGGACGACGACCTTGCGGCCGAGGCGGATCTGCCGGGCAGCGTACGTCTTGGTCAGGGCGCTCTTCCCACGCCCGGTGTCCCCCATCACGATCATGTTGCCGCCGGGCAGACCATCCCCGAAGGCACTGAACGGGCAGTAGATGAACGCCTTCCCGGAGTACAGCTCACGGCCGACGATGGCGCCCTCGGTGCCGAGGGTAGGCGGGGCAATCGGCAGGTAGAGCGCCTGGCTGGTCGTCGTCGCCGTGTGGAGGGGACGGCGTACGGTCTCGTGCAACGGGCTGAGCAGGGAGGTCACTTGATGCCTCCGGCGAACGGCAGGGTGGTCGTGAACGCACGGGCGTGCTCCAGGTCGAGCCACTCGATGCGCAGGTGCGCGTTGCGCGCCCGGGACGCGGTCGTGCGCTTGGTCTTCTCCAACTCGGCGGCGCTGCGCGCGGAGACGGTGATGTAGCCGACGACGGAAGCACCGGCCGCGCCCGACGCGGCCAGGGCCATGCCTCGGGAGCCCGTCGCGTCGGCCGCGATCACGTCGCGCGGGTCGATGTTCTTGCCGCGCTGGCGGTCACGGTGCATCTCCGCCTGGTTGTTGGTGTCCTCGGCGAGCATCCGGTCCACGGCCTTGTCGTTGGGTTCGAGGTCCTGCGTGATCGCGATCGTGCGGATCACGTCCGGCATCCCGATCAGCAGCGGCGAGAGGAAGTCCGGGCCGACGGGCGTGGAGGGCCAGTGGGTGACGGCGGCCGTCGCGTGGAACCAGCCGCTGGTCGAACCCACCGCGCGGGTCGCGACGTGGGTTCCGCTGCGGACGTCGACGTTGCGCGGGAAGGCGTGCGGCCGGGCCAGGCCGGTGTCCCAGATCGGGTGGTCGGGGTCGTAGCTGTTACGGATGAACGCCGTCATTCGGCCCTCGTCCAGCGGGGCCACCACCGACAAGTCGGCGTCCTCGCACCGCGCCCACAGCTCCTCCATGCAGGCGGCCATCGCGGCGGCGACTCCTTCGTCACCGACGCCCCGGGACGCGCCGTCGGCCGCCAGGTCGCGGGTGAAACGCGCGTGCGCGGTGACGTAGTAGCGGTGCTCCTCCGCCGACGTCGACACCGCGTCGGCGAGAACGTCGTACGACTCCCTCAGCCAGGACGGGACGCCGGCGGTCGCCCGGGAAGCGTCGCGCTGGGAGAGGAACCGCTGGTGCGCGTGCGGGTCGCTCTTCATCTGCCGGGCCAGCACCTGGATGCGCTTGACGGGGTGCTCCTCGGTGTTGCCGAACGCGTCGAGCAGTTCGCCCCAGCGCTCCAGCGCCACGACCTGCTCGGCCACCTCCTTGCCGCCCAGCCCTGGCGAGGCGACCTCCAGGGTGGCGGTCACGCAGCCGGCCTCCGGCTGGAGGACGACCACCGCGCGCTGCCCGCGTACGGTCGTCGCCACCCACGTCATCCCGGCGACCCCCTCCGGGCTCACCAGGGCGGCGTCCGGCGGAGTTCCGTCCCGCCGTACACCGGCCTCGACGGCCGGGGAGACCCACACTCCGCCGGTCCGCGCGAGCGCTTTGCGGTGGTAGCGGCTGATCCGCCACCAGCGGTAGACCGTACGGCGCTGCGCGGTGCCCTTCGGCCGGTAGGGCAGGTAGACGAGCAGGAGCGCCGTCACGATCGGGACGACGAGGGCGGCGCCGGCGAGCACCGGGGCGCCGTTGAACAGGAAGCCGCCCAGGACGCCGATTCCGGCGCCGCCGCCCAGGACGGCCTGTTCGCCGAGGTCGCGGCGGCCCACCAGGCCGGTGGGGCGGTGCTTTCCGAACTGATACGTGCGCGTTGCCATGAGCTAGGAGTCCTTGTCGGTGGGCGGAGGGGAGAGGGGAGGGCCACTCACGGGAGGCCGTGGAGCGGGAGGTGGCGGCGGGGGAGCTGCCGGAGGCCATGGAGGGCTCGACATCGGGTGCCTCGGCGCCGGGCCGCGCGCGGGAGTCGGCGCTCCCCGCCCGCCGGTGGGTCCGACGACCGAGTCGGAGCCGTTGCCCTGGGGCCGAGCGGCAGCCGGAGCACCCGATCCCTGCGCGCCGGGAGAACTCGCCGCCTTACTCTTCACCGCGTCGGCACCGGCCTTGGCGACCATGACACCGACTCCCACGGGACCGGCGGCCCCCGCGCTGGAGCCGGTCATCGCCTTGGCGCTGGCGGTTCCTGCACGACCACCCGCAGCGGATGAGGCTCTCGGCCCTGCGACCATCCCGTACCGTCCGCCGACCATGGAGTCCTGAAGATGCATCCCCATGGCCCGGTTAGCGTGCTGCGCGGGCCCGTCGACGGCGGCGGCCGGACCGGAGGACTGCATGGACTTCCGGTCGTGATGCAACTGCGCCATCTCGTCCCCGAACGCCGGGAGCCACTTGTAGAGCGTGGCGCTCGCGAAGACCGCCGCGAGTAGGATCAACGCGCCCACCAGCGTCTTGGACGCCGTGTCGGACAGGCTCCCGGTCGAATCGCTGAGGATCGCCCCGCCGAGCCCGAGCAGCGCGAACAGGATCGGCTTCGACAGCCCGATCGCGAACACCGCGCCGAACCACTTCTTGCTCTTGCCCCACAGATCCCGGTCGACAAGACCGGCGTTGACCACCGGCCCCAGCGCGACCGCGACGTAGATCGCCGCACCCCGCACGAGCAGCTCGACCCACATCAGCAGAGCGCCGCACAGCATGATCAGGTTGACGACGATCAGCACCCCGACGCCCTCGTTGGGCTCCGCCGCCATCACTTTGAGGACGTTCTCCAGGAACGGCTTGAAGTTCGCCGTCGCGTACGGCTCGAAGACGTCCGTCACCTCGTCGATCGCCCGCATGAGCAGCGCCATGAACGCGGGAGTCATCGCGTTGACGAAGAACTGGAGCACCAGGAAGCCCACCGCCTCCCCGACCGCCGTGGTCAGCCCCACACCCCGCACGGCCCGCTTGCCGACTGCGATCAGCCACAGAGCGACCGTGATAAGCGAGCTGAACGCGAAGATGATGGCGTACTGCTTCAGGAACGCCGCCGACGTCAGGTCCACCTTCGTCGTGTTCTGGATCAGCTCCAGCATCTTCTGGAGGAACCAGATGTTCGCCTCCGTCAGCTTCTGGAGCAGGAACCCCAGCGGGTCCTGCACGAAGTCGACGGCCGCCTTCACCTCGCAGACCATCGGGATGTAGCAGAACGGGTTCGCCACCGCCGACGGCACGAACAGGAACGCGACGACGACGTTGACGACGGCGATCGTCCGAACTCGACGCCCCCACCTGTTTGTTGACCCAGTCCGGGTTAGGGCCAGCAGCCCCGGCGCGTCCTCACGCAGTCGCAGGCGCATCGCCCACACCCCCCACCTCGACGAACCGCTCCGCCGCCGACGCCGCCTCGGTCGCCGAGAACGACGGCACGAGCGGCTCCCCCGGCGTCACCGCCGTCGTCCTCCAACTCCCGCCGCTCCACACCAGATCCACCGTCATCCGCAGAAACGCGATCCGCGGACGCTGCGTCTCGTCGTCCCCGGCGATCCCGCCCACCGACGCCGTCCACAGCTCGACGCTCGCGGCCTGCTCCGAGTACGACACCGGCCGCACACCGAGCACGGCCGTCCTCGTGACCAGCGGTGCGCCCTCCGAGGTCTTCCCGTCGGCACCGAGGCCACGGTTGTCCACAACCAGGCGCGCGGTCGAGTCCGAGCCGGCTTTGGTCGAGCTGAGGGTGTCCGGCGAGGCCGTCGCGGCGAGCATCCGGTGACGCCACGAACTGTCCGTGAAGAAACGCGGATCGCCGTACAACTGGACCGCGCTGGTTGCCGCAGCACGCGAACCGGCCGCCGTACGGGCGTACGACACCGGGAACCCATCGGCCCCGACTACGCCGCTGACCATGGGATCTACGGCCTGACCTGCCGCGTAGCCCGCGAAGTCCCTGGCCACGCTGACCGTCTGCTTGACGTCGACCGGTGCCACCAGACCGGGACCAGACGAGCAGCTGGACACCTTCCAGCCACCGCGCTCCCAGACGAGTCCGACCGTGACCGAACGGAAAGCGAGCTGGGGCGAGGCGGCCCCGATTGCGCTTCCACGCACGGTAGTTGTCCACAGGCGGACCGTGGCCTTGTGGATATCGAAACCGAGGGCATGGGCGGCCAGGACACCGGTCCGCGCGACGGTCGGTTTCGTGCTGGCGGAGCGGTCGGCCTCCTTGATGGCGTCTGCCGCTGTGCGTGCGGAGGACATGGCCCGGATCGCACGGTGCCGCACGGCCTTGTCCGCCAGGAAGGAGGAACTGCCGCTGACGGTGACGTAGTTGGCGGCGGCAGCCTTCGCGCCGGCCTCGGTGCGCGGGTAGCCGACCGGCACACCATCGGCGGTCTGGCCCCGAGTCCCGCCGCTTGACGGCGCGACGACGATCGGAGACGAACTTGCTGATTTCGTAGTCGGGTTGGAGCCTACGAGGGCGGTCACAGCGAGGCCGCAGACTGTGAGCGCCGCGACTATCCCCGCGCCGACGGTCCACAGCTTCGCGCTCTTCTCACGAGCCGGACGAGAGGAACCCACGGTCACACACCCATCCCGTACGTGATGGTGACGAGGGTGCCCAGGGATGCGACGAGGAAGACGCAGACCAGACCGCCGACCATCATCCCCTTGCCCCGCGAACTGTCCATCGTCGAATGCCCCTCACCCACCCACCCCTTGGACTTCCCGAGCCCGACGAGGAACGCCCCCACACCTGCGGCGAGGACGACGGCGGCGATGACGCCGAGAATCACCTTCGCGGTGTTCCCGAGCGTCGAGAACGGCCCCCAGTCCGGCTTCACGCCGGACACCGTGTCGATTCCCGCTGCGAGGGTGGGGTGAAGGGACGGTTCGGAGACCGCAGAGAAAAGGGCATGCATGTGAATCCCCTTGATAATTGGGTCAGTTGAGAGAGGTGAGCTGCTGAGGAATCAGCCGATGTGTCGCATGGCGATCACCTGCGGCGCCCAGAAACTGAGGGGCTTGATCCGGACCCGAGCACCGGTGTGCGGTGCCTCGATGACCTGGTCGTCACCGATGTACATCCCGACGTGCTCCGGCCCCGAAGCGCCAGGGACGCTGAACAGCAGGTCCCCCGGCTGGAGTTGGGAGATGCTCTTGACCGCCGTCCCCGCCCGGACCTGGTCGTAGGTGACCCGCGGAAGGTTCACTCCGGCGTGGCTCCACGCCATCTTGGTGAGCGACGAGCAGTCACAGCCGTTCTGCCCCGTGTACGGCGGAGCACAGTCGCCGCCCCACTGGTACCAGCTCCCCAGCGCGGTCTTCGCGGCGGCGATGGCCGCAGCCGCACCCTTACCGACGGGTGAACTCGCGCTGCTGGCCGCCCACTTAGCGGCCAGATCCCTGATCGCCTTCACGTAGTTCCGGGTTTCCGAGTACGGCGGGACGCCCCCGTACTTGAGCACCGCACCGGCGCCCGCGTTGTAAGCCGCGAGCATGCTGTCCGTCGAGTCCCCCGGCACGGCCCCGACTTCCTTCGCGAGGACACAGTCGTAGGCGGCCTGCGTAGCGACGGCGTCCGCCGGGTTGAAGACGTCTTTCACCCCGTCGCCGTCTCCGTCCACGCCGTACACCGACCACGTTCCCGGCATGAACTGCGCGATCCCCAACGCGCCCACCGGGCTCTTCGCCTTCGCGTCGAAGTGCGACTCGGTGTAGAGCTGGGCAGCCAGCAACGATGCGGTGACCTGCGGGCACTTCCCCGCGTATTTGCTGACGAGGGCCCGAACCCAGGCCGGGACATCGGCGTTCGCGGCGACTTCGCCACCGGGGCCGGTTTCCTGTGCGGACGCGCTGTCCGCGCCGCCGAAGGTCGCCAGCAGGGTGACACCGGAGAGAGCCATCGCGACGACCAGGCCAAGCACCACCTGCACGGTCTTCTTCGCCATCCGCCGTCACGCCCAGGGCAACGCGACGACCCACCAGCCGGCAGGGGTGCGCTCCAGACGCAGCGCGAGCTGCTCGCGGCTGAGCAGTGGAGCCCCGGACTTCGGGGTCGTCGTCAGGACGTAGCCGACGCGGACGAGGGCGCTCGACGAGGTGATGGCGGGGGCGCCGTCAGGCACCTCCACCGAGGTAACCGTGACGGACTGCCGTGCCTGTTCGGCGCGGAGGGCCGCCCACGGAGCGTTCTGTCCCGGATGCTTCTGGACGAGGGCCTCCGCCAGATCATCGGCCGCGAACTTTGCCGCGCGCTCGCCAGCATCCGCGTACGACAGGTCACCGCCAACACGGGCATCGTGCCCGGCGTACGCCTTGGTGAACTCTCGGGCGGTGGCCGCTACATCGGTGGTTACGGCGCTACTGAGTGCCTCTCCGCCAGAGGAAGGAGAAGCGGACCCAGCTTGTGGGGCGGCGGACTGAGATCGGGGTGACGCGCGCTCGGAGGAGGAGGCTGCGGAGCAGCCGGTGGAGAGGATGCCGACAGAGAGCGCAATGGGTATACCGCAGAGAATGCGGACAAAACGGGTGGGTTGAGGCATGAGGGAACCAGGACCTTGATGTGCAGAGGGAAGAAGGAGGCGGGCGTTGCGGTCCTGAGGGGGGAGCGCACCGCAACGCCCCTTCGCAGGAGTCAGACCAAAGGGCCTACTCCTGCGGGCTGTTCCTGAATCCTGGCAGGAGGGGAGGGAAGAAGACACACGAGAAGCCGGAAGGCGACGCGTTCTTGGAGTCGGGGTTCTGATCGGGGAGTTCGCCCGAGACTGTGACAACCGTGCTGTTGTTGCACCGGCAACCTTGGCTTCCCCTCGGGCGGGGCTGGGCTGGGCTCTGGCCTGGTTCTATGGTCCGCTGACGTCTACAGCCGTTTGCGGATGTGCGCCGTGGTTGTCACGCAGATAGACGCTCACCGGGGAGACAGGCGCGGTTCGCTTAGCCCTGCCATGGCTTCCCGGGTCCGCCTCGCAGGAGGCGCCGCGTCGTTCGGGGGGGGGCGTACTGACGGCAGTCCTGCTGTCGGTCAGATGACGTCTGCCTGCCCCTGATGTGGCTGTTCCAACTGTTGTTCCCGCTTGCGCTGCTCCATCCGGAGCGTTTCCACGTTCTCCGCGAACCGCTCCAGGTTTACTGCCGCGTCCGCATCCGCGTACGGCGCAATCCCCAAATCGAAGGCTGTGGCGTGCTGCTCTACCTGGTCCGCAGTCTGCTGAAGGTTGTATGCCCGCTCACGGAATTTGAAATAGCCCGTCACTGCGGTGGCGAACGCCAGGAACGACCCCAATACGATCAGGATCGTCTTACCCGGCTGCGGGGTCTCCCAGAAAGCCGTAGTCGCCGTGGTTCCCACCGAAGCGAAGAACACCCCCCACTGAAACCAGTTGTGAATACGCCGGTAGAACCGTGTATCCCGCCGCAGACGATCTATTACCCGCGGTATGTGCTCCCGGTAGCCGTTACGCCGCTCCCTCGTCGGGCGCGTCTTTGAAGCGTTCAGGATCCACCGATCATGGATGATCTCCAGATCTCTACGGAGCAGGAACACCGACCTGACACCGTGTTCTTTGTCCTTCACCCGCAGGAAGAAGCCGACCAGGAACACCACCACCAGAACCAGCACCACCGCGATGGTCACGATGTTGAACGTGCGTGGGTCCGGCACATCTTCGGGCCACAAGTTTCCCCACCCGAGCACTGCAAGAACAAGCGGTATCACTACAAGCGGCACCAGCCGGAGCCACCGCGACAGAAGAGCCCTGCGGATACTGCGCTCCGCCGTCGCGACTTCCCGCCGGTAGGTGATAACGCTGTTCGCGTACTCGTGCTGCTGAGCGGGCTCTAGCCTCCATCCGTACTCTTGTTTTGGGTCTTTGAGGGTTCCAATTACCTCTTCAACGAGGTCGCCCCAGGTGGAATCTGATTCTGCTGTGAACAAATTTTCAAGTCGTACGTACCGTTTATATCGGTCAGGTGTCCCATACTTCCGGTGGAAGATGTATGCGCTGTCGCTGGCATATCTGAGCCGTCGGGTTATTTCGACAGATAGGGTCCAATCAAGTTCCTTCTTGTCGGTCTTCCGTGCGGCGGAGAGGATGGCGGCTACACCCTCCCAGGTCAACATGAATTCCTCGGGGAGGGGAGTGTCTATGTCGGCCTCGGACAGCCGCTGATCTCCGTATGCGAGGTGATGCAGGACATCTCCCACCCACGGTTCGTAACTGCCGGCGGTCTCGGGTACAGGTTCACGCGGCACGTCGGTAAGGCCGGACATCGCGGAGTGGCTCCCGGTCAAGGATGCGGTCTGTGGTCGACGGCACGCTACCGCTGATCTGCCTTCCACCAGTTGGTAACCCGCCTGCTAGGAAGTGGAGTTGACCACATCCGCTCCTAATAAAGGATCTCAGAACTCGCGAGACACGGTTCTGCCCGATCAAGAGCTGCCCCGGTGGAAGCACGCTGCTTCCAGAGCGACCACCAACCATGGCACTGCTGGGCCTGTGAGGAGGAGCGGTGCGCACACGCTGTACGACAGCACCAGTTCCTGACGATCGGTTTCGGCCGTCAGGCCGGTGAGGAGGACGTGGTCGAACGGGAGCCACGTGTCCGGTGAGCCCAGCGGGTTGATGCGAATGCCTTCCGAGGTGAGGACCACCCGCGCCCACTCGTGGTCGCGCCACTGCTCCTGGGCCTCAGTTTTCGCCTGCTGGAGCCGTTGGGCGTCGAGTCGCCGGTTGATCACCCAACGGCGGCCTAGGGACGGGTGGTTCTCGAAGTAGCCGGCGCGCGGTGGTTGTACGGGGTCGGTGGCGTAGAAGCGGGCCGTCGTGCACATCACGTCGGCGTACGCCATCTCGCCGGGGTCCGGGGTGTACCCGGGGGTGGGGACCGGCATCAGGGCTCCGCCCGCGCGAAGGTGCGCGTCGAGCTGGACTGCGGCTTCGGCGGCGTGTCGGTGGGCCGCTTCGTCCTCGAAGCCGAGCAGGTGCCGCCGCATTGTTTTTCCCTCCCGCTGATGAGGACATTCTCTCCGAAAGGCTGGTCACCAGAGCTGTCGGGACGGACCCGGCTGAGTCAGCCCTCGGGTGGCGGCTTCCTCGTCCTTGAGGGCGGCGACCAGTTCGCCGAGCTTGTCGTTGCCGACGGCTTGGTGGGCGCGGACCGCGTCCTTGATGGCGTCGCGGCTGATCCGTCCGGCGGTCCGGGCGGCGTCCCGCGCGACGGGAAGAAGGTCCTGCATCCAGTCGTCCTCGGGTTCACGGTTCTGAGGAGGTTCCTCCTCGTCCGGGACGGGGACAGGTTCGTCGTCGGAACGAAGGACAGTCTTCTGCTGTGCCGCCGGTTCTTCGTCCGCCGGACCGGTCGAATCGGTCGAGTCGGTAGGCGATGGTTCTTCGTCCGGGACAGGCGACTCCTGTGGTCCGCGCGCTGCCTGCCCCTCGTGCTCTCGGGGTGTGAAGGCCGCACTCTCCGGGTCGGCCGGATGGCACATCACCCCAGGTCCAGCGCTGGACAACGACGTCCGGTCCCTGTCCGCCCGCTCGTGGACGGGAGACAGAACAGGCGGGATCACACCGGATTCCTCGGCGTCTCGGCTTTGCGGTTGATCTGTCGTTCCCGGGACGCCGAACTCCACCTTCACGCAGTTCCGGACCGGTCCCGGACGGCTTTCTGCCCCGTCCGGGACGGACGACTCCGCCGTCCGCGCCATGATGATGTAGAGGTGGACGGACCCGGCGAGCGCGAGCGGCGCGAGCATCGAGAGGATGCCGACGACGTTGTCCCCGAGGTGGAGCGGGGACGGTCCGGACGGGCCGCTGTGGTTGAGGGTGATCGCGTGGAGTGAGTTGGCCCAGAGGCTGGAGCCGGTGGCGGTGAGGAAGAGGAACCAGGCGTACAGGCGGGCGCCGAATCCGCTGTGACGTAGGAGGACGAGGGCGCGCACGCCGTACGCGATGAAGCCGTCGATGAAGACGGGGAAGAGGTAGGAGAGCGTGGGGCGCGCGTGGATCGCGAGGGCGACTTGGCGGAGGGCGTCGTAGGAGAAGGCGAAGCCGGCCGCGCCGAGGAGGACGATCGCCGCGCGGTCCCAGGCGGACATCGTGCGCAGACGGTACGGGGTGTTCACGCCTGCTCCTTGAGGGTTGGCCAGGCCGGGGTCTGGGCGAGCAGTCGGCCGAGGTGTTCGAGCGAGTCGACGTCGTCGAGCTGCTGGGCGGGGCACGTGCCGCACGAGCGCCGCAGCGCGAGCCGCTCCACCTGCTTGCCGTCCCCGCTGTAGTGGAGTTCCAGGTGCTGGCCGGCGACTGTGCCCAGCGGCGCGATCGCCTGGAGAAGGTCGTCCAGGCGCAGGACACCGAGCGCCTCCCACTTCAGCGTCACCGCCTCGTCGCCGAGGAGACGCCGGGCGTGCTTCGACGCCGCCGAGGCCGCGCGGGCGCCCCAGGTGTGGAACGCCTGCGTGCGGGCCGCGGAGCGGAGCTGCTCCGCCCTGACGAGCTTCGCGGCTGCGGCGAGCATGAGGGGATGGGGCATGGGAGTGGCGGTCTTTCCGGGGGAGTTGGGGTGGTTCATGCCGTCGCTCGCCTGCGGCGTCGGTCGTCGCCGATCATCGGGACCAGCGTGGTGACCATCTCGGCGAGGCGGCTGGCGACCCGGTCGCCGACGAAGTCGGTCAGGTCGGGGCCGTCGGCGTCGCGGGCCGGGAGGTTGGAGGTTATGACGGTCGGGAGGCAGTGGTTGTAGCGGTGGTTGATCAGCCGGTAGGTGATCTCCTCCGTCCACTCCGACGTCTTCGACGTCCCGAAGTCGTCGAGGAACAGGTACTGCACCGTCGACAGCCGCCTGAGCTCCTGCTCCGAGGCACCCATCACCGCGCTGGGACGCAGCCGGCCGTACATGTCGGCCGAGTTCACGGCCAGCACCTCGAACCGGTCGGGGCCGCCGCTTGCGATGTGCCGCAGGGCGCCGTACGCCTGATGGGTCTTGCCGGTGCCGGTCAGGCCGGTGAGGAGGAGCGTTCCTGCACGGGACGGGTCGTCGAGCGCCCGGTCCGCCCAGGCCCGCACCAGCGGGAGCGTCGCCTCCGCGTCGCGGAACCGGGGCGGGGTCGCCGACTCCCAGCGGGTGAGGGCGTACTCGACGCGGGCGTCGTGGTGCCAACGTGGGTTGCCCGGACCGGACTCGGCGTACGACAAGCTGTCGTCGTCTGCCACCAGGGAGATCCCCTTCGCGGCGAGGATCTTCTCCAGACGGCGCACCGACCTTGCCTGGCAGGCGAGTTGAGGCTCGGGCATGGTCAGAATCCGTTCTGGTAGGCGCTGGCCCTGGCGGGGTTGCGGTACAGCTTCCAGCCGCCGGACTCGCGCCGCAGGGGGACGACGTTGTGAGCGGGGACCTGACTGGGGAGGTCGTCCCAGATGCGCAGCAGGTAGCGCGCCGACTGCGGGGGACGGCCGGGGTCCCATCGGCGGGAGATGAACTCCACCAGCCGCTCGACACCCCATCGCGCCGACAAGGCTGTTACCCGCGTCCACTCGTCCTCGGTGAGCCTCCAGCCGACGACCATCCCGGAGCCCGTGAGCGCGGCGACGAGGTCCTTGGCGTCGGCCGGGACGCTCTCCGCTGCCCTCGGCGCTGTACGGGGAGGCAGCAAGCTGGCTTGCTGTTCTGAAGAGGTAGTACTCCCTACGGGAGTACTACCAGCCCCGCGAAGCACGGAAGAAACTTCCCCGCTTCCTGGAAGGGACTTCGGGGTTCCTGGCTCCAACTTCCTGGTTTCGGCGGCGGTTTCCGAGAAGTCGCTTCCGGATTCCCGTTGCTGATCAGCGGTGTCCGAGGAGCCGAGCAGGAGGGAATAGCGGTTGGTGACGGCCCGGCCCGAACCCGGCGTATAGCTCAGCTCTCCGAGCGCCGACAGTTCGGGGAGGCAGTTGGTGACCGCCCGCGCCGACAGCCGGGCGAGCTTGGCGATCTGCTCCAGGGACAGGGAGACCCACCCCCTGTCGTCCGCCTCACGGGCCAGGGCGAGCATCACCAGAAGCGACCCCCGCTTGGCCCGCGAGCGGCTCCACACCAGTTCCGTCATGGCGGCGCTCACCGGTCATCACCGTGCGCCGTGGCGACGTACCGCTCTTCGAGCAGGCCGAACGAGCGGTCGTCCTCCGGCACGTACCCGACGCGTTCGGGGTGCGGAGTGAGGTAGAGGCGGTTCGTGGGCACGTGGAAGTCGTGCGGGAGCCGCCAGTCGACGGCGTCGTCGAAGTGCTGCCGTACGAGCCGCGCGGCCTGGTCTTCCAGGTCTCGGGAGACCAGGAGCATGAAAAAGTCCGCCCCGTAGAAGTGGATCATTCCTTGTAGCTTGGGAAATATGCGTACCATGACGGCGTCCGGTACCAAGGAGGACAGGGATTCGCTGAGGTTGTTGGGCATGGAGAGGCTTTCGCGAAATTAGGTTCCGTGAAGGGCTGGTTATGCTGCTTCGGGAACAGAAGAATCGGCCGAGCGTTTCTTGTGCTCGCGCACCAATTGCCACAGGTACTTGATCGGAATGCCTAGACCCTGTGCGGCGAGACGGGCATTGATTTCAGGGTCTTCAGCCACTCGCGCGACGACAGCCGCGCGTTCCGCGGAGTTGAGCAGAGTGGTAACACCCTGAAGCACCGCCGCGACCGAATCGGCGTTGACGCGGGTTTTCCACAGGCTGAGGAGAACTTCGCGCTCCGGCGCCAGCAGACCTGCCCGGATGCCGTACCGGTCCTCGTACCGCAGCGCGTCCACCAGGCAGCGTGCGGCGACGGACAAGGGGCAGGCGGAGCACAGGGCGAGCGGCAGCCTCAGCGAGTCGGCGTGGGACTCCCGTATCTGGTCGGGATCGCTCCAGGGGTGTTCCGATTCCGGGAAGAAATCGTCCTCGAAGTCGAGGCCGGAGCAGAGAGCTTTCTCGGGCCAGTTCTTTCCCTGTACTTCACGGGCGTTTTCGAGCAGGGGTGTCCAGTCGCCCTGCCGAGCAGACTCGACGAGCGTTTCTATGGTGTTGTTCATTTCGTCCGTGTCCAGGAAAATCAGGTGCGTCGGCGGGAGCGTGCGGAAGGCCGTATGGCCAGGAGATCCGGACTTTCTTCCGCTGCCGCACGCTGATGCGGCTGGACGAAATGCATTTCGGATATGGAGCGAAGGTCGTCTTCGGTGAACTGGACGAACTTTCCGAGCTTCCGGTGAGGAAGGCTGGAAATCCGCTCGCGCAGCCATTTCTCGGGAATGTTCAGACGCTTGGCGGCCTCGTCGTACCCCAGGTGGAGACGGGTTTCGGAGACGTCGTCGGTGCGGGCCAGCATTCGTACGACGGCCGCGAGTCCGTGGAGCGCGGCCAGGTCGGTGGGGTTCGCCGTCGTCATCGCGCGTTCCGTCCGCTCAGTACGGCCGTCCGCAGGTCGAAGCGCAGGGGCTGAGCCGCCCAGCCGGCCTGAGGGAAGGACCTGATGAGCCAGCGGGCGATGGTCAGCGCCTTGGCGCGGGGGACGTGTACGGTCCGCTGCTGCTCGTCGATGGCGGTGAACCGCAGGTGCGGCCACGGCGTCCGAGGGCCCTGGAGGCGTACGTCCACGGCGGCGACTCCGGGCAGGAGGGCCGACAACTGGCCGGCCAGCCGGTTCGCGATGGTGGGGTCGGGCGTCGGGATGCCCGACTTGCAGCCTATGGCGGGAGCCATGCGACACTCCTTCACGTTGGCAGCCGTCCCGGTAGTGCCGTGCGAGGGACACGGGGCGGCCGTCTCGGTGACGTGGACCGTGCGAAGGTCCAGGTCATTGCGTCCGGCGTCTGGGAGGTGCGAACTCCCGGACGCCGGTGTTGTTTTGGGAGGGCGGCGCGATGCGCGCGACACCCGTTCCAGCTCCGTGGCCTGTGGGCGCACGTGAGCCGGGCGAGGCCAGGGTGTGCGAAACCCCGGTTTTTCGCTAAGCTGAAGCTATCCCAGTTTCCGGTGAATATCAACAAGCAGATGCTTCCTCTGCTTGGATAAAAAACGAGGTCCGATGGCTGCTCGACACTTCGACAGGGGTCGCGTGCGCGCGGTGCGGCGAGCTGCCGACATTCCGCAGAGCGCCGTGGCCGCCTCCGTCGGCGTCGCGGACTCGACGGTGGCCGGCTGGGAGACCGGGCTCACGGCCCCCGACCCTGAGAAGCTGCCGGCACTAGCCCGCGCACTTGGTCGTTCCCTCGACGAACTCTTCCCGCGCGCGGGATCGCCCGACCTCACGGACCTTCGCTGCGACGTCGGCCTCTTTCAGTACGAGACACCCGCGATCATCGGGACGAAGAGCGCCGGGCCGGTGGCGGGGGCCGAGCGGGGGGAGCGGCGGCTCAAGGAGAAGTACGTCCAGGCCCTGGCCGCGCGGTACGGAGTGACCGTGGAGGAGCTGCGGAGGGCGGAGGACCGCTCTATCGCCAAGGCGAACGGGCAGGAACTTGAGGAGAGCGTGGAGGAGAGTGCCGACCCCTCCCCCGAAAGCTCCTTGGGGAGCGCCTCCGCAGAGCTGCCGACAACGCTGGCCGAGAAGATCACCTATCTCATTCAGCGTCTCCCAACTCCCCTGTCCGACGCGGAAGTTGCGGCCGAAGGCAATAGCAGGACCGGAACCCGTGTTCTGACGGAGGAATCGGTACGCCAGTTGCGTACCGGAGAGGCGACCGCCGCGCCGGAGGACGTGCTCGGCGCGCTCGCCGAGGCTCTCGACACGACGCCGCTGATCTGGTCCGACGACGCCAATGTTCAGCGGATCATCGCGGGGACGTGGCTGCTGAAGAGCGAGTTCGCGGCGATCGCCGCGCGGGGCGGCGAGAAGGAGGGGCTCTCGGCGGACCTGCTGTCGTTCATCCGCAAGGAGGTCGAGCAGGCCCGCGCGGAGGCGAAGGCGCAGCCCGACCGTTCGTAGGTGTTGTTCAGAGACGTACGGTCACGTCCACCAGGCGGCGTTCCGCGTGAGCGGTGATGACGGCCTGCCACACCGTTTCGAGGTGCGGCGGGACCAGGTCCGGCCCCAGGTCGCGCGGTGCGCAGAAGCGGTACTCGCTCAGCTCCGACTCCTGGAGAGTGATCGCCGCCTGCTGCTCGGGGTTGAGGATTCCGCCGTCGTACACGTAGAGCACCTGGGCGCCGACGCCGGGGATGGTGATCCACGCGTGGACCAGGAGGCGGCCAATGTGCGGGGTGATGCCGAGTTCCTCGTGCACCTCGCGGACGGCAGCGTCGTACGGCGGCTCGTCCTGGTCGATGTCGACGGCGCCGCCGGGGAGGTTCCAGTACTTCTTGTACGTCGGGTTGACGATGAGGACTTCGCCGTCGTGGTTGAAGAACACGGCGGCGGCGGAGGCAGTCAGAGTGCTCATGGTCATCACTTTGCGGTGTCGGGGAGTGGGACGGGGGTGAGGTCGGTCCGGCGGTATGCGCGGGAGACCTGCATCAGCCATGAGACCTCGGTGCCGAAGTCGTCGCCCGCGGTTCGGAAGGCGGTCGGTGTTCCGGCCGGTTGGCGGGCGGCGGGGAGGGCTGCCTTGAGCCAGTACGCCTCGGCCGTGGCGGCGGCTTCGGGGCCGCGATGGCCTTTCGTCTCGGCGAAGTGGACGGCGCGTTCGTAGAGGTCGGCCGGGGCGCGGCGGCGGAGTTCGTGCGTCGCGTCGCGGATCTCCGTGATGTACCGGCCCAGGCGGATCTGCGGGGTGGCGTCGTGAGAGAGGACGTCGCGCAGGGTGCTGAGCGGAGCGGCGGCACGGTGGCCTCGGAGCAGGTTGGCGGGCTGGTACAGGGCGATGCCGTCGACCGCGAGGGCGAGGTCGCGCCAGAGAGGGTGGAGCCTGACGATTGCCCGGATGCTGCTGGCGCGGGTCAGGAGGGCGCGGATCGCGGGGACGATCGAACCGAGGAGCCACAGGAGGAAGCCCGCGTACAGCACGGTGTCGGTGACGTGTTCCTGGTCGGCCAGGTCACGCGCCGGGAGCGGGTGCGCGGTCGCGACGCTCAGGAAGACCGTACGCATGACGGCGTAGACGACGATCAGCGTCATGCCCGTCGCCATCATCGTGAGGCCGACGCGTAGCGCCCAGTGGCTGGGGCGGCGTGCGGCGCGGCCCCATTGGTAGGCGCAGACGAGCGCGGCGGCCACGACGTACGCGTAGAAGAGGCCCATGTAGAGGGCGAGGCCGGGGTCGCCCATGTGCCGGCCGATGAAGTACGGGCTGTCCTTGTCGGTCCTCGAGCGGTCGAGGACAAGGAAGAACACCGCCGTCATGCATACCACCGTCGCCACCGAGGCGTACGCGGTCACGCGCTGGACCAGCGCGGAGATCCTGATATGGCGGGCGGACGCGTCTTCCTCGGCGTACACGTCGCAGACGTACATCAGTAGGACGCAGATGCCGGCGATCGCCAGGACGTGCTTGAGGAGGGTGGGCAGGTCGTTGATCCCGAGCGGGTCGACGGCGGTCCGGCCGAGGCCGGTACGCAACCACCAGGCGATCGCGAAGGCGATGAAGGCGCCGGAGAGAGAACGGCTGCGGCGCCGGCCGCGCAGGGCGCCGGGCAGGCGGACGGCGGCCTGGAGCAGGAGCAGCGCGAGGATGAAGGTGGCGATCAGGTCAGAGACGGACACGGGGCTTCCGGGGAGTGTGGGGGGTGTTGTGGGTGAGGTCTTCGGCGAGGTGACGCAGGGTGGGGTCGTCGATGTGGTCGGTGGCGTACGCCTCGTGGTGCAGGAGGTCGGCCAGCATCTCGGCGCGGCGTTCGGTGGGGGAGTCGTAGCGGTGGCGGGCCATCACGCGGCCCTTCGCCAGGAGCCTGCGCAGGGCGTCGGGCGGGAAGTCGGGGAGAAGACGGGCCAGTTCTTCGAAGCTGGCCTCGGTGGTGTCGTCGCACCAGATGTGGGCCAGCTCGTGGAGGATGATCCGCTGGCGGTGGAAGGGTGTGGTGCCCTGCACGTGCAGGACCAGGTCCACGGCGACGTCGTCCAGCCGCAGCCATAGGCCGCACACGTCGGTGTTGGCCAGCAGGTGGTCTGGGACTGGGATCAGCTTGATGCGGCGATTCCGGGCGGCTTCGATGCCCGTGATCAGGCCGTCCAGGGTGAAAGGGCTCGGGACAGGCATTCCGGCGAGATGGGAGCGGCACTCATCATGGAGTCGGCGCCGCTCTGCTGCCGCCTCACGGCGTCTGCGCATGGACTCGACTGCCCGTCTCCACCACTGGTCACTGGAACGGAGTATCTGGTGCTTGAGACCGTCCGAACCGGGCGCGCTGATTTTCTCCATGAGTCACTCAGAACGAAGCGCCAGAGCAGTTGGGGGACGGTATTCCTCTGGAGCCTGTGAAGGCCGGAGCGGGGTGCGACATGAAGATCCTTTTCGTGCGCGAGCCAAGCAGGACGGGCCCGCAGGAGGAGATTCCCTTGACAATGAAGAGACTACGGCCAGAGCTGGAACAGCACAGGATTCACAGCATCCGCTTATCCTGAGGAAGGGAACTGGCAGTTCCCCTAACCGGGTAGTTTCCTGTTCAACTCTTTCCGGTCCGGCCCCGGTACAGCTTCAACTCGCCCCAAAAAAGGAGGCGGTGTGCTGCATCCTGCCGGAGGCTGACGAAGTTGATCATCGGAATCTGTGACGCACATCCCAACCCTGGATGTTATATGAACGTTATGGATAGCGGGGAAAGTGGGCGGCCTCTCCTCACGCGCATCCTGCGCCAAGCTCGCGCCCGACGCGTCACAGCGGACGTGCCGGGATTCAACGACCTGTACGGTGCGAAGTTAGCCCACGGCATTACCCAGCAGCAGACGGCGCGGTTGGCGGGCGTCAGTCGACGCTGGTACGGCAACCTCGAAGCGGGACGCCCGAAGAACTACAGCGACGCCTTCCTGTACGCCGTGCGCCGCATTCTCGACCTGGACGACGACGAGTGGAGCATCGTCTACGGCATCACCCGAGGCCGGGCGCCAAACGCCATTCGCTCCGGGCCGTCGGCCCACAGGCCGTCCCCGGCCCTCCTGTCCCTCGTCGAGCAGAGCCCGACCTGGGGGATCTACCTCAGCAACCACCGTTGGGACCTCCTTGCCTGCAACAAGAAGGTCCAGGAGTACTTCCCTTGGATGTCGGACGGCGTCAACGTCGTGGAATGGGTTCTGACCTCCCCGGAAGCACGCATCCAGCTCATAGACTGGAGGGAATCCTGGGCACTGCCCTCAATGGCTGCACTTCGTGTTCACGCAGAAAAGTGGCCGTACGACGAACGGCTTCAGGAAATCATCGAGAAGGTGCGGCTCGACCCGACCGCCCGACAGATGTGGAACGATGCAGATCTGCCGACCGTGACGTACCCAGTATCTAGCTCTCCGAGGCGCCTCTATCTGCCCCAATATGGGGGAAAGGAATTTTTGGTTCGAATTCTCGTACTGGAGCCTCTTGAGCTTCCAAGCTGCCGATTGGTGGCGCTCGCACCTGCTGAAATGGTTTATTCGGAGTGATGTGAGCTGTTGAAATCTGAGGAACCGGAAGCTCCTGACTCCGATTCATCCTTCTCTTGTTTGGGACCTAGGGTCCAGAGGTACATCACACATTGAAATAGGATGGCCGCTCCCGGCGGTCCGGAGTTCTCAACGAATCCATGTGCAAGTTCGTTCCTGAGATTCCAGCCACCCGCCGGGTTTCCACAAATAGTGAGGATGTTGCGGTACCAGGACTCATCGAGTCCTCTCTCTCGTAGAGTTGAAAGCAGGGATGCTAGCCCTGGGTACTGTCCTGGTTTTTCCTGGCGCTGTAGCCGATAGACACCCGCGTCCAGACTCAAGACGAGATTTCGAGCCAACGTTTCAATCTTTGGAGCGATGGTGAACGTGGCCCCTTCCGGATCTCCGGTCCAAAATCGGATGAAACACCGAGAGATCGACGATGCCAAGTCATGTGAAGCAAGTGGGCCTTGAGAAAAAAACTCAGTAAGATCCGCTTCGCTTGGAACTCCGTGTGCCTCAGCTACTTTATGCAATAGATGTGCTAGCAAGGGAGCCATTGCTTGCAGTGCAAACGTCTCTTGACGGGCTAGGCGCATTTCGTTTCTCTCGGCATCGGTTTGTGGAGAAAAGCGTGGTAGGCCATCGGACCCAAAAATCTCTGTTGTGGCAAGACTCTCGATGATGGCAACGCGGGCGTACTCTTCGGCAGCTTTCCTTGTGCGTTCCACCGTACCGACGGCAGGCCCGTAAGCGAAGGCGAACTGCATCAAAGCTTCACGCCAATCGGCGGCGTGGACCACTGGCGCCATCATTTCCTGGAACTGCTCTCGACTTATAGCGCCGGAGGAGGTAAAGGAGACGAGCCCAAGATCTTCTTCCCGGATCTTTTGGAGGGCCGCAGCGGCACGCTCAATCAGATCGGATTTACCCGTCTCCTGAGCGCGCTGAAGGGCAGTCTTGAGGTGACCGGCTCTCCTTAGACCAGTCTCGCTGGCGGCAGCGTCTAGCCAAATCTGCACTCGCTGCACATACAAGGCATCACGTTCCTTGACCGTGACTGGACGACGCAATGCAAGGGACAATAGTTCATCTCGGATGAACGGAGAGTCGTACGTTTGCAAGGCGATGCCAATAGTGGAATCCAGGGCTGGGGGAGGTGAAATCTCACCTACGAGAGGCCGAAGGACACGCAATACAACTCCAGGCAAATCCTCGTTGCTTGATAGGGCTTGACCCACTAGTTTTAGCATGTCCGCCATAACTTGCGAGGCGAGTTCTCTTTCCCCTACTGCGCGCGCCAGCCGCAACGCCGTGTTCAGGGCTTCTTCTTTATCAAGCCAATCAGTCCATTCTTTGGCTGCTTGAAAATAACTCTGCGCTGCCTGGATTGCGTGATTGCGAACGTTTCCGTGTTTGCTCTCAAAGAGCAAGTGGTGCAGCCTGGCCTTGCCAAAATTCGAAGATACAATTTCAGCCAACCTAGACCACGTCGCGACACCAGAGTTAGGCACGTCGGCAATTCTAGGCGGCATTGATGAACCATCTGGATATTCGTGGTAAGGGATAACCCGAGCTCTCCACTTGCCGCCGTTTTCTACTACTTGAACATGGTAAGCGAAGGCCCAAGCAGTTGCTTTCCGTGCGGTATTGTCGAGGTCGTCTTCATCCAGCATCCCTTTTTGCTCGGCGATCGGAATAAGGCTAGTAAGTGATAGGTGAGCTGCAAATTTGGTCTCAGCTTGAGCCGCTTCGTCGATCCAGCTGGCCAGAAGCACTAGTTGATCATCTGCGAAGTCCATACATTATATTTTGCAGGGGAACCGTCGCAATATCTACTGATTTCTGACATGCGGGCCCATGAGGTAGTGCAGCAGTGCTCCGTCAAGCTCCGGAATCAGGTGGCGTTTGCTGCCCGCCTTCCGCCGGTCGACCGGCGACGGACCGGTGTCGGCTCCTCTTTTTTCGCGCGTACGTGGGGGCCGTCCACGCACGCGCGGGACCAGTCGAGTTCGCCAGCCGTGTTGAGTCCGGCGAGCAGGATGCGGTGCAACCGGTCGAAGGCACCGGCCTGCTGCCACCGCTCCAGCCGGCGCCAGCAGGTCTGCCCGGAGCCGAAGCCCAGTTCCAGAGGCAGAAGTTGCCAGGCTATGTCGTTGTAGAGGACATACAGGACGCCTTGCACACAGAGCCTGTCTGCCACCGGTCGAGGCCCCGGCGACCGCTCAGGCCAAGGCGGCAGCAACGGTTCGAGGGGGGAGGTTGTTGAGGAGTTTCTGGGCGACTTCGAGTCGAGTAGCGCGCAAGACCTGCGGGCTCGCTGCGGACTGTCCGGCACTCACGCCCAGACCCTCAGTCGCTTGGGGTTGTTGTGTTACTCGGGAGGGATCCGGCACCCTTGTGACCAGACTTCCGGCGTGGAACCTGGACTAGACGTACTAGTCTCCGACCCCACGCTTGGCCCGGTGCTTCGATATATCGATAGGTCAACATGCTTATGGGCAACAGGACGCTGTAGAACGCAATTTCCAGCACGAGATTGTTCTGCTTCCAACGCCCGAGCGTGCCATCGGACACCGCCAGCAATGCGGGGTGCACCAAGTAGACCGAATAGCTGATCGTTCCCAGGCCGATCAGCCATCGCGGTACCTGCCGCTGCCGAAACGCCAGTCCGATACCGAATGTGGCCACTGCCAGCAGGAACGCCACGATCCAACCGCGCCGGGTGAAGTTAGACCCGCCTCCGTATTGATACGCACTCCCTACGGCGCAGGCCACCACCACGGCGGCGGCGCTCGCCGCGGTGCGCCAAGTGCTCTGCCCGTGTTCGGCCCGGTAGATGGCCGTTCCGAGGAACATCACAGAAAGGATCACCAAACCTTCCCACATGGGAACCGTGCCGTTGAACGTGACCAGTACGAGTGCCAATAAACCTCCCAATATCGCTCCGAGCACACGAAGCACGGGAGAGTGTGTGCTTGCACAGCCGATGGCGGCCGCCATGGTGAGCGCAGCAATAGCTATCAGCGGGACGACACCTACTGCCCCGGACAGAGCAGAGACGGGCAGCGCAGCCCCTGCCGCCACGCTGATGGCGGCGATTGCCGCTAAGACGACGGCGTATGTGGCTGACTGTTGGTGAAGACGGACCGAGAATAGGGCAACGACTAGCAGGTAGAAGGCCATCTCGTACGAGAGCGTCCATAGGACAAGGAGAAGGTTGGGGGTGCCCAGCAGTTCCTGGAAAAGTGTCACATGTGCGATGACGGCTGCGGCAGCGTTCTCTCCGTCGAAATTGCGAATCTCGGCGATGCCCAACATATGGGATGTGAGCATGGCCCCGGCTACGGCTACGCACAGTGGGTAGATGCGGAAGATTCGCCCGATCCAGAAATCTCGGATGCTTCCTCGTCGTTCTAGGGAGGCGGGGATGATGTAGCCGCTTACTAGGAAGAACACCATGATGCCATACCGGCTGGTGTTGAAATCTGGCATCAACTCCCGCCGGAATTGGGCCATGAAGGAGTACGAGGAGTGGTCGAAGACCACGACGAGCGCTGCGATGCCGCGTAACGCGTCCAGCCAGCCCAAGCGTGATGTACGAACTGGATCGACAGCCAAGGGTAACTGTGGAGGCGCGGAGGGTGATCGCGCCCCGGCCGGGGAGGTTGGGGTGGGGGGTTCCATACCCATGTTCACGTGTGCCATCTCTCAGGTGTTCACCTGCTCGCCGGAAGGAGCGGTCGGGTGTCCGTTGCTTGGTGTCGTGGGTCCGAAACGAGACAGCGATGACCATGTCTGGTGTCTGGGAATCCAGGGGCCGCAGGTCGAAGTGCCGAGTCTGATCGCATGTACTTCAAGCGGACCGCTTGTCCGGCGCCGCGCGGGATGTCGCCTTCTGTGTGTGAGTCCGACCCCTGTCAAGAAAGCGCTTTCGGTCGAAATATTCGAATGCTCTAGCGAGATCGTTGCCGAGCCTGATTGGGTGCTCTCGGTAACGCCTAGAGCACCTACAGCAAGGAGACAGAGCATGCGTATCAGACGCCCCAAGCAGGTTCTTGTGGCCGCCCTGGCCGGAACTCTGATGGCGCTGGCCAGCCCCACCGTTGCAGGCGCCCAGTCGGCGCCCAGCAGTGACTTGAAGCCCGTGGCGCTTCGGGACGTCATGGCTACGTCCTCGGCGGGCAAGTCCGTGGCCGCGGTCACGTACTACGGGATCGGGAACAAGAAGTCCGGGAAGTTCATCCAGCCCTTAGGTGGTAGCTCTGCCAACGGCACCAGGGTCGTTCAGCAGGAATTCAACGCCAACTCCTTGACGCAGTTGTGGGTGCGGATCACTGACGGTGACTTCCTCAGCTTCCAGAACTACTCTGGTCGGAACCTGGGCATCGACGGCGCCAGCACGGCCAACGGTGCGAACGCCATCATCGCGAACGGGTCCGGCGACACCAACCAGGACTGGAAGGTAGTGGGGCGCGACGAGTACACCTTCGAACTGCACAACCGCAAGAGCGGCAAGTGCCTGGGCATCGTCGATGCCAGCACCGCCAACGGTGCACAGGCAGCCCAGTTCACCTGCAACTCCAACGACGTCAATCAGGGTTGGATCTACTACCAGTAGCTAGGACGGTCAGGATATCTCCTGACCAGACAATCGTCGACGGCATGGGTCGATGCCCCATGAGTGGGGCACGCATCCCTGTGCTGACCTGCATCGAATTCCCTCATACCGCAGGTTGGCAGTAGGCGGGCAGCGTGCTGGATCCGAACACGCAGGAAGCGCCCTGGGGGCATCACTCCCAAGCCCAGTGGAAGGTGTTACTACCGAATACGACGGTGGTGGTGCCTTCCACTGGGGTGGTGGCCCCGTTTAACCTCGATCTCCCAACGACGACGCGCTCATCTGGCTGGTCACCGCCGTACTCTTCGAGATGCACGACAAATGGATCGCCTTCCCCCGCCGCTACCTCCCCGAAGGCAGCATGAGCGAGATCTACCGCGAACTCCCCGAAAGCGCCCCAGCACTACCCAACACCCCGAACACGCCCGCCAGTTGATCCCCAACACCACACCGAGGGACACGACCGATCCCGTCGTGGTTCCAGGCGTGTCTCGGCCTCGGCTCTCTGCGCGAGCGGAGGTGACCCGGCGAGCGCTCCTCAGGGGTTGCGGGCGGTGTCCTGGCTCTCCGCGCGAGTACAGGCGGGCCGGCTTTTGGGCGGAGCGATATCTGCTCTCCGCCCAGGCGGAGAAGGGCCACGGCAGGCCGAAGGGGCATGATTTGCAGAGATCCTTCAGGGGGCAGCCAAGCCGCCCTGTAGGCAGGATGGTTGCAAGCATGATGTTCGCTGCTGCAATCGCCTTGAGCTGCGTGCACACGCGTGCGCACCGGCCCTGGATCGACGGGGACCGAGGTGGATCGAGCAGGGTTGAATAGGGTGCCAATGTCCGGTTCTCTGGAATAATCGCAGGTCAGAGGCGTCCCCGCCTCGGGTTCGACTCTCCTAGGCTCCACACCAAGAGACCCCCTCTGACCTGCGGAAACGCAGGGTGGAGGGGGTCTTTTTGGTTGGGTGGGTGGGGTGGCGGAAGTGGATCGGAAGCGGATCGGTTCTGGTTGCGGAAGCGGGTGGGGTGGTCGTATCGGCAGGGTCAACCGGCCGTTCCGCGCGCTTCTCGCCGTCGGCTCGCCGCCGACTCGTGGGTCGCACGGGTCGTGAACGTTGGAGTACCCATGAACGACCCAGGACCACCATCGTCCCGGAGAGATCCAGGGAAGGAATTTCCCGCCGAGCCGGGGGCGCCGTCGGCCTATCACGGCGTGGGGCTGATCCCGCCGCCCGGACCCGCCCGGACCTGGGGGCTCGCCGTCGTCGGCGTGCCGCTGGTGCTGGTGCTGCTGCTGGCGCTGGCCGGGAATCTGTCGGGCGGCGGCGACAACTCCGCGCGCTCCGGCAGCAGTTGGCTCGGCTCGTCGGGATGGCCCAGCGCCTCGGAGACGACGGAGGTGCCCGACACCTCCGCGTCGTACGACGCGACCGACACGCCTGTGCCGTACGGGTCGAGCGACACACCCGTGCCGTACTACGAGAGCGACACACCCGTGCCGTACGACTCGGCCACCGCTTCCGGCTACAGCGACACCCCCGCCGGTCCCGAGGGCGTCGTCACCGCCTACTTCGCGGCCATCAACAGCCGTGACTACGCGACAGCCTGGTCGCTCGGCGGCAAGAACCTCGACAGCGACTACGACGCGTTCGTCACGGGGTTCGCCACGACCCGGTCGGACACCATCACCATCACCTCCGTGCAGGGCGACGACGTGGCGCTGACTCTCGAGGCGCTCCAGACGGACGGTACGACGAAGACGTTCGACAAGGTCTACACCGTCAGCGGCGGAGAGATCGTCAAGTCCACGGGTAACCAGAGAGCGGAGCGCTGAACGGCCGTGACCACCCAAGTGATCCGTCCCCGTCCCCCCGAGCCGGGACACCAACCGCCGCGCGCCGCACGGGCGTACGCGCGCACCAAGGCCACCCGCCTGCTGTCCGCGGGGACCTACCTCGACGCCGGCTACCGGCGCGCGGTCGTGCGGGAACTGCTGCGCAACTACCCCCGGGTCGTGGCGCCGTCGTACGGCTACGACGCCGTGTCGGTGCTCGCCCACGCGCTCGCCGCCCGCCGACTGCACCGCCTCCAGTGGGCCGTGGGCCTCGGCGCCACCTTCGTGGTCTGGCTGCTGCTGGTCCAGGGCACGCTGAACGGCCTCACGGCCGGGCTGCTCCTGGTGTGGGTGTGGTGGGGCGCGGCCTATCTGCGGCGCATCGTGACCCTGCACATCCTGATGACCCGGCTGAAGGAGACCCGCCCCGACGGCGGTTTCGACGGCGCCTACCCCGCCAACCGGGCCCTCACCGACACCGTCGTCCGCAAGATCGACCACGAGCAGTCCAGCGGCAGCGGCCTCGTCTTCTACGGGGGCTTCCGGCCGTTCGTCGGTGCCGGTGAACTCCTGCGCGAGTGGTCCAACGCCCAACTCCTGGTCGGTGCGCGCAAGAAGCGGATCGACACCCGTACGAAGACCGACGGCGACGGCGGCGGCGCGACCCTGGATCTGGAGGGGCGCGAGACGCCCGTCCCGTTCACTGTCCACGACATCACCGACTATGTGGCCGGCCGGATGCGGGCGGAGCTGCGCGACGAGGCCCGCGAGGACGAGCGCATCGAGGGCCTCACCGTCGAGCAGCGCCGCTTCACCACCGCGATCCGCACCAACGACCGTACGCGCGGCCCCGGTTGGTCCCGGCTGCCCGGTGTGGACGACCTGCCCGACATCCACTGGCGGGAGGACTACGACTCCGCCCGCGAATACCTGTGCGTGCGGGTCGGTTCGTGGAACGAGGAGTTGGTGACCTCGATCTTCGTCGGGTTCGACCTCAAGGGCGACACCCTGCACACCGAGTTCTACACCTACGTACTCGGGCCGCTGGTCCAGGACTTCCACCTCGCCGACCGGCTGCCCGACGCCTTCGACGGCCGGCTGGCCGTGCGGGTCGCGTGGGACATGGCCAAGGCCGTGCCGATGCGTGCCCTGGCGCTCGCGCTGTGGCCGCTGTACCTGGTCCCGCAGCGGTTCCTGCCGGGCTCGGTACGCCGGCTGCTGCGCCCCGGACGCAGCCGCGCCACCGTCGCCCGCGCCGAGGCGGAGACCGTCCTGGTCGACAACAGCGAGTTCCAGCTGGGTCGTTATGCGACCGAGGCGGTCGACTGCGGGGCGCTGACCAGCGTCCGGGAGATGGCCACCAGCGACACCTACCACCACTTCTTCCAGAAGACCGACGCCGTCAAGTACATGCAGATCGTGCAGCGCCGCACGCTCCAGAACATCCGGGTGTTCCTCGCGGAGCACAACATCGACCTCGCCGAGCACGACCGCGCGCAGACCAACATCCTGATGGGGGGCCGGAATCAGGTGTTCACGGGCGACAACAACCACGACATCGGCTACGAGTACCACGAATCCGGCAACGGTCCGTCCGGTTCGTCCGGCGATCGAGGGGGACAGTGACCATGGGCGGGAACAACACGTTCGGCGACAACAACCAGGTCTTCACCGGCGACGGCAACCGGCGGATGGGCTACAACTACCACGAGGCACCGGCGGCCCCCGCGGTCGCGGAGCGGGAGCGGCCGACGGCGCCGGGGACGCCCACGTACCCTTCCGACGACGTCCGCGCCCGCAGCGTCTTCGTCGTGCACGGCCGTGACGAGGAGGTGCGCTCGGCGATGTTCGGGCTGCTGCGCCGCCTGGACCTGCGGCCCCTGGAGTGGGAGGAGCTGGTGCGCGCCACCGGCAAGGCGTCGCCCTTCCTCGGCGAGGTCGTCGCGCACGCGCCGTCCCAGGCGCAGGCCGCGCTGGTGCTGCTCACGCCGGACGACGTCGCCAAGCTCCACCCCCAGCTGCTGGGCGACCGTGAACGCGACGACGAGATCCGGCTCACCGGCCAGCCCCGGCAGAACGTGCTGATCGAGCTGGGCATGGTGCTGATGGCCTACCCCGAGCGGACGGTGATCGTGGAGGTCGGCCGGCTGCGGCAGGCCGCCGACACCGCGGGCCGCAACGTCATCCGCTTCGACGGTTCGGAGGACTCCCTCAGGAAGATCGTCGCCCGGCTGAAGGTGGCCGAGTGCCGGCTGGACGACTCCCGGTCCGACTGGCTCGACACCTCGTACTTCGAGAATCTGTCGGCCTATCGGCGGATCGCCTGAACGTCCTCATGTTGCGGCGGGCCCCGCCGCGAGGGCGCTCAGGAAGGCGCCCAGTTCCCGCAGGTCGATCCGTTCCAGGTCCGACGGCCGTACCACCACCCGCAGTTCGCGGCAGATCGCGCCCTCGCGGGAGCGGGCGACGAAGGACATGAGCAGCAGCCGCAGCAGGCTGTCCTGGTCGAGATGGCCGAGCCGGGACAGCCCCGACCCCACCAACGGCATGGCCACGCACTCCAGTTGGGCGTGGTCGCGCAGCGCCTCCCAGAGCCGGGTCAGCCCGGCCGAGAGGTCCTCGACGCTGGACGCGGCCACGTAGTCGTTGCCGATCCGGCTGTACGCGACGGCGAACACCAGCCGGGGCCGGGCGCCGAGTACCGCGACCGTGCCGATCGGGTACCGGTCCAGTTTGCCGAGCGGTTTGCGGGCCCGCTCCTCGCGCGCGACCGGTGCGAGGGGGGCGAGCGCGCCGGCCAGTTCCGCGTCCAGCCGCCGTACGTCGCCGTCGTAGCACCGGGCCAGCAACTGGGCCTGCACGCTGTCGCCGTTGATGACGACGGACGCCCGCGGCTCGGTGTCGAACGTGTCGCAGAACCCGACGACCAGATGCGCGCTCTGCTCGAAGACGTCGCCCGCCTCGACCACGACCGTCATGTCCGGCCGCCGGAACTCCTGCCGCACCCGCCGCACCGGCCGGGCCGCGCGGAGCCCCCACACCAGGCAGGCGCCCACCGACACCGCGCTGACGAGGCCGGGGTCGGGCAGGCTGCCGGGGAGGAACTGGGCGGTGAACTGGAGCACCGCGGACATCCCGCCGAACGCGACGGCCGTGCTGCGTGCGAAGACCTGCCGGGCGCGGCGGGTGCCGAACAGCCGCGACGGGCGTCGTGGCGGCCGTATCGTCCCGGGTCCACCGGAATCACCCGAGCGCATCGTTCCTCCAAGGCATCGTGATAATCTGCCGGTCACTTGATAGTTACGCAGAGTGGCGCACAGATGCGGCGGGGGCGACGCGAGTGGCCGATGCACAGACGCAGATCCAAGTGAGGGTGCTGGGCCCGGTCCGGCTCGAAGTCGACGGCGTCGCGGTGCGGTTGACACCGCTGACCACCCGGCTGCTGATCCGCCTGGTGGCCGCCGAGGGCGAGGCCGTTCCGGTACGGCAACTGCGGCGTGACGTCTGGGGGTTGGCCGACGAGCCGCGCCATCTGGCCCAGCGCAACCGCAACGAGGTGCAGAAACGCGTGCTGGAACTGCGCCGCGCCCTCGATCCCCGGCAGGACGGCACCGGCGCCCGCGTCCTGCGCACCGAGCAGCAAGTCACCCTGCACGGCTCGGAGTCGGCCTACCGCCTGGTGCTGCGGCCCGGGGAACTGGACAGCGCGCGGTTCACCGACGTCGTCCGCGGCGCCCTGCTCGACCCGCCGGCCACCGCCGCGCACCGGCTCGACGAGGCGCTGTCCCTGATCTACGGCCGCCCGCTGGCCGAGGTCGACGGCGAGGGGTTCGCGGAGCCCTTCATCCGCCGCCTCGCCGCCCTGCGGGACGCCGCCCGCCGTGAACTCGTCAGCGTCCAGGCCGACCTGGGCCGTCCCGAACTCGCCCTGCCGGTCGCCGAGTCGATCGCCCGCGACCACCCCGACGACCCCGAGGCCGCGCACACCCTGGATGCCCTGCGGGCCACGCTGCGGGCCCGGCACGGCGCCGAACTGATGCGCCACCGTGTGCCGTTGCCGGGTCAGCGGGCCGATGTCGTCCTGGTCCGGGGCGACTTGTTCGAGCAGACGGACTCGAACCTGGTGGTCGGCTTCACCGACACCTTCGACACCGAGTCCGACCAGTCGATCGTCATCAGCCGCGAGAGCGTGCAGAGCCAGCTCGTGGACCGGCTGTTCGCCGGGGAACGCCGTCTCCTGGACGAGAAGCTCAGATCCGGGCTGCGTACCGTCCGGGCCGTCGCGACGGAGAGCGCGCGGGCCAAACCCCGCGGGCGGCGCGTGCGTTACCCGGTGGGCACCATCGTCGCCGTCCCCGTGGACGGCGGACGCCGGGTGTTCGCGACCGCCTACTCCCGGCTCGGCAACGACCTGGTGGCCCACTCCGGCCACGACGACCTGCGCGTCAGCCTGGCGAACCTGTGGGCGTCGGTCGCGGTGCACGGCCTGTTCAAGCCGGTCGCCGTCCCGCTCATCGGCTCCGGGCTCGCCCGCGTCACCGAACTCGACCGCGGCCAGCTCGTGGCCCTGATCGTCGACTCGTTCATCGACGCCTGCCGCAGCCACCCCGCGCTCACCCCCGAACTCCGCATCGTGGTGCGCCCGGAGGACCTGGCCCGAACCGACCTCGCGCCGGTCGAGAGACGCTTCCAGGAACTGGTCCCGGACCTGGAGCGGGGCCCGGACGGGCCCGCCCCGGGTAGCTGAACGGGGCCCGGACGAACGGGCGCCGTCGTGGCACCCGCGACGGCTCCGAGGTGAGACCGGGCGTCGGCGGTCGGCTCCCGCCCCCCGGTCCGGTGGGTTCCTCCGCATCTCTGGGCTCCCCGTGCGCGGCGTCGTCCCACCGGTTCACGCGGTCCGCCACCGCCGCCCGGCCTCACCGGACCCCACTGCACCGCGCC
This sequence comes from Streptomyces sp. NPDC004539, assembly GCF_040610055.1. NCBI lineage: Bacteria > Bacillati > Actinomycetota > Actinomycetes > Kitasatosporales > Streptomycetaceae > Streptomyces > Streptomyces sp. NPDC004539. The sequence goes on along the minus strand of NZ_JBEXLS010000022.1, from coordinate 52,762 downwards.
CGCCGCTTCCGCGGGCACCCGCCCTCCGCTTCCGAACCGATTCCGACGGCCGGGGCGCGCTTGCGGGGACGGCGCCGGGTTCCGCCGGTACGCCGACGCGCCCCGGCCCTGGAGGGGGGACGGGGCGCGTCGGGGTGGGGCGGTCGGCTACCACCAGTCGGTGCACTGGACCGCCTGGCCGCCGCCCCCGCCGCAGGCGCGGAAGCGGTAGTTGGGGCTGTTGTCGGTGATCTTGGCGGCGCTGGTGAGGGGGGAGCCGTCGCGGGTGGCGTTGAAGGGGCCGCACTGGACGTGGACGTCGCGGCCGTTCAGGGTCCAGTCCATCCAGACGTCGTCGCCGGCGCGGGGGACGGTGAGGGCGGCGAAGCCGTAGATGTCGCCGCTGATGCGGACGGCGCGCAGGGAGATGCGGCCGACCAGGCCCTGGGGGTCGGAGGGGCGCAGGAGCTTGTCGGAGGGGCCGGCGGCCACGCCGACCGTGTTGTCGGCGATGTCGCGGAAGCCGTTGGCGCCGCGTTCGCAGTCGGAGCGGGCGGCCAGGGCGGTGCCCGGCGCGGCCACGGTGACGCCGGTCGCCAGCAGGAGGCCGGCGGCGGCTGTACAGGCGGCTCTGGCAATGGCTCGTCCGGTCATGACGGTGCCTTCCCCTCGGGTGCGGTGGTGTGGCGGCGGCCTCGGGTGTCCCGCCGGGCCGCCGTCGTCGTAAGGGAATCAGGGGAGGGCGGGGGCGCGGTCCTGGCAGTTGTCAGGTTGTGCCGGGGCGGGTTCCTCGGCCGGCGGTCGAGCGGGGCCGGGGCTTTTCCGGGCGGTCGCGTCACAACGTCGTACGGTTCGGGTCGGAAAAAGAGGCAACGAGTACGAGGGAACCTAGGGAAGGACGGCATCGTGAGGACGCGGACGGCGGGGGTCCGCCGCTGGTGGCCGGCGTTGCGGCGGACGCCCGGGGCGTTGTGGGACGACGATCTGTCGGACTGCGCGGCGGCGCTGACGTACTACGCGATCCTCGCCGTGCTGCCCGCGCTGCTGGTCGCCGTGCTGGCGTTCGGGCTGATCAGCCCCGGTACGGCCGAGGAGTTCGTCACGCACGTCACCGCGTACGCGCCCGCCGAGTCGGCGGCTGATCTGCGCGCCGTGCTGTCGCGGGCGCTCGGCGCGGACGCGGGGGCGTGGCCGCTGCTCGTCGCCGGGACCGTCAGCGCGCTGTGGTCGGCGTCCAGCTATCTCGCCGTGTTCCGGCGGGCCCTGCACCGTATGCACCGCACCGAGGACCACCGTTCGCCCTGGCGGCGGGCCCACCACACGGTGCTCACCGCGCTCGCGCTGCTCGTCCTGCTGCTGGCCGGGTCCCTCGTGCTGCTGCTCACCGGGCCGCTCGCGCAGGCGTGCGGGCGGCTGCTCGGGCTCGGGGCGACGGCGGCGCTCGTCTGGAACCTGCTGCGGTGGCCGGTGCTGCTGTGTCTGGTCGCGCTGCTCGTCGTGGTCGTCTTCCACACCGGGCCGGCCGGGGCCCGCCGGCGCTCCCGCAGTCTGCCCGGGGGCGCGCTGGCCGCCGTCCTGTGGCTGACCGTGTCCGCCGGGTTCGCGCTGTACGCCGCCACGTTGAGCGCCTACAGCAGGCTGTACGGGTCCCTCGCGGGCGTCGTCGTGTTCCTCGTGTGGCTGTGGCTGTCCAACCTCGCGCTGCTCGCGGGGGCGCAGTTCGCCGCGGAGTTGGGGAAGGGGCGGGGGGAGGAGGAGCCGGGTGACTGAGGAGCCGGGTGACTGAGGGGCCGGGTGACTGAGGGTCGCGCGTCCAACCGTTCGCACAGTTGCATCCAACGAGAGGTGACCACCCGTCCGATCGGGGACCTTGAGGGGACGAACCGGTGGGAGGAGCGGCGTGGACAAGAAGATGCGGCAGTACGTGCTGTCGGAGGTGTACGCGGAGCGGGACAGGTTGCTGCCGCTGCGCGGGGAGGCGTCCCGGACGACCATCGAGATGGTCCGTACGAGCGCGGGCGAGGTGCGGGAGCCGGAGCTGGTGCCCTATCTGAACCTCGCCTACATCCTCGGTGTGAAGCGGGGGCGGGGGGACGACGCGCTCGTGGCGTTCGCCCTGTCCCTGGCGAACTGGGCCGTCGCCGCGATCGCGGAGGTCGCCCGGAGCACGGACCGGAGCGTCGAGCAGGTGGTCGACGTGTACGAGACGGCGATCATGGCGGCTGCGGCGGAGTCGGGGGACGAGGAGGGGGAGGGCGAGGAGGAGCTCTAGGGGGAGCCGACTCGGGTGACCTGAAGGGGAGTGCTCGGGGTGGGGGCCGGTGGTCTCGGGGTTCTTCGCTCCGAGGTCCGGTCCCCCGCCACGCGCGGCGGCCGGTCGCCGCTCAGATGACGATCCGGCCCGTCCCGTCGTGCCGGAGATGCCGCCATTTCCAGAGGTGGTCCCGGACGGGTTCGTGCACCGGGGTGCCTCGGTAGACGACACGGACGCCGTTCGCGTGCGGGCCGTACGTCCCGGGGGCGTCCCAGGGCGGGGTGCTCCCCCTGGTCGCGGGCACCCGCAGCTCCCCCTCCACCAGTTTCGCGAGGCAGCTGGACTGGCGGAGGGTGTGGTGTCCCGCGCGGCCGGCGGTCAGGAGGGCCAGCGCCTTGAAGGCCAGCCAGAGGCCGCCCGAGGTGTCTCCCAGGTAGAGGGGGATGTACGGGGTGTGTTCCATCAGCGCCCTCGCCTGGGCCACCGCGTCGAACGACCGGCCGTCGAACTCGTCCCGCATGGAGATCCAGGGGACGTTGAGCCGGCGGGCCTCGGCGCGGGGGTCGATGTCCCAGGACCGCCAGGTGGCGGACCGGATGTTGTCGATCACGACGTCCGTGTCGCCGGGGGCGAGGGTACGTACGTCCGTCGCGGGGCGTGGGAGCAGTGACTTGCCCTCGTTCAGCCAGGTCCAGAGTTCGTCGCCTCTGGTGAGGGTCTGGACGGGGTCCGGGTGGCCTTCCGGGTGGGTCCACTTGGTGACCTCGCAGCCCTGTTCGCGCAGGATCATGCCGGCGTAGGCGGGGAGGATGTAGGAGCCGAGCTCCAGGATGCGGGGCAAGGGGGCCGGACCTCTCGTCGTTCTCGGGTGGGGCTGGTGAACGCGGGCTTGTGCTGTAGAGGTAACGGTTCGTCAGGTGCCGTGTCATCGTCCGGGCGGAACGTTCTCGCTGGTCGGGGCCGTACGGATGATCTTGTGGTGGGGGATGATCGGGTCGTCGTATTTGCGGACATTGCTCTGGATGCTGACGGATTGTCATATCTAAGCGATTCAGGGAACGACACATGGACTCCACGCTCACGCGGTGGCCAGGACGGCTGTTCGTGGTTCTGCTGGTGCTGTTTCTGGGGTTCGCGCCCGCGCCGGCGTCCGGGGAGGGGCGTCGGGGCGGGGTGGAGTTGCGGGACCGGCTCGGGGTGGGGGAGGCGGAGGTGCTGGCGGACTGGCCCATGGGGGTGAGCGGGTCGTTGGCGGGGGTGCTGAGGGCGGGGAGCTCCGGGTACACGGTCGGTTTCGGTGGGGCCACCGCCTACGGGAGCTGGCGGACCGTGGCGGTGCCGGAGCGGGTCGCTGGTGCGGAGGGGGTCGCGGGGGTGCGGTTGCCGGGGGCCTCGCACGGGCCGTACGACGTCACCCTCACGCTTCCCGAGGCCGCGCCCGTGTGGTTCTCGCTGGGCGGGCTGGGCGGGGGGACCGTCAGCGCGGAAGGGGTGACCGAGGGCGGGGAGGCGGTGGCTGCCGAGGGGTTCGGGGCGGGGGTGTCGCCTCGGATCGGCCGGGTCGGTGAGGGGGTGGCGTTGAGTGCGGCCGGTGGTGGTGGCGGTGGGCGGGTCTGGGAGGCCGGGCGGAGTGCGGATGTGGTGTTCTCGCGGGCGGTGAAGAGGGTGACGTTCCGGGTGGGGGAGGGGGTTCGGGACGGGGTGACGCTGGTGGGGCCGTTCGGGGACGCGGATCGGGGGGAGGGCGGTGGGGTCTCTGCGTCCGGCTCGGCCTCTGCGTCCGGCTCAACCTCTACGTCTCGCTCAACCTCCACGTCCGGCTCGGCCTCCGTGTCCGCCTCAACCTCTACGTCCGGCTCGCGCTCCGGTTCCTCCGCGGGGGAGGCGTCTGCGGCCCCGTCCGTCGGCCCGGCTCCCTCGGCCAGCCCGTCCCCGTCCGTCAGCCCGTCCCCGTCCGCCGGCGCCTCTCCCCCGGCCAAGGCAGCGGCACCCGTGTCGGCGTCCGCGTCTCCGCCCTCGCCTCCCTCCGCATCCCCCTCGCCCAGCCCGCCCCCGCCCCCCTCCCCCGCCCCCCGCAGACGTGACACCACCCAGAACGTCGGGGACTGCTCCGGCTCCCCGCAGAACCTCCAGTTCCCGGTGACGGAGACCTTCACCGTCTCGCAGACCAGCCGGCTCTCGCACTGCTGGGTCGCGATCAACGCGGTGCAGGGGAGTCAGGCGTACCTGCACGGGTCGGTGGGCAATCCGTACCTCCAGTTGACGACGAACCGGGGGAACCTCAAGGGCGCGTACGTCCTGAACGACTACTTCACGGCCGGCGCGGGCGTCGTGACGGACTTCGACTACAACATCAACTCGGGTGACGGGGACGGCCTCTCCATGTTCTTCATGGACGCCGCCGCGACCCCGAACCAGATGGGCGGCTCCGGCGCCGGACTCGGGTACGCCTGTATCGCGCAGGGCTCGAACGGACCGTGCACGGTCCCCGGGATGAACGGCGGCTGGCTCGGGATCGGGATCGACAACTACGGGAACTACAGCACGGGGCTCGCGGGCAACAACACCGGCCCCGGCGGCAGACCGCAGAACATCGTGCTGCGCGGCTCGGGCCAAGGGACCAGCGGATACCGGTACTTGACCGGCGTGGGCGTGAACAACGGCTTCAACCAGTCCGGCGACACGACGTTCGCCCACCTCAGGGTCATCATCAAGGGCAGCGTCGTCACCATCCAACAGGGCCCGTCCGCGGCGCAGTTGACGACGATCGTCAGCAACTACGACGTGGGGTCGAGCGCGGGACAGGCCGCCCTCCCCGCGCAGATGAAGATCGGGTTCGCGGCCTCGACGGGCGGCGCCTACGAGGCGAACAACATCAGGAACGTCCAGGTCACCCTGCCGACGAACGCGGCGACGACCAAGACGGGCACCTCCTCGGTGTGGGTCGGGCAGCCGGTGCGGTACCAGATCCAGGCGACGGCGAAGCCGGACTCGGTCAACGGCACATCGGGCACCCTCGTCGACACCGTGCCGTCCAACATCAATGGTGTGACCTGGAGTTGCTCGGCGGGCAGCGGCGGCTACTGCGGGCAGAGCGGCCAGTCGGCGTCCTCGGGCTCGGGGAACGCCGTCAGCGTGCCCATCGGCACCCCCATCGGCGTCACCGACACGATCACCGTGAACGGCACGGCGGTCGGCCCCGGGACGATCACCAACACCGCGCGGTACCAGCTCCTCGGCGCCTACTCGAACGTGGACGCCGACTTCGCCGACACGACGGCGAACCTGACGGCGAGCGCGCGGACGACGATCCTCGCCGACGACTTCGACGTCACCCCGAGCGGCGGCAGCGCGACGACGGTCCCCGGCGGAGTGACGACCGTTGCGGTCGTCGTCCGCAACAACGGCCCCAACAACGCGCCCCAGAACGCGACCGTGACGGTGAAGGTGCCGCCGTACACCTTCGCCAACACCTCGGGCCAGCCGGCGGGTTGCACGGTCGACGCCGATCAGAGCGCGGTCACCTGCACGGTCCAGGCGTCGGCGCTGGCCTCGGGGGCGAGCGTCAGCCTGCCGATCTCGGTGACGGTGTACGGCAACGCGCCCACCAACACCCAGCTGACCAGCCCGAACGGCATCCAGGTCAGCGGGTTCGGGGACTACGTCGCCGGCGACGACCGGGCGACGACGCTGGTGAACGTCGGGTCCGCCGTCTCGAACCTCGTCGTCACGAAGGCCGCGAACGCGACGCAGGTCGGCTACGGGCAGCGGTTCCAGTACACGGTGACCGTGCAGAACCAGGGGCCCAGCCAGTCCGCGACGACCGTCCTGACGGACCGGCTGCCCAGCGGGGTGACGTACGTCGGAGACAGCTCGGGCGGCGCGTACACGCCGGGCACCGGGCAGTGGAACATCGGCACGATGGCGGCGGGGACGACGGCCACGCTGACCGTCACCGCGACGATGAACAGTACGACGGCCCAGACCAACCAGGTCCAGTCGCTGGCGAGTTCGTCCACCGACCCCTCCCCCTGCACCGGCTCGAACGCCAACTGCGGCCAGGCGGTGACCGTTTCGCCCATCGCCGCCGACATCTCGACGACGAAGAGCGTCACTTCACCGAGCGGGCCGATCGCGCCGGGGCAGCAGTTCACGTACACCGTCACCGCGAGCAACGCGGGCCCGAGCCCGGCGGCCGGGGTCTCCGCGACGGACACGCTGCCCGACCGGCTGACGTTCGTCTCCTCGCCGGACGGCTGCACGGCGGCCGGGCAGAACGTCACCTGCGGGCCCAACGCGTCGATCGCCGCCGGGAGTTCGGCGTCCTGGCGGATCGTCGTGACGACCTCGCCGTCGTACACGGGCAACGGCTCGGACATCCGGAACACCGCGACGGCGACCTCGTCCGGCACCCCCGACCCGAACACCGGCGACAACACCTCGACGCCGTCCACGCCGAACATCGGCGGTCCGGTGACCGACATCCACGTCAGCAAGGTGCTGAACACGACGACGGCGGTACCGCCGGGGTCGACCGTGCAGTACACGGTGTGGATCAACAACGCCGGTCCCTCGGTCGCGACGGGGGCGACGCTGACGGACACGCTGCCGACCGGGATGACGTACGTGTCGGGGCCGTCCAACTGCGCGAACTCCGGGCAGAACATCACCTGTTCGGGGATCGACATCCCGGTGGGGACAGGGGTCGCGTACCCCTTCACGGTGCGGATCTCCGCCGCCTACCAGGGCGACGGCTCGACGATCCCGAACCAGGCGAGCGGGCGGCCGGGCGCCGGGAACACCGATCCGGACCCGGACAACAACACCTCCGCGCGGGTCCCGCCGAACGTCTCGACCCCGCAGGCCGATCTGACGACCGCGAAGTCGGTGACCTCGCCGGGCGGGAGCGGGACGGTCGCGCCGGGGCAGCAGTTCACGTACACCGTCACCACCACGAACAACGGGCCCTCGGACGCCCGGCAGGCGACCGTGAAGGACACCCTGCCGACCCAACTCGCCTTCGTGTCCTCGCCGGACGGCTGTACGGCGTCGGGGCAGACCGTCTCCTGCGGGCCGACGGCGACGATCGCGGCCGGGGCGTCGAAGGCGTACCGGATCGTCGTGCGGCTCGCGTCCTCGTACACCGGGACCGGTGCCGACATCCGGAACGTGGCGTCGTCCGCGTCGGGCACGCAGGACCCGGTGCCGGGCAACAACACGTCCACGCCGTCCTCGCCGAACGTGGGCCCGCCGCAGACCGACCTCCAGGGGACGAAGGTCCTCGGCACGACGGGGCAGGTCGTACCGGGGCAGCAGGTCGTCTACACGATCGGCGCGACGAACAACGGGCCGTCCGACGCGGTCGGCACCGTCACGCTCACGGACACGCTGGCCGCCGGGACGTCGTTCGTGTCGTCGTCCGACTCGGTCTGTACGGCGTCCGGCCGGACCGTCACCTGCACGGGGCTGAGCGCGGCGAGCGGCAGGAGCGTGACCGCGCGGCTCACCGTCCTGATCGCGGCCTCGTACACGGGGAACGGGTCGGACCTCGGGAACGCGGTCACCGTGTCCGGCGGGGCGAACGACCCGAACACCGCCAACGACACGTCCCCGACGGTCAATCCGAACGTGGGGGCGGCGTCGGCCGATGTGGCGACCGCCAAACGGGCGGCGACGCAGGCGCGGATCGTGCCGGGGCAGACGTTCGCGTACACGGTGACGACGACGAACAACGGGCCCTCGGACGCCCGGCAGGTCGCCGTCACCGACGCGTTGCCGGCGCAGCTCGCCTTCGTGTCGTCGTCGACCGGCTGCACGGCCACCGGGCAGAACGTGACCTGTCCGACGATCGCGACCCTCGGGAACGGGGCCTCGCAGGTCGACACGGTCACCGTGCGGCTGTCGCCAGCGTACACCGGGAACGGGTCCGACATCGGGAACGTCGCCGTGTCGAAGGCGGCGACGAACGACCCGACGCCGGGCGACAACTCCTCGGACCCGGCGCCGCCGCCGCCCGTCGGGGCGCCGCGGACCGCGCTGACCCTCACCAAGGCCGGGTCGGCGACGTCGTACCAGCCGGGGCAGGCGTTCTCGTACACCGTGACGCTGACGAACGCCGGGCCGTCGGTGGCGGCCGGGGTGAGCGTCGCGGACACGCTGCCCTTGCAGAACCGGAACTTCCGCTGGACCTGCGCCGCGTCCTCGGGGAGCGCCTGCGGGGCGGCGGGCGGCAGCGGGGACCTCGCGGACCGGCCGACGGTCGCGGTGGGCGGGACGCTCACCTACGTGCTGTCGGGGAACGTCACCGCCGGGGCGCACGGGCAGGTCACCAACACGGCGACGGTGACTGTGCCTTCGGGGACCGAGGACGTCAACTGCCGCAGCACGTGTACGGCTTCGGTGACCGTGGACGGGCCGGACGTCACGCTCGTCAAGACGTCCTCGCCGCAGGGCGCGAAGCCGGGGGCGACGGTGACGTACACCGTCACCGCCACCAACAACGGGAAGGGCGACGCGAGCGCGTTCACCTTCACCGACGACCTGTCGGACGTCGTGGACGACGCGACGTTCGTGAACGGGTCGATCGACTCCGGGGCCGGGAGGGGCACTTACGACTCCGGCGCGAAGAAGCTGACCTGGACCGGGCCCGTCGCCGCCGGGCGGACGGCGACCGTCACCTACCGGGTCACCGTGAATGTCCCGCCCGCCGGGAACGGCGTCCTCAACAACGCCCTCACCGCGCCCGGCACGAACTGCGAGACCGGGACGACCGACGACTCCTGCACCGACTCCAACGGGGGCGGCACCGCACGGATCACGATGCGCAAGACCGCGAGCCCGAGCGGGCCGGTGATCCCGGGGACGAAGGTCACGTACACGGTCGCCGTCACCAACGGCACCGACTTCGCCTATCCCGGGGCGACTTTCACCGACGACCTCACGGACGTGGTCGACGACGCGACGTACGGCGGTGACGCGACCGCCTCCGCCGGGACCGTCTCCTACACCGCGCCGAAGCTGTCCTGGACCGGTGACGTGCCCGCGAACTCCACGGTCACCGTGACCTATTCGGCGACGGTGAACTCCCCCGACACCGGGAACGCCTCGCTGGCCAACGCGGTCGAGTCGACCGGGGACACCAACTGCGCCGCCGGGTCCGCCGACCAGAAGTGCTCGGAGACCGTCGCGGTCGGGATTCTCCGCATCGCCAAGACGGCGTCGACCTCCGCGCCCAGGCCGGGACAGCAGGTCACGTACACGGTGACCGTGCGCAACGTCGGCACCGGGACGTACACCGGGGCCTCCTTCTCCGACGACCTGACGGACGTCGTGGACGACGCGACGTTCGACAACGACCAGAACGCCTCGGGCGGGAAGGTGAGTTACAGCGCGCCCACCCTGTCGTGGAGCGGCGACATCGCGGCCGGCGGCTCCCGGACGGTCACCTACTCGGTGACCGTGGACAACCCGCCGGGCGGCGACAAGCGCCTGAACAACGCGGTGACGGGCCCCGCCGGCTCCAACTGCGCCACCGCCGGGGCCTGTTCCGTGGACCTGGGCTTCCCCTCGCTCCGGCTCACCAAGACCTCCCGCCCCGCGCATCCGGTCGCCGGACAGACCGTGACCTACACCGTCACCGCCACCAACGACGGCTCGGTGACGTACTCGGGGGCGAGCTGGTCCGACAGCCTGGCCGACCTGATCGACGACGGCACCTACAACGGCGACGCCGACTCCTCCTCCGGCACCCCGGCCTACTCCTCCCCCACCCTCTCCTGGACCGGCGACCTCCCGCCCGGCGGCTCCTCCACGACGACGTACAGCGTCACCCTCGCCAACCCGATGCCCGGCAACAAGCAGCTCACCAACACGGTGACCTCCACCCCGGACACCAACTGCCCCCCGGGCACGACGAACCCCGCCTGCGGCAACCCGACCCCCGAGGGCGTCGGCCAGCTCCAGCTCACCAAGACCACCTCGAACTCGGCGCCGAAACCCGGCGACAAGGTCACGTACACGGTCACCGTCCAGAACACCGGGACCGGCGTCTACAACGGCGCCACCTTCACCGACGACCTCACGGACGTCCTCGACGACGCGGCGTACGGCGCTGACGCGACGGCCTCCGTCGGGACCGTCGCCTACGCCTCCCCCAAGGTGACGTGGTCCGCGGATCTCGCGGCCGGGGCGACCGCGACCGTCACCTACTCCGCGACCGTCGACACCCCCGACACGGGCAACGGCACCCTCTCCAACGCCGTCACCTCCACCTCCGGCTCCAACTGCGCCCGGCCCTCCGGCACCGGCTGCTCCACCTCGAACGGGGTACCCCAGCTCAGGCTGACGAAGACGTTCAGCCCGGCAAACCCGGTGGCGGGCGGGACGGTGACGTACACGATCACCGCGCGGAACACGGGGACGGCGACGTACACCGGGGCGGCCTGGTCGGACGACCTCACCGACCTGATCGACGACGGGTCGTACAACGGGGACGCGAACTCCTCGGTGGGCAGCGTGAGTTATACGGCGCCCACGCTGTCGTGGACCGGCACGCTGACCGCCGGGCAGACCTCCACCACGACCTTCAGCGTGACGCTCGGTGAACCGATGCCGGGGAACAAGCGGCTGACGAACGTGGTGGCGTCCACCTCGGACACCAACTGCCCCAAAGGCACGACCAGTTCGGCGTGCGGCAACGCCACCCCGCAGGGCGTCGGCCAGCTCCGGATCGGGAAGACCGTCTCGAACTCGGCGCCGAAGCCCGGCGACAAGGTCACGTACACGGTGACCGTCCAGAACACCGGGACCGGCGTCTACAACGGCGCCACCTTCACCGACGACCTCACGGACGTCCTCGACGACGCGGCGTACGGCGGTGACGCGACGGCCTCCGTCGGGACCGTCGCCTACGCCTCCCCCAAGGTGACGTGGTCCGCGGATCTCGCGGCCGGGGCGACCGCGACCGTCACCTACTCCGCGACCGTGAACTCGCCCGACAGCGGGGACCAGGTTCTCGGGAATGCCGTCACCTCGACCGGCGGCTCCAACTGTGCCGCAGGTTCGAGGGACCCCGGCTGTTCGACGAGCAATGCCGTGCCGCAGTTGAGGATCAGCAAGTCGGTGTCGGAGGCCGCTCCGCAGCCGGGGGAGAAGGTCACGTACACGGTGACCGTGGCCAACCCGAGCAACTCCCCTTACAACGGGGCGATGTTCACGGACGACCTGACTGGGGTCGTGGACGACGCGGTGTACGGGGCGGACGCGAGGGCGTCGGCGGGGACCGTCTCCTACCGCGCGCCCGAGCTGACCTGGCGGGGTGATGTTCCCGCGCAGGGGACGGTGACCGTCACGTACAGCGCGACCGTGCAGAGCGACCCGGCCCGGATGGGGGACAAGGTCCTCAAGAACGCGGTGACTTCGGAGTCGCCCGGTGCCAACTGCGCTTCGGCGAGCGGCTCCGGCTGCTCCACGGCCTCCAGTACCGTGCCCACGCTCCGGATCAGCAAGGTGCGGACCTCCACCGGGCAGGCGACCCCCGGCTCCCAGGTGAGCTACAAGGTGACGGTCACCAACCCCAGCGGGACGGCGTACACGAACGCCTCGTACGACGACGACCTGAGCGGCGTCCTCGACGACGCGGCCTACAAAGGGGACGCCTCGGCGTCGTCCGGGACCGTGTCGTACGCGGCGCCGAAGCTCAGCTGGTCGGGCGGGGTGCCGGGGAACTCGTCGGTGACGCTGACGTACAGCGTCACCGTGAACGACCCGGACACCGGGGACAAGCAGCTCACGAACACGGTCGTCGCGACCTCGCCGGGGACGAACTGCCCGCGGGGGTCGACCGATCCGAGCTGTGCGAGCACACCGGCCGGCGTTCCGGCGCTGGCCGTGCGGAAGGCGGTGTCCGACACGAACCCGGTGCCGGGCGAGACGCTGACGTACACGGTCACGCTCCGCAACACCGGGACGGCGGACTACGCGGGGGCCTCGTTCTCCGACGATCTGACGCGGGTCCTGGACGACGCCACCTGGCTCGGCCGGACGTCCGCGACGGCCGGTACGGTCGCGTACTCCGCGCCGAAGGTGTCCTGGTCCGGGACCGTTCCGCGCGGGGGGACGGTCACCGTCACCTACCAGGTGCGGGTCGACGCGCCGGACACCGGCGACGGCCGGATCGCCAACTCCGTGACCGGGCCGCCCGGTTCGAACTGCCGGGCGGGATCGGCGGACGCGGACTGCGCCGCCGACATCGACGGGGTGCCGGCGCTCGACATCAGCAAGTCGATGTCGCCGAGCGCGCCGCTCCAGGGGCAGAAGGCGACCTACACCGTCACCGTGCGGAACACGGGCGGCGCCGGTTACCCCGGGGCCTCCTTCACCGACGACCTGACCGGTGTCCTCGACGACGCGGTGTACGGCGGTGACGCCTCGGCGAGCGCCGGTACCGTCTCCTACTCCGCGCCGAAGCTGACGTGGACCGGGAACGTGGCGGCGGGCGCGTCCGTCACCGTCACCTACTCGGTGACCGTGAACAACCCCGACACCGGCGACCAGCGGCTCACCAACGCCGTGACCGGGCCCGCCGGTTCGAACTGCGCCCGGCCCTCCGGCACCGGGTGCACCACCTCGAACGGGGTGCCGCAGCTCCGGCTCACCAAGACGCGGTCACCGGCGAACCCGGTGGCGGGACAGAAGGTGACGTACACGGTCACCGCCCGGAACACGGGGACGGCGGCCTACGCCGGCGCGGTGTGGTCCGACGACCTGTCCGACCTCGTCGACGACGGGACGTACAACGCCGACGCGGACGCCTCCAGCGGTGATATCGCCTACAGCGCACCGAAGTTGAGCTGGAACGGGACGCTCGCGGCGGGGGCGGTCTCCACGACGACGTACAGCGTGCTGCTCGGGAACCCGATGCCGGGCAACAAGCGGCTCACGAACATGGTGACGTCCACGCCGGACACCAACTGCGGGCAGGGAACGGCGAGTTCGGAGTGCGGGAACTCCACCACCCCGCTCGGGGTGCCGCAACTGACGTACAGGAAGACCGCGTCCACCGCCGTCGCGCTGCCCGGGGCGAAGGTCACGTACACCGTGACCGTGCGCAACAGCGGGACCGCCGCCTATCGCGGGGCGGCCTGGCACGACGACCTGACGGACGTCCTGGACGACGCGGCGTACGACAACGACGCCTCGGCGTCGAGCGGTTCGGTCTCCTACGCCTCCCCCGAGGTCTCCTGGACCGGCGATCTCGCGGCCGGGGCGACCGCGACCGTCACCTACTCCGTGACCGTCGCCGACCCCGACACCGGGAACCAGCGGCTCGCCAACGCGGTCGTCTCCGACTCGCCCGGCTCCAACTGCGGTGCGGGGTCCACCGATTCGGACTGCGCGCCCGCCGCGACCGGGGTGCCCGCGCTGGCCGTCACCAAGACGGTCTCGCCGTCGGTGCCGCTGCCCGGGGAGACGCTGACGTACACCGTGACGCTGAAGAACACGGGGACGGCCGACTACACGGGGGCGGTGGTCTCCGACGATCTCACGGACGTCCTCGACGACGCGGCGTGGGCGGGCGGCACGACCGCGTCCACGGGAGCCGTGAACTACACGGCGCCCGTGGTCGGTTGGCGCGGTGACGTGGCTCAGGGGGCGACCGAGACGTTCACCTACGCCGTGCGGGTGAACGACCCCGACACCGGGGACAGACTGATCGACAACAAGGTGGTCGGGCCGGTCGGGTCGAACTGCGCGAAGGGGTCGGCCGATCCGCGGTGTTCCGCCGACATCCCGGGCGTTCCCGAGCTGCACATCACCAAGACGCAGTCCCCCGCGACGCCGACGGCCGGGCAGGTCGTCCGGTACTCGGTGGTGATCGAGAACACCGGGACGGCGGACTACGCCGGGGCGGTGGTGTCGGACGATCTGACCGGCGTGCTCGACGACGCGGTGTACCGGGGCGACGCGACGGCGACCGCGGGCTCGGTGACGTACACGGCCCCGACGCTGAAGTGGTCCGGCGACGTCGCGGCGGGGGCCTCCGCGACCGTCACCTACTCCGTCACCGTGCACAACCCGGACACCGGGGACCAGCGGCTCGTCAACGCGGTCGGCGGGCCGCAGGGGTCCAACTGCCGGGCGGGCAGGGCGGACGCGGACTGCTCGTCGGTCTCCGGGGTCGGGCAGCTCCGGATCAGGAAGACGTTCTCGCCGGCCGCGCCGGTGCCGGGCGACACCGTCACCTACACGGTGACCGTCGAGAACACCGGGACGGCGACGTACGCCGGGGCCGCCTGGTCGGACGATCTGAGCGGGGTCCTGGACGACGCGTCCTACGGCAACGACGCCGCCGCGAGCGGGGGTTCGGTGTCCTACGCCGACCCGAAGCTCTCGTGGCGCGGGAACGTGGGCGTCGGGGACACCGTCACCGTCACGTACTCGGTGACCCTCGACGACCCGGGCATCGGGGACGGGAGACTGACCAACACCGTGACCTCGCCGGGCGGCGGCACCAACTGCCCGTCAGGCGCCTCCCAGACGGACTGCTCGCCGGTCCCGCCGGGGATTCCGAGGCTCAGCATCGCCAAGTCGGCCTCCTCCGCCACCCCGTTGCCGGGCCAGAAGGTCACGTACACGGTCACGCTCCGCAACACCGGGCAGGCCGACTACGCGGGCGCGGCATGGTCGGACGACCTGACGGAGGTCCTCGACGACGCGGTGTACGGGGGTGACGCGACGGCGTCGGCCGGGACCGTGTCGTACGCCGCGCCGAAGCTCTCCTGGACCGGGACGGTCCCCCGAGGCGGGACGGTGACGGTCCGCTACTCGGTGACCGTCGGCAACCCGGACACCGGGGATCATCGGCTCGTCAACTCCGTGACCGGGCCCGCCGGTTCGAACTGTGCGGCCGGGAAGCAGAGCGCCGCCTGCACGACCGGCGGCGAACCCGGGAGCGGGGTGCCCGATCTCAGGCTGACCAAGACGTCGTCCGAGCCGAACCCGCTGCCGGGGCGGACGGTGACGTACACGATCACCGCCCGCAACACCGGCACGGCCGCCTACGTCGGCGCGGTGTGGTCGGACGACCTGACGGGCGTCCTCGACGACGCGACGTACGGCGGTGACGCCACGGCCTCGATCGGGACGGTCCGTTACGGGGCGCCCACGCTGTCCTGGAGCGGCGACGTCCCGGCGGGGGCCACCGCGACCGTCACCTACTCCGTCACCGTCGACAGCCCCGACACCGGGGACAAGAGGCTGGCCAACGCGGTCGTCTCGACGCCGGACACGAACTGCGGACCGGGTTCGGCGGACCCCCTGTGCGGGTCCGGCGCGACCGGAGGGGTGCCCAGCATCCGGTTCACGAAGTCGGCCTCGACCTCGGCGCCGCTGCCGGGGCAGACGGTGACGTACACCGTCACCGCGCTGAACGAGGGGACCGCCACGTTCAACGGGGCCGTCTGGGCGGACGACTTGAGCGACGTCCTCGACGACGCGGCGTACAACGGTGACGCGAGCGCCTCGATCGGGGGTGTCTCGTACGCGTCGCCCACGCTGTCCTGGAGCGGGAACGTCCCGGCCGGGGCGACCGCGACCGTCACCTACTCCGTGACCGTGAAGGCGAATCCTGCGCGGATGGGGGACGGGGTGCTCGCCAACGCGGTCACCTCGACCTCGCCCGGGTCCAACTGCGGTACTTCTCCGGCCTGTTCGGTGACGTCCAACGCCGTGCCGTCGCTTCGGATCAGCAAGGTGGCGTCCACGACCCGGGTGGTTCCGGGGGATGCCGTGTCGTACACGGTGACGGTCACGAATCCGTCGGGGTCGGACTATCCCGGGGCCACGTACACCGATCAGGTCACCGAGGGGGCGGGGCTGCTCAACCGGCGGCCCGTGTCCGGGCCTTCGGCGACCTCGGGGACGGTGACCCCCGGGGACGGGTTCGACTTCACGTGGACCGGGGACCTCGCGGCGGGGGCCAGTTCGACCGTGACGTACACCTATCTGGCCAACGCGGTGCCGGGGGGCGGGGAGATCGTCAACCAGATCACCGGGGCCGGCGCCAACTCGACCTGTTTCGGGAACCGTTCGGACGCCGGGTATCCGGTGGGGTGCGGGGCCACGGTCGCCGGGCCGGAGTACGAGTTCGCGGAGGCGCCGGACTCGTACCGGACGAGCCTGTCCGTCGGCGGGCCGTACCACGTCATCGTGCCGGGGCTGTTCCTCGGCAAGGGGAGTTTCGCCGATGTGGACGGGCATCCCGGCGGTGCTCGGCTGGACGAGTCCGGGCGGGGGCCGACCGCCGTTCCGGTCGCGTACTCGGGGCAGCGGGGGTACAGCGTGCCGGTCCGGCTCACCAACTCGACCGGTTCGAAAGCCATGTTGGCCGCCTGGCTCGACCACGACTTCGACGGGACCTTCGACCAGGGGGAGCGGATCACCCGGCCCCTCGCGGACGGGGCCACCTCGGTGACGTTGAGCTGGCCGGACGCCGAGTTCGCGAAGGCCGGGACGACGTACATGCGGCTGCGGCTGTACGGGGCGCAGCCGGCCGACGGGGTGTCGCCGGAGCTGCCCGCCGGGGAGACGCGGGCCGTCGCCCGGGTCGGTGGCTCGCCGCGGTCCGTGCCGGTGCGGCGGGCGCTGCCCGCCGATCCCCGGCCCGTCGGGTACGGCGGGGCCGGGCAGGTCGAGGACTTCCGGGTCCCGGTGCGGGAGGGGCGGGTCGATGTGCACATCACGACCGACAAGCCGCGGCCGAGGCCGGGGGACCGGGTGACGTACACGGTGAGCGTGTGCAGTCCTACGGGGACGGCGATCTCGGGGGCCACGGCCGGCGTCGACCTGAGCGAGGTGCTGAAGTACGCGACGTACGGGCGGGACGCGCGGGCCACCGCCGGGAGGGTGGAGTTCGGGGCGGGGAAGGTGAGTTGGCGGGGGACGGCGCCGGGGGACTGTGCGCGTCCCGTGCGGGTCACGTTCACGGTGGTGTTCGGGAGGACGCCGCCCTCGACGCCGGTGACGGTTCCCGTGACGGGAGGGCCCACGGTGTCCAACTGTCCGCCGGGGGTGGTGAGACCGGGGTGTTCGGTGACGGTGACGCCGGTGCCGTTGGTGCCGAGCTCGACGCCGGCTCCGCGGCCTCTTCCCGACACCGGTGATTCCTCCGGGCGTTGGGGGTGGGCGGCGGTGGGGCTGCTGGTCGCCGGGTGCCTGTTGTACGGGGTGCCGGTCTGGGTGCGGCGGCGCAGGCGGGGGTGAGGCGCGGGTTCGGGGCCTCGGCTGGGAGACTGGCCGGGGCCCGCCGGGCGCTGTACGGGACGTGCGGGGACGTTGAGGGGGACGGGTGGAGCGTAGCGAGGATCGGATACTCGCCGAGGCGCTTGCCGCGCTGGGGCCGGGTGGCGGGCGGCTTGTGCGGTGGGTGGCCTCGCTGATGCCGAAGAACGTCCGGGAGATCGACCTCGTCGTGCCCCTGCCGTTCGAGGAGGCCGTGGCGCGGGTCGCGGAGGTGCTGTACGGGGCCGGGCGCCGGGTCGATGACGGGGGCGGGTCGGTCGTACGGGTCGTCGTCGGGGGTGGGGCGGGCGGCCTGAATCCCGTGGTGGTGACCGTGTCGGTGTCTCCGGGTGGGGAGGACGGCGCGGGCACGGCGGTACGGGTTCGGGCCGCCGCCAAGGAGGGGCTGGTCAAGCAGCGGGCGGGGGAGAAGACGGCGGTGTGGGTCGCGGAGTCGTTGCGGGGGTGAGGGGGTGCGCGTCAGCTTCGGGTCGTCACCGACGACAGCACCGACGCCGACTTCGCCGACCAGTCCGACGTGATGATGCTGGCGTGGTCGGCGGCCAACAGGGAGAGGCGGGCGGCGACTTCGGCGTCCGTCGGGGTCGTCGAGGAGATCGCCGGGGAGATCTCGTACGCGTCCGTCATGATCAGGATGTAGTGGTTCGTCGAGTAGAACGACGTGTCGTACGCGTCGTTCACGTACGTGCCCGCGTCGCCGTCGAAGAAGACGAACCACGGGCGGATCGTCGTGTCCGGGTAACGGGTGCGGGGGTCGCCCGCCGCCGCGCCCAGCACCGCGGGGAACGCCTCCGCCGAGCCGATGTTCCCGGCCGCGTACAGGTCGCGCAGGTGGTCCGCGTACTCCTCGTCCGTCCAGTACGTGTCCAGCGGGTTCGCCTTCTCGACCGTCCCCGGGATCAGCTCGAAGAGGAACTTGCCCTTCAGGGCGTCCCGGGTGGGCCACGCGTTCGCCTTCGCCGCGGCGTCCAGCGTCGCGTACGAGGTGCCGAGCAGGTTCGCCGGTTTGTACACGCTCGCGCCCAGCTTCTGCGAGACCAGCGTGTCGAACTCGTCCGGGCCGAGGCCCGCGTCGTTGTCGAAGCCGACCTTCATCTCGACCTTCACGACGATCGGCGCGTGGTCCGGGTGCAGTTGCTGCCACGCCGCCATGTTGTCCAGGCAGCTGCCCAGGTCCTGGTTGCGGTCCTTGCTGTACAGCTCGCTCGGCTGGTCCGCGTCCTCGCAGTTGTTGTCGTTCGCCAGCGGCTTGCCGTGGCTCACCCGCCACCGTCCGCTCACGCTGTCCGCGTACACGTCCAGCTCCAGCAGCGAGGCACCCGAGTCCAACGCCTGCGCGAAATAGGTGTACTTGGACTTGTCGTACGCGTTGTGCGTGCCGATCGCCGTCGTCTGCGCGTACGTCGTCGTCGCCGCGGTCGCGTTGCCGGGTGCCGCCAGCAGCGCCATCGCCGCCGCCACGCCCGTCAGTGCCGCCCGCCTTGCCGTCGCTCGCATGGTGTCGTCCTTCCTCCGCCGGGGATCTTGGAATCGGCGGAACAGTAGGAGCGGGCGGTTACTTCGGGGTGGCGGGGAGGGGAACACGTTCGTGAGGGTGTTCGTGAAGTTGGTAAGGGCGCGGGGAGGTGGCGAGCCGTCATCCGAACTCGCACCACACCACCTTCCCCGGGTGCCGTTGCTGCGCGCCCCACTTGTCCGCCAGCGCGGCGACCAGGAGAAGGCCCCGGCCGCCGTTCTCCCTCGGGGTGGGGACGATCGGGAGGGTGCCGGGGCCGCTGTCGTGCACCTCGACTCGGACGCCGGCCTTGCCGTGGGGGCGGAGGCGGAGGAGGAAGTAGCGGCCCGGGGGGACGCCGTGGAGGAGGGCGTTGGTGGTGAGTTCGGTGACGCACAGGAGGACGTCGTCGAGGGGGGCCGTCGTGTTCCAGGAGGTCAGGGTGGCGCGGGTGAAGTCCCGGGCGGCGGGGACGGAGCGGCGGGCTCGGGGGTAGAGGCGCTCGCGGGTGGTGGGGAGTTGGAGTTCCACGTTCATGGGACGAGGGTTACGTGATGTCGCCATCATGGGACAGACGGTGAGTGCGTACATCGTGGATGTACCAGCGCTCTGTGTGGATGCTCTTGCGGGGACGGGGAGTCAAGCACCATGGCGAAGAAGAAGGGCCGGTCGAACGGGTCGGCCCACCGGATGGTCGGTGCCGTCCTGGCCGTACTCCGCAGGAACAGCGGGCGTACACAGAGGGAGCTGGCCCGTGACTTCAAGATCTCCGAGGGGCTGCTCGCCTCCATCGAGCAGGGCAGACGTCCCCTGCACCCGATCACCGCCGCCGAGCTGGACGACTTCCTGGAGACCGGCGGGGTGCTGGTCGCGATGGTGGGGCACCTGCCTGAGGCCGACCTCATCGCGCGGTGGTACGAGGAGTTCCTCGAACAGGAACGGACGGCGTCGTACCACCTGTCGTACGAGATCTGGCTGATCCCCGGCCTGCTCCAGACGCGCGCCTACGCGGAGAGCCTGTTCCGCAGCCGGGTACCGGCCTTCCCGGAGGAGGAGATCGCCGAACGGCTGGCGACGCGCATGCGCCGTAAGGAGATCCTGGCGAGGGAGGCTCCGCCGACGATGTGCTTCGTGATCTGGGAGGCGGCCGTGCGGGCGCCGTTCGGCGGGACGGCCGTCTGGCTGGAGCAGTTGCGGCATCTGCGCGCCTGCTGCGAGCTGCCCGACATCACCGTTCAGATCCTGCCGATGGACCGGTCCTCCCACGCGGGGTGCCAGGGGCCGATCCACATCATGGAGACGCCCGAGCCGGACCGGTTCGTGTACGCCGAGGGCGCGATGGGGACCGTCCTCATCACCGCTCCGGACGACATCATGTCCCGCTGCCAGAAGTTCGACATGCTGCGCTCCCAGGCTCTCAACCCCGATGAATCGATGGCACTGTTGGACCAGATCATCAAGGAGGAGCGATGAACGGCACCGGACGACGCCGATGGCTGAGGTCGAGCTACAGCAGCGCCGAGCAGAGCGCGTGCGTCGAAGTCGCCGCCCACTCCTCCGCCATCCACATCCGCGACTCCAAAACCCCCGAAGCCCCGTACCTCACCATCACCCCCACCCCGTGATCGAACGCGTCCGCGCCCTCCTCCCCACCCCCTCCCGCGCCCTCCTCCTCATCCGCCGTACCCGCCCCGGTGTCCCCGTCTACTGGGTCACCCCCGGCGGCAAGGTCGAACCCACCGACGTCACCCATGAGGACGCGCTGCGGCGGGAGTTGAGGGAAGAGATCGCCGGTGTCGCGGACTCGTTGCGGCTGTTGTGGACGCTGGACGAGGGGGAGAGCCGGAACTACTTCTACCTCGCTCCCATCACGACCTGGTCCTTCGAGGACCGTTCGGGGCCGGAGTTCAGCGCGCCGGGTACGGGTGAGTACCACCTCGACGAGATCCCGCTGACTCACGAGGCGCTGGACGCGGTCAACTTGAGGCCGGTCGGACTCCGGCGACTTCTCCATGGGGCCCTGGAGGACGGGGTGTTCGGCTGAGGCCGGGGTGGTGAGCGGGGCCCGTCTCGACACCGGGCCGTCCGCGCCGTGTGATGCTGTGACGGGCGCCCGCCCCTGATTGACGCAGGGGCGGGCGCTCGTGCCGGCTCAGGGCCTGGTCAGCCGGCGCAGACGGTGAAGCTGACCGTGTCGCCGTTGTGGACGATCGCCGGGGCGTGCGGGGAGACGCCGAGGACCGAGTTCGGCTTGCAGCCCTTGACGGCCTTCTTGGTGACGGTGCCGAGTTTCGTCTGGGTCTTCTCGACGTACGACTTGGCACCCTCCAGGCTCCAGCCGGCGAAGTCGATCGGGATGGTCGGGTTCTCGCCGTACAGCATGATGGTGGCGTCGCTCTTGTCGGCCGTGCTCGGCGCCGCCGGGGTCGAGCTGCCGCCGGCGATCGAGGTGGCCAGGGCCGTACCCCCACCCGCCGCGATGAGGGCGGCGGCGACGGCGGCGATGCCGATGGTGCGCCTGCGCCGGGTGCGGCGCAGGATCTGGGGCGCGTCGAAGTCGGGGGCCTCGGCGGAGTCCGCGAATCGGTTCATGGCGTTCATCAGTTCCTCTTCGAAAGGTGTGCAGCCGGAAGGCCGTGCATCGCCGTACGAGTTCATCGGATTCCTTCCGTGTGCTGCCGTGGTGAAGGGGCGGAGAGTACGGGGATCTGGTCCCTGAGCTTCTCGATCCCGCGAGCGAGCTGGGAGCGCACCGTGCTGGGCGATATGCCCAGGTCGGCTGCGATCTCGGTGTCGGAGAGGTCGTGGAAGTACCGCAGCACCACGACCGTGCGCATCCGCATGGGCAGTTGTTGCAGAGCGCGCACCAACTGGTCCCGGTTGTCCACCTGTCCGAACTCGTCTCCCGGGGCGGCTTTGTCACCGCTTTCCGGATCGGACGTCGTGACCAGGCGGCGGAACCTGCGCCAGCGGTCGTTGGCCAGGTTCACCATGATCCGCCGCACATAGAGATCCGGAGCGTCCTTCTTGGCGATGGTTCGCCACTTGCGGCAGGCTCGCTCCAAGGTCTCCTGGACCAGGTCCTCCGCCGCCTCGCGGTTACCCGTCAGGACGTAGGCACCCCGGAACAGCGCGGTCGATCTCGCGGCGACGAAAGCCTGGAAGTCGGCCTCCATACGCTCCTCCCTTCCTGTCACCCCTCCTCGACGTGAACACCGCCTCGTCTGCTGCACGGCCACACTGAGACCTGGGTCACATGAGCGGTCCGGGTTTCCGGGACGGTGAGGGGCTCCGTCAGGCCGCCGGCCCGTCAGCGCACCAGCAGGTCGATCACCCCCGTCAGATCCTCCTCGCCGCTCCCCTCGGTCAGGCGGCGGCGCATCAACTCGAAGTAGGGCGTGAGGAGTTGCGGGCTGACGCCCTGTTCCTCGGCGGTGGTCAGGAACGTCGGCGTGCCCGCCACCTGCATGGCGAGGTGGGAGACGACGCCCGAGGTGTAGTCGCCGGTGCGCAGGTGGTCGGCGGTCTGGTGGACCGCCGGGGCCATCGCGGTGAGCCAGTCCGCGAGGAGTGGGGCGAGGGTCGTGGGATCGATGGCCTCCTTGCGGATCAGGGCGAAGGCGTGGGCGGCGCCGGCGAACATGCCGTACATGGCGCTGAGGAGGGCGATGTCGTGGAGGGCGGCGAAGCCCGGGTCCTCGCCGACGTAGGTGGTGCCGGTCGGGACGGCCAACGTCCGGCGGTGTCGCTCGAAGAGTTCGCGCGAGCCGCTGTAGAAGACGTATCCGCCGGTCTCCGGGACGCCGATCATCGGGGGGACGGCCATGATCCCGCCGTCCAGGTAGCGGGCGCCGCGCGCGTGGGCCCACTCGGCGCGGGCGCGGGCCTGGGCGGGGGTGCTGGTGGTGAGGTTGACGAGGTCCCGGCCGGAGAGGTCGGTGCCGGACAGGACGTCGTCGACGGAGGTGTCGTCCAACAGGCAGACGATGACGAGGGTGTTGGCCGCGACCGCCGCTGCGGCGGTGTCCGCGATGCTCGCGCCGTCGGCGGCAAGTGCCTTGGCCGGGGCCGGGGTTCGGTTCCAGACGGTGAGGGGGTGGCCGGTGGTGAGCCAGGTACGGGCCAGGGCGGTGCCCATCGCGCCGAGGCCCAGGAGGGTGACGGGGGTCTTCTCAACAGGGTGCTGTGTCATGCCGATTAGGCTGGTCAAAGGCCCGGAGGTGATCAAGTACGCACTTCGGAGTGGGTGGTTACCCCGGGGTGAGCGAGCACGTCAGGAGGGCGGGGCATGACGACGCTGAACCGGCCGGGCGCACCAGGCGGACACGTCTGCGGCATCGACACCGCGATGGAGGTCATCGGCGGCAAGTGGAAGGTGCTGATCCTCTGGGCGCTCCACGAGCACCCCTGCCGCCGCTTCGGCGAGCTGCGGCGGCTGCTTCCGGGGATCACCGAGAAGGTCCTCGCCTCCCACCTGCGCGAACTGGAGGCGGACGGCGTCGTGCACCGCGTCTCCTACGACGAGGTCCCGCCCCGCGTCGAGTACTCGCTGACCGAGGACGGCACCCGCCTCAACGACGCCCTCCAGCCGCTGGCCGCGTGGGGGCGCGAGCGGACGGCCGGGTGAGGGCCGGAGGAGGCGCTGGGCCAGGGGCTGTTGTGAACGACGTCCGCTCCAGGGGGCAACCAGCGCCCCCGCGTCACACCGACTCCGCCGCCGTCCGCACCGTCTCCAGGAACTCCCCCAGCCCCCGCACCTCGTCCCACTCCTCGGCCGTGTACCGCCAGACGTGGCCTCCACCCCGGGAGTCCGGCTGCTTGCCATGGCCGATCTCCACGACCCGCTTGCCCTTCCGGTCGGGCCCGGTGACCCGCACGTACATGTTCCGCACGTGGTAGCGGACGGCGTCCTCACCGCCGAATATCTCCAGTACCCGCCCGTCGAACGAGTAGAGCCGTCGGCCGACCATGAGCGTGATCTCGTCGTTCATGAGGGGACTCTATGCACGCGGATCACCCCGTACCAGGGTCCTGTCCGGCGGCCGGTCTACGCGAACGGACGGAACATCGCCCGCAGTGTCTCCTGGTCCGGTAGCCAAGGGGTTCCCGGGTGGGTGCGGGTGAAGTGTTGGGGGTTGTTGAGGTAGGGGGCGTAGACGCCGAGGGTCATGCGGAGGACGGGGTCGGGGGTGTGGGTGTAAGTGGGGGACGGGGCGCGGCAGTTGGCGAGGAGGGCGCAGAGGAGGGCGTCCGTGGTGGGTGGGGTGGGGTTGGTGAGGTGGTGGATGCCGCCCGGTTCGGCTCTGATGGTCAACTCGTGGGCCTCGCGGACCACATGGTCGATCGGGACGATGTTGAAGGGTTCCAGGGGGAGGGCCTGGATGCGGGGGTGGGTGGTGGGCGGGGGGAGCGCTCTGTAGTGGGCCGCCAGGAGTTGTTGGATCGTGTACGCGCCGCTGGGGGTGCCGGGGTAGGCGAGGGTCTCGCTGTGGCCGACGACGACCGAGGGGCGGAGGATGTGTACGGGGATGTCGGGGGCGTTCAACAGGAGGCGTTCGGCGGCGATTTTGCTCAGCTCGTAGGGGGTTCGGGCCGTGGACGGGGTGGCGGGGGTTTCCTTGATCGTGCCGGTGGTCGTGCCGGCGACGTACGCCGTGCTGAAGTAGGTGAACGCGGGGGAGTCCAGGCGGCGGGCCAACTCCAGTACGCGGCGCGTGCCTCGGACGTTGGTGTGGAACACGGGGCGCCAGTGGGCGCGGCGGAAGTGGAGGGCCGCGGCGCAGTGCCAGACGTGGGGGCGGGGGACGCGGAGTGGGGGGAGGGTCCGTGCCGTCAGGTCCGCTTCCAGCGTGCGGGTGCGGCGTAGCGCGGAGTCGAGGACCTCGGGTCTGGTGCCGTACGCCTCGGCCGACCGTCTCAGCATGTCGGGCAACCGCCCCACGGGCGGCCGGACCAGGCACACGAACTCGTCGTCCGTGTGTTCCGCCAGGTGGAGGACGAGGGCCGCGCCGATCAGGCCCGTCGCGCCGGTGATGAGGTGCGTGGTCGGCATCAGGGGCCAACTTGCCGAAGAGCAGGGCCGTGTTGTGGCCGCCGAAGCCGAAGGAGTGGCTCAGGGCGAGGGTGGGGTGGGCCAGGGAGGCCCGGTCGCTGATCAGGTTCAGCCGCGCCGCCTCCGGGGACGGCCGCTTCAGGCCCGCCGTCGGGGGGACTTCGCCGGACGACAGCGTCAGCGCCGTCAGTGCCGCCTCCACCGCGCCCGCCGCGCCCAGGAGATGGCCCAGGGTGCCCTTCGCGGACGTCACGGACGGGCCGTGCGGGAAGCAGCGGGCGATCAGCGCCGCCTCGGCGGCGTCGTTCAACTCAGTACCCGTGCCATGGGAGTTGACGTGGTCGACGGCGGACGGCTCGACGCCCGCCACCTCCAGCGCACCCCGCACCGCCCGCTCCGCCCCTCGCCCCGCCGGGTCCGGCGCCACCGCGTGATGCGCGTCGCCGGTCGCCGCGTACCCGGCGAGCAGTGCGTACCCCCGCCGCCCCCGCGCCCGCGCGTCGGCCGCCCGTTCCAGGACCAGCACCCCCGCCCCCTCCCCCATCACGAACCCGTCCCGGTCGGCGTCGAAGGGCCTGGCGGCACGCCGGGTCAGCGCGCCCATGCTGTCGAAACCGGCGATCCACAGGGGGTGGACGGCCGCGTCCGTGCCCCCGGCGAGCGCGATGTCGCAGACACCCGTCCGCAGCAGGTTCCACGCCGTCCCGATCGCCGTCGCGCCGGACGCGCAGGCCGTGGAGACCCCCGAGGCCGGGCCGCGTGCCCTTACCCGCAGGGCGAGTTGGGCCGCCGCCATGTTCGGGAGGAACATCGGGATCAGGTAGGGGGAGAGCGGGGAGCCCGCCAACAGGCGCTCGTGCTGCGTGAGTTGGGACTCCGTCCCACCGAACGCCGTGCCGACGACGACGGCCACCCGGTCGCCGTCCCACTCCCCCGGGTCCAGTCCCGCGTCCGCCACCGCCTCCTCCGCCGCGGCCAGCACGAACCTGGTGTGCCGGTCGTACTGCCAACTCCGCCTGGGGAGCGGGTGGTCGGGGACCGTGCACGCGAAGTCGACGCTCAGGTTCTTGAGCTGGGGGACCGGCGCCGCCGTCGGGCGGCCCTCCAGGGCCGTGCGCCAGGTCGTCTCGCGGTCCGTGCCGCCCGGGGTGAGCAGGCCGATGCCGGTGACGGCGACGTCAACCCCGTTCATCTCGCGCCCGTTCCACCAGATCCGCCGTCGCGCCGACGGTCAGCTCCGGGTCCGCCTCCGTGTCGTCGAGGGTGATCGACCAGTGGTCGGAGAGGGTGACGAAGAGTTCGACGACGGCCAGGGAGTCGAGGCCGAGGGAGGTGTAGGTGGCGTCCGGGGTCGGTTCGGAGACGTCGAACTTCGTCTCCAGGAGGTGCACGAGGTGGTCGTACACGGCGGGCTCGGTGGTCGTCATGAGGGGCTCCTTCGGGGCGAGGGGTGCCGGATCGGGCCAGGTGAGGGCGGCGGAACCCCAGGTCAGGCCGCCGCCGAACGCGGTGAGGAGAGTGCGGGTGCCGGGCCGGACGGCGCCGCGCGCGACGACGTCCGCGAGGGCGAGGGGGATGGAGGCGGCGGCCGTGTTGCCCACGTCGTGGATGTTGCCGTGGCGGTGCGCGGGGGCGATGCCGAGGCGGTCGGCGACGGCGTCCAGGATGCGCTGGTTGGCCTGGTGGCCGACGAAGGCGCCGACCGAGTCGGGCGGCCAGTCCAGGCGGGCCAGCGTGCGGCGGGCCGAGGCCGTCATACGGCGGACCGCCTGGCCGTACACCTCACGGCCCTTCATGTGCAGGAAGCGGGCGGAACTGTCGTACGGGGTGAGGGTGTTGGGCGTGGTGGGGTGCCGGGAGCCGCCCGCCTCGATCATCACGTGGTCCGCGCCGCGGCCGTCGCTGCCCAGGTCCACGGCCAGGATCGCGCCGGGCTCCTCCCGCAGGCCCCTACTCAGTACGACCGCCCCGGCGCCGTCGCCGAAGAGGATCGCCGTGTTGCGGTCGGCCGGGTCCACGATCGTCGAGTACGTCTCCGCGCCGATCACCAGCGCGGAGTCCGCCGCGCCGGACCGTATCCAGCTGTCGGCCGCCGCCAGGGCGTACACGAAGCCGGAGCAGACCGCCGCGAGGTCGAACGCGGGGATGTCCGTGAGGCCGAGTCTGCTTGCCACCTGCGGTGCTGTCGCGGGGCAGGGGTGGTCCGGGGTCGTCGTCGCGAGGATCAGGAGCTGGGGGCGGACGGTGGTCGTCGCGAGCGCGGCCTTCGCGGCCCTCGTCGCCAGGTCGCCCGTGCTCGTACCGGGTCTCACCCTGCGGCGGGCCGCGATGCCCGTCCGGGTGCGAATCCAGTCGTCCGTCGTGTTCAGACCGGCCGTGACCAGGTCGGCGTTGGTCACGGTGCGGTCGGGGAGGCAGGAACCGACACCTCGGATCACCGAGGCGGGGGTGGGGGACATGCGGTGCCTCGCTCTGCGTGTGGGGGGACCGCCGGTACAAGGAAAGCGGTTGCGGGTACCGGGAGTCATCACTCACATGGGGGGCGGGCGGGGCGCTGAGGGGATCGCGGGGGGTGGCGTGAGGGTGAGCGGGAACCGGTGACGGGTTACGTGGTTTCCCCGCGAGCGGTGCCGGGCCGCCCGTCTACGGTTCAGCCATGAGCGTTCCCGACGTCATACCGATCCGCCACGAACCCGATCACTACACCCGCACCATCGGGCGGTGCCGGGACGGGCAGTTCCTCGCCTCCGTCACCGCGGCGTTCCCCGAGGACTGGAACGACTGGAGCCGCGACGACAGCCTCGCCGCGAAGCGCTGGTGCGCCGTACTCCACCGCTTCGACGCGGCCGGCCGTCACCTCGGCTCCCGGATCGAGTTCACCGGTACGTCGGCGGAGGGGGAGCAGCGGGCGGTGGACGCGGCGAGGCGGTTGCTCGACGCGTGGCTGGCCGGGCTGCCCGGACTCCGCTACCAGGACATCGCGATCGCCCCCTTCGAGGTGCGCTTCGAGGGGGCGCTGTTCGGTCTGGTCCTGGAGGAGGACGAGGACGAGGTGAACGCCGAGCTGTATCCGGAGGGGCTCGGCTTCTACCCGCCGTGGGACGGTTGTTACGACACGTGAGCCGGGCGTACGAGGAGGCGGGCTTCCCGCATGGCATGCCGTATCAGTGAACTCGTCATCGACGCTGTGGACCCCGAGGGGCTCGCCGTCTTCTGGTGTGCGGTCCTCGGATACGTCGAGGTGGGCCGCGAGGACGACGGCAGCATCGAGATCGGCCCGCCCGGCGTAGGCTTCGGCGGCCCCCAGCCCACACTGATCCTCAGCCCCACCACCGACCCCCGCCCCGCCAAACTCCGCCTCCACATCGACGTCAACCCCACCGACCGCGACCAGCCCGCCGAACTCACCCGCCTCCTCACCCTCGGCGCCCGCCACGCCGACATCGGCCAGACCGGCGAGGAGAGCTGGTATCCCCTCCTGGACCCGGAGGGGAATGAGTTCTGCTTGCTGCGGAGGAGGTTGGGGGAGGTGTGAGGGCAGGGAGGGGGCCGTATCTGATGCGCGGCACCGCCGCGTGAGCGCGAACTAGCCGCGGCGACTCCCCGGCCGCAACCCAGTCTTTTAGGGGCGCGGGGCTGTGTCTGATGTGCGGCTCCGCCGCGTGAGCGCGAACTAGCCGCGGCGACTCCCCGGCCGCAACCCAGTCTTTTAGGGGCGCGGGGCTGTGTCTGATGTGCGGCTCCGCCGCGT
>NZ_JBEXLS010000022.1:0-23833 GCF_040610055.1 Streptomyces sp. NPDC004539 | reverse complement strand
TTGAGCGCGAACTACCCGCAGCGACTTCCCGGCCGCAACCCAAGTCTTTTAGGGGCGCGGGGAACTGCGCGACCAGCCCTCCACTACCCGCACCCGCCTACCGGCCCCTCACCCACCCCCTCAAACCGCCCCCCTCCCATGCACCACCCGAAAGTCCCCCGGCACCACCCCCGAGATCCGCGTGAAGAACTTGCTGAAGTTCGTCGTCTCGGCGAAGCCCAGCGTGCGGGCGATCACGGAGATCGGCTGCTCCGTGTGGGCGAGGAGGCGCTGCGCCTGGAGGGCGATGCGGTCGTCGATGACTTCCTTGGCGGTCCGCCCGCTGGCGGCCTGGCAGGCGCGGGTGAGCGTGCGGACGGTGTACCCGAGCCGGGAGGCGTACTGGTCGACGCGGTGATCGGTGGCGTAGGAGTCCTCCAGGGCCGCACAGAAACGCGCGTACGTGTCGTTGTGGCCACGCGACTCGGAGGCCGGCCGCGGAAGGCGGTCGACGTCCAGGAGGACGGCCGTGAGGAGGTGGCGGAGGATCTCGTGGGACGGCTCCAGGCGGGCGTACTCCCTGGCCAGGGAGTCGAGGGAGACGTCCGTCACCTGCTGGGAGACGTTCCCGCGCCACGACGCGAGGAGGCTCTCCGAACCGGGGAAGGGGGGCGGAAAGGCGGGGGCGAAGCGGAGGTGCGTCCCCTTCACCTTGCCGCGCGGCCCGAACCGCTGGACCTGCCCGGGGCGGACCCACAGCAACGTCCCCGGCACACACTCGTACGTCACGAAGTCGACCGTGTGCTCCCCCCGCCCCTCCGAGATCAGCGTGAGCGTGTGGAAGTCGACCCGGTTGAACCGTTCGAGAATCCCCTCGGGAACCCGCCCCCGCAGCTCCTCCAGCGGCCCGATCTGAAACCCGGGAACCGGCCCCTCGGGAGCCATGCACTGAAGATCGTGCACCCGCGCCTGTTCCATGTCCGCTCCGGATCTCGGCCTGTCGTCTGCGCACCTCGCTCCGCAACCCTCCCGACCCTAGGGTGTGTCTATCGGATCAGTCCTGGGCGCGCGGCGTGGCACGCACATCTGCCGCGTTGTCGTCAGTCGCCGACGCGCCGCGTCGACTCCCTCCTCCGCCTTGCAGCTGCACGCACCACGCCGCGCTCGCCTGCGTTGTGAAGGGGCCGCTTCTTGAGGCGGACTGATCCGATAGACACACCCTAGCCTTTCTGACATAAGCGGCGCGCCCCCGTACATCCCCCTCAACGCGAACCAGCGAGGACCTTCGCATGTCCCTCACCGTCACCGCGGCCACCGGTAACCTCGGCCGCCTTGTCGTCCAGGCGCTGCTCGATCGCGGCGTCCCCCCACAGCGGATCGTCGCCGCCGTCCGTAGCCCGGAGAAGGCCGCCGACCTGGCGGAACGCGGTATCGAGGTCCGCGAGGCCGATTACTCCCGCCCCGAGACCCTGCGGGCCGCGTTCGCGGGGACCGAGCGGCTGCTGCTGGTTTCCAGCAGTGCCGCAGGGGCCCGTACGGAGCAGCATCTGAACGTGATCGAGGCCGCCGAGGACGTGCCCCATCTCGTGTACACGAGCGCCGCGTACGCCGACAGCGTGCCGATCGCGATGAACGCCGAGCACGCGGTCACCGAGGAGGTCATCCGCGAGTCCGGCATCCCGTTCACGATCCTGCGCAACAACTGGTACCTGGAGAACCTGACCGGGAACCTGGGCCGGGCGCTGGAGAGCGGCGCGATCGTCGGCGCGGCAGGTGAGGGGCGGCTCTCCTCCGCCTCGCGGGCCGATTACGCGCAGGCCGCGGCCGTCGTCCTGACCGAGGGGGACCGCCATCTGGGGCTGACGTACGAACTCGCCGGTGACCGCCCGTTCACCATGCTGGAGTTGGCCGCCGAGGTGTCCCGGCAGAGCGGCAGGGACGTCGCCTACCGGAACCTCCCGCAGGCCCAGTACGCCGCGACGCTCGCGAAGTTCGGGGTGCCCGAGGTGTTCGCGGCGATGCTCGCCGAGCGGGACGGCGCGATCGCGCGGGACGAATTCGTCGTCCGGACCGGGGAGTTGGCCCGGCTCATCGGCCGTCCGGCCACCACGTTCGCCGAAGCCGTCTCCGCGGCCCTCAAGTAAGGGAGTACGGCCATGTCCGATGCCGGGAAGAACCGAGAGATCGTCGTCCGGTTCTACGAATCCCTGTTCAACGAGGGCGACTTGAGTGTCGTCGACGAACTCGTGGGGGACGTGTACGTCGACCACCAGCCGATGGCCGGGGACGGGCCGGACGCGCTCAAGGGGGCCATCACCGCGATCCGCGCCGCGAATCCGGGGATGCGGGTCTCCGTCGAGCGGGCCCTCGCCGAGGACGACCTCGTCCTGCTGCACGTCGACGCGGGGACGCACGCCGTCGCCGGGATCTTCCGGGTCGAGGACGGGAAGGTCGTCGAGCACTGGGAGGCCATGCAGCCCGTCCCGGCGGGGAGCGACATGTTCTCGTCGGCCGGCAGGTCCGGCGGGGACTCCGAGGACAGCCGGCGGACCGTCCTCGCCTTCTTCGACGCGGTGACCGTCGAGCGGGACCTCGGCGCGTTCGACCGGTACCTCGGGGAGCTGTACATCGAGCACAACCCGGACACCCTGAACGGCGCCGACGCGTCCCGCGAGAAGTTCGCGGGGGCCTTCGCCGCCCTCCCCGAGCTGCGGATCAGCCGGAAGCGGGTGATCGCGGACGGCGATCTGGTCGCCGTCCACCACCACTTCCAGGCACACGCGGACGACCGAGGCGCGGCCTGCGTCGAGATCTTCCGGGTGGCCGGCGGGAGGATCGTCGAGCACTGGGACGTCGTACAGCCGGTGCCGGAGGTCTCGGCCAACGAGCACACGATGTTCTAGGGACGGGTGTCCCCAGGTGGCGGGCCGTCGCCTCTCCCCCTTTCCGGGCCCGCCACCTCTCCCCATTCCCCCCCCGGTTCAGACCGTCCGCGTCACCGGAATCCACAGCGCCGCGTCCGCCCGCGCCCCGCCGTCCGTGACCGTCACCTGGAGGATCTCCGGCCCCGGCCGGCTCTCGTACGGGTTCGACGGGAACCACTGCGTGAACACGTCCCGCCACAGGTACTGGAGTGCTTGCGGGAAGGGGCCGGAGCTCTCGAACACCGCCCACGTCCCGGCGGGGACCGGGAGGGCGTCCAGGTCCTCCGGCGGCTCTTCGGACGTCAACACCCCGTGGTAGTAGTCGAGTTCCGTGCCCTCCGCCCGGCTCGGGTCGAGCTGGTCGCTGACGCCGACGATCCCGGACGGCTCCTGGTCGGACAGCTCCTTCAGCCGCTCCAGCGTCTCGGCTCCGATGCCTCGGATGAACGAGGCGATCGCGGGGTTGGCCCCCTCGTGCACGAGCGGCACCCGCGCCCTGCGCCCCACCACCCGGAACTCCCCCTTCTCCACGACCCGGTACCGCATACCGCTGCTCCCTTCGACGACGAGCCGGAAGGAGAGCCGGGGCTGCGTGGACAGCGTCGCGCCGGTCCGCCGGGCCTCCCCCGGCCCGACCCCGTGCATCGCCCTGAACGCCCGCGCGAACGCCTCCCCCGAGCCGTACCCGTACCGCGTCGCGATGTCGAGCAACGTCCGCTCCCCCGCGAGGACTTCGGCCCCGGCGACGGTCAGCCTGCGGCGGCGTACGTACTCCGACAGCGGCATCCCGGCGAGCGCCGAGAACAGGCGG
This sequence comes from Streptomyces sp. NPDC004539, assembly GCF_040610055.1. Taxonomy (NCBI): domain Bacteria; kingdom Bacillati; phylum Actinomycetota; class Actinomycetes; order Kitasatosporales; family Streptomycetaceae; genus Streptomyces; species Streptomyces sp. NPDC004539. The sequence continues at coordinate 20,119 of NZ_JBEXLS010000022.1, read as the reverse complement.
CGGAAGTGGTACTCGGAGGTGACGGCGATCCGCGCGAGACCGGCCGCGTCGACGGGCCCCGGGAGACACGTCTCGATGTGCTCCATGGCCTGGTTGAGGCGGTCCAGCACGCCCGGCTCCTTCCCTTTGACACCGTTCACGCTAGGGAGAGGGAAGGGCGACCGGCCCGACTTTCCGTGCCCGCTTCTGTCGGGTCTCCCGGTGCCAGTTCAGGATGAGGTACGCCACCGGCGCCCAGAGCAGCAGGATCAGCGGCGGGGCGAGGCGCCAGGGGAGGTCCGTCCCGGCTCCCGAGATCCCCACGACGGCCGAGATCACACCTACGGCGACGGTGAGCCGGGACGTGTACACGCGCCGGCGGCTGTGTCTGCGGGGGCGGACGACGTGCAGGGCGCCGAGTGTGAGGAGCAGGGCGGCGAGGACCGCGCCGAACGTGCCCAGGGCCGCCTGCGGCTGGGGTTCGTCGCGGGGCTCGTCGGTGGTGTTCTGCCGGTCCTTGCCCCGGACGAGGTCCATGAGGTCACCGCGCCACGCGGTCGCCGTGATCTCGTCCCCCTGATTCAGCTCGCCGGTCAGCGAACCCCTGCTGCCGAAGCTGGTCCCGTACGTCCAGTAGGGCGCCGAGACCGTCGTCACGGTCAGCCGCGTGCCGCTGCGCTTCTTCCTGGTGATCTCGTCGACCCTGACCGTCACCGTCCGCAGACAGTCCTCCCGGATCGAGGCCGCCGGCGCGGACCGCTCGGTGTCGCAGACCTCGGCGGCCTGATACGCGTCGTACCGCTCGGTGGACCCCGGTATCCAGGTCGCGAACACGACGTACGCCGCCACCGCCGGAACCGCCGCCAGCAGGACGAGGAGGGCACCCCCTGCCCGGGTGCGTGCCGCGCTGAACTCCTTGGCGACCTTGCCCCAGGTCGTCCCGGTGACCGGCATCGCCCCACCCCCCTCGTCCCGCCTCCATCCTCGCCGCCCGGCGTCGGGCGGGACGAGGCGGGGTGTCGGCAATGTTCGGGGACGGTGCGCTGCTGGGGTCCGGCAGTTTTCTGCAAGGCATTCCTGCATCAAGTTGCAGCGAAAGTCATTGCGCGCTCACTGATAGCTCTGGAAATATTCACGACGTCAGAAGGCGACATCGGAAGCCGAAGTCGGAAACCGAAGTCGGAAGCCGCGATCCGGGGGGATAAATGGACTACTCGGTATTGGTGCCGTTTCTGCCGCGCCGGACCGAACAGGTTCTCCCTTTCGCGGCGCTGGTGGAATGGACGGGAGCCGCGAGGCTCTGGCAGGGGCAGAGCCTGCTGATGGAGCCCTTCCAGTCGTTCTCCGCCGTGGCCGGCGCCGGATTCCGGGTGCCGACCGGACTCGGGGTCACCCTGATGCCGCTGCGCCACCCCTTCGAGGCCGCGCACAAGGTCAAGACGCTGGCGATGGCGACCGGCGAGGAGGTCGTGGCCGGCTTCGGACCGGGCGCGAAGACGCTCCAGCAGAGCCTGCTCGGCGCCCCCTACCGCAGCCAGCTCACGGCGGTCCGTGAGTACATGACCGTGGTCAGGGGCCTGCTGAGCGGCGAACCGGTCGACTTCGACGGCGACTACTACACCTGCCACGCGGGGATGGGCCCGGCGATGTCCGCGCCCGTCCGCCTCGGACTCGGGGTCCTGCGCCCCGGGATGGCCCGCCTCGCGGGGGAGGTCGCGGACGTGGCGATCACCTGGCTCACCCCGGCCGCCTACCTCGACGGAGTCGTCCGCCCCGCCCTGCGGGAAGGCGCGGACCGGGCCGGGCGCCCGGTGCCGAAGGTCACCGCGATGGTGCCGGTGGCGCTGGAACGGTCCGACCGGGACGTCTCCGAATTCGTGCTGGCGAGTAATTCCGCCCATATGCAGGCACCGCACTACATCGACATGCTCGGAAAAGCCGGTATCGACTTCTCCGAGCGTGACGCGAAATCCTCCGCGCGGCTCATGGCGGAATCCGGGGCGTTCGTCTTCGGGAACATCGACCAGATAGTGAAACAGCTCGACGAATATCGGGACGCCGGGGTCGACGAGATCGTGCTGAACCTGACGGGCGTGTGCCGGCTCTATGGAGCCGGTGCCGCGATGGACGACTTGAAGCAGATCCTGGCCGCCGTGGGCGCGGATCGGAGGGACTCCGGTGAATGAGGAACTGATCTCCCGCGTGGGACACCACCTGCGCTCCTGGGTCACCGGGCGCCCGCTCGACGGCGACGCCGCCACCGTCGTCCTCGAAGACCCGGCCGGACTGGACGCGCTGCTCGGCTCCGACGCCGCCGGACCGGGGACGCTCGTCCTCGTCCCGGGGGCGGAGCACCGGCGCGACGAGCGCACCGGCGCGACCGTCGTCGGGTACGAGGGGTCGCTGAGCGGCGCGGAGGGGGACGCGTCGGTCGACGACGTGCTGTTCCTCCAGATCCAGGACTACGGCGTCAGCCCGTACATGTCCCTGCTCGGTACGACGCTCGTGCGGATGTCCGGCGACACGGACTTCGAGCTGTTCCTCGCGGACGCCGACGCGGCGCGGGCGGAGGGGCGGTTCGCCTCCTTCGCGGTCAGCCCCGCCGTCCAGCTCGCGGACGTCTCGGCGCTCGGCGCCCGGGTGCCCGGCGACGGGCCGGGTACGCGGCTCTACGTGGGCCGGGACGGAGGGGTCTCCGTCTCCCCACAGGGGCTGCGGCTGGGGACCGTCGGTGACTCGGCGGCCGGCCTGCGGGCGGAGTGGGAGCGGCTGGAGGCGGCCGGCGAGGTGCCGGGGGCGGTGCCGCTGGGCGCGGCCGTACCGGAGTCGCTGCGCGGCCCGGCCGTACGCGAACGCCCTTGGCTCGCACGCTACTTGGCGGTACTCGACGTCCTGCGCGAGCTTCAGGCGCGCGGCGTCACCGAGCCCAGGGTCTCGGGCTTCGGGCACCGTCTCGTCCCCGAACTCGACGCGGCCGAGGAGGCGTTGGACGTCGACGACGCCGAGGCGCCGATCCTGTGCTGGACGCCCGAGCAGGCGTACGTCAGGGTCCCCGGCCCGGGCCGGACCTTCCAACTCGGGCGCAGGGCCGCCGAGATCACGGAACTCGTGCTGGTGCTCGGCGCCGCCGGAGCCCTGGCCCGGCACCCGGAGCGGGCCGAGGTCGAACGGGTCCTCAAGTTCTTCGCCGAGAAAGGCGTTCGCGTGCTGGAGGTGACCGCATGACGACGACCCGAGTGGCCGTCCCGGGCCTCGCCGGGGAGATCCTCGCCGGATACGGCGACCGGGTCCGCGTGCACGACCTCTACGACGAGGCGGGCGCCTCCGTCTACCACGACCTCGCCGCCGCCGACACGACCGAGATCAGGGAGCTGACGCGGGCCGTCCGCGCCGTCCCCGGTCCGGTGCTCGAACTCGCCGCCGGTTCCGGCCGGTTGACGCTCCCCCTGCTCGCGCTGGGCCGTGCGGTGACGGCGCTGGAGCTGAAGGAGAGCATGGTCGCCCTCCTCAAGGAGCGCCTCGCCGAGGCCCCGGCGGGCATCGGGGCACGCTGCACGGTGGTCCAGGGAGACATGACCGCGTTCGCGCTGGGCGCCCGCTTCGCCGCCGTCGTCCTCGGCACGACGTCGGTCTCGCTGCTCGACGCCGACGGCAGGGCCGGGCTCTACAGGGCCGTACGCGCTCATCTCGCGCCCGGTGGCAGGTTCCTGCTCTCGACGGTCGACGTGGCCGACGACGGCGCGGACCTGGATCTGGAAGCCTCGGGTGCCAGTGGCCGGCGTTACCGGATGATCGAGCACTGGCGGGCCGGTCAGGAGGTCCGCGAGGTGACCGTCCTCGCTCCCGAGCGGGAGATCCCGCAGACCGGACCGGTACCGGTGTTCACCACCGCGATCCGGGTCCTGCCCCCCGACGACCTCACCCGGGAGCTGGCGTCCGCCGGACTGCGCGTCGTCGCGCGGCACCCGCTGCCCGCCGCCTCCGCCCGCCACACCGGCGTACTCCTGGAAGCGGAGGCCGCGTGATGCTGTGGCCCTCCCTGCTCGACCCCCGGCTGCACGGGGCGGACGACCTGTGCGCCGTGTCGGCGGACGGCGTCCGGGTCCGCTTCCTGGACGGCCGTGAACTGCTCTGCGGCAGCAGCGGGTTGTGGAACGCGAACCTCGGCTACGGCAACGAGGCGATCGCCCAGGCTTGCGCGGACGCCCTGCGCGATGCCTCCTACCTGTCGGTGTTCCGCTACGAGAACGTCTACGCCCGGCGCGCCGCACAGGCGCTGATCGAGGCGGCCGGCGCGGACCACTACGGCCGGGTCGTCTTCTCGACCTCCGGAGGCGCCGCCAACGACCTCGTGATGAAACTGGCCCGGCACTACCACGCCCTGCGCGGCGAGGGCGCCCGCAAGCTCGTCGTGGGCCTGCGGGACAGCTACCACGGCCTGACGTTCGGCGGGTTCGCGCTCACCGGCGAGAACCTCGGCCAGGCGGTGTACGGCGTCGACCAGCGGCTCGTCCGCCATGTCAGCCCCAACTCCGTGGACGAGATAGCCCAGTTGGCGGCCCAGCAGGGCGGCCGGATCGCGGCGGTCGTCGTGGAACCGGTCCTCGGCAGCGGGGCGGTCCCGCTGACCCCGGAGTACGTGGCGACCCTGCTCGAACTCCGGGACCGGTACGGCTTCCTGCTCGTCGCCGACGAGGTCGCCACCGGCTTCGGGCGCACCGGGGACTTCTTCGCCTCCCAGCGCTGGCCCGCCCCGCCGGATCTGCTGATCACCTCGAAGGGCCTCACCAACGGCACACAAGCGGCGGCGGCCGTCCTGCTGCCCAGTGCGCTCGCCGAACCCTTCGACGCGGCCGGGGACGTCTTCGTCCACGGCGAGACGCAGGCCGGAACTCCCGTCACCTGCGCGGCGATCCTCGCGACCGTCGAGGAGATGCGCCGGCTCGACGCGGTCGCCTCCGCGCGGCGGCTGTCGGGGGTGCTGGACGAGCGGCTCGCGGAGCTGGTCGATGCCGAGCCGCTGGTCTCGGGGACGACGGGGATCGGCTGCTTCCGGTCGATCCGGCTCCGTACGCCCGGCGGGGAGCCGTTGCCGCAGGCCGAGGTGCCGGGGGTCGTCGCGGCGATCCGGGAGGCGGGGGCGATCGTCCACCCGAGCGTGGGTGGCGTCCAGATCCTTCCGGCGCTGGTCTACACGGACGACGAGGTCACCGAACTCCTGGACTGCGTAAGGGCCGGAGTCGCCGCGCACGCCCGCCAGGCCGAGGTGGTCTGAGTGGACACCTGGAACCTCAGTGGCCGCCGCCCCACCCAAGTCGTGCACGGCATCGGCGGGTTGGCCAAGTGGCTGACCCACCAAGAGGGCCGCACCCTGACCCTCCTCGCCGACCCCGCCGTCGCCGACTCGGAGACGGTCGACCGGATCACCGCCTGCGCGGCATGGGCGGACCGGTCGGTGGAGCGGATCGTCCCGGACGGCCCCGGCACGCTGGAGAGCGTGACGGCGCTCGCGGAACGCCTCCGGACCAGCGAACTCGTCGTGGCCGTCGGCGGCGGCACCCTCCTCGACCAGACCAAGCTCGCGGTGCTGACGAGCGCGGCCCCGGTCGTCCGGGACCGGCTCGCGGCGGGCGGCCGGAGCGGGCTCGTCCTGCTCCCCGCCGAGGCTGCACCCGCCGTCCCCGTCGTCACCGTGCCCACCACCGTCGGCACCGGCAGCGAACTGAGCGGCGGCGCCTGCCTCGCCGGGCCGCGGGGGAAGCGGCTCGTGCTCGGGAACGGGCTCCAGCCGGACGTGGCGGTCCTCGACCCGGTCGCCACCCGGACGCTGCCCGCCGAACTCCTCGCCGAGGGTGTCTTCGAGGTGTTCTTCCGGACCGCCGGGATGTACGTCGGGGACCCGCGGGACCTCCCCACGGAGGACGCGTTCACGCTGACGCTGCTCCAGCGACTGACCACGCTGGGCGCGGAGTTGGCGGCGGTACGGCGGTCCGGTCGTGGGGCCGGGGACGCGCTGCGGCTGGAGATCGCCCGGCTCAGCGGCATCAGCCACGGGCCGGGGTTCAACACCGGCCGCGACCCGGCCGCCTGCAAGGGCTGGTACCTCGCCAACGAGCTGTCCACCGGGCTCGGCCTGCGCAAGATGACGGCCGCCGCCGCCGTACTGCCGCCCCTGTGGCGGCGGATCGCGGAGGGCGACACCCACTGGGGCTCCGTGCCCCGGCTGCACCGCCTCTGGCAGGCCGTCACCTCGGCCCACCGGCCGGCGCTGCCCGAGGACCCGGTCGACGGGATCGGGGCACTGCTCGACACCTGGCTGATCGGACGGGACGTCGAGGCGGACGCGGAGCGGACGGAGCTGATCGCCCGGTCCACGCTGCGCGCGTGGGGGGACGGGCTGCCCACGCTGGGCGCGCTCACGCTCGCCGACGTACGGCGGGTGCTGGACGAGGCCGTCCGGCAGCCGCACCTGGACCTGGAACTGGACCTGGAACCGGCCTAGGCCACCACAGACTTCCGCCGGCGATCAGCCTGCGGACGGCCCGAAACACCATGTAAGGGGGGAAACACCATGCAGACCGTGAACAGCACCACGTCCGCGCCCCTGGAGCTGGCTCTCCAGGAGCTGGACCAGCAGCTGGACATGCGGGAGCTGGAGGCGCTCGACGCCCCGGACTTCAGCTGGAGCGCGGCGCTCAGCGCCGTCGGCGGCCTGAGCGCGGGGGGCGTCATCTCGTACGTCTCCATCGTCACGCTCGCCACCTGAGCCACAGCATCCGTCATCGAGACCCCCTGAAGGAGGTGAAAGAAATGAAGGAGAACACGAACCCCGCTCTGGAACTGGCCATGCAGGAGCTGTCCATGGAGGAGCTGGAGGGCATGGAGGCCCCCGACTGGTGGGACAGCTTCCTCGCCAGCGCGGCCATCTCGGCCGGCGTCAGCGCCGCCTACAGCACCATCGCCGTCACCTCGGTCATCGCGACCTGAGTCTGAACGGACAGCGCCCTGCTCCGGAGGCCGGCCATTGGCCTCCGGAGCAGGGCCGCTCCGAATGAATATACGTGCGGCCCCGGGCCGCAGGGGAGGACGTGGCGTGACCGACGCCATCGACATCACAGGACTCACGAAGCGCTACGGCGACGTCACCGCCGTCGAGGACGTGTCCTTCACCGTCCGTTCGGGCCGGGTGGTGGGACTCCTCGGACGCAACGGGGCCGGCAAGACCACGACTCTGCGGATGCTGCTGGGGCTCGCCCGCCCGACGGCCGGCACCGCCACGATCTTCGGCCACCCGTACGGCCGACTCCCGCGCGCCGCCCACCGCGTGGGCGTCAGCATCGACGGCATCGGCCCCTCCGCCGCCGCCTCGGGCCGCGCCGACCTGCGGATCTGGGCCCGCACCATCGGCCTGCCGCTCACCCGCGTCGACGACGTCCTCGAACAGGTCGGCCTCGCCTCCGACGCCCACCGCAAGGTCCGCGAGTACTCGCAGGGCATGCGGCAGCGGCACGCGCTGGCCACCGCGCTCCTCGCGGACCCCGAGCTGCTCATCCTCGACGAACCCGCCAACGGCCTCGACCCCGACGGCATCCGCTGGCTGCGCGAACTCCTGCGCTCCCTCGCGGCCGAGGGGCGGACCGTCCTCGTCTCCAGCCACATCCTCGCGGAGGTCGAGCAGATGGCCGACGACATCGTCATCCTCCAGAAGACCCTGCGCTACAGCGGCACGACCGCCGAGCTGACCCACGACGGCGAACTCACCCTGGAGAGCCGCTTCTTCGACCTCGCCGGTCCCGCTGTGAAGGAGGACGTCCGTGCGTGACCTGATCGGGGCCGAGTGGCGCAAGATCTGGACGGGCCGCGCCTGGTGGGGAGTTGCCGCAGCCGCCGTCCTCATGTGCGTGATGGCCGACGCCGGGTTCGTCCAGCAGGACGACGCGAAGAGCGGCGCCAACGGGGACATCACCTCCACCCTCGTCCAGGGCTGGTTCATGGTCGAACTCGCCGCCGCCGTCGTCGCGTTGATCGCCGTGACCCGGGAGTTCGGGAACGGCGCGATCAGCCGTTCGGTGCTGCTGGGCGGGGGCCGGGCGCGGCTGCTGACGGCCAAGCTGGTCGCCGTCGTCGGCTGCGGCGCGGTGTTCGCGCTGGCGGCCGGGGCGCTGGCCGCCGTCAGCCCGTGGCTGTTCCTCGCCGGGCGCGAGCAGGGGCCCCAGTGGACGGCGACCACGACGTGGACGCTGCTCGGGGTGATGCTGACGATCGTCGTCGGCGCGGTGTGGGGGGCGCTGCTGGGGTTGCTGATCCGCCAGCAGGTCGCCGCGATCCTCGTCCTGCTCGTGAGCACCTGGCTGGTCGGGGAGGGGCTGCTGCGGCTCGTCCCGGCGATCGGCAGGCTCACGATCGACGAGGCCATGGCGTCCGTCTACCGGGGCGGGAACGAGAACCTGCTGCCGATTCCGTGGGCGCTGGTGGTGCTGGCGCTGTGGATCGGCGCGGGGACGTTCGCCGCGCGGACGCTGTTCCTGCGCCGGGATCTGCCGTGAGGGCGGTGCTGAAGCGGGGGCAGGGGGAGGCGTCGGCCGGTGTTGACGGGGGCCGCCGCCGAGGCGAGACGTCCGGCGGCGCCGGCGAGGGGCGTCGGCGGGGCTTGAGGCGGGCACTCGGCGACGCCGGGCGGCCGAAGCGCGGCCAGGCGGAGACGCCCCCGCCGCCCCTCCCCGAGCGCCCCCGCCTCGCCCCGGACGTCACCGTCCACGAACCCGTCGAGGACGGTGCCCCCTGGCTCGTCCAGTCCGGCTCGCAGCGCTACCTGCGGGTCGCCGAGGGCATGGCGAAGCTGCTGCGGCTCGCCGACGGCACGCGTGACGCCGGGGAGTTGGCGCGGGAGCTGGGCTGGCCGGTGGAGCTGGCCGGCGAGGGGCTGCTGCGCGCACAGCGCGGCGGGCTCCTCGAAGACGCCTCGCAGAAGCCACGCCGGGAGCGCCGGATCACGTTCGTCCCGCCGCTCACCGTCCAGTTCACCGTCGTCCGCCCGGAACGCATGCTGAACGTGTTCCGTCCGCTCACCGCCCGCCTGGCGCACCGGAGTTGGGGGATCGTCGCGGCGGTCGTCGCCGCTTCCGGGCTGCTGGCCCTCGTCGCCCAGGCCCGGACGACGACGGCCGCCCTCTCCGAACCGATCTCCCTGCCCGCCCTCTTCGCGCTGCTCGCCGTCACCTACTGCGGCACGATGCTCCACGAGCTGTCCCACGGGCTGGTCCTGAGCCACTACGGCGGCCGGCCCAGCCGGATGGGCTTCATGCTCTTCTACCTGACCCCCGCGTTCTTCTGCGACGTCTCCGACGGCTGGCGGCTGCCGAGGAACCGGCAGCGCGTCCGGGTCGCCCTCGCCGGGATCGCCACGCAGGCCGTCATCGCCGGTCTCGCGGGCATCGGCTCGGTGGCCGTGGCGGTCGCCGGGGGCAGCCCCGCCGTGCGCGACTTCCTGCTGCTCCTCACCGTCACCAACTACGTCTCCGGCCTCTTCAACGCCATCCCGTTCGTCAAACTCGACGGCTATCTGGCCCTGATGAGCCACCTGGACGTCTCCCACCTGCGGGACCGCTCCATCACCGACGCCCGTCGCCTTGTCGCCCGCCTGCTGTTCGGCGGCCGGTACGAGCGCGCGCTGCCCGGTGTCGACTGGGCGCCCCTGTTCGGCCTGGCCTGCATGCTGTTCCCGCTGTACGTCGTCAGCATGGCGTTCTCCCTCTGGGGCTCGATCCTGGAGAGCGCGGGCATGGTGGGCGCCGTCCTCGTCTCGATCGCGCTCGGCTATCTGTCGCTGCGCGTGTACGTCGGCGTCCTCAAGCTCCTCGCGGAGGCGCGGACGGCGGGGGCGGCGGCCTGGCGCCGGGTCACCGTCTCCCTCGCGGCCACCGGCGTCGTCGCGGCGGCGCTGCTCGGCATCTCCGTGCCGTACACCGTCACCGGCGGGTTCGTCGCCGAGGGCCAGGGGCGGACGGTCCTGGTCGCGACCGCGACGACCGACCGGGACGCCATCGAGCCCGGCGCGGAGGTGCGGCTGCTGAGCGGCGGGGTCGTCCTCCAGAAGCAGTGGGGTACGGCCACGGTCGCGGGCGGCGACTTCGTGCGCCTGTCGGTGCCGTTCTCCGCGTTCGTCCCGGTGACCGGGCTCGACGGGCTGAAGGTGCCGGTCGACGGGGTCGCCCTCGACGGCGGCCGGCTCGCCCCCGGGACCACCGGGCAGGCCGTGGTGGACGCGGGTGAGCGGAGCCTCGGTGACTGGCTGTACCTCAAGTACGTGGCGCCGTTCTGGCGTTGACGCGTGCTGACCTCGACTCCCGTACTCCCGAAAGTGGTTGACCTGCCATGGATGCGTATCGGCGTGTGATGTTCCTGGCGCCGGGAACCCCCTTCTTCGACCGGACCGAGGCCGACACCGCCGATCCGGACGACGACTTCCGGGCGTCCCTCGCGGCCGAGGTGCCCGCCGACTGGTCCTGCCACGTCGGCACCGACTGGACGATGCTCACCCCGCACGGCTACCAACTGCCCGCGCAGGGCTGGAAGGTTCACGTCTCGGCGACCTCGGAGAACGCGCGGCGAGTCCTGGAACGGTCCTGGGAGTGGCTGGTCGAGCGGCGGATGGCGTTCAAGTTCATCGGCAGCAGGCAGGTGTTGACGCGCCGGAACGGCAAGTACGGGGATCGCGGGGCCAGCGGGAAGTTCATCACCGTCTATCCCGAGGACGAGACCCGTCTCGCCGCTGTCCTGGACGGGTTGGGCGAACTCCTCGACGGGGAGCGCGGGCCGTACATCCTCAGCGACCTGCGCTGGCGGTCCGGGCCGCTCTACGTCCGGTACGGCGGGTTCGTCGCGCGCATGATGAAGACGGAGAAGGGGGAGACCGTCCCCTGCATCGAGGACCCCGAGGGCCGGTTGGTGCCGGACGTACGGGGCCCTTCCTTCCGTCCCCCGGAGTGGGTGACGCTGCCTGAGTGTTTGGGTGAGGCCCTGGAGGCACGCAACGCGGGCACGCTGGCGGACTTCCCCTACCGGGCCGAACGCGCCCTGCACTTCTCCAACGGCGGCGGCGTGTACCGGGGCACCGACACCCGCACCGGTGAACCCGTGCTGCTGCGGGAGGCCCGCCCCCTCGCCGGCGTCGACACCCACGGCGAGGATGCCGTCGCCCGCCTCGAACGCGAACGCGCCTGCCTGGAACGCCTCGCCGGGCTCCCCTGGGTGCCGCGCCTGATCGAGGCCCGAGTAGGCCACGAACACCACTTCCTGGTCCGGGAGTTCGTCGAAGGCGAGACCTTGGCCGTACGCACCACCCGCGACAACCCGTCCTCCCCGGCCGCCGACCCCTCCGCCACGGCCTCCTACACCCGCTGGGCCGTGAACGCCCTCGACCAGATCGACCAGGGCATCCGCGCGATGCACGCCCGAGGCGTCGTCTTCGGCGACCTCCACCCCGGCAACATCCTGATCCGCCCCGACGATTCGATCGCCTTCATCGACCTGGAGACGGCAACAACAGACCTCACATCCCACCAGATCCACGCGGCCCCCGGCTTCGCCGCCCCTCCCACCCACCGGGGCCCGTCGATCGACCGCTACGCCCTGGGTTGCCTCCGCCTCGCCCTCTTCACCCCACTGACCAGCTTGTTGGCGTGGGGCCCGGAGAAACTGGACCAGCTGATCGCGCTGATCGAGTCTCGGTATCCGGTGCCGGGGGATTTCGGGGCGAAGGTGCGGGCGGATCTGGGGGCGGGACCGGAAGGGGACGACGCCCAGGTTCGCGTTGCCCTTGGCGCCGACGCCCGCAACCGGCTGCCCGCCGAGCGGCTCACCGCCCCGGCCGGTGCCGACGTCGAGAACCCGGCGTCCGCCGAGCGGCTCACGGTCTCGGTCGGTCATGGTGTCTCTGTGGTGGAGGCCGGCGACGGCGTCATCGCGCCGCCGGCTGTTGCCGGTAGCCGGGCCCTGGCGTTCGCCGAGCGGTCCATGGTCCCGGCCGGCGGCGGTGTTCCGGCCTCCGCGTCCGCCGAGCGGCTCACCGCCCCGGCCGGTGCCGACGTCGAGGACCCGGCGTCCGGCGAGCGACCCGCAGTTCCGGCCGATGACGACAACCAGCCTCCGGCATCCGCCGAGCGCCTCGCGGCACCTGCCGGTGCCAGGGCCTCAGCGTTCGCAGAGCAGTTGACACGTCCAGCCGGTGTCGGCGGCCGGGCTTCGGCGCTCACGGAGCGGCCGACGGACTCGGCCGGGGTCGCCGCCTCCACCACGGTGGTCGGCCATGGCGCCCCCACGGCCCCCGCCGCCGCCGGTCCGCAGGGCCCGGCGTCCGCCGAGCGCCCCGCACCCCCGCCCAGTACCGTCACCCCCGCCCCCGCGATCGCCGCCGGCATCCTCGCCACCGCGACCCCCACCCGCGAAGACCGCCTCTACCCCGGCGACACCGCCCAGTTCATCCTCCCGGAGGGCGGCGCCTGCCTTGCGTACGGGGCCGCCGGGGTGTTGTGGACCCTTGCCGAGGCCGGTGTCGAGGTCCCCGCCGGGCATGTCGGCTGGCTGGCGGAGGCCGTGCGGCGGGCCGTTCATCCGGCGCCCGGCCTGTACACCGGCACCGCCGGAGTCGCGTGCGCCCTGCACCGTCTCGGACGTACCGATGAGGCCGTCGACCTTCTGAAGGGCGTGGCGGAGCCGGTGAACGACACCTTGCTCGACGGGCGTGCCGGACTCGCCCTCGCGCACCTGTACTTCGCGCGGAGCATCGGTGACGACGCCGCGCTCAAGCAGGCGACCCTCCTCGCGGAACGGCTGACGGAGAGCGCGGCGGCGGGTCCGCCCCGGCGGGGGGAGGCCGGGCTGTTGCGGGGCCGGGCCGGTACCGCCCTGCTCCTGCTGCGCCTGTACGCCCACGCCCCCGACACCGCCCTCCTCGACGCCGCCCACGACCTCCTGGACGCCGACCTGCGCGCCCTCGGCTGGACGGACGACGGCTGGACGCCGGGCTCGATCGGCACCCGCCCCACCTTCGCGGCGGGCAGCGGCGGCACGGCCATGGCGCTGCGCGAATACCTCGACCAACGCCCGGACGACCAGTACGAGTCGGCCTGCGCCGCCGTCCTGCGCTCGGCCCTGGACTGCGTACCCCACACCGTCGGCCTCTTCCACGGCTTCGCGGGCGTCCTCCTGACGGCCAAGCGGCTGGGCGGCGACACGGCCGACCTGGAGCGGCACCTCCGCCTCTACGAGGTCCCCCACGAGGGCGCCCCGGCCTTTCTGGGCCTGGAGAACGTCCGCCTGACGACGGACCTGGCGACCGGCGCGGCGGGCGTCCTGCTGGCCCGCGCCGCCACGCACCCCCTGGCGTTCCTGTGAACGCCCCGACGGTGTCGGTGATCTGCCCGACGTACAACAGATCCGCGAAGATCACCGAGACGATCGACTCGGTCCGCGCCCAGACCCTCCAGGACTGGGAGCTGCTCGTCCTCTCGGACGGCTCCGACGACGACACGGACGACCGCGTACGAGACTCCGCCCGCCAGGACCCCCGCGTCCACCTCCACCGACTCGACCGCACCGGCCACCCCAGCACCCCCCGCAACACCGGACTCGCCCTCGCCCGGGGCGAGTTCATCGCCTACCTCGACCACGACGACCTCTGGCGCCCCGACCACCTCACCACCCTCCTCGAACTCCTGCGCACGGGCGCGGACTTCGCGGTCACGGGCTGCACGTACCACGACACGACCGGCGCCGAACCCGTCGAGTTCGCCCCCCTGTCCGCCTTCTGGCACCCCCAACTCCAGCTCCTGGGCCCGATGTTCGAACCGTCGAGGGCGGGCCACCGGCGCGGTGTGGTGGAGGGCGTCGGCGGCTGGCGGGGCGGCGCGGGCCTGGAGGACTGGGACCTGTGGCTGCGGATCGCCGACGCGGGCCACACGCTGCGGACGGTCGTACGGCCGACGGCGGCCCTGCTGATGGACGGCGGCACCCGCCGCAACCGGATGCCCCGCCCCCACCGCCTGCCCCTGGCCGTCGTGGACGACGCCCGCATGGCGCACGACGTGCTGGGCGAACTGCGCTCCGGCCGGCACGACGAGGCGTTCCGCGCCGCCGTGTTCGCGGACACGCGGGACTGGTACCGGCGGATGGACGAGTCCGGCGACCTGGTGAAGCCCCTCGACTGGAGCGGGGACCTGGACGACGAGATCCGGCGCGTGGTCTCCGGCGAGGTCAGACTCTTCGACGAACTCGTGCTGGTGCCGGAGCGGGGAAGGTACGCCATCGCGCGCAATTTCCTGTGCTCCCGCGCCGAACACGCCCGCCGGGCCGCCCTGTTGGTGCCCTCGGTCCAGCCGCGTGTGCTGCGGCTGGTGAGGGAACTGGCACAGGGCGGCCCGGCGTTCCTGTCAGATGAGCCCCAACTCCTTGGCTCTTAGCGCCGCTTGGAACCGAGTCGCGGCCTGGAGCAGCTTCAGCAGCTCCGCGACCCGCCCCCGGTAGGTGCGGACGGAGACGCCGAGTTCACGCGCGCCGACCTCGTCCTTGTCGGCGCGCGCCATCGCCTGGAGCACCTTCAGATGCGTGGCGTCCAGCAGGACGGGTTCGAGGAGCGTGGTGGCGTCCAGCGCCTTCGACCAGCAGAGGTCGAAGAACGACAGCAGGACGCCGGCCAGCGCCCCCTGCTCGACGAGCACGCCGCCCGGTACGGAGTCCCGCTCCGCCTGGACGAGGGCGGTCTCCCGGTCGGCGATCAGCACACGCTGGAACTCGCCGTCCAGGAGCCGGACTTGTGCGCCGTGCCGGATCAGCTCCGCGAAGAGCGTGGAGCCGGCCTCGTCCGCCAGGGCCTGTCTCTGGACCAGGATCTTCAGGGCGACCCCGCGCCGCAGGCAGGCCATGCCGACGCGGCGCGCGACACGGACCGCCTCCGGTGTCAGGGTCCGGTCCGGCTGCATCGTCAGGACTTCGCGCCGGGCCTGGGCCGTGAGGTCCACGGCCCAGTCGCACACGTCTTTGTCGTCCCCCTGGAGCCGGCCGGTGGGCCGGCGCAGCAGGGACTGCCGGATCAGCGAGTACCCGAACGACAGGATCTCCTGCTGTTCGGCGTGGAGCGTGCGGAGCCGTTCGTCGAGCAGGCGTCCTACGTTCTCGATCTCCTCGCTGGTTTCGGGCAGGAGTGTGGGATGTACGGAAACACTCAAGACTAGTTCCCCCGTAGTCATGTTCGAGCGTTGGTGCGGTGGTTCTTTGTAGGTGTCTCTGGTGGATCTACAGAGCGGTGGAGGCGATGACGGCCGTGAGCGCGCCGATCGTGGTCCGGATCGACTCGCCCAGCTCAGCCGCCTGCCCCTGGCCCTCGGTGAGCGCGGTCAGTCGCTCGTCGAGGCCGGACACCTGCGGCAGGACGGCCGTGAGGCCCGAGTGGTGGAGCACGGCGAGGAGTACGGTCGTCCGCTCGTCCGGCTCCTGCCCCTCCGCGAGGACGGCGGTCAACCGCCCCCGCAGCGCGACGAGTTCGGACGAGTCGACGACCGGATGCTTCACGGACCCGAACGCGCCGAGCACCTTCCGCCCCTGCGCCTTGACGATCTCCTTCTCCAGCAGCCCCTGATAGGCCGCGTCGAGCGCCGTCTCCCGCACGGCGAGCAGCCACTCCCGAGGCGTCTCCTCAGGATGACTGCGCCGACGCTCGTCCATGGCGGCGGCAGCCGGACTCACCTGGTTGCCAGGCAGCTCCAGCTCCAGCAGAGCGGCGCTCGACAGCGCCAGCGAGACCCGCAGCGGAGCCTCGCGCAGCTCCCCGCTGCTCTCGTCGAGCGAGAGGAGCACGATCTGCTCCCCGATGGTCAGATTCCTGGTCACAGAATCCCCCGATTCTTCCCGTAGCGGCCGGAGTGGCCGTGATAGCCGTGATGGCATACGAAAGCGACGGCGAGCCCCATGCCCACCGCCGTCTCCAATATTGGTCTGTACATATCAATCCCCCTTGCGTCGTGACACCGGACAGGATCACTGCGGCATCACCGAGCGAAGAACCGCTCTCTCCTGGAGGCGCTCACTCCACTCCCGGCCAGGCTACGCGCGTCACCACCCCGTGATCAACGCACATCCTGGACAACAGATCGTCAAGAGTCCCGCGGCCGTACCACTCCTTGAACCCCCCACCCCGACAGACCCGGCACGACCTTCTCGCGGCGGACCTGAGCGAGGCCCGAGCGCGGATCTCCGGGCTCTGACCGCAGGGTCGTGGCTCGCAGGCTCAGGGGACCAGGTTGGTGAGGTCGATGTCGAGAGCGAAGGGGACGGCGCTCTTCAGGCGGTCCCTGTGGATGCCCGTGGGTACGTACGTGCTGGTCATGGTGTCGAGTTCGTACGTGTGGACCGTGGGGGAGCCCGCCTCGTCCTCGACCCGCCAGAAGTGCGGGATACCGGCCTGCGCGTACTTGAAGGGCTTGAGAGCACGGTCCCGGTCCGCCGACTCCTCGGAGACGACCTCGACGACCAGGACGACGTCCTCGACGGCGTACCAGGTGCGGTCGGGGTCGTAGGGGGCGGTGGTGACCAGGACGTCGGGCTCGGGACGGCTCCTCTTGTCGAGCCGGACGGTCATCTCCCCTTCGACCTCGAACCCCTCGGGAGCCGCCTGCTCCAGCGTGAGGGTCAGCTTCTTCACGAGCCGGGTGTGCCAGGACCGCTGCGGCGACATCATGAAGATCAGTGCTCCGTCGATGAGTTCGGTGTGGCGCGGCGCCTGGGTGAGGTGGTCGAGGTCGTCCGCTTCCCAACCACTCGGCCGGGGCGGATACATCCACTCGGGGAGTTCGGCGGTCACAGCTTCCTCCAGACGCGTCGAAGGGCGGTGCGGGCCCGGAGCCCTACGGCTGCTGTCAGCCTAGTGGACATAACGGCCCGCCGAACCGTGTGTCGGCACTGCCCAGGCGACTTCGTGCAGGTCACGCGGCATATCTGAGGCAGCGGCCACTACCCCGACATGCATTTCGCCAACGCCGGAGAGACGACCCCGCCCGGCAGTTCCTGGATCACCTGAATCCCGACCGCCGACAACCGCGTCCAGCGGTACGGCGACCGAAGACGGCGGTCCTGCTACGCCGATGTGCTGTGGCTGAAGCCGAGGGAGGTCAGCCCCTCGGCTCGGCACAGCCTGTCGGACGGGCCGCCGACCTCGGTCTGGAGGAGTTGGTAGGCGGCGCCCTGGGACTGGCCCCGGTGCATCGCGGCTCTCCACAGGGCGCGGCCCAGACCGTGCCCCCGCGCCTCGGGCGGGACGGCGAAGTACTGGGGCCTGAGCTGGGGGAAGCCGATCGCGTCGGGGCGTACCTCCATGGGACCGATCGCCCCCACGATCCGGCCCTCGACGGCGGCGGCGAGGACCGGTCCGCACTGGCCGGCCCGCATCTGAGAGTGGAGGAAGCCCCGGTCGACGACGGCCGCCCGCAGGGTGTCCTCGAAGAGGTCGACGGTCAGCGCATGGGGGTGGACAGGGCCGAGCGTCGGCATGATTGGCGCGGTCAGCACCGGCCGTAGCCAGTCCCAGCGGAAGAACATGAGCGGCACCCTAGTCACCGCGTGGGCTTCTTGGCCCTTGACTACCGTACAGGGCAGGCCAGTTCAGGGATCGAGTGATTGGGCGAGCACGTCACGACCGCCAAGGACAGATACGAGCTTGTTCCTCAGGTTCGAAAGGCGCTGAACGGTACGGCACTTTCTAGTGCGAGATCCCGCCATGCGAGATATCTGCCGATGTCCGGGTCCTGGATCAGCTCCCGATTGATCTGCGTTCCGTCGGAGCGGTAGTTGAGATGCACCACGATCGATTCGTCGAACAGCCAGAAGTCCTGTTCCGGAAGCCCGGGGTTCGGATGATCTGTGACGTCGACGATCTCGTAGTCCTCGCCGGCCGCGACGTTTCCGGGGATGCACCACTCGAACAGATACCGGCTGTACGGCGTCAGCGGGCGGGACACGATCTTCGCCCGGGTCATGGTCCGACCGGCCGCCGCGTGGTCAAGAACGGTCTGGTGCCAGGCCGCGTTGAAACCCTCCGGAACCGGTTCACCGGCGAGGAAGCCACGGACCGTCTCGGCCTCCGCGGGCATGGCGTAGGTCTGATGGACCTCCAGCCGGAACGCGGACCGCTCGAAGTCACGGAAGTACGCCTGCCATTCGTCGCCGTCCAACAGGACGGGGCTAGAGCCACCCACGGACACGAGCCGCCTCCTTCAGGATGCCCTCCGGGACCAGGACGGTCGGGCAGTCGCCGTTCCCGCACTCGTCGTCCTCGCCTCGGCATGGCCCACCGGCGATCATGCGCAGTTCGTCCACTGAGACCCCTCCGGTCCGTGTGGTGAGCAAGCTACGGACCGTCTTACCCCCGTCTCAAGGGCGCCCTGCCGTTCAGTCACGTAGTCGCATAGAACGGTAGGGGGCGGTCACGGACCTTCGGGCCGACCGGCAGCGGTCGGGAACGCGCACCATGGCAAGACCACCCAGGCTTCACGAGGTGACCAGCAGTCCCGCCCTCGCCGACAACCCTACGGAGCCCCGATGACCCCCCACCCCACGCGCGATCGTTCGGTCACCGACCGCGGCCTTCTCTCCGCCAAGGCGTACGGCACGGACCGGTACCTTGCCGCCCGCCAGTCGCTGTACCGGTGGCAGACCCCGCGTCACGATCTTCCGGGCATCGTCGTGAACGAACTGGTCGGAGTGCGCGGCGCGGTCGCGGACGTCGGTTGCGGCAACGGGAAGTTCGTCGCCCGGGTACGGGAGGACCGTCCCGACCTGTACGTGCTGCCCATGGACGTCTCTCCCGGAATCCTCGGTGCCGTCCCGGGGGCGGCCGTCGCGGATGTCCAGCAGCTGCCTGTCGCCGATGGAGCGCTCGGCGCGGTCCTGGCGCTGCACATGCTGTACCACGTCGAGGATCAGGCTCGGGCGGTGCGGGAACTGGGCCGTGTGCTCGGACCCGAGGGCGTCGCGATCGTCTCGACCAACAGCCGGACCGACAAGCGGGAACTGGAGCAGCTTTGGCGCCGGGCGGCGGGCGATGTACTGGGCGTTCCGGAAGGGCCGGCCCGGGTGCAACTCTCCGCCCGCTTCACCCTGGAAGATGCTCCGGCGATCCTCGGTTCGGTCTTCGGCGACCTTCGGACGATCCCTCTCCCCGGGGTGATCGAGGTGACCGAGGCCGAACCGGTCATCGCGCACTTGGCCTCTTACGAAGCCTGGGCGGACAAAGCGGGTGTTCCGTTCAGAGAGACGATCGAGCGCGCGCGAGAGCGGGTCGACGAGGTCATCGAGGTGGAGGGCGTGTTCCGCGTCACCTGCCTGGGCGGCATGCTCGTCTGCCGGAGGGCGGTGCTGACGTGACGGCGACGGACACCGACGAGCGGCCCGGGATCGCGGCTGCGGTGGTGGTGCGTGAGGGGTGTGTGCTGCTGGTTCGGCGGCGGGTGGGCGAAGGGGAGTTGGTGTGGCAGTTTCCGGCGGGGGAGGTCGAGGGCGGGGAGTCCGAGACGGAGGCCGCTGTGCGGGAGGCGTGGGAGGAGACGGGGGTGGTGGTGCGGGTGGTGCGGGGGCTTGGGGAGAGGGTTCATCCCAAGACGGGGCGGCGGATGTCGTACACGGCCTGTGAGGTGGTCTCCGGGGAGGCGTACGTCGCGGACGCGGAGGAGTTGGCCGAGGTGGTGTGGTGCGGGGTGGGGGACGTCGACTCGTATGTGCCGTACGGGTTATACGGGCCTGTCCGGGAGTATCTCGACCGGGCGGCGGCCACCTCGTAGGTCACTCCGGGGAGCGGACGCGGCGACGACGCCATCTCCGTGGTCTGCGGCCGGCTTCGGCGGGCGTGACCGGAAGCCCGAGCTCCAGGCGACAGCTCGTGTTTCAGTCGGGTGCTTCTGTCACCGACGCCCGCTGGTCCCGGCTGCGTCGCAGGCCGGCCAGCGTGGCGGAAGCGGTGAAGGACGCCGTCGCCAGGGTGCAGTGGGTGGCGAAAGACCCACTGAGCGTTTTCAGCTTGGCCATCGATCGGGTGATGTCGACAGCGTGCGCAACGCACGAGGCTCCCGTGCCGTTGGGGGAGGTGTTCGAAGTC
>NZ_JBEXLS010000021.1:0-198561 GCF_040610055.1 Streptomyces sp. NPDC004539 | reverse complement strand
TGTCCTGGCGGGTGGTGTTGCGGTCGCGCCCCGAGAGTGTCGTTCGCGCCGAGGACGTCCTCGGCGCGATGGACGGTCGCGTGGCTGACCTGGGCCTCGCGGGCGAGATTCTTCTTGGTGAGGGCTCCGTCAGTGTGTCGGTTCGGTCAGCGCGTCGGGCGACGCCGAGGCATGGGGGTCGCTGCGGCGGCCTGCCCAGCCCGGGGCCCGCTGCCGCGCTGCGCGGCGGCAGGTGCGGGGGCTGCCGACAGCCCGGCGATCCGCCGGACCCGCCAGACCATCACCGCGGTAACCGAGTCGGCGCTGTCCAGCTCTCGCCAGGACTTCGCCTCCTCAAGCAACGCGGCCGGATCGTGGCCGGCGGCCTCGGCCTCGGCGAGGGTCGCGGCAAGCGCGTCCCAGCCCTCCCTCTCCCGGGGTACACCCTCGGCCTCAGCTAGCCGGGTGCGGATGATCTCGGCTTGGCGCTCGCGAACCGCCGGGGGCAGCGTCCGGCCACCCTGGGCCATCGCCGCCATCGACCTGGAGGCGACCGTCCTGTACGCCGCCCGCAGCTCGTGGGCGGCGGCCTTGGCGGCTGCGGCCTGCTGGGCGTGGCCGCGCGCTGAGTGCCAGCGGGCGGCAGCGATGGCCAGCAGGACCAAGGCGGACAGCAGCATGCCGCTGGCTCCTCCGTCCTCGCCGCGGTTGGTGGCATAGCCACTGAATAGCATCTGTCGGGCGGCGTAACGCAGGGCGCGGTTGTCGGCGCGCTCGGCGCGGACGTGGCTGCGCGAGGCACGCTCGAATGCCCGCGCAGCCACAAGGAGCTGAGCCCTGGTGTCGGCTGGCGCGCGGATGGCGATCACGTCGATCACCTCGATCGCCCCGGCAAGCTGGGCAGCGACGTGTTCGTCGTCGCCTTCGTCGATCGTGCGGGCGGCGGCGTCGACCGCGTCGGCGGCGGCGCGCCGGGCCTGGGCGGCTCGGGAGCCGGGCACGCGGGCCTGGCCCGTCGCAGTACTGTCGGGCCGTGCGGCGTCGGCGGCATCGCCCAGTCCGGTGCCCAGGCGCTTGCGGATGCGGGGAAGGGAGAGGTCGGGGGCGAGCCGGGAGCCGCCAAAGAAGATCGGTTCACCCTTGGCATTACGGTCGTCGGGGTGGGCTACGGAGTATCCGAGGACGTCACCGGACGGCCCGGTCTTGAGGTTGACCAGGAGGCCAGCGGTCTTGAGCCGGTCGAGGAACTCGTGCTCGTCAGCGGCGCCCGCGAGGGATCGCCGGACGGCGTCGCGCAGCTGGAGCCGGACGGGTTCGCCTCGTCCGAGCCGCTCCGCCTTGTGGCCCTCCGCGCTGGTGGGCCGCTTGGCGGCGGTCCCGTCGCCCTGGTTCAGCTCCTTGAGGCCGAAGTCCTTCTCGATCTGGCGGCATTCGGCCTGGGCCCGCGCCGCGTCGCCGTTCAGGCGGGCTTGGCGCAAGTCGCCGCGCACGATGGTGGCCATGATGTGGATGTGCCGAGGGTCGTGGCGGACCGCGATCCAGCGGCAGCCGTCCGGATCGCCTTCGGTCGCGATGCCAGCTGCGGCGACCACACGGCGGGCGACCTCGGCCCACTCCTCGTCGGTCAGGAGCCGGTCGCCGGGGTCCGCGCTCACGGGACAGTGCCACACGTGCCGCTTCGGCCGGCGCTCGCCGAGCTGGTTGACCCGCAGGTCGAGCGCGGCCTCAAGCTGGGAGAGCGAGGCGTTCGGGTCGCGGCCCGGGTCCGGCGCGAACCCGTCCCAGCTCGCGACGATGTGCGGGTCAACATGTTCGTCGTGCTTGCCGGGACCGAAGAGGTAGGCGAGCAGTCCGTACGTCTTGGATCCACGGCTGATGTCAGGGACCACCTGCCGCCCCGGTAATGAGTTGGGCGGCCGTGCGGTCGACCGTGGCGACGGCGGCGCGGACCGCGCCGAGCGTGGCGTCGAGCGCGGCGGGCCGGACCTGGCCGCCGGCGTTGAAGGCGAACGCGATCTGGTTCAAGTTGTTGCCGACGCGAGCGAGGTGGGCACGGGTGGCAGCAAGGGTGTCGACGGATCGGTCGAGGCGGTCTTGTGGGTCGCGGGCGCTGCTGTGGCCGCGGGCGGCGGCGAGTGTGCTGGTGGCGACGAAGCGGGACACGGTCTGCTCGCGTTGCTCGGCGGCGGCGACGATCTCGTCGCGCTCGGCGGCGTTGAAGCGGGTGACGATGCGGTGGGGGCGCTGCTGGGCGTCGCGGTGGCGGCGGCGCGGGCGGCGCTTGGGCGTCAACTCGTCTTCTGCTGCTGCGAGTTGTGGCGTAGTCGTGGCTTCTCCTTTCCTCGGTTCCCGGAGCGCCCTCGCTCCGGATCCTGGGTGGAGTCGAGCGCCTTCGCTCGGCTCCACCCAGGTCCCTCGCCCCCTGGGCGAGGGCAAGTGCCTGGGGTGGCCCGTAGGGCTGCCCCAGGCGATAGCTTGCTGCGCCGTGGTGCCGGTCCCCGTCCCGGGCAGTGCGGGTCAATTCACCTACACGGCAACCGACTTCAGCGCGCCGAGGGGGCTTCCAGCTGGTAGTCGACGAGCACTTCGACGGCGTACTCGATCGCGTCCGGCGGCGTCTCCAGGACGAACTGCGGGCCGCTGCGGGTCCGGCGGACGATCCAGCTGCCGTCGTTCGCCCCTTCGGCGCTGTGCAGGAGCTTCTTGTCGCTCAGCAGGGCCATCAGTCCGATGGCGAGGTGTTCGTCGGTGTTGCTCTTGGCGGTCAAGTCGGTTCCTCGGGTGGCGTGGCGGCGTATTCGGCGGGTTTCGGGAAGGTCAGCGTCGGGCGGGCGGGGGTTTGCCCTCGATGTCCTTCAGCTCCCGCAGGAGCTGGCCGAGCGCGGTGTTGTTGATCGGCACGTTCTGGGCCCGCAGGCCAGCGCGCAGCGCCTCGCGGGTCAGCCGTCCCTCGGCGGTGGCGGCGACGGTGCGCCCGATCGGCAGCAGCGCCTCCAGCTCGTCCTCGCTCAGCTCCCGCTTCCGGGCTTCGCCGGTCGCTCCCCGCCCAGTACCCGGGACCGGGGACGGAGCGGCGGGGACGGTATTGGGCGTGGTGCTGGCCCTCGGGACGGTCACCGGTCCCGGCCTCGGCTGGTCCCCGGCGGGGACGGTCGGTGTTCCGGGGGTCTCCACGGTCCCGGTGCGGGGACCGGACTCCTTCGCGGGGACCGGGAGCGGTCGGGGCTCGGGACCGGTCCCGGTGCTCGCGGTCCCCGGTGTCGGGACGGCCCTCAGCACGGTCGACTGTGCCGGGACGGTCCCGGGGCCCTGGAGACGAGCGACTGTGGTGTCCGCCGCAGCGGGGACGGCCGGGACCAGGGACGGGGAGATCACCGCGGGGGCCGTGGTGCGGTGGGGCGCGGTCACCGTGGCGGCGGCCTCGCCGCCCGGCCGGGACGCTGCGCTGCTGTTGGGGACCGATCCGCCTCCGTGCCGGGGACCGTGTTCGGCTGGCGGGGCCGCCGCAGCGGGGACCGCTGGGGGCGCGGCGTTTACCACCAGTGGGACGGATTCGGCAGGGACGGAAACGGAGGGGCTGCTCGCCGGTCCCGGCGATGCCGGGGTGCCCGGGACGGTCCCCGGCTTCAGCTCCGGTCCCACCGGTGCGGTCCCAGGGGCGGCCGTTCCGTTCTCGGGGTCGGGGACCGGGTCGGGGACGGCGGCAGCGGCGGAGATCGCGGGAGCGGGGACGGTCCCGTTGGCGGAGGCGGAGACAGACTCGGGGACGGGGACGGTTTGCGGTTGTGCCCCCGAGGCGGAGGCCGGTCCCGGCGGAAGCGCGGCCCGTTCCTCGGGAGCCTTCGTCAGCGACACCGGGGACGGCGAGGGGACAGCGGTCAGCTCGGACTGCTCGTCCGCGGTCACGGAAGCCGCGCTCTCCCGGACGGCGGCTTCGGTCCTCTTGCGGTTCCACCACCGTGTGCGGACGGCGGGCTTGGCCGGGTCCTCCAGGCCGGACGCGTCCCCCCGGCTCCACCGGCTGGTCGTGCTCGGCCCCTGCGTCTCCGGGGTGTCCGCGGGGTCCGTGTCGGAGCCGGAGGTGTGACGGGACATGACGATGTAGAGGTGGGTGGCGCCGCCCAGCACCAACGGGGCGATGGTGCTCAGCACGCCGACGGACCAGTCCGGCAAGTGCAGGCTCTCGCCGGGCGGGGTGAGGTCGTTGAGGCGCACGGCGTGGGTCCAGTTGGCCCAGACGCTCGTAGCCGTGGCGCTGCCGAAGACGCTCCACGTGTAAACGCGGGCCCTCAGCGGCGCTTCCTTCAGCACGACCAGCGCCCTGGTGCCGTAGGCGATGAACCCGTCGATGGCGACGGGGAACAGGTAGGTCAGTTCGGGCCGGACGTGCATGGCGACGGCCATCTGCTGCAAGGCGTCGTAGGACAGGACACCGCCGACGCCGCCCATAGCGCCGATCGTGGCCTTGTCCCACCAGGACATCCCGGGGCGGGATCGCTGGTCGCCGCTCACGCTGCCACCGTCCGGACTGCTGCCATGGAGGCGGCGATGCGCTGCTCGCGCCGTACCGTCAGCGGCTGGGTGGCGATGTTGGAGCGGGCCTCGCGCAGCAGTTCCAGGCCGTAC
Source organism: Streptomyces sp. NPDC004539 (assembly GCF_040610055.1). Classification (NCBI taxonomy): domain Bacteria; kingdom Bacillati; phylum Actinomycetota; class Actinomycetes; order Kitasatosporales; family Streptomycetaceae; genus Streptomyces; species Streptomyces sp. NPDC004539. The sequence goes on along the minus strand of NZ_JBEXLS010000021.1, from coordinate 193,956 downwards.
TTGCGGCTGATACCGAGGACGGGCGCCCACGTGCTCACGTCCAGCTCAAGGATCGCAGCGACGGTCACCACGGAGGTGCGCTCCGGCCGGGAGAGGTGGACCGACCGGCCGGCGAGCGCGTCGCGGATGCGCTGCGCCTCCCAGCGGAACACGGAGGCACGGCGGTGGAGGACGAGGCGTTCAGCCTCGGAGAGACCGCCGCGGACGCCCCAGCGGTCGTTCAGGTCCAGAGCCTCTTCCAGGCATTGCTGGCTGACAGGGCAGGCCGCGCACGTCGCCTTGGCGGCTGCAGTCTCCTCGCTCTCGTCGGGCAGGGGGTGGAACCGGTCCGGGTGCGGGGTGCCGGCGCAGGCGGCATCGGTGGTCCAGCCGTGGTCGCGGCGGCGGGCAGCGAGCTGGATCGGGGTGGGCTGGGTAGCGGGCACGGTGCGGTGGTCTCCGAGGTGGGCCTGCTGCGGCAGGCGGCTGGTCGTGGGCGGCCCTGCGGTGGTGGCGAGGTCGGGCCGCTCAGCTGCTGGTGGCGGGCGCGCGGGCTGTTCTGGCCAGGGCGCGGACTTTGCTTTCGATGGCCGGGGCGGCAAGCGGGTTGGCCGGGACGCGGGCGCGGGCTGCTTGTAGCTGCGCGAGGGCTCGCTGGTAACCAGGTGAGCCGTTCTCCCGGTCGCCGACCGGTCCGGGCGGGCGGCGCTCCGGTCCGGTGGTGCTCGGTGCGGGCGCGGTCCTGCCTCTGCGGTCGGCCAGGGCGCGGACGCCGCGCGGCTCGTGGGGCGGGGTCATCGAGTGGCTCCGGTGGTGAGGTGACTGGAAGCGCTGGCGAGGCGCACAACACGCTGGACGAGGTCGGTGCCGTAAAACTGCTCGGCGCTGTCCTGGCCTGCGATGGCGATGGCGGAGGTGACCAGTACGGGCTGGCCTGCGAGGTACTGGCGCCAGGCAAGGGTGCGGACCTCGGCCAGCTCCGCGTCGGTGGGCTCCTGCGGCAGCTCGTCGAGCTGTGGCTTGGGCTTGGAGGCGGCGAAGGCTTCGCGGACCAGGCGGGCGACCGCGTTGCGGCGCGGTGCGGACCACGAGCCGCTCCACTCGGCGTGACGCTCCCGGCTGGCCTGGCGGCTGTCACGCCACCAGGCGACCAGGTTGGCGCGCTTGGCCGGGGTGCCGAACAGCTTCTCCGCGCCGACCAGTCGGGCCGTCAGGAAGCCGCTGGGCCGGTGGATCCGGTCGGATGGGGCGCGCAGGGCGAGCACGGCGATCACCTCGTGGGCCGTCCAGCCCGCGTCGGCGAGATGCCGCACGGCCCAGGCGACCCGCGCGACCGGCGTGCCGGCCAGCCACGGGACCTGCCGCACCAGCTCCAGGCCGAGCTGGTAGCGCCGTCCAACGGCGTTCAGCGCCTTGCGGGTTCTGCCTCTTCTCGTCGGGGAGCTGCTGGACTCCCCGTTTCGAGGCTCGTCCTCAGAGGGAGAAGAGGTAAGTGCTGTAGGAGAGACAGTGCAGGAATCACCCTCCATTGGGGTGCAATCCGAACTCGCAGAAAATGAGGGCTTCTTGGTCCTGCGGGCCTGGCGGAGCACAGTGCGTGCGGCCTTCTTCCCGAGCCGGGCCAGCTGGGTGCGGCCGTGCTCGGAGACGCCGACGACGGCACGGATGAAGGTGTCGGAGGGAGCCGTGCGCAGGCCCAGGGCCTGGTCGAAGGAGGAGGGTATGGTGCGGGCGAACTCGCTTGCGCGGGCTCGCTCGTGGCGCACCCGTGTGCCCTTGACGCGGTAGGCCAGCAGGCCCGCCTTCCGCAGGAGCGCCATGTGGTACTTCACTGTGCGCGTGGAGACCTTGAGCATCCGGGCGAGGAAGTCAACGCCGGGCCGGCAGGGGTTGAGCTGGGCGAGCTGCTGAGCCAGCAGCACGGTGGTCGTGCCGAAGCGCGGGCCGTGGCTGCGGACCGGCGTGCGGGCGCCGAGGTCGTGCGCCCAGTGGACAGCCTGCATCCAGGTGTAGGGGTCGGGGGCGATGCGCGAGCTGGTGGTGGAGATCCACTGCTCGGCGTCGGGAACGGGCAGGCCGGGGGCGCCCGGCGCCCCCTCGGCGGAGGCGCGCGAGGGCAGGAGGGAGCTAGGCATGGAGGTGAAAGGTTTCGCCTGGTGCGCGCGGCACCGGTCGCCAAGGCGGGCGGTGCCGTCAGCGCGGAACGGGTCAGGGCAGGAGAAGGCGCATCAGGGGCGCGGCCACGTCCGACGGCGGGACGGTCGATCCCGGCACGGATGCCTGCGCTCTGCGCGGTGCGGCGGGCTCTACCGCTCGGCGGACGTGGTGAAGGTGAAGGTGAAGGTTCAGGCCGCCAGCGGGAGATCCTGGCCACCGGCAGCGGCCAGGGCGGTCAGTTCCCCGGTGGCCAGGTCGAGGCGGTGGGCACATCCGCGGTCCAGCGGGAAGGCGGTGGCGATCCACCGGGCGATGGCCTGGCGAATCGCCAGCGGCTGCGGGACCGGGCGGCCCTGGGCGTCGTACGCCTCGGCGGTACGCGGCAGGCCGCCCTCAGCGGCACTGTTCAGGACCACCGACGCGGCCCCCGGGGCAAGGCGGGCGAGGATCTCGGCGAAGGCCACGGAGGTGACGGCGACCAGGCGGCCGTCACGGGCCCCGGTTGTACGGATAGAGGAGGACATGCGAGACTCCTGGACTGATGCTCGGCCGCGTTGTGAGATGCGGAGGCCGGGCGTCGGACGTGATCGACGTCCTCGCATGCGGAGGGGTCCGGGAGCGCCAACTTCCGGGCCCTCCACCGAGGGCGGCCGAAGCCGCCGCCTCGCCGGTCGGCCCGGCGCGCAGCGAATGCAGCCCCTGGACGAGCGAGCGCGACATGGCCCCTCACCAGGGATTCTGCACTTTAGTTCCCTTCGGCGAGATCAAAGTACACCAGAGTTCGCCCGAACGGGGTACTAAAGTTCCGATCCTGGCGTGCATCCAGGCACCGGTGGGCACTAAAGTGCGTCCGTGGGACGATCTGGCACGGAGGACACGGCGATGGGCGGACGGATGGACAAGGACAAGGGCCTTGCGCAGATCGCCGCACGCCTCGACCGCCTCTTCGAAGAGCGTCACCCCGACAACCGCGGGCCGTACACCGTTGGCGAAGTCGCCGCCGGCACCGGCATCAGCGACACCCTGCTCCGGGGTATGCGCAGGGGAGACAAGACCAACCCCACGATCGACACACTCGTGAAAATCGCGGCCTACTTCGACGTCCCCCCGACCTACTGGGTTTCGGACGACCCCGACAGGGAGATCGCCGGCCGGGACCTCCAGAGAGCCATGGAGGACGTCGGCGTCCAGTCGATCGCCCTGCGCAGCAAGGGGCTCGACGCCCAGGGTCTGCGTTTCGTCAAAGAGGTGATCGACGTGGCGCGCAGCTCGCAGGGCCTGCCCCCGGTGGAGGAGCCCGGCGAGCCGGGGCCCTGAGTTCATGTCCGCCCTGGCTGCTGCCAAGCGGGCGGCTCCAGACGAGACCCTGCCGTCCGCGACGAGGACGGAGACCGGCTCAGCGAGCTGGAGCTGGTATCTCTCGCAGTGCTGTTCTTGGTCGCCGGGCACGAGACGACACCGCGGCGATCGGCAACAGAGTCCTGGCCCTGCTCCAGCGCCCCGAGCAGCTCGCTCTGCTGCGCGCCGACCCCAGCCATGTCTCTGCGGCGGTCGACGAGCTGCTGCGCTGCGACTCCCCGGTAAGCATCGCGACCTGGCGGTGGGCTCCGACGGCCATCCGGCTCGGTGAGGCGGAAGTGCCAGTGGGCAGCCCGGTCTTCGTCAGCCCCGGGGCCGCCAACTGCGACCCGGACCGGCTCGACCTCGACCGGCCCGACGCCCGGTCGCACCTGGCCTTCGGTCACGGCATCCACCGATGCCTCGGCGCGCCGCAGGCCCAGGCCGAGGTCGAAACCATCCTGCAGCTGCTGCTGGAGCGCTTCCCCGGCCTGCGACTGACGGAACCTGCCGACCAGTTGCCCTGGCGGCACTCTCGGCTGGTCCGCGGGCTGGAGGCGCTGCCCGTACAGCTGTAGCCGTCAGTGGTGAGCCCGTCCGCCTGCCACAGTGGCCGCACCAAGCCGACAGCCGCCCGATCGCGGCCACCCAGGTCCCCCGCTGTCACAGGCTCGCGACGGGCCTCACCGCCGCGAACTCGCCATCGCCGCCCGCACCTTCGCGATGCGGCGCGCGGTCACCTGATCTACGCGATCCTCCGCGCCGTCCGCGCGCCCCACTCCTCGGCAGCCCGCGCACAGCCCCGGCTCGGGCAGCGGGTCGCGGCACTGCTCGCACTCCGCCAGACGCTTCTGCGGTACGACCGACCGCTCAGCGGGCTTCTTCCGCTCCAGCCGCGACCGCAGCACCGCAACTGGAGAGTGCACCACCTCGGGCAACCCGGTCAGCAGCGCCTGCCGCAGCTCGTCCTGCGAGGCTCCCCGCTCCATCCACTCCCGCACCAAGGGCGCGAGCGCCGCCGCCTCCGCCGCGCCCAGCGGCAGCCTCCGTTCCGGGCGAACCGCTCTCAGCAGCGCGTTCACCGCCGCGAGCGACTCCGCGTCCAGGTCCTGCGAGCGCTCCGGAGCCGTACGACGCGGGCGAGGCGTCTGTTCGCAAGCAGGCTCCTCCGGCCCTCCCTCATCATGGGCCGGAGCCGCCGCTGCGAGCGGCTGCTCCTCCTCACGGGGGAGGGAGGGTACTTTGACCAGGTCCTTTGGAAGGACGCCACGATCACCGCACTCCGGCTCACCGGAGCCCGGTGCAGTGGCACCCGGCAGCAGCCCGGTCTGCGGGCAGTCGAAGACGTGCGCCTCCGAGCGCACCTGGCCGCTCGGCAGGCGGACCACCTCCACCCCGTAGTACCCCCACACCCGCAGCTCGTTCAGCGCCGCCGCCAGGGCCTTGCGCCCCTGCGGGCTCGAGTCCGCCATCTGCCGGCACGTCTCGCGCCAGTCGCCCGGACGGGAGAGGAGATCCACCAGCAACCCGCGGGCGGTGTAGCTCATCGCGCGGTTCTGCGCCAGCGCGTTGGGGACGATCACGAAGTTCGACGGATGGGGGCTGCGGTGGATGCGCAGGGAAAACCTCCTCGGCACCGCGGCCGGACCAGTCCCGGCCGCGGGACGACGAACCATAGTCAGGAAGTCCCTGCAAGTGAAGCCCGTGCCGAGCGACCTCGATCACACTCCGATGGTCGTCTGCGCGACCACGACCTCGCTCGCCATGGCACCGCCCCTCTTGATCGGTGTGTCTTTCGACCTTGCCCAGCGGTGCCTCGGGGGGATCTGGGACGTGAGGGCGGGCAACATGTCGGGCGGGGCACCCTGAACTCAGCGCAGTGGCGCGAACGTGAGCACGGCCAGCAGCGCGCCCAGCACGGTCCCGGCGGCGACCTGGGAGGGTGTGTGGTCGCGCAGCTCGATGCGTGACCAGCCGACGAGGGCCACGAGGGCGAAGCCGGCGAGTGCCCAGGGGCCGTACGCCACGGCGATCATGACGACACTGCCCGAGGCGACGGCCTGGTGGACGCTGATCTTCCAGGCGAAGGTGATCGCGGTGAGGGCGAACAGGGTCACCATCATGGTGACCACCATGGCGATCATCTCCTGGGGCGCTCCGCCGGCCAGCATCACGCCGAGGCCGACGGCGACGGACAGGAGGATGAACGGCAGGACGACGAACCGCTGCTTGCGCGAACCGACGTGTCGGTCGCCGTACTTCCCCTTCTGGACCCCGCGTTTGATGAACACCATGGGGATGACGGCGCAGAAGGCGGCGGCGAAGACGCCCCAGGCGATGCCGGACCAGTGGGAGCTGTGCCATCCGATGACGAGGGTGTTGAGGACGATCCAGGTCCGGGGCTCAAGTACGTCGGTGATGCGTTGTGCGGTCGGCGACTTGGAGGCGGGCATGTGGGGGGTCCGTTCGTGGTCGGGTGCGTTCAGACAGTGGTGAGCTGGGTGGGGGTGGGGTGTTTCATCGCGTCGGAGAGTGACACGAGCCAGCGGAGTTCCTCGGCAGGCGCGAGTCCCTTGTTGCCCAGTTCGGGGTGAGGGCCGGGAAGAGAGGGCAGGCCGGCGGCCTTTCGCTCGATCGCAAGGCGCATCCAGGCGGCCTCACGTTGGGCTTGGGCAAGAGGGCTTGCGAGGACATCCGCCTCGGTGACCCATTCCCGGAGCGTGAGCTGGCCGTCGCAGATCTCGATCACGCGCCGGTGCAGCCACAGCTCAGGGCTCAGAACGGGTTCTCGGCGCAGCACGACGTGCGGGGTGGCGCGGGCGACGGCCTTCCAGAGGGGGCGCAGGCGGCGCCAGGCGGTGTACTGGTGGTAGGTCCGTGCGGAGGCCGGTAGGAGGGGAAGCGCCTGGCCCACGACGATCAGGAGGAGCGCGGCGCTGCGCAGGGCGACGGCGATGGCGTTCTGGCCGCCGGTTGAGATCGGCGGGGTGATGTCGGCGAGGCGGAGGTAGACGAGGAGGGTTTTCTGGAGGGCGTAGACCGCTCCGAGGGATGTCCCGATGCCGAGCAGCAGCAGTCCGTTGCGCAGCCAGCGTCCTTCCGTTTCCCGGATCGCGCCGAGGAACAGCCGGGAGGCGACGAACATGGTGACGCCGAGGGAGAGTTCGAAGGTCACGGCGTGAGCGGACGGCCAGAAATGCCCATCGACGTTCTTGAAGGGCATCGAGTCGATTTCCGGCCTGTCCGAGAGGAAAAAAGTGAGTGTCAGGGCCGCGACGGTCAGCGTCCTTCCTGCTATCCGGGCCCTGCCGCTCGGTCTCCGGGCCGGCTGTACGACGGCGATGACGAAGTTCAGGAGGCAGACGGCCGACAGGAATGCGGCGACATGTTCGATGAGCGAGGAGACGCTGTGGATGCGGAACAGAGTGTTCGTGTAATGCGCGACTGCCGGTATCTCGAAGCTCATGGCGAGGGCGATGAGGAGGAGGGTTCCGGCCCAGGCCGTCTGCTTGCGGGTTCGCCCGATTGTCGGGAGGCGCCAGAGGGCCGCGCACCAGAGGAGACCGGCAACGATGGCGTTGCTCATGAGACACCGTCTTCTCGCTGGGGGCCGAGGGCCCTGGCGAGCCGGGTGATGATGCCGGGCCGTCCCGGGGCGAGATCGCCGGGGTGGCTGTGGCGCAGGATGCCGACCATGATCGTGGCCGCGATCTCGGCCTCTTCCTCCTGCTCGGAGTTGTAGGCGGTCCGCCCCAGGGCACGCTGAATCCGGTGGGCGTCGGCCTCGGAGAGCGCGGAGGCGGCGAGGGCTTCGACGGTCCGGTCGCTGCGGTGGTTGAGGAGCAGATGGGCCAGCTCGTGCCGGACGATCTGACTGCGGTGGCGTCGGCTGGCGGCGGCCTCGTGGAAGATGAAGTCGGTGTCCGGCAGTTCGAGCCAGATGCCGCACGGTGCATCGGCGGCCTCGATCGTGGGGAGCGACTCCACTCTCAGGGGGCGACCGCGCTTGAGGGAGATAGCGCGGCACAACTCGTCCACGTCGCTGGGGTTTTCAAGGAATATTCCGCGAAGAGCTTCCTTGCATTCGTGTTGCAGCCGACGCACCTTTCGGGTGCCGGGCCGGTATCGCCGCATTCCTGTTCCCTCGTGCTCACGCCCCCGTGGTTGTTCAGCTTGGTGTGCACGCGAATCACAGGCCGAGATGAATTCCGGGTGCCGAATTTTTATACGGCGTGGTGAATCTTCGATGCAAGTGAAGATCAACTCTCGGCCGGGTAGGGTCCGGAACTTTCTGGCGAATCGTCAGAACGGTCAAGTCCCTCTAGCTCTCGGACTCTAGCGACCACTGCCTCGATCATTTTCAGGGACCCGGGGGAAAGCCCGGCGCTTCTCAGGGCGATGTTTCTCACATCGGCATCGGCGAGGACTGCCGCGAGTTCCGGTTCCGGAGCGTCTCGATCGGGCGGCATCAGGCGTTCTTCCGGGACGCCGAAGAACTGGGCGAGCGCGGAGATCGTGTTGATCGTCGGGTTGGGTCGGTCGCCGCTGCGCAGGGCGGCCACCGCCGCCTCGCTCAGCCCCGAGCCGGCGGCGATCTGGGCGGTCGTGTAGGGCCGGCCGGAGGGGGAACGGACCTCCTCTATGACCGACCGGAGCCCGCGAGCTACCCGGCCGGAACGCTTGTCGGCTGACGTCATGACGGTGTCCTCGGTTGATGGCTTGCGGGTAGAACTCTACGTGAGTGGTTTTCCGTGTCACCGTGGATGACTATTTGACTACTTCAGTAGAAGGTAGCTTGCCATGGATGGAGCGGGGACTGATGGTGTGTCCACCTTGCCCGATCAGCCAAAACCGTTAACTCCTGGCCGTATGCGATCTCTTCGTCATCGAATCCGACCCCTCCGTGGTAGATGTTTCAGCCACACCACAGTATGTTCACGCCCCACAGAAGGAACACCACAGTAGCGATCGGAGGGGGAGGAGAACGAAAAGCGGCGTCCGGGAGAGCCAACTCCTGAACGCCGCTCGTGACATCGAAGTGCCACCACAGTCACGCGGAAGCGGGGCCTCTCAAGTCCAGCCTCCGGCTACGCCACCTCTGCTCGGACTCAGGCGCGTACTGGACATGGAGACACATCTCGGCGTCGCCCTCACGCGGCGGCTTCGGCAGGCAGGTCCCGTACCCGCAGGAGCCGTTGCAGCTCATGCTTGCGGACGCGGTACTCGCATCCCACCCGCAGCACGGCACACGGGTACTGGCCGGTCCGGGCGAGCCTGTACCCGGTCGTGCGGCTGAGGCTGAGCAGCTCGTTCGCGTCGGGCAGGCGGATCGCCGGCGGCAGGCTGGCGATCCGCTGGCGGATCGCCAGGTCGGGCAGGTCCAGGACGCGCAGAAGGTCAGCGGTGACGACCCGATGCTGATCGCCGACCTTGAGGACGGCACAGGGGTACGTGCCTTCGTGGATCATGCGGTACCCAGTGGTGCGGGTGAGGTCCAGAAGCCTGTTGGCGTCGGCCACAAGTAGCGCGGGGGGCAGCTGCGCCAGGGCCTCGCGGGAGAAGCGCTTGACACGCGCCCTCGCCGTTATGTCGTTCAAAGCAGCACTCCCCGTACAGGATGTTCTCTGTCGGAGAAACTTCTACCACACTTGCTCGCGAAGCAGCACAAAGCCAAGTTACGCTGCTTCTCATGACGAACGCACCAGTACCAACTGCGCTCACCCTCCGGGTGGGCGAGGCCGTCCGTGCGGCACGAACCGACTTGGGGCTGAGCGCTCCCGAGGTCGCGAAGAGGTGCGCCGACCTCGGCGTCCCGATCCCTCCCACAGGCATCAACAAGATCGAGAACGGAGGACGCGGCAGCCTGAAGGTCGAGGAGGCTCTGGCGCTCGCCGTAGTGCTGCGGGTGCCGCTCGCATCGCTCCTGGTACCGCTCGGGACGGACGCCACCATCGAGCTTCTGCCGAACCTGCGCATCTCCAGCTGGGAAGCGGTGCGGGTGATCACGGGCGAGGGCTTCACGGAAGACGCGCCCATGGGGAGCCCTCGCTTCACGCTGGCGATGTTCCGTGAGCACGAGGTGGACGTGCAGACGGCGACGATCTCGACGCGCGCGGCCCGCGACTGGCGGGCACAGGCAGGCAAGTCCTCTATCGGCTCGGACAGATACGACCAGCTGACCCGCCAAGCGGCCGAGATGGAGCGCATCGCCCGCGAGGACTGCCGACGCCTGCTGGCCACCCGCCAGCGAATGCGTGATCTTGACCTGCACCCGGCACCGCTGCCGGATCACCTTGCATTCATCGCCCAGGAAGAGGAGGTGCCCGACTGAAGGGCTCCACAACCCGCACGTGCTACTGCCGGGATACGAAGACCGGCGCTCTGCACACCGCGGCGAATCCCTGCCCGAAGCTCCGGAACCCCAAGCACGGCAAGTGGTCCGTGCGCCAAGAGGTCTTCCCCGACGCCGAGGGCAAGCGCCGCCAGTTCCGCCGCACGGGCTTCGAGAACTCGACGGACGCGCAGAAGGAACTCGACCGTGTCCGGGCTCTTCTCGCTCTCGCACCGGAGGACGAGCCCGAGGATCTCGCCCGCGTCAGCGACCTGATCATGCTCTGCCAGAAGGAGCGCTCGCCGCTCCCCGACCCGGAGAACACCGGCCGCCTGCTGAAGGCCGGGTTTAGCCTGACCAGCCGCCTGACGGTCAGCGAGTGGCTCGATGTCTGGCTCAAGGGCAAGAAGAGGCTGCGGCCCACCGGAACGACCCGTTACGACGTGGACATTCGCTGCCACCTGAAGCCCCGCATCGGTCACATCCGGCTCGACAAGCTCCGGGTGGAGCACCTCGACGAGATGTTCGAAGGGATCGACGCGACGAACGTGGAGGTCCTGGAGCAGAACGCGCAGCGGCGCCAGGCGGTCGAGGACCTCAAGTCCATCGAAGACCGGGCGGCCCGCCGCACCGCCCGGGAGGCCATCGCCGCGATGCCGCCGTTCCGGCGCGTCACGGGACTGTCCTCGCAGCACCACATCAAGGCCACGCTGCGCGCCGCACTGAACACCGCCATCGCCCGCCAGCTGATCACCTTCAACCCGGCGCAGCACGTCGAGCTGACGACCGCCCCGAAGCCCAAGGCTCTGGTGTGGACGGCAGCCCGGATCGCCGAGTGGAAGAGGACCGGCAAGAAGCCGTCCCCGGTCATGGTCTGGACTCCGGCCCAGGCTGGTCTCTTCCTCGACCATGTCTCCGACCACAGGCTCTACGCCCTGTGGCACCTCTTCTGCTTCCGCGGCCCCCGCCGCGGAGAGGGCGTCGGTGCCCGCTGGGTCGACTTCGACCGGGACACCCCCTGCCTGTCGGTGGAGACCCAGCTCGTGCAGCTGGGCTGGAACGTCCTTGAAGGCGAGCCCAAGACCTCCAGCGGCATCCGCGTCGTCGCCCTTGACCCGGACACCAACAGCGTCCTGATCTACCACGAGAAGCTGCAGAAGGCCGAGCGGTTTCGCTTCGGCCCCGGCTGGGCCGACACGGGCCGCATATTCGTGGAGGAGGACGGGACCTGGCTCCACCCGGGCAAGGTCTCCGACCTGTTCGCCCGCCTGGTGGAGGAAGCCGGGCTTCCGCCCGTCCGCCTCCACGACCTCCGGCACCTGGCCGCAACGCTCGCACTACTGGCGGGCATCGACATCCGGGTCGTCTCGGAGATGCTCGGCCACAGCGAAACGGCCGTCACCCGCGATATCTATCAGACCGTGCTGGAGGAGATCGCCCGCGAGGCGGCCGAGGCTGTCGTGAAACTCGTCCCCCGCCGCAAGGCGGTCTATCCCCGTCCCGGCATCACCGTCGCGTGACCCTCTCCCCCAACAGTGCCCGCCAGGAAATTCTTTCCGGCGGGCACTGTCGTTCCAGGAAGCTGCGGCGGGCGAAAAAACACTCTCCGTCACCAGCCCGCGAGATGCGCTGGAAGCCCCGAACCGCAGCCGGACAGCGCCCACTGTTTTGGCCCCGCCAGCGTCCATCCGCCCCGGGCAAGTTTCGGGCAAGTTCCTGACGCGCACACGTCATCAAGTCGCTCACGCACTTGACCGTGGCCACACAAAAGCCCAGGTCACTGGCTATGTGACCTGGGATTTTTCAGAGCCGCCTTCGGGATTCGAACCCGAGACCTACGCATTACGAGTGCGTTGCTCTGGCCATCTGAGCTAAGGCGGCGAGCTGGCCACACCATGGTGCGATCAGCGACGGAGGTAAGTCTACACAGTTTCGAAGGGTGCTCGGACCACCCCCCGGCCCGGTCAGGAGCAGCGCTTGTCGGTGGGTGGGACGGTGCCGCGGAGGAGGTAGGTGTTGATCGTGGAGTCGATGCAGGAGCTGCCGCGCCCGTACGCGGTGTGGCCGTCGCCGTCGTACGTGAGGAGGCGCCCGGCGGAGAGCTGGGCGGCGAGGGCCTGGGCCCAGCGGTAGGGGGTCGCGGGATCGCGGAGGGTGCCGACGACGAGGATGGGGGCGGAGCCCTCGGCGGTGATGCGATGGGGGGCACCCGTCGCGCGGACGGGCCAGTACGCGCAGTTGAGGGAGGCCCAGCCCATGCCCTCGCCGAAGACGGGGGACGCCTTCTCGAAGGCGGGCAGGGCGGCGCGGATCTCGTCGGGGGTGGAGTACGCCGGCGGCAGGTCGAGGCAGTTCACCGCGGCGTTGGCGAACATCAGGTTGGCGTAGCGGCCCTTGGAGTCCCGTTCGTAGTAGCTGTCGGCGAGGACCAGCAGCCCCGACCCGTCGTTCTCGCGGATCGCGGCGGACAGGGCCTCACGGAGCTGCTCCCAACTGCTCTCGTCGTACATCGCGGCGATCACCCCCGTCGTCGCGAGGGCCTCGCCCAGCTTGCGGCCGTCCGCGTCGCCCGTCGGGATCGGGTGCGCGTCCAGCCGGCGGAAGAACGCCTTCAGCCCCGAGCCAACCTTCGCCGGGCCGCCGCTCATGAAGCAGTCGGTGTGCCGGACGCAGTCCTTCGCGAACGACTGGAACGCCGTCTCGAACCCGGCGGTCTGGTCGAGGTTCATCTGCCTCGCGGTCAGGGAGGGGTCCATCGCGCCGTCGAGGACGAGCCGGCCGACCCGGTCGGGGAAGAGGCCCGCGTACGTCGCCCCGAGGAACGTGCCGTACGACGCGCCCACGTACGTCAGCTTCGGGTCGCCCAGCGCCGCCCGCAGGACGTCCATGTCCCGCGCGGCCTCGACGGTCGAGACGTGCCGCAGCAGCTTGGGGGCGTCGGCGCCGCAGCCCTCCGCGAACCTCTTGTACGCCGCGACCAGCGTGTCCGTCTCCTTCTGGTCGTCCGGCGTCATGTCGGTCTGCGTGTACGCGTCCATCTCGCGCCCGTCGAGACACTCCACCGGCTCGCTGCGGGCGACCCCGCGCGGGTCGACGGCGACCATGTCGTACCGCGCCCGCACCTCGGCGGGGTACCCGATACCGGCGTACTGCTGGAGGTAGCCGATCGCCGAACCCCCCGGCCCGCCCGGGTTGACCAGCAGCGACCCCAGCCGCTTCCCCGGCCCGGTCGCCTTCTTCCGGGCCACCGCCAGCCGGACGTCCCCCGCACCCGGCTTCGCGTAGTCCAGCGGCGCCCGCATCGTCGAGCACTCGAACCCCGGCACCCCGCAACTGCGCCACCGCAGCTTCTGCCCGTAGTACGACGACAGCTCGGCCGGCGTCGCCTTCGGCAGCGCCACGAGCTGCGTCCGCGCCACATCGGCCGCCGGCGCGGAACACCCGCCCAGCAGCAGCGCCGCCGAGGCGAGCGACGCGATCAGGGCGGCGGGGGAGGTACGGGCCGGGGTGCGGAAGGTGCGAGTACGAGTACGACGGAGGCGCATCACCCGATCGTAACGCTGAGCAACGACATCGATACGGTTCGCCCCTGATTCACCCCGGACGAGTGACAGATCCGTCAACCCACAGTGACGCCACCCTCCCCCGGCCCGTCCTCAACACCACGTTCCACCCCACCTCGCTGACACCACCGACCGCTCCCTCCCCTCCCCGACACGCCCAAGCCCCCTAAAAAACCGCCCCCTCACCCCGCCCGCAGAGCCATCGTCATCGCCTCCACCGCCAGCAACGGCGCCACATTCCGGTCCAACGCCACCCGGCACGCCCCGATCGCCTCGATCCGCCGCAACGTCGCCTCCGCGGACCCCTCCCGGGCGAGCCGCTCCAACGTGTCCTGGGCGTCCGCGTTCGCGAGGGCGATCCGCGTGCCGAGCTGGAGCGCGAGGACGTCGCGGTAGAAGGCCGTGAGGTCGGTCAGCGCGAGGTCGAGGCTGTCGCGCTGGGTACGGGTCCGGCGGCGTTTCTGCTTGTCCTCCAGATCCTTCATCACCCCCGCGGTGCCACGCGGCAGCCGGCTCCCCTGCACCGCGCCGAGCGCCGCCTTCAGCTCCTCGGTCTCCTTCGCGTCGACCTCCTCGGCGAGCACCTTCGCGTCCTCGGCCGCCGCGTCCACCAGCTCCTGCGCGGCCTTCAGCGCCCCGCCGATCTCCCCGACGCGCAGCGGCAGCTTCAGCACGGACGCGCGCCGCTCCCGCGCCGCCGGGTCGGTCGCCAGCCGCCGGGCCCGGTCGACGTGCCCCTGCGTCGCGCGCGCGGCCGACGCCGCGACCTCCGGCTCGATGCCCTCGCGCCGGACCAGCATGTCGGCGACGGCGGCGACGGACGGGGTGCTCAGGTTGAGGTGCCGGCAGCGGGAGCGGATCGTCGGCAGGACGTCTTCGAGGGAGGGGGCGCACAGCAGCCAGACGGTGCGCGGCGCCGGTTCCTCCACGGCCTTCAGCACGGCGTTCGCCGACTTCTCGTTCAGCCGTTCCGCGTCCTCGACGAGGATGATCTGCCAGCGGCCGGTCGCCGGGGACGTGAACGACTTGCGAACCGTGTCCCGCATGTCCTCCGCGAGGATCTGCGTGCCGACCGCGGCGACCGTCGTCACGTCCGCGTGCGTCCCGATCAGGGCCGTGTGGCAGCCGTCGCAGAACCCGCACCCCGGTGCCCCGCCCAGCGCGCGGTCCGGGCTCACGCACTGGAGCGCCGCGGCGAACGCCCGCGCCACCTGCGTACGCCCCGCCCCGGGCGGCCCGGTGAACAGCCAGGCGTGCGTCATCTTCGACGCCTCGGGAGGCGCCGCACCGCTCACCGCCGCCGTGACGAACGCGTCGGCGTCCCGGGCGGCGGCCCCCAGCTGTTCACTGACCCGCTCCTGCCCGACGAGGTCGTCCCACACGCTCACCGCGCCCGCCGCCCTTCCGTTCCGTCCCGTTCAGCACCGCGGACTCCATTGTGCGGGCCACGACTGACAATCCAGGAACGCGAACGGCACCCCGCCACGCGCCCTACCGCCGACGCCCCTCGTCCTCGTCCCGCCGCGACCCCAGCAACTCGTCGGCCAGCGACGGCAGATCGTCCAGCGGCGTCTCCTCGGCCCAGTCCGACCGGGGCCGCCTGCGCGGCGCCCCGCCCTCGTCGACCTGAGGCAGCTCCCGCGTACGGTCCTCGCGCTCGTCCCGGAAGAACCCCGGCGGCACCCGGTCGGCGGGCGCCTCGCCCGAAGCCCGACCCGAAGCCGGACCCAAACCCGAAGCCGGACCCGAACCCGTCGGCGGAACCGGCGGCAGAACGGCCGTCTCCTCGGCATCGGCGTCCACGGCCCACGACGGCCGCGCACCCGAGGCGGCAGCGGACGGCTGAGGCAGCTCGGCCGTCACCTCACCGGCCCCCGTCACCTCACCGGCCGCACCCTTACCGGCCCCCGGCGCCTCGTCCTTCACCAGCCGCACCGGCGGCAGCACCGCGGTCTCATCGACATCGGCATCGACGCCCTTGCCCCGAGCCGCGTCCTGCGGAGCCACCGCAGGGGTCGGCACCGTGACCGCCTCGGACGGCGCGGGCCACGCCCCCTTACGGCCCTTCGCGGTCGGCCAGGCGGCGGACTCACCGGACTCGGTGCGCACCTCGCGCCCCTCGGAAGCCCCCTCGGCCCCGGCACCCCCGCGCGCGGCGGGCCAGCTCACCGCACCGGCACCCGTCCCGGGCTCACCGCCGATCGGCGTCGAGGGCCACCCCCCACCGGTGACCGGCGTCCCCCGGGGCGGCGTACGCGGTCCGGCCTGCGCGGCCTCGGCGGCCTCCTCGGCCGCCCGGCGTGCCTCCTCGGCCCGCAGCAGCGCCTCTTCGGCCCGCCGCTGCTTCTCCAGGCGCCGCGCCTCGGCCTCGGCACGCAACCGCGCCTCCTCCTCGGCCTGCTGACGGCGCCGCTCCTCCTCGGCGGCCCGCCGCGCCTCTTCCTCGGCGCGCGCCTTCTCCTCGGCGAGGAGCCGGGCCCGCTCCTCCTCGGCCCGCTTGCGGGCCTCCTCCGCGCGCACGCGCGCCTCTTCGGCCTGCCGCTCGGCCTCGCGCCGCTGCGCCTCCTCCAGCTCGCGCCGCTTGCGCTCCTCCTCCTCGGCACGGAGCTTGGCGAGCTGCTCCTGGCGCTCGCGCTCCAGGCGCTCCTCCTCGGCCTTGCGCGCGGCCTCTTCCTCGGCCTTGCGCCGGGCGTCCTCCTCGGCCTTCCTGCGCGCCTCCTCCTGGGCCTTGACCTCGGCCTCGGACAGGGGCAGCAGCTGGTCGAGCCGGGCGCGGACGACGGTCGTCACGGACTCGGGCTCCTGGCCCGCGTCGACGACCAGGTAGCGGCCGGGGTCGGCGGCGGCGAGGGTGAGGAAACCGGACCGCACGCGCGCGTGGAACTCGGCGGGCTCGGACTCCAGCCGGTCCGGCGCCTCGGTGAACCGCTCACGGGCGGTCTCCGGGGAGACGTCCAGCAGGACCGTCAGATGCGGGACGAGGCCGTCGGTCGCCCAGCGCGAGATGCGCGCGATCTCGACCGGCGACAGATCGCGCCCGGCGCCCTGGTAGGCGACGGAGGAGTCGACGTACCGGTCGGTGATGACGACCGCGCCACGCTCCAGGGCGGGCCGTACGACGGTGTCGACGTGCTCGGCGCGGTCGGCGGCGTACAGCAGGGCCTCCGCGCGGTGCGAGAGGCCGGCCGAGGAGACGTCGAGGAGGATCGAGCGCAGCCGCTTGCCGACCGGCGTGGCGCCGGGCTCGCGGGTGAGGACCACCTCGTGTCCCTTGGCCCTTATCCACTCGGCGAGGGCCTCGGCCTGGGTGGACTTCCCGGCGCCGTCGCCGCCCTCCAGGGCGATGAAGAAGCCGGTCGCGGCGGGGGCGGTCGCGGGCTCGGAGCCGCCGAGCAGCGCGTCCCTCAGGTCCTGGCGCAGGGGGACGCCGGAGCGGTCGTCGACCTTGGCGAGGACCAGGGCGGCGACCGGCAGCAGCAGCGCGCCGACCAGCATCAGCGTGAACGCGGCGCCGCCGTGCGCGAAGACGAACCGGCCGCTCTCCAGGCGGTGCGGCCCGATGAGGGCGGCGACCAGGGGGGCGATCAGCGCGGCGAACCCGACGAAGACCCGGACGACGGCGTGGAGGTGTTCGGTGACCCGCGCGCGGCGGCTGTCCTCGGTCTCCTGGTCGAGCAGCGCGTGCCCGGTGTTCGCGGCGACACCCGCGCCGACGCCCGCGAGGGCGGCGAGCAGCAGGACCGTCGCGTTGTCCGGGACGAGGCCGGCGGCGAGCAGGGCGACGCCGGTGACCGCGATCGCGAGCGCCAGCAGGCGGCGGCGCGACAGCGCGGGCAGGATCTTGGGGGCCGTACGGATGCCGACGACGACTCCGCCGGTCAGGCCGAGGACGAGGAGGCCGTAGGAGATCGGGCCGCCGGCCAGGTCGACCGCCTGGAGGGCGGAGACGGCGACGGCCGCGGCGATCGCGCCCGCGACGGCGCCGCAGGCGCTCACGAGGAGCGGGATCGCGCCGGTGCGGCCGGTCTCGGAGCCGCTCGCCGCGCGCGGGCGGCGCAGGCCCTCCAGCGGGGAACGCGCGCGCGGGGTGCGCGCCTTGGGCAGCTCCAGCGCGGTGACGACCGACAGGGAGGCGGCGAACAGGCCGGCCGCGACGTACGACGCGAGGGCCGCCTGGTGCTGGTCGAACCAGGCGACACCGGCGCCCAGCAGGACGTTCACCAGGCCGGCGGCGATCAGGACGGCGGCGCCCAGCGGGATCGCCGCGAAGCTCGTCCGCAGCGAGAGGCGGCGCAGCGCGTCCATGTGGTCCGGCAGCGGGCGGACGGTCGCGCCCTCGGGGGGCGGGGCCGGGAGCAGCGCGGGGGCGGCGCCCTCGCGGGCG
The DNA here is from genome assembly GCF_040610055.1 of Streptomyces sp. NPDC004539. NCBI lineage: Bacteria > Bacillati > Actinomycetota > Actinomycetes > Kitasatosporales > Streptomycetaceae > Streptomyces > Streptomyces sp. NPDC004539. The sequence continues at coordinate 176,204 of NZ_JBEXLS010000021.1, read as the reverse complement.
ACGGTCCACAGGCGCTCGGCGATGCCGGTCACGAAGACCGTCGCCAGCAGGAGCACCAGTGCGTTGCCCGGGGTCCAGTCGATCCACAGGGGGGCGACGATGAGCAGGACCGCCCGCACGCCGTCCGCCCCGGCCATCGTCCAGCGGCGGTCCAGGGGGCCGTCGGGGGAGGTGAGCGAGGTCAGCGGGCCGAGGAGGACGGCGCCGAAGAGGACGGTGGCCAGAATCCGCACCCCGAGGACGAGCGCCACGGAGAGCGCCATGCCGCGGTATCCGCCGCCCAGGGACTCCTGGCCGACGGCGGCCTGGAGCGTGAGGAAGACGAGGACCAGGACGGCGAGGGCGTCCCCGACGCCGCCGACCAGCTGGGCACTCCACAGCCGCCGCAGCTGGGGCTGCCTCAGCAACGCCCGCACGGCGCGCTCACGTGAGTCCACCACCAGGGCGTCATTCTCTGCCGGGTGAAGGCCCGTCGGCTGCTCGGCTCGCGTCATGCTTTCAGCCTATCCGCCCCCACTGACAGCCCACCCCCATCCGGCCGCCCCCCACCCCGGAACCCGCACCAAAACGACAACGGTTCCGCATCACGCCGCACAAGAGCGTGATACAGAACCGTGCCCTCAGCCGTTTTCCGGCCGTCCCTCGGTCAGTCCTCCGCGGGAGCGGCCGTCTTCCGCGCCGCCGTGGTCTTCTTCGCGGCGGTCGTCTTCTTCGCCGCCGTCTTCTTGGCGGCGGCCGTCTTGGTCGCGGCGGCCTTCTTCGCCGGGGCCTTCTTGGCGGGCGCCTTCTTCGCGGTCTTCTTGGCCGGGGCCTTCGCCCGCTTCTCCGCGAGGAGTTCGAAGCCCCGCTCGGGGGTGATCTCCTCGACGCTGTCCCCGGAGCGCAGGGTCGCGTTGGTCTCGCCGTCGGTGACGTACGGCCCGAAGCGGCCGTCCTTGACGACGACGGGCGCCCCGCTGACCGGGTCGGTGCCCAGCTCCTTCAGCGGCGGCTTGGCGGCGGCCCGCCCGCGCTGCTTGGGCTGCGAGTAGATCGCCAGCGCCTCTTCGAGGGTGATCGTGAAGAGCTGGTCCTCGGCCTGGAGGGACCGGGAGTCGGTGCCCTTCTTGAGGTACGGCCCGTAGCGCCCGTTCTGCGCGGTGATCTCGACGCCCTCGGCGTCGGCGCCCACCACGCGCGGGAGGGACATCAGCCGGAGGGCGTCGTCGAGGGTGACCGTGTCCAGGGACATCGACTTGAAGAGCGAGGCGGTCCGCGGCTTCACCGCGTTCTTCCCGGTCTTCGGCGTCCCCTCGGGCAGCACCTCGGTGACGTACGGGCCGTAGCGGCCGTCCCGGGCGATGATCTGGTGCCCGGAGACCGGGTCGGTGCCCAGCTCGAAGTCGCCGCTGGGCTTGGCCAGCAGCTCCTCGGCCATCTCGACGGACAGTTCGTCCGGCGCGAGGTCCTCGGGGATGTCCGCGCGCTGGTGGCCCTCGGAGTCCTTCTCGCCGCGCTCGATGTACGGCCCGTACCGGCCGACGCGCAGGACGATCCCGCTGCCGACGGGGAACGACGACACCTCGCGGGCGTCGATCGCGCCGAGGTCGGTCACCAGCTCCTTGAGCCCGCCGAGGTGGTCCCCGTCGCCGTTGCCGGCGTCGGCCGCGCCGCCCGCGTCGCCGGTGCCCTCGCCGAAGTAGAACCGCTTGAGCCACGGCACGGACTGCGCCTCGCCGCGCGCGATGGCGTCGAGGTCGTCCTCCATCTTGGCGGTGAAGTCGTAGTCGACGAGCCGCCCGAAGTGCTTCTCCAGGAGGTTGACGACGGCGAAGGACAGGAACGACGGGACGAGCGCCGTGCCCTTCTTGAAGACGTAGCCGCGGTCGAGGATGGTGCCGATGATCGACGCGTACGTCGACGGGCGGCCGATCTCGCGCTCTTCGAGCTCCTTGACGAGGGACGCCTCGGTGTAGCGGGCCGGGGGCTTCGTCGCGTGCCCGTCGACCGTGATCTGCTCGGCGGTCAGCGGGTCGCCCTCGGTGACCTGCGGGAGGCGCCGCTCGCGGTCGTCCAGCTCGGCGTTCGGGTCGTCCGCGCCCTCGACGTACGCCTTCAGGAAGCCGTGGAAGGTGATCGTCTTGCCGGAGGCGGTGAACTCGACGTCCCGGCCGTCGGAGGCGGTGCCGCCGATCTTGACGGTGACGCTGTTGCCGGTGGCGTCCTTCATCTGGGAGGCGACCGTGCGCTTCCAGATCAGTTCGTAGAGGCGGAACTGGTCGCCGGTGAGGCCGGTCTCGGCGGGGGTGCGGAAACGATCACCCGAGGGGCGGATCGCCTCGTGCGCCTCCTGCGCGTTCTTGACCTTGCCGGCGTACGTGCGCGGGGCGGAGGGGAGGTAGTCGGCGCCGTACAGCTGCGTGACCTGGGCGCGGGCGGCGGTGATCGCCGTGTCGCTGAGGGTCGTGGAGTCCGTACGCATGTAGGTGATGAAGCCGTTCTCGTACAGCTTCTGGGCCACCTGCATGGTCGCCTTCGCGCCGAAGCCGAGCTTGCGGCTGGCCTCCTGCTGGAGGGTCGTCGTACGGAAGGGGGCGTACGGCGAGCGGCGGTACGGCTTGGACTCGACGGACCGGACGGCGAACCGGGTCTGCTCCAGGGCGGCGGCCAGGGCGCGGGCGTTCGCCTCGTCGAGGTGGAGGATCTGCTCGCTCTTGAGTTGTCCCAGGGAGTCGAAGTCGCGGCCCTGCGCGACGCGCCTGCCGTCGACGGTCTGGAGGCGGGCGACCAGCGACGACGGGTCCGACGAGTCCCCGGCGCGGCCGGTCGCGAAGGTCCCCGTCAGGTCCCAGTACTCGGCAGAACGAAACGCGATGCGCTCGCGTTCCCGCTCGACCACAAGTCGTGTCGCGACCGACTGGACGCGGCCCGCCGACAGCTTCGGCATGACCTTCTTCCACAGGACCGGCGAAACCTCGTAGCCGTAGAGGCGGTCGAGGATGCGGCGGGTCTCCTGGGCGTCGACGAGCTTCTGGTTGAGCTGGCGGGGGTTGGCGACGGCGGCCCGGATGGCGTCCTTGGTGATCTCGTGGAAGACCATGCGCTTGACCGGGATGGTCGGCTTCAGGACCTGCTGGAGGTGCCACGCGATGGCCTCGCCCTCGCGGTCCTCGTCGGTGGCGAGGAAGAGTTCGTCGGACTCCTTGAGGAGGTCCTTGAGCTTCTTGACCTGCGCGCGCTTGTCGGCGTTGATCACATAGATGGGCTGGAAGTCGTGCTCGACGTCCACACCGAGGCGGCGCACCTCGCCGGTGTACTTCTCCGGCACCTCGGCGGCGCCGCTCGGAAGGTCACGGATGTGCCCGACGCTGGCCTCGACGATGTAGCCGGGGCCGAGATAGCCCTTGATCGTCTTCGCCTTGGCAGGCGACTCGACGATGACGAGTCGCCGACCGCCCTTCGCGGTCTCGCTTGTCGGGGACAACTTCGCTCTTCTCTCCGGTCGACGCTGGGGCCTCCCCAGGCTTCGTCCCGGGGCACAGTCATGGTGACGCTGCGGAGTGTGACGGTACATCCCGCCCCCGTGTCAAACGGGAAAAGCCCGCAACGGCCACTCGAACGGTAACCCGACTACCGCCATTCCTGCCGCCCGGAGTGTCGAGCGACGGTTTTACGACGGCTGGGGGAACACCGGCCCGCTCGCCGGTACGACGCTCCCGCGCGGGACGCGACCATGCCCCCGGGCGCATGTGCCCGGCCCCTCTCAGACCCGTGTCAGACACCACAGGGCGACGGCGAGCGACGCCACCCCGGCGGCTGTCGCGAACGTCACCGAGACCCCCTGCCGCACCCCGTGCGCGACCGGCTGCCGCTGGCGCGCGCGTACCGCCGTCCACACCAGCAGCCCGCCCCCGAACAGGGCGAACACCACACCCGTGAAAACCGCCGGCCCAGTCTCCATACCGGTCCCCGCCCCCTGTTCCCGCCCCACCCCCTGTGCGGCTCCGCCGGACCCTCCCACGCCCGGACGACACCCCGGCGAACCCGAGGTGAACACACCCCCGACGCCCCGTCAGCCCCCGCCCGCACCCCGGCGCACCGCCGCACACGCCGGGCACACACCACCCCCGCGCGGGTACCTTTCCAGCCGACTTCCGGGAGGGGGCGGACGGGGGGCACGGCCGGTCTTCGGCGACTTTCCGCACAGGGCGCGGACACGGGGCACACTCGCCCCAGGGCCGCGGGAAGCCTCCACGGCCTCCCCCGGACGATCACGCGGTGACCGGCTCCAGGAACCCCTGTTCCACCAGCAGCCGGATCTGTGCGGGGGTCCGGTCGCGCAGGACCACCGGGTCCTCGCCGACGAGCTGGGCGATCGCGTCGAGGATCACACCGGCGCTGAGCGATCCGTCGCACACACCGGCGAACCCGGCGCCGACGGTGTCGACCTTGGTGGCCCGCCGCATCCCGCGGTGCTGGCGCAGGACGACGTGTTCGGGGTCGTCGGCGCCGGGCAGGCCGACCTGTTCCTGGACGACCTCGGAGGCGAGCCGGAAATGGGCGGTGAGGAGGGCGGCGTCGTCGTGGTCGCGGAGGTAGTCGACGCGCTCGAAGTGGGCGCGGATCGCGTCCCCGAGGGGCTGCTCGACGGAGTGCGGCCACTCCTCGACGGTGACGGACGGCTCGGCGGCGCCCGTCCTGCGCAGGGTGATCCACCCGAACCCGACGGCCTTGACCTTGCGCGCCTCGAACTCGTCCAGCCAGGCGTCGTACCGCGCCTGGTAGGCGGCCGGGTCGTCGCGGTGGTCGCCCGCGTCGCGCAGCCACAGTTCGGCGTACTGCGTGACGTCCTGGACCTCGCGCTGGACGACCCAGGCGTCGCAGCCGCGCGGCACCCAGGAGCGGAGCCGGTCCTGCCAGTCCTCGCCCTCGACGTGCTGCCAGTTGGCGAGGAACTGCGCGTACCCGCCGTCGGCGAGCCGCTCCCCGGCGCCCTGGACGAGCGCGCGGCACAGGTCGTCGCCGCCCATCCCGCCGTCCCGGTAGGTCAGCCGGGCACCCGGCGAGATCACGAAGGGCGGGTTGGAGACGATCAGGTCGTACGACTCGTCGTCGCGCAGCGGCTCGTACAGCGAGCCCGCGCGCAGGTCGGCCGCCGGGACGCCGGAGAGGGCGAGCGTGAGGGCGGTGATGTGCAGCGCGCGGGGGTTGAGGTCGGTGGCCGTCACGCGCGTGGCGTGCCGGGCGGCGTGCAGGGCCTGGATGCCGGAGCCGGTCCCGAGGTCGAGCGCGCTGGCGACGGGCGTGCGGACGGTGATCCCGGCAAGGGTCGTGGAGGCCCCGCCGACGCCGAGGACGACGGCTTCGTCCCGCTTGCCGATCCCGCCGGCCCCGCCGACCGCGCACCCGAGGTCGGAGACGACGAACCAGTCCTCGCCGTCGGGCCCGCCGTACGGGCGGACGTCCACGGTCGCCGCGATCTCGTCGCCGGCCCGGGTCAGCCAGCCGCTCGCCACGCACGCGTCGACCGGCAGGACGTCGGCCACGCGCGCGTGGAGCACGGGTCGCTGGAGCAGGAAGAGCCGGACGAGCGCCTCCAGCGGCGTGTCCCCGCGCGTCGCCCGCAGCGCGGGCACCGTCTCGCTGCGGGCCAGCGCGGCGTACGCGGGGGCGCCGAGCAGATCGAGCAGCCCGTCGGCGGTGAAGGAGGCCGCGAGCAGCCCCTCCCGCAGCCGAGCGGTCACATCGGCGTCTTCGGACGAGGGCAGCGGCAAGAGGGTGGCTTCACTCACCCGCCCATTCTCCCCCGCCCTCTCCCTCCCCGGCCGCCCCCCCGGAACCTTCGGCCGGGCGACGCCGTTTCCCGGCCGCCTCGGCCCACCGCCGGCCCGCGGGACGACGCCCCTGAACCGGCCGCCGACTCAACGCACCGCTGGCCGCACCGGGCGACGCCCCCCGAACCGGCCACCGACTCAGCGCTCAGCCCACCGCCGCCCCGCCGGGTGACGGCCCCGAACCCGCCGTCGGCTCAGAGCTCAGCCCGCCGTCGACGCGCTGGGGGACGCCGACGAGCCCGCCGGCTTCGAGGCGGACGGTGAGACCGCCGGGGCCGAAGGGGTGGCCGAGGTGTCGGCGGGCGGTGTCGGGACCGCCGTCTGCTTGCAGGTGTCCTGCTCGACCATCGCCCGCTTCACGTCCCCGGTCTCCAGGTCGGTGAGCGCGGTGTCGCTGGTCTTGAGGGTCTTGAGGTCGGTGGCGACGGCTTCGAGGCCGACGGAGAACTTGGCCTCGCTCTTGGTGTCGAGGGCGTCCGTCTTGGTCTTGAGGCCGGCGTACGACGTGGAGAGCGAGGTGAGCGCCTGGACGGCGTTCTGCTGCTTCGTGGCGCCGTTCTCGACCCCGGGAGGCGCCCCGGCGCCGCTGATGGCGTCGGCGAGCCCCTTGTAGCCCTCGGCCTGCGCCTGGAACGCCTGGGACAGCGTCTGCTGGACCTCCTTCGGGGGGAGGCCGTTGCTGGAGACCTTCTGGATCGAGGCGCTGGCCGTGTCGATCTTGGCCTTGAGTGCCGGGACGTCCGAGCAGAGCTTTCCCGCCCAGGCCACGAGGTCCTTGTTCACCTCGTTGTTCTTCTCGTTGCTGCATCCCGACAGCGTCAGTATCAGAACCGCACCGCCGGACAGCGCGGCCACGAGCTTCTTGTTCACCGGATGGGTCCCTTCCATGGCTCTCGGCCCCGGAAGATACACGCCACCCGGGTGGCCGGTTCAGGGAGAACGGCCCTTATGGGTGCTATCGGAATATTTGTTCCCCGGTATCAGGGAGAGAGAAGGCTCACGACCGCCCCGGTGCACGCCGACGGGCGGCCCGCGCACCCGGTGTGCGCGAACCGCCCGCCCCGACGCCGTGCGGACCTACGAAACCGCCGCCCGGTGATGCGTGCCGGCGCTCTCCCCGGCCGCCTCCTCGTCCCCGACCGCGATCCCGCGCCGCTTGGACACGTACACCGCGCCCACGATCACCGCGAGCGACAGCAGCGCGACCAGGACCCGTACCCCGACGCTCTTGTCCGCGCCGTACGAGAACTTGATCACGGCGGGGGCGATGAGCAGGGAGACGAGGTTCATGACCTTCAGGAGGGGGTTGATGGCGGGTCCGGCGGTGTCCTTGAAGGGATCGCCGACGGTGTCGCCGATGACGGTCGCGGCGTGCGCCTCGCTCCCCTTGCCGCCGTGGTGCCCGTCCTCGACGAGCTTCTTGGCGTTGTCCCAGGCACCCCCGGAGTTCGCGAGGAAGACGGCCATCAGCGTGCCCGCCCCGATCGCCCCCGCGAGGTACGCGCCGAGCGCGCCGACGCCGAGCGTGAACCCGACGAAGATGGGCGCCATGACGGCGAGCAGCCCGGGTGTCGCGAGTTCCCGGAGCGCGTCCTTCGTACAGATGTCGACGACCCGGCCGTACTCGGGTTTCTCGGTGTAGTCCATGATCCCGGGGTGCTCCCGGAACTGGCGGCGCACCTCGAAGACGACCGAACCCGCCGACCGGGACACGGCGTTGATGGCCAGTCCGGAGAACAGGAACACGACGGCCGCGCCCGCGATCAGCCCGACGAGGTTGTTGGGCTGCGAGATGTCCATCATCAGACTCATCGGCGCCCCCGGCCCGCTGAGCTGCTCCCCGACGTCCTGCGCGCCGGTGGTGATGGCGTCCCGGTACGACCCGAAGAGCGCCGCCGCGGCGAGGACGGCCGTGGCGATCGCGATCCCCTTGGTGATGGCCTTCGTCGTGTTGCCGACGGCGTCGAGGTTGGTGAGCACCTGCGCGCCCGCGCCCTCGACGTCCCCGGACATCTCGGCGATGCCCTGCGCGTTGTCGGAGACCGGCCCGAAGGTGTCCATGGCGACGATGACCCCGACGGTCGTCAGCAGCCCGGTCCCGGCCAGCGCGACCGCGAACAGGGCCAGCATGATCGACGTACCGCCGAGCAGGAACGCGCCGTAGACGCCGAGGCCGATCAGCAGGGCGGTGTAGACGGCGGATTCGAGGCCGATGGAGATCCCGGCCAGGACGACGGTCGCGGGGCCGGTGAGGGACGTCTTGCCGATGTCCCTGACCGGGCGCCGGGTGGTCTCCGTGAAGTACCCGGTGAGCTGCTGGATCAGCGCCGCGAGCACGATCCCGATCGCTACGGCGACCAGCGCGAGGACGCGCGGATCGCCGCCCCTGCCGCTGATCGCGGTGTCGGTGACGCCGTCCAGGTCGCCGTAGGAACCCGGCAGGTAGACGAAAACGGCGATCGCGACGAGCGCGAGGGAGATCACGGCCGAGATGAAGAAGCCCCGGTTGATGGCGCTCATACCGCTGCGGTCGGCGCGGCGGGGGGCCACGGCGAAGATGCCGATCATGGCGGTGAGCACGCCGATCGCCGGTACGAGCAGCGGGAAGGCGAGCCCCGCGTCGCCGAAGGCGGCCTTGCCGAGGATCAGCGCGGCGACCAGCGTCACGGCGTACGACTCGAAGAGGTCGGCGGCCATGCCCGCGCAGTCGCCGACGTTGTCGCCCACGTTGTCGGCGATGGTCGCGGCGTTGCGGGGGTCGTCCTCCGGGATGCCCTTCTCGACCTTGCCGACCAGGTCGGCGCCGACGTCGGCGGCCTTGGTGAAGATGCCGCCGCCGACCCTCATGAACATGGCGATCAGGGCGGCGCCGAGGCCGAAGCCCTCCAGCACCTTCGGGGCGTCGGCCGCGTAGACGAGGACGACGCAGGAGGCGCCGAGCAGTCCGAGGCCGACGGTGAACATGCCGACGACCCCGCCGGTACGGAAGGCGATCTTCATCGCCTTGTGGGAGACGGCGGTGAGATCCTTTTCCGGCTCCCCCTCGGCCGGAGTGGCTTCTCTGGCCGCCGCGGCGACCCGCACATTACTGCGCACCGCGAGCCACATGCCGATATAGCCGGTGGCCGCGGAGAACCCCGCGCCGATCAGAAAGAAAACCGATCTTCCGGCCCGTTGATTCCAGTCGTCGGCCGGTAGCAACATCAAGAGGAAGAACACGATCACCGCGAATACGCCGAGCGTGCGCAGCTGCCTGGCGAGATACGCGTTCGCGCCTTCCTGGACCGCCGCCGCGATCTCTTTCATGCTGTCGGTGCCCTCGCCCGCCGCCAGCACCTGGCGCAGCAGCACCCCCGCCACCAGCAGGGCGGCGAGCGCCACGACGGCGATCACCGCCACCAGGACACGATTTCCGTCGGTCAGCTCCGCCATTCGTCCTCCTTGACGTTTGGGCTGAGCTCCTGAGATGTGGACGGATTGTAGGTACCGGAACCCGATCAATACAGTGCGCGGCAGGCAGAATTCGCCGCCGCGTCAAGTAATGCGGCGGGGGCATTAAGATTCTTTTGACGAATCCACTGTAAGTGTTAATCAGCGGGTCCGCACATGCCGAAGGGCCCCGCTGCGGGGGCCCTTCGGTACTGCCGTGTGTATTACGCCGGTGTCGTCGGCCAGGTCATCCGGATGAGCCCCGGCGTGACCTGTACGTCGTCCACGAGCCCGCTGATGACCGCGAGGCCCATGTCGTCCTCCTCGGGCTCGGCGCCGGACGCGCCGCCGGGGGCGGAACTCGGCGCCTCGTCGCCGACCTCGATGGAGAACTGCTTCTCCTCCTCGATCAGCGCGACCTTGACCGGCGCGGTGAGCCCGGCGCTCTGGTGCAGCCCGACCGCGCGGGTGCATGCCTCACCGACGGCGAGCCGGACCTCGTCGAGTACGGCCTCGTCCACTCCGGCCCTGCGCGCCACCGCTGCCGCCACCAGACGGGCGGTCCTGACGTGCTCGGGCAGCGCGCTGAAGCGGAGTTCAACGGTGGCCATGCGTCCCCCTCGGAACTACGGGCGTGCTTGTGGGAAGGCCGGACCGCCGGTGTACGGCGGCCCGGTCCCCCCGGTTGTTCGGTTTGTCGTACCGCTGGTGGGCGGAGGTCAGTCGGTGGCCTCGACGGCTTCCGTGACCGAGGTGTGGATCGGGAACACCTTGGTGAGCCCCGTGATCCGGAAGATCTTCAGAATGCGCTCCTGGTTGCAGACCAGGCGCAGCGAGCCCTCGTGGGCGCGCACCCGCTTGAGGCCGCCGACCAGCACGCCGAGCCCGGTGGAGTCGAGGAAGTCCACGCCCTCCATGTCGACGACGAGGTGGAAATTCCCGTCGTTCACCAGCTCGACCAGCTGCTCGCGCAGCTTGGGCGCGGTATATACGTCGATTTCGCCACCGACCTTGACGATCGTGCGATCGCCGATGGTCTCGGTCGACAGGGACAGGTCCACTGATCCTCCAGCACCTTGCTATCGAGCGGTCGCCCCTCGGGACACCTAGGCAGGAGCCCCTGGACGGTTCGCCAGCCGCGATGGCATTCAATCACTTACCGGCAGGCGTGCACGACGCCTTCGCTCCATTGTCCGTCACGCCGGTGACACACTCGGTGCCGATGGCCAAGAATCACCGATCCGATCGACCCTCCCCGCAGGCGCTGCTGCGCAGCATCGCCGCCGGGCGGGACCGCGCCTCGCGCATCACCCATACGGAGCACTTGCCCCCGCGCGCGGGCCGTCATGCCGTCTGGCCGCACCGAATCCGCGCGGAGGTGATCGCGGCCGTGGAGGGGTACGGCATCGGACACCCCTGGGCGCATCAGGCGCTGGCCGCCGAACACGCCCTGGACGGCGACTCGGTGGTGGTCGCCACGGGCACCGCCTCGGGCAAGTCGCTGGCTTATCTCGTACCGGTCCTGTCGGCCCTCCTGGACGGCTCCGAGGCCCCGAACGGCCGGGGCGCGACGGCCCTCTACCTCGCCCCGACGAAGGCCCTGGCGGCGGATCAGCTCCGTTCCGTGAAGGAACTTTCACAACCTCTCGGCACCTCGGTGCGTCCTGCCGTGTACGACGGTGACACTCCCGTCGAGGAGCGGGAGTGGGTCCGTCAGTACGGCAACTACGTCCTCACCAACCCCGACATGCTGCACCGCGGCATCCTCCCCTCGCACGCCCGCTGGTCCTCGTTCCTGAAGTCCCTGAAGTACGTCGTGGTGGACGAATGTCACACCTACCGAGGCGTGTTCGGCTCCCACGTCGCCCAGGTCCTGCGCCGGCTGCGGCGGCTGTGCGCCCGCTACGGCTCCTCCCCGGTCTTCCTGCTGGCCTCCGCGACGGCCGCCGAGCCCGCCGTCGCCGCCTCCCGGCTGACGGGCCTGCCGGTCGTCGAGGTCGCGGACGACGCCTCCCCGCGCGGCGAGCTGGTCTTCGCCCTGTGGGAGCCGCCGCTGACCGAGCTGCACGGCGAGAAGGGCGCCCCGGTGCGGCGTACGGCGATCGCCGAGACCGCCGACCTGCTGACGGACCTCGCGGTCCAGGGCGCCCGTTCGGTGGCCTTCGTGCGCTCCCGGCGCGGGGCCGAGCTGATCTCCGTCATCGCCCAGGAGAGGCTCGCGGAGGTCGACCGCTCGCTGGCCCGGCGGGTGGCCGCCTACCGGGGCGGTTACCTCCCCGAGGAGCGCCGGGCCCTCGAACAGGCCCTGCACTCCGGGGAGCTGCTGGGGCTGGCGGCGACGACGGCCCTGGAGCTGGGTGTGGACGTCTCCGGGCTCGACGCCGTCCTGATCGCCGGGTACCCCGGTACGCGCGCCTCCCTGTGGCAGCAGGCGGGGCGTGCGGGGCGGGGCGGTGAGGGGGCGCTCGCGGTCCTCGTCGCGCGGGACGATCCGCTGGACACGTACCTCGTCCACCATCCCGAGGCGCTCTTCGACCAGCCCGTCGAGTCGACGGTCCTCGACCCCGACAACCCGTACGTCCTCGCGCCCCAGTTGTGCGCCGCCGCCGCGGAACTTCCGCTCACGGAGGACGACTTCGAGCTGTTCGGGCCGTCCGTCGAAGAGTTGCTGCCCCAACTGGAGGCGGCCCGGCTGTTGCGCCGGCGCACCAGGGCGTGGCACTGGACGCGCCGGGAGCGGGCCGCCGACCTCGCGGACATCCGGGGGGAGGGGGGTACGCCGGTCCAGATCGTCGAGGCGGGTACGGGGCGGCTCCTCGGCACGGTCGACGCCGGGTCCGCGCACACGTCCGTCCACGAGGGGGCGGTCCACCTCCACCAGGGGCGTACGTATCTCGTGCGCGCGCTGGATCTCGACGACTCCACGGCGCTCGTCGAGGAGGCGAACCCGCCGTACTCGACGGTCGCCCGGGACACGACGTCCATCGCTGTCCTCTCCACGGACACGGTGGTCCCCTGGGGGGACGGCAGGCTGCACTACGGCTCGGTGGAGGTGACCAACCAGGTCGTCTCGTTCCTCCGCCGCCGGGTCCTTACGGGCGAGGTCCTGGGCGAGACGAAACTGGACCTGCCCCCGCGCAAACTCCGTACCCGTTCGGTCTGGTGGACGGTCACCGAGGACCAGCTGGACTGCGCCAACATCCCCCCGGAGATCCTCGGCGGCGCCCTCCACGCCGCCGAGCACGCCTCCATCGGCATGCTGCCCCTCTTCGCGACCTGCGACCGCTGGGACATCGGCGGCGTCTCGATCCCCCTCCACCCCGACACCCTCCTCCCCACCGTCTTCGTCTACGACGGCCACCCGGGCGGGGCGGGCTTCTCCGAACGCGCCTTCCACACCGCCGCCCCCTGGCTCCGCTCCACCCTCGAAGCCATCACCACCTGCCCCTGCGACACCGGCTGCCCCTCCTGCATCCAGTCCCCCAAATGCGGCAACGGCAACGAACCACTCCACAAGCGGGGGGCGATACGGCTGTTGGGGGAGTTGCTTCGGGGGGTGGGGTAGGGGGCGGGGGGTGGGGGTTGCGGGGGTGGGGTAACTGGGTGGGGAGTGCTGCGGGGGCGTGGGGGTCGGAGGGGGTGTGGGGCGCACTGGTGCAGGGAGGGGCGCGAGGGGGGCGCGGGGTGCCTTGGGGACAGGGCGGCGCAAAGGGGGAGGCCGGGGAGAGGCGTGGGACAGGACTGAGGGCAGAAGGACTCGGACGAGGACGAGGACGAGGACGGCTACGAAACGGAACCCCCGAACCAACCCGCACCCGACCACCACCCCCAACCCCCAACTCCAGGGGCGCGGGGAACTGCGCAAAAACCCACAACGCACCGGCACCGGCCCAAAGCCCTCGGCCCCCTCTCTCAGGAGCGCGGGGCCGCATCCATTTGCGGCTCCCACCGCGTGGGCGCGACAAGCCACAACGAACCCGCACCCGATGACCACCCCCAGCCCACCCCCTCAGGGGCGCGGGGAACTGCGCGAACAACCACAACGCACCCGCACCCACCCCACCACCTTTCACCCCTACCCCTCGTCCACCAACACCCCCGCCCGAGCCCGAACCTCCGCCCGAAACACCCCCACCCCCGAAGCCACCGTCAGATCCACCACCTCCCCCACGACCGAACACCGCACCACCCGCCCACCCTGCGCCCCGGCCACCCCCCGAGCCCGCTCACAGGCCACCCCCTCCCCCTCGAACACCCTCCCCGCAGCCGCCAACGCCGCCAGATCCGCCCCACCGGCCGCCCGATGCCGTACGACGACGGCCTGCCCCAACGCCAGCACCGCCCCGAACACCACACACAGCACGGCGACGACCACAACCCCCCACACACTCGCGGACCCCCGATCCCCGCACCGCCCCTTCACCGCCCCACCCCCTCGACCACGGCGACAGCCTCCTCCCGCACCTCGAACGGCAGCCCCCCGAACCCGGCCGGCTTGGCGACGACCACCACCCGCACCCGATCCCCCTCCCGCCCGACCGACACCCGAGCCCCCCGAGGGGCGGTGGCCCGCACGACCCGGACCACCGCCTCCCCGGACTCCTCCCGCGCAGCGGCCCGCGCCCCGGCACTCGCCGCGTCCACACACCGGATCTGAACGACCACCGCGAGCAGCCCCCAGACCAGCGCCATCGCGAACCCGACCAGCACCGGCAGCACCACAGCCGCCTCCGCCGTCACGAACCCCCGGTCCCCACCCCGCTCACACCGCTCACACCGCCGCATTGAGCGCCCTCGAAACGATCGCCGCCAACTGCTCGGACACGGCCCCACTGGTCACCACCTTGTAGAGCACCATCGCGAACGCCACAGCCGCCAGAATCCCGACCGCGTACTCCGACGTCGCCATCCCGGCATCCCGCTCCCGCCCCTTCCCCCGGGCCCGCACCCGGCACCCCACACCCCGCATCCGCGCCCACACCATCCGACACACCCCGACCCCAGCCGTCCCGACACCCATCACTCCGCACCTCTCTCGAATCACCGCACCGGACATCACTGACCTCACCTCTCCGCTCTCGACGCACAACTCCCGATCCACAGCCCTCACTTCTCCGCCCTCAGAACACCGCTCCCACCTCCCTCCAGCCCCGTCCCTCCCGAACCGCCCCCTCAGCCACCCATCACCCCTCCCGCCAGCCCGACCATCACCGGCACCACCCCCACCACCACGAACGCCGGCAGAAAACACAGCCCCACCGGCGCGGTGACCATCACCCCGGCCCGCCGAGCCCGCGCGGTGGCCGCACGCAACCTCTCCGCCCGAGCATCCGCGGCCACCCGCGCCACCGGCCCCGCCGCGGGCAACCCCGACACATCCGCCCGCTCCAACACCCGCGCCAGCCCCTCCGCCCCCGGCACCCGAGCCAACCTCCCCCACGCGTCCCGGGGTTCACCCCCGAGCCGCACCTCGGCGGCGCCTCTCGCCAGCCCCTCCCCCACCGGCCCCCCGATCGCCTCCCCCACGGCCTGGGCGGCGACCACAGGCCCGGCCCCGGCGGCGACACAGGCGGCCAACAGATCCGCGGCCAACGGCAGTTGCCGAGCCGCGGCGGCCGTATCGACCACCTCCGCGCCACCCTCACCACCCCGCCGCTCCCGCCCCCGCCGCCACCGCCACACCCCGACGGCCCCCACCACCCCGAGCACGGCCCCGGTCCCGCCACCGACCAGCACCCAGCCCACCCCCACGACCGCCGCCTCGACCCCCCAGCGCCGCACCAGATCCCACACCCGCGCCCTCGGCACACTCGCCTCCGCCACCAGCCGCAACGCCATCAACTCGGCCAACCGCCTCCGCACCTGCCGCTCCCTGCGCACCTTCCCCACCGCCCGCAACCCCCACCCGACCGCGACCAGAACCCCCACAGCCACCCCCAGCCTGTGGACAACTTCCTGACTCACCGACCCACCACCTTCCCGAACCCCTCGAAAGAACCCGCCCCGAACCCGACCCACATGCCGCACCGCCTCCCGCACCGTCTCCCGTACCGAACCCCGAACCCCGAATCCCGAATCCCGAACCCCACCCCGTCCGCAGACACCCCCTCACAACCCGCCCCACCGAACCCACCGCCCCCGCCCTCACACCACCTCCGCCCCCCGAACGATCCGCGCCACCCACCACACCCCCACCCCCTCCAACACCCCACCCACCACCAAGCACCCCAACCCCGCCCCGGAATGCAGCAACACCCCCAACGGATCGGCCCCGATCGCCGCCCCCAGCCCCAACCCCAGCACCGGCAACCCCGCAAGCATCACCGCGGTCGCCCGAGGCCCGGCCAACTGGGCCCGAAGATCCGCCCGTTGATCCCGCTCCGCCCGCAACGCCTCCTCCACCCGCTCAAGCCCGGCGGCAAGCCCGGCCCCCTGATCGACGGCGACCCGCCAGCACGCGGCGAGCCCCAGCAACCCCTCGGCCCCCGGCTGCCGCGCGGCAACGGCGAGGGCGGCCGGCACATCCCCGCCGAACCGGGCCGCCGCCAGCACCCCGGCCCGGGCCTCGCAGAGCCCCGCGGACTCCCGGGCGGCCAACGTCAACGCCTCCCCGGGCTGCCGCCCGGCCCGTACTTCCCCGGCGAGGGCCGCACAGAGCCCGATCACCGCGTCGACCCGCCCCTCCCGCTCCCGCCGCTCCTCGGCGGCCCGCCGCACCCGCCGGACCAACGGCACCGCAACCGCCCCGGCGAGCACCGGCAGCACCGAGGCCCCCAGCACCCCCAGCACGGCCCCGACGACAGGCGCCCACCACTCGGCCCGCCACCGCTCCCGCACGGGCCCCAGCACCCGGGCCACGTCCCACGGCTCGTCGGCGACGACCCCGCCCCCGGCCAGCACCAACCGCGCCCGCCGCACCCCTCGCCGCTCCTCCCCGACCGTCCAGAACACGACCCCGGCACAGGCCACGGCCGCCCCGAGGGACAGTTCGTACGCCGACGTCACGCGCCCTCACCGCCCAGCAGCTCCCGCAGCCGCCCCCACCCGGTCTCCTGGACGAACGCCTCCGCGCCCCACCGCAGCGCCGGCACGGTCCGGACGAGCCCGGCCCGATCCCGTTCCAGGACGTGCACCTCGGCGATCCGCCGCCGCCCGCTCCCGTCCCGCACGAGATGCAGGACGACCGACAGCGCGGCGGCCAACTGGCTGTGCAGCGCGGCCCGGTCGAGCCCGGCGGCGGTGCCGAGCGCTTCGAGGCGGGCGGGCACCCCGGACGCGGCGTTGGCGTGGACCGTCCCGCAGCCGCCCTCGTGGCCGGTGTTGAGGGCCGCCAGCAGATCCAGCACCTCGGGCCCGCGCACCTCCCCCACGACCAGCCGGTCCGGCCGCATCCTGAGGGCCTGGCGCACGAGGTCCTCCAGCGTGACCAGCCCGGCACCCTCCTGGTTGGCGGGTCTGGTCTCCAGCCGGACGACGTGCGGGTGATCGGGCCGCAGCTCGGCCGAGTCCTCGGCGAGGACGATCCGCTCGGCGGGCCCGACGAGCCCGAGCAGCGCGCTCAGCAGCGTCGTCTTCCCGGTCCCCGTCCCGCCGCTCACCAGGAACGACAACCGCGCCCGCAGCAGCGCCCGCAGCACCCGGTCCCCGCCCGGCGGCACGGTCCCGGCGGCCACCAGCTCGTCGAGCGTGAACGCCCGGGGCCGTACGACACGCAGGGACAGGCACGTACAGCCCATGGCCACCGGTGGCAGGACCGCGTGCAGCCGGGTGCCGTCGGGGAGGCGGGCGTCCACCCAGGGCCGGGCGTCGTCGAGCCGCCGTCCGGCGACCGCGGCCAGCCGCTGGGCGAGCCGCCTGACCGCCGCCGCGTCGGGGAAGGCGACGCCGGTCAGCTCAAGCCCGCCGCCCCGGTCCACCCACACCCGGTCGGCCGCCGAGACCAGCACGTCGGTCACCGACGGATCGGCGAGCAGCGGCTCCAGCGGGCCGCTCCCCACCAGCTCGGACCGCAGCCGGTCCGCCGCGCCGAGCACCTCGGCGTCCCCCAGCACCCTCCCCTGCTCCCGCAACGCCTGCGCGACCCGCGCGGGCGTCGGCTCACCCCCACTGACCGCCAGCCACTGCCGCACCCCGTCCAACAGCTCCGTACTCACAACCCTCTCCCGATCTCCCGAAGCGACCTGAAACGAACGAACCAAAACCGAATCGACCCGGACGAAAACGAACCGCGAACCTCTGCGCCTCACCCCTCACTTCCTCACCCCCTCACCGCCCCTTGCCCCACCCCCCTCCACCAGCGCCCGCTCCCAGAACTCCTTGCAGAACCGCCCCAACGCCCCCCGCGCGGCCCCTCCCGGCGGCCCCCCGCCCGCGTCCGCCCGCGACAGCGCCGGGTCCAGCGGGACCTCCCCCGCGAGCGGGAGCCGCAGCAGCCGGGCGACCTCCTGATCGTCGAGACCGGGCGCGCCGGGTGCCCGGACGGCGACCCGGAGGTCCCGCAGGACCATGCCCACCGCCGAGGCGACCCGCCCGGCGGCGGCGACGGCCCGGAGTTCGGCGGGGACGACGAGGAGCCCGAGGTCGAGCTGGGCGAGGGCCTCCGCGACGCCGTCGTCGAAGCGGCGGGGCAGGTCGACGACGACGGTGCCGCCCCGGCGCCGGGCGGCGGCGAGGACCGCGCGGACGGCCTGCGGCGGGATGGCGACGCAGTCGCCGCGGTCCCAGCTGAGGACGCGCAGCGCGTGCAGCTCGGGCAGCGACTCCTCCAGGGCCCCGCCCCCGACGCGCCCCCGGGAGGCGGCGAAGGCGGGCCAGCGCAGCCCTTTCGCGGTCTCCCCGCCGAGCAGGACGTCGAGGCCGCCGCCGAGCGGGTCGGCGTCCACCAGGAGCGTGCGCAGCCCCTCCCGGGCCGAGGTGACCGCGAGGGCGCAGGCGAGCGTGGAGGCCCCGGCGCCACCGCGTCCGCCGATGACGCCGACGGTGAGGGCGGGCCGTCCGACGCCCTCGGCGACATCGGCGATGCGGTCGATGAGCCACTGCTCGCCGTCGGGCAGCACCAGCACGTTGTCGGCGCCGATCTCGACGGCGAGGCGCCACACGTCGGGGTCGTCCTGGTCGCGCCCGACGAGCACCACGCCCCGTCTGCGGGCGGAGTGGCGGACCCGGCGGGCGGCGTCGTCGCCGACCAGGATCAGCGGCGCGGACTCCCAGACCCCGCCGTGCCGCGGCAGCGCGGGGTGCACCTCGGGTGTGGCGCCGGCGGCGGCGCACAGCCGCAGCAGGTCGTCCAGCAGGCACACGTCCTCGGTGACGATGAGCGGCCTGCCCTGGCGTCCCACGGTGGTGGACGGCGGGTCGTGTGTGACGGAACCGGACACGGTTTCCTCCCCTTTCTCGCAATCGGCCGACATCGGCGGCCGGACGGAAACCGGCCACCCCACGTCCGGAAAGCGGAACGGACTCCGAAGTGGACGCGGTGGAATCACGATGCGGCGATCCCGGAAATCGTGTGGATCTTGGTCGAAAACTGTGGACGGGCGGCGGCCTGTGGATATCTCCGTCACCCGAACCGGTGAGCGCGCGCCTTCCCCTGACGAAATCCCGACGACGTGTCGACAAAATGCCGGGAACTCACCGCGGCGATCTCCGCAGAGCAGCCCCGCGACTACGCTCCGTGATGCTCAGCGGGCACGCGAAAGAGGCGGCCGAAACCGCCTCGTACGGCGCGATCGCCGCGGAGAGAAGGGGAAAACGCACCCGGACATGCGACGACCCCCACCGGGGGGGAGAGTGGGGGTCGTCTCCACGGCCCTACTCGGGGGGGGAGGAGTCGGGCCGGGTTAGCACGGTCGCGAACGATCCGTGACTTCCATGGTGTACCCGAGAGCCCTCTCAGGCAAACCCACGCGCCCCACCTTACGCCGAATGGGCTGCGCCTATGCTCAGGGACGTGGAAAACCACCCCTCGCCCCGGACGGCGGCGTTCTTCGACCTGGACAAGACGGTCATTGCGAAGTCGAGCACTCTCACCTTCGGCAAGTCCTTCTACCAAGGCGGTCTGATCAACCGCAGGGCCGCCTTGCGCACCGCATATGCCCAGTTCGTCTTCCTCGTGGGCGGTATGGACCACGAGCAGATGGAACGCACCCGTGAGTACCTCTCCGCGCTGGTGCGCGGCTGGAACGTCCAACAGGTCAAGGAGATCGTCGCCGAGACCCTGCACGACCTGATCGACCCGATCATCTACGACGAGGCCGCCTCCCTCATCGAGGAGCACCACACGGCCGGCCGGGACGTCGTCATCGTCTCCACCTCCGGCGCCGAGGTCGTCGAGCCGATCGGCGAACTCCTCGGCGCGGACCGGGTGGTGGCGACCCGGATGGTCGTCGGGGACGACGGCTGCTACACCGGCGAGGTCGAGTACTACGCCTACGGCCCGACCAAGGCGGAGGCGATCCGGGAGCTGGCCGAGTCCGAGGGGTACGACCTGGAGCGCTGCTACGCCTACAGCGACTCGGCGACGGACCTGCCGATGCTGGAGTCGGTCGGGCATCCGCACGCGGTGAACCCGGACCGCGCGCTGCGGCGTGAGGCGCTCGCGCGCGGGTGGCCGATTCTCGACTTCCACCGCCCGGTCCGGCTCAAGCAGCGCATCCCCTCGTTCTCCGTGCCGCCCCGCCCGGCGCTCGTCGCGGCGGCGGCCGTGGGAGCGGCGGCGGCCACGGCCGGGCTCGTCTGGTACGTCAGCCGGAAACGGGCCCCGCTCGCCTGACCTGCTGGAACGTCCTTCACGCACGGCCAAATGCAAAGAAATGCGGTCAGGACTTTCGCTCTCCCGGGTGCGGGAGTACAAAGGAAGACACGGCCCGCGAGACCGAAGGACATCCGAGAGGATCACCTGACTGACGCATTTGGCCCCACGGACCGCGCATGTGAACCAGGCACCCACGCGACGTCGACCCGTCGATTACGGGCCAGCCGCACCAGGTGACGGGCGAAGCTCCCGACCTGATGGGCAACATTTCGAGGACGCTTGGTAACCCGGCGAACATGCCAGCGGCGGTACGAACCTCTCGTACCGCCGCAACCCTTTTCCGGCCGCTCCCGCACCGCGAGAGACATCAGAAGCGCCAGGAACGCCCCTCCACGCGCGCGTGCCTCACGCCGCGCCCCGCTGGAGCGCCTCGCACACCGCCGTCGACTCCCGCGCCCCCAGCTCGACCGCCCGCCCGCAGTGGACGATCCAGGCGCCGACACCCTCGGGCGTGCCGGAGACGTACCCCTCCAGGGCCGCGAGATAGGCGGCGCGTCCCAGTTCGGCGTGGCCCACCTCGGCCGGGCAGATCGACTTGGGGTCGAGGCCGCTGTCGATCAGGACGATCCGGGCGGCGGCGCGCGCGACGATCCCGTTGCGGGAGGTGAACGGCCGCAGCGCGAGGAGTTCGCCGTGGACGACGGCGGCGGTCACCAGCGCGGGCGCGGCACTGCCGGCGACGATCAGCCCGGAGAGCCCCTCCAGGCGCGCGGAGACCTCGGCGGCGCCCGGCAGCGGGAGTTCGACGAGCGGTTCGTCGACGGGTTCGCCGTCCTGCCGGGGCCGTCCGGTCGTCCCGCCCTGCTCGGCCGCGGCGACGAGGTGCAGCCGGGCCAGGACGCGCAGCGGCGACTGGCGCCAGACGGACAGCAGCTGTCCCGCCTCGGCGCCGAGGCGCAGCGCGGCGCCCACCACGCGCGCCTCGTCGTCGGCGCCGAAGTCGGAGCGTCGGCGGACCTCTTCGAGCGCCCAGTCGGCCCCGGCCAGCGCGGCCGAGCCGCGCGCCCCGCGCAGGGCGGCCTCGGAGGTGACGGCGGTGGAGCGGCGGCGCATGACGCGGTGGCCGTAGACCCGGTCCACGGCCTTGCGGACGGACTCGACGGACTCGGCCACCCCGGGCAGCTCGCCCAGGGCCACAAGGGGATCGGCGGTCGTACTCATGGGTACGACAGTAGCCACCCCGCGCCCGCGCCCCTCGAAGGAGTGGTCTTCTTCACGGACCACTGCCACGTACAGCCATCGGACCACTACCCTTCGTGAACATGAAAATTGCTTTCGTCGGGAAGGGCGGCAGCGGCAAGACGACGCTCTCCTCCCTGTTCGTCCGGCATCTCGCCGCCTCAGAGGCGCCCGTGATCGCCGTGGACGCGGACATCAACCAGCATCTGGGGCCCGCGCTCGGCCTCGACGAGGACCGGGCCGCGGCCCTGCCCGCGCTGGGCGAGCACCTGCCGCTGATCAAGGAGTACCTGCGCGGCGCCAACCCGCGGATCGCCTCGGCCGAGACGATGATCAAGACCACCCCGCCCGGCGAGGGCTCCCGGCTGCTGCGGGTGAGCGAGGACAACCCGGTCTACGAAGCCTGTGCGCGGACCGTGGAACTCGACGGCGGCGCCGTCCGTTTGATGGTCACGGGCCAGTTCACGGACGCCGACCTCGGGGTCGCCTGCTACCACTCCAAGACTGGTGCAGTAGAGCTCTGCCTCAACCATCTGGTGGACGGCCCGCAGGAGTACGTCGTGGTGGACATGACGGCGGGTTCGGACTCGTTCGCCTCCGGGATGTTCACCCGCTTCGACATCACGTTCCTCGTCGCCGAGCCGACCCGGAAGGGGGTCTCCGTCTACCGCCAGTACAAGGAGTACGCCCGGGACTTCGGCGTCGAGCTGAAGGTCGTCGGCAACAAGGTGCAGGGCCCGGAGGACGTCGACTTCCTGCGCGCCGAGGTCGGGGACGACCTGCTGGTGACCGTCGGCCACTCCGACTGGGTGCGCGCCATGGAGAAGGGCCGCCCGCCCCGGTTCACGCTCCTGGAGGACGCCAACCGCGCCGCCCTGGAGCTGCTGCGGACGACGGCCGACGCGTCGTACGGGCGCCGCGACTGGGAGCGGTACACGCGCCAGATGGTGCACTTCCACCTGAAGAACGCCGAGTCCTGGGGGAACGCGCGCACCGGGGCCGACCTGGCGGCGCAGGTCGACCCCGGGTTCGTGCTCGGCGAGGGCGTGGCGCTTACCGCGTGACGGTGGCCGCCGGGGCCCCGGGGACGCCCTTCGGGGCGGGCGCCGGGCGGGCGGTCAGGAAGGCCGTCCAGCCCTGCTTCGGGGCCTCGCCGACGTCCAGGGTGCGGAGCTTCTCCAGCGTCTTCGGGTCCTGGGCGTCGAGCCAGTCGGAGAGCTGGCGGAAGGAGACGCAGCGGACGTCGGGCTTGTTGCAGACCCGTTCGATCGTCTCCTCGACGGCGCGCATGTAGGTGCCGCCGTTCCAGGACTCGAAGTGGTTGCCGATGATCAGGGGCGCGCGGTTGCCGTCGTAGGCGCGCTGGAAGCCCTTGAGGAGGCCGTCACGCATCTGGTCGCCCCAGTACTCGCGCTTGTCGGGGTCGCCCTGGGTGGTGGTGCCGGACTGGTTGACCATGAAGTTGTAGTCCATGGTGAGCTGCTCGTAGGAGTGGCCGGGGAACGGCACGAGCTGCATGGACAGGTCCCACAGCCCTTCCTTCTTGCCGGGCCAGACCTGGTTGTTGACGCCGCTGGTGTCGTAGCGGAAGCCCAGTTCGCGGGCGGCCTTGCGGAAGTTCTGCTGGCCTTCGAGGCAGGGGGTGCGGGCGCCGACCAGTTCCTTGTCGTAGTCGAAGGGCAGGGGGGCCGCCTTCGTCATCCCGGTGTTGGTCTTCCACGTCTTGACGAATCGTTTTGCCTGAGCGATCTCGTCCTTCCAGTCGGCCACCGACCACTCGCCGACCCCGCCGCCCTTGCCGCAGAAGTGGCCGTTGAAGTGCGTGCCGACCTCGTTGCCCTCCAACCAGGCGAGACGCAGTTGCTTGACGGTGTCGGCGATGCCCTGCTCGTCGTTGAAGCCGATGTCGGAGCGGCCCGGCGAGTGCTGCGGCGGCCGGTAGAGGTCACGTTTCTCCTCGGGCAGCAGGTACACACCGCTGAGGAAGTAGGTCATCGTCGCGTGGTTGGCCTTGGCGACCCCCCGGAAGTGCGAGAACAGCTTCTGGCTGTCCTCCCCGGCGCCGTCCCAGGAGAAGACCACGAACTGCGGCGGCTTCGCGCCGGGCGCGAGCCGCTCGGGGCGGGGCAGGTGGGGCTGGGCACCGGTGTAGGCGGTGGACCCGTCCCCGATGAGTCGTACGGCGTTCTTCGGCGCCGGGGCGGCCGGCTTGGCCTTCTGCGGGCCCCGCGCCCCTTCGCTGGCGGCGTCGGGGCTCCCGCCCGCACAGCCGGCGAGCGACGTGGCGACGGCCGCGGCGAGCACGGCGCACGCGGCGATCCTCTGGGTGGCGGCCATCTGTTTCCTTCTCTTCCGGGGACGCGACGGGCCGCCGGGGCGAGCCGACGGCGCCGCCAAGGTCGCACGGGACCGGGAAGGAATTAGTACGACAAGCCGATCAAATACCCACGTCATCCGCAAGGGTGATCAATGGGTCCATTTGCTCTCATGTTCTATTCCCTATCTTTACTCTGCATTACGATTCGTTTACCGAGCGTTACTTCATCCCGCCGCTGCATAGGAGACGGGAAACATGTTCGCCTGCGCCCCCACCCAAGCCGTCGATCCGTACGACCACACCCCGCGCCACCACCCGGCCCACCCCGCGCACAGCCCCCCGCCGCGCCGCCGCTTCCGCCTCGCGGGAGCCGATGTCTCCGCCTCGATCGCGGTCTTCCTGATCGCGCTCCCCCTCTCCCTGGGCATCGCGCTGGCCACCGGCGCCCCGCTCCAGGCCGGCCTCGTCGCCGCCGCGGTCGGCGGGCTCGTCGCCGGGCGGCTCGGCGGATCGCCCTTGCAGGTCAGCGGCCCCGCCGCGGGCCTGACGGTGGTCACCGCCGACCTCATCCAGCGCTACGGCTGGCGGACGACCTGCGGGATCACCGTCCTCGCCGGCCTCGCCCAGCTCGCCCTCGGCTGCCTGCGCGTGGCGCGCACGGCCCTCGCCGTCAGCCCCGCCGTCGTCCACGGCATGCTCGCCGGCATCGGCGTCACCATCGCCGTCGCCCAGCTGCACATCGTCCTCGGCGGCAGCCCGCAGAGCTCCGTCATGGACAACGTCCGCGCCCTGCCCGCCCAGCTCGCCGGGCTGCATCCGGCGGCGGTCGCGGTGAGCGCGCTCACGCTGGCGCTCCTGCTGCTGTGGCCGCGCATCCCCGGGCGGCTCGGGCGGCTGCTGCGCAAGGTCCCCGCAGCCCTGGTCGCCGTGACCGGCGCCACCGCCGTCGCCTCGCTCGCCGGGCTGACGCTCCCCAAGGTCGACCTGCCCTCCTGGTCGAGCCACGCGCTGGCCGGGCTGCCGGAGGGACCGGTGCTCGGGATCGTCGCCGCCGTCCTCACGACCACGCTGGTGTGCAGCGTGCAGTCGCTGCTCGGAGCGGTCGCCGTCGACAAGATGATCGCCTCGCGGCAGGCGTCCGCGCCCGTCGCCGGCAGCGGCCCCGCCCCCCGGCCCGCCGCCCCCGCGCCGCGCGTCGGCCGCTCCGACCTGGACCGCGAGCTGCTCGGCCAGGGCGCCGCGAACATCGTCTCGGGGGCGCTCGGCGGACTCCCCGTCGCCGGGGTCGCCGTGCGCAGTTCGGCCAACGTGCACGCGGGGGCGGTGAGCCGGAACTCCACGATGCTGCACGGCGTTCTCGTAGTGATCGCCGCGCTGCTGCTGGTCCCGGTCCTGGAGCTGATCCCCCTCGCCTCCCTCGCCGCCCTGGTCATGGCCGTCGGCATCCAGATGGTGTCCCTGCATCACATCCGTACGGTGACGCGCCACCGCGAGGTGCTCGTCTACGCCGTCACCACCCTCGGCGTGGTCCTCCTCGGCGTCCTGGAGGGCGTCCTCCTCGGGGTCGCCGTCGCGGTCGCCGTCGCCCTGCACCGCCTCGCCCGCACCCGCATCACGCACACCGAGCGGGACGGCGTCCACCGCATCCACGTCCGGGGCCAGCTCACCTTCCTCGCCGTCCCCCGCCTCAGCCGCACCCTCCACCTCGTCCCCCAGGGGGCGCACGCGGTGGTGGAGCTGGACGGCTCCTTCATGGACCACGCGGCGTACGAGTCCCTCCAGGACTGGCACAAGACGCACACCGCCCAGGGAGGCACCGCCGACCTCTCCGGCCGCCGCGCCCCCGCGGCCCCGGCCGAGTGCCGCTGCCGTCCCTGGACGCCGTGGCGCAACCACCAGTGCGACAGCCTGATGCCGGCCACGAAAGACCTGAAGGACCTCCAGGAGCCGAAGGGCCCGAAGGCGGCGGCCGGGGCTTCGGGACTGGGCGACGACAGCGTCGTACCGCCGGAGCACGCCGACGGCACCGGTACGACGAACGCCACCGGCCTCGCCGCTTCCCTCGCAGACGCCGACGCCGGCACCACCGCCCCCGGCGCCGAAAGCCACCCCACCCCGCCCAGCGCACACCAACTGGCCCGAGGCATCAGCGCGTTCCAGCGCAACACCGCCCCCCACGTCCGCGGCGAACTCGCGCGGCTGGCCAGAGAGGGCCAGCGCCCGGCGCAGCTGTTCCTCACGTGCGCGGACTCCCGGCTCGTCACGTCGATGATCACCTCCAGCGGCCCGGGCGACCTCTTCGTCGTACGGAACGTCGGCAATCTCGTCCCGCTGCCCGGTGTGGAGAGCGGGGACGACTCGGTGGCCGCGGCGATCGAGTACGCGGTGGACGTGCTGGAGGTCCGGTCGATCACGGTGTGCGGGCACTCCGGGTGCGGGGCGATGCAGGCGCTGCTCAACACCGGGCAGGACGCCCCGCAGACGCCGCTCAGGCGGTGGCTGCGGCACGGCAGGCCGAGTCTGGAGCGGATGGCGGACGACAGCCGGGCCTGGGCGAAGCTGGCCGGCCGCACGCCGGCGGACGCGGTGGAGCAGCTCTCGCTGACCAACGTCGTCCAGCAGCTGGAGCACCTGCGGGCGCACGAGTCGGTGGTCCGCGCCCTCGCCGCCGGCACCCTGGAGCTGCACGGCATGTACTTCCACGTCGGCGAGGCGCAGGCGTACCTGCTGACGGAGTCCGCCGAGGGCAGACTCTTCGACCACGTCGGCTCGGCGGACCGCACGGCCTGAACCGGGCGCCCGGAGCACGCCCCCGCCCCCTCTCCCCCTCAAACCGGGAATTCGAACCCCAACCCCCCGAAGTGTGAAAGGTGTTACAGACGCTGAACTCCCTCTCCCCGACATCCGTGGGTACGAATGACCCCAGCCGATCCTGACCCCGACAGGTCTAAACCATTGATCGGCCGACCCTTGTCATCGCCCCCCGGGTCTGATGAGCTGTGGCCTGGGACACAACGGACACCCTGGGAAAGGGAGATGTCGTGAGCAACGAGAGCCTGGCCAACCTCTTGAGGGAGGAGCGGCGCTTCGCTCCGCCGGCGGACCTGGCGGCGAACGCCAATGTCACGGCCGAGGCGTACGAACAGGCCAAGGCTGACAGGCTCGGCTTCTGGGCGGCGCAGGCCCGCCGGCTGAGCTGGGCCAAGGAGCCGACCGAGACGCTGGACTGGTCGAACCCGCCGTTCGCGAAGTGGTTCGCGGACGGCGAGCTGAACATCGCCTACAACTGCGTCGACCGGCACGTGGAGAACGGCCTGGGCGACCGGGTCGCGATCTATTTCGAGGGCGAGCCCGGCGACAGCCGCGCGATCACCTACGCCGAGCTGAAGGACGAGGTCTCCAAGGCGGCCAACGCCCTGCTGGAGCTGGGCGTCCAGGCGGGCGACCGGGTCGCGATCTACCTGCCGATGATCCCCGAGGCCGCGGTCGCGATGCTGGCCTGCGCCCGCATCGGCGCCCCGCACTCCCTCGTCTTCGGCGGCTTCTCCGCCGACGCGCTGGCCACCCGCATCCAGGACGCCGACGCGAAGCTGGTCATCACGGCGGACGGCGGCCACCGGCGCGGCAAGCCGGCGGCGCTCAAGCCCGCCGTCGACGGCGCCGTCGCCAAGGCCGGCGGCGTACGCAACGTCCTCGTCGTCCGCCGCACCGGGCAGGACGTCGCCTGGGACGACAGCCGCGACCTGTGGTGGCACGACGTCGTCGGACGGCAGTCCGCCGAGCACACCCCGCAGGCGTTCGACGCCGAGCACCCGCTGTTCATCCTGTACACCTCGGGGACGACGGGTAAGCCCAAGGGCATCCTGCACACCTCCGGCGGCTACCTCACCCAGGCGTCGTACACCCACCACGCCGTCTTCGACCTCAAGCCCGAGACCGACGTGTACTGGTGCACGGCCGACATCGGCTGGGTGACCGGGCACTCGTACGTCGTCTACGGGCCGCTCGCCAACGGCGCGACCCAGGTCATGTACGAGGGGACCCCCGACACCCCGCACCAGGGGAGGTTCTGGGAGATCGTCCAGAAGTACAAGGTGTCGATCCTCTACACCGCGCCGACCGCGATCCGGACGTTCATGAAGTGGGGCGACGACATCCCCGCGAAGTTCGATCTCAGCAGCCTGCGCGTCCTCGGCTCGGTCGGTGAGCCGATCAACCCCGAGGCGTGGATCTGGTACCGCAAGCACATCGGGGCGGACGCGGTGCCCGTCGTCGACACGTGGTGGCAGACCGAGACCGGCGCGATGATGATCTCGCCGCTTCCCGGAGTCACCGACGCCAAACCCGGTTCCGCGCAGACGCCGTTGCCCGGTATCTCCGCGACCGTCGTCGACGACGAGGCGAACGAGGTGCCCAACGGGGGCGGCGGGTATCTCGTCCTCACCGAGCCGTGGCCCTCCATGCTGCGCACCATCTGGGGTGACGACCAGCGGTTCATCGACACGTACTGGTCGCGCTTCGAGGGCAAGTACTTCGCGGGCGACGGGGCGAAGAAGGACGACGACGGCGACATCTGGCTGCTCGGCCGGGTGGACGACGTCATGCTCGTCTCCGGGCACAACATCTCGACGACCGAAGTCGAGTCGGCCCTCGTCTCCCACCCCTCGGTGGCGGAGGCGGCGGTTGTCGGCGCCACCGACGAGACCACCGGACAGGCCATCGTCGCGTTCGTCATCCTGCGCGGCACCGCCTCCGAGAGCGACGACCTGATCGCGGACCTCCGCAACCACGTCGGCGCCACCCTCGGCCCCATCGCCAAGCCCAAGCGTGTCCTGCCGGTCGCCGAACTCCCCAAGACCCGCTCCGGCAAGATCATGCGCCGCCTCCTGCGGGACGTCGCCGAGAACCGCGAGATGGGCGACGTCACGACCCTGACCGACTCCACGGTCATGGACCTCATCCAGGCGAAGCTCCCGGCCGCGCCCAGCGAGGACTGACACGCCCTTCGCACCCCGACGACGCTCCCGGCACCGAGCAGGTGCCGGGAGCGTCGTGCGTGGGGGACGGGGAACGGGCTGTGCGGGTGGATGGGGGAGCGCCGTGCATGGTGGGGCGAGCTGCGCGGTGCGTGAGGGGCAGGGGAGCGCGTCGTGTGCGGCGGGCGGGGCGAGCCGCGTCCGCCGTGTGCGGTGGGCGGGGCGGGGGTGCCTCGTGTGCGGCAGAGGGGAAGCCTCGTGCGTGGCGGGCGAGGGGGAGCGCGTGCGTGACAGGCAGGGGGAGCGCGCCGTGTACAGAAGGCAGGGCGAGCCGTGCTGTGCGTGGCGGCTGAGGGGGAGCGCGTGCGTGGTGGGCAGGGGGGAGCGCGCCGTGTGCGACGGGGGCGCCTCGTGTGTGGCAGGGGGCGAGCCTCGTTCGTGGCGGGCGGGCGGACGCCTCCGGTGTCCACCAGCGTGCCGTCCAAGTCGCCCCGTGCATGGCGG
This sequence comes from Streptomyces sp. NPDC004539, assembly GCF_040610055.1. Lineage (NCBI taxonomy): Bacteria > Bacillati > Actinomycetota > Actinomycetes > Kitasatosporales > Streptomycetaceae > Streptomyces > Streptomyces sp. NPDC004539. The sequence continues at coordinate 147,173 of NZ_JBEXLS010000021.1, read as the reverse complement.
GCCGGCCGCACAATGGGCCGCATGCTGCTGCCCGCCTCCCACGTCCGAGCCGAGTTCGTCGAGGCCGTCCGGATCACCGGCCCCGCCGGGCACCTGACCTCGCGGGGGCTGTCCGGCGAGGTCGTGGAGGTGTGGGTGGCGGAGGAGGCGCGGGAGGTGCTGCGGCTGGCCGGGGAGCTGCCGGACGGCGAGCAGCACCGGTGTTTCGTCCCGGGCTGGGGGCTGCGGGCCCATGACGAGGCCGGGCCGCTCTTCGAGATCGCGTTCTGCTTCCGGTGCCACGGCGTACGGGTCTGGGGGCCGGGCCTCCCGCCGGAGGTGCGCGGCCAGAACTTCGACGCGGGGAGCGCCGCCGCCCTTGAACTGCTGGCGAGGTTCCGTGCCTGCACCCCAGGCACCCCAGGCACCCCCAGTTCTCCCGCCGCCCCCAACTCCCGCAGCCATCCCCAGCGCCCCTAGCTCTCCCAGCGCCCCCGCCACCCCCAGCTCCGCCGACGCCCCCGGCGCCCCAGACTCCCCTGACATCCCAGGCCCCCTTGCCATCCCCAGCACCCCCAGCTCCTCCGACGCCCCGGCGCTCCAGACTCCTCCGGCATCCCTGGCTCCCCTGACATCCCAGGCCCCCTTGCCATCCCCAGCTCTCCCGGCGCCCCCGTCTCCCCTGCCTCCCCCGTCAGCCCCAGCAGCCCCAGCAGCCCCAGCAGCCCCAGCAGCCCCAGCAGCCCCAGCAGCCCCAGCAGCCCCAGCAGCCCAGAATCCCCCGGCTCCCCCAACTCCTTCGCAGCCATCCCCAGCTCTCCCGGCGCCCCGTCTCCCCTGCCTCCCCCGTCAGCCCCCGCCTCCTCCAGCTCCCCCAGTTCCTACGCAGCCATCCCCAACACCCCCGCCGCCCCCAACTCCTCCGGCCTCCCCCGCGCCCCAGACTCCCCCAGCTCCCCGCCCTCCCACCCAAAAATCCCCCCAGATGACCCCCACCCCCGTCTTCGGTACCCTGGTAAAGGTCGCGTCAAGATCGTGGCCGGGCCCGTAAAGGGTCCTCAAGGTGCGCCGGGAAGTCTGGTCGGCATGTGTGTCCGCATGCCCTGAGACCGGAGGTCGTCCCCGTGACCGCGCCCCGCAGCACCCGCAAGCTCCTCGGCCGTCTGTCGCTGCCCGAACGGACGTTCGTCGTGGACGCGCTCCGGACGGAGACCGTCGGCGGGGTGCTGTTGCTGATCGCGGCCGTCACGGCGCTGGTGTGGGCGAACGTGCCGGCGCTCAAGGGGAGTTACGCGAGCGTCAGCCACTTCCACCTCGGCCCGGGGGCGCTCGGACTCGATCTGTCCGTCGCACACTGGGCGGCCGACGGACTGCTGGCCGTCTTCTTCTTCGTCGCCGGGATCGAGCTGAAGCGGGAGCTGGTCGCCGGGGATCTCAAGGACCCGAAGGCCGCCGCGCTGCCCGTCGTCGCCGCGCTGTGCGGGATGGCGGCACCGGCATTGGTCTATACCGTCGTCAACGGCAGTGTGGGCGGGTCGCTCGCCGGGTGGGCCGTGCCGACCGCCACGGACATCGCGTTCGCGCTGGCCGTCCTCGCCGTGATCGGGACGTCGCTGCCGAGCGCCCTGCGCGCGTTCCTGCTGACGCTGGCCGTGGTGGACGACCTGTTCGCGATCCTGATCATCGCCGTGTTCTTCACGAGCTCGCTGGACTTCGCGGCGCTGGGCGGGGCGGTCGCGGGCCTGGTGCTCTTCTGGGTGCTGCTGCGCAAGGGCGTGCGGGGCTGGTACGTGTACGTCCCGCTCGCCGTCGTCGTCTGGGCCCTCATGTACAACAGCGGCGTCCACGCGACGATCGCCGGGGTCGCGATGGGGCTGATGCTGCGCTGTACGACGCGGGAGGGCGAGGAGAGGTCGCCCGGGGAGCGGGTCGAGCACCTCGTGCGGCCGGTGTCGGCGGGGCTCGCCGTCCCCCTGTTCGCGCTGTTCAGCGCCGGGGTGACGGTGTCGGGCGGGGCCCTCGGGGACGTGTTCGGGAAGCCGGAGACGCTGGGCGTCGTCCTCGGGCTGGTCGTCGGGAAGACGCTCGGCATCTTCGGCGGGACCTGGCTCACCGCGCGCTTCACCCGGGCCTCCCTCAGCGAGGACCTCGCCTGGGCGGACGTCTTCGCGCTGGCCTCGCTCGCGGGGATCGGCTTCACCGTCTCCCTGCTGATCGGCGAGCTGGCGTTCGACGGGGACGCGGCCCTGACGGACGAGGTGAAGGCCGCCGTCCTGATCGGCTCCCTGATCTCCGCGTGCTGCGCGACCGTCCTGCTGCGCCTGCGCAACGCGCGCTACCGCCGGCTCGCCGAGGACGAGGAGCGCGACGAGGACGGCGACGGCATCCCGGACGTGTACGAGGAGGACGACCCCGCGTACCACCTGCGGATGGCCGAGATCCACGACCGCAAGGCCGCCGAGCACCGCCGGATCGCCCGGGAGATCGCCGCCGCGCGCCACACGGCCGCCGAAGTACCGGGCGGGACGGGCGCCGGGGACGGGCGTCCGGCATGATCTGACGGGACGGTACAAATCGAGAGCCTGTGAAGACGAGGGAGAACGCGATGAGCGCACCTGACGACAGCCCGGTCGGCGCCGAACGCAGTGTCGGCCAGTTGTTCGCCTCCGCGACGGCCGAGATGTCCGCGCTGGTGCACGACGAGATCGCGCTGGCGAAGGCGCAGCTCAAGCAGGACGTGAAGCGCGGGGTGATCAGCGGAGGCGCGTTCACCGTCGCCGGCGTCGTCCTCCTGTTCTCCCTGCCGATGCTCAACTTCGCGCTGGCGTACGGCATCCGGACCTGGAGCCACTGGAACCTGGCGGTCTGTTTCCTGCTGTCGTTCGCCGCGAACGTGCTGGTCGCCGTGGTGCTCGGGCTGGTCGGGGTGGCCATGGCGAAGAAGGCCGCGAAGAGCAAGGGCCCGCAGAAGGTGGCCGCCTCCATGAAGGAGACCGCGGGCGTCCTCCAGAACGCGAAGCCGCACCCCCGGCCCGAACTCGCCCTGGAGAAGTCCCCGAAGGCCGTCGAGGCTGTGGCACGCTCGACATCATGACGGACCCCTCGACAGCGCCCTCCACAGTCGTACGACCGGACGGCCCCTGGACGCACCGCGAAGTCGCCGCGAACGGCGCGCGCTTCCACATCGCGGAGGCGGGCGAGGGGCCGCTGGTGCTGATGGTGCACGGCTTCCCCCAGTTCTGGTGGACGTGGCGGCATCAGCTGACGGCGCTCGCGGACGCCGGTTTCCGCGCGGTCGCCCTGGATCTGCGCGGGGTCGGCGGCAGCGACCGCACCCCGCGCGGCTACGACCCGGCGAACCTCGCGCTCGACATCACCGGCGTCATCCGCTCCCTCGGCGAGCCGGACGCGGCGCTCGTCGGGCACGACCTCGGGGGCTATCTGGCGTGGACGGCGGCGGTGATGCGCCCCAAGCTCGTACGGCGCCTCGCGGTCGCCTCGATGCCGCATCCCCGGCGGTGGCGCTCCGCGATGCTCGCCGACGTCAAGCAGACGACGGCGAGTTCACACATCTGGGGGTTCCAGCGGCCCTGGCTGCCGGAGCGGCGGCTCGTCGCGGACGACGGCGCGCTGGTCGGCGAGCTGATCCGGGAGTGGTCCGGTCCCGTGCCGCCGGACGAGGAGGCGCTGGCGGTGTACCGGCGCGCGATGTGCATCCCGTCCACCGCGCACTGCTCGATCGAGCCGTACCGCTGGCTGGTGCGCTCCCTCGCCCGCCCCGACGGCGTCCAGTTCTACCGCCGGATGAAGCGCCCGGTCCGCGTCCCGACCCTCCACCTCCACGGCTCCCTCGACCCGGTCTCCCGCGCCCGCAGCGCGGCGGGCAGCGCCGAGTACGTCGAAGCGCCGTACCGCTGGCGGCTGTTCGACGGGCTCGGGCACTTCCCTCAGGAGGAGGACCCGGTGGCGTTCTCGGCGGAGCTGGTCAACTGGCTGAAGGACCCCGAACCCGACCGGTGAACCCGGCCGTCGAACCCGCTGTGTGACGAGGCCGGTGCGCCCGGTATCCGGACGGGAACGTCTGTCCTGCGAACGGTCAGGTGTCCCGGCGCGCGGGCGGATTGCCGGGGTCCGGGGAGGTTATCGACCTTGGGGCGGGGGCAGACGTCGGGGTATGGGCTGGACGCACGACTACAGTGACGCAGCACGCAACCGCCGCTCGGCCGACGGCCTGAGCCCCCACCAGCGAGGCAGCGACCCGGACTTGCCGGGCAGCGACCTCCGGGTGGGCATTCCGCGCATCCTGCGCCGCAGGGCCCGCTGGGTCTCGGTGCGCCTGCGCCACCCACGCGGCTGACCCCCACCCACGCCGCCCCCTACAGCGCGCAGTTGTCGCTGTCGACCTGCTGCGACGCCGTACGGCCCTCCGTGATGTCCTGCCGGATCTCGTCGGCGGTCAGGGCGTACCCCGTCTGCGGGTCGTCCAGGGACTTCGCGAAGACGACGCCGTAGACCTTGCCGTCGGGGGTCAGCAGGGGGCCGCCGGAGTTGCCCTCACGGACGGTCGCGTACAGGGAGTAGACGTCCCGGCGGACCGTGCCGCGCTTGTAGATGTCCGCGCCGGACGCCGTGATGCGCCCGCGCACGCGCGCCGCGCGGACGTCGTACGCGCCGTTCTCGGGGAAGCCGGCGACGATCGCGCCGTCGCCGCTGCCCGCGTCGTCCGTCGTGAAGCGCAGGACCGGCGCGTCCAGGTCGGGGACGTCCAGGACGGCGATGTCGCGCTTCCAGTCGTACAGGACGACTTTCGCGTCGTACTTGCGGCCCTCGCCGCCTATCTGGACGGTGGGTTCGTCGACGCCGCCCACGACGTGCGCGTTGGTCATCACGCGGCGTTCGCCGAAGACGAAACCGGTGCCCTCCAGGACCTTGCCGCAGCTCTCGGCGGTGCCCATCACCTTGACGATGGACCGCTTGGCGTTCACCGCGACCTGGCTGCCCGCGAGCGCCGGGTCCGGGGGGTCGACCTCGCGGATCGGCTCGTTGGAGAAGGGGGAGAAGACCTGGGGGAAGCCGTTCTGCGCGAGGACCGAGGTGAAGTCCTTGAACCAGGTGTCCGCCTGGACCGGGAGCGTCTCCGAGACGCTCAGCAGGACCTTCGAGCTGCGGACCTCCTTGCCGAGGGTCGGCAGGGTGGTCTGCGCGAGCATCGAGCCGAGCAGCCAGGCGACCAGCAGCATCGCCGCGACGTTCACCAGCGCCCCGCCCGTCGCGTCCAGGACGCGCGCCGGGGACCAGGTGATGTAGCGGCGCAGTTTGCTGCCGAGGTGGGTGGTCAGCGCCTGCCCGATCGACGCGCAGACGATCACGACGACGACGGCGACGACCGCGGCCGTCGTACTGACCTCCGAGCTGTCGGTCAGGGCGTCCCAGATGACCGGCAGGAGGTACACGGCGACCAGGCCGCCGCCGAGGAAGCCGACGACCGACAGGACGCCGACGACGAAGCCCTGGCGGTAGCCGACGACCGCGAACCACACAGCCGCGACCAGCAACAGGATGTCCAGCACGTTCACCGCTCGGCGCCTCGCCTATTCAACTCGCCCTCACCACAGGTCGACCGACGGCCCCGGAGGGACCGGCTGGGGGTCCGGCGTCACTCCGGGGTCTGCCGGGGTCCGGCGTTCCTCGGGGGTCGGCCGGGGGGTCTCGGCGTTCCTCCGGGGGCGGCCGGGGGTTCCGGTCTCCCACCGAGGTCGGCCGGGAACTTCGGCGTCGCTCCGGGGGCGGCCGGGAACTTCGGCGTTCCCCTGCGAAGTCTGCCGGGGGCTCCGGCGTTCCTTCGAGGTCGGCCCGGGTTCTCGGCGTCCCTGCGAGGTCCGCCGGGCATCCCCGTGTCCCTCCGAGGTCGGCCGGAGACTCCGGCTTCGCTCCGGGAGCGGCCGTGGGGGCCGGCGTCTCCCAGGAGGTCCGCCGGGAGGTCCGGGGGTCCGCCGGGGTCGGCCGGGGGCCGGTGGTTTCCCGAGGTCGGCCGGAGAGTCCCCGTTCGGCTGCCGGGCCTCGGGGGCGGCTCGGTGCTCGGGGGGAGCGGCCGGGCGGTACCCGTGGTCCGACGAATCGGGTGGAGCGTCTCCGTCTGCTCGCCGGGCGCCGGGAGGGTCCCGGGTTCCGGTGAGGGACGCGGAGAGAGTTCCGCGTCCGGGGGACACCCTGTCATGCGCGCCAGTCCAGCGGGACCTGCTTGTCGTGGTCCCAGGGGCGCTCCCAGCCCGCGTAGTGCAGGAGGCGGTCGATGACGCCGGCCGTGAACCCCCACACGAGGGCCGATTCGACCAGAAATGCCGGACCCGCGTGGCCGCTGGGGTGCAGGGCGGTGGCGCGGTGGGCGGGGTCCGTGAGATCCGCCACGGGGACGGTGAAGACGCGGGCCGTCTCGGCGGGGTCCACGGCGTCCACGGGGCTCGGTTTGCGCCACCAGCCGAGGACCGGGGTCACGACGAAGCCGCTGACCGGGATGTACAGCTTGGGGAGGACGCCGAAGATCTGGACGCCGGCCGGGTCGAGACCCGTCTCCTCCTCGGCCTCCCGCAGCGCGGCCCGCAGCGGGCCGTCGCCCTGCGGATCGCCGTCCTCGGGGTCCAGCGCACCCCCGGGGAACGAGGGCTGCCCCGGATGCGACCGCAAGGACCCGGCCCGCTCCATCAGCAGCAGCTCCGGCCCGCGTTCGCCCTCGCCGAAGAGGATGAGTACGGCGGACTGGCGCCCGCCGCCGTCCGCCGGCGGCAGGAACCTGCTGAGCTGCACCGGCCGCACGGTCTCCGCCGCCCGCACCACCGGCTCCAGCCACTCCGGCAGCCCTTCCTTACTGACCTCCACCGACGCCCCGCCGTCCTTCACATGCCTCACGTCCGCCCCACCCCCGCTCTCTCCGTACCAACGCCCGACTCCCCCGAGATCGTTCCACCCCACCCCGAACCTCCTCCCCGCTTTCCCTCCCGATCATGTGGGCGTCCACATCACGGACATCTGGGGGGTACGACGGGGGTGGGGCCGACGGTTGGGCTGGGGCCGGGCCGGAGCCGGGGGCCGGGCGGGGCCGGGGGCCGGACGGGGCCGGGGGCCGGGCGGTGCCGGGGGCCGGGCGGTGCCGGGCGGGGCCGGGGGCCGAGGTCCGAGGGCCGGGCGAGGCCGAGGGCTGGGGGCCGGGCGGGGCCGAGGTCCGAGGGCCGGGGGCCGGGGGCCGGGGGCTGGGCTGGGCTGGGCTGGGCTGGGGACAAAACCGAAGCCGGGGGACAGGGGCCGGAGCCGAGGGCCCGAGGGTCGAGCAAGGGCTGAGGACCGGGCCAGGGCCGGGCTGAGGACCGGGGCCAAGGGCCGGAGGCCAAGGGCCGGGGGCCGGGGGCCGGGCTGAGGACCGGGGCCGAGGACCGGAGGCCAAGGGCCGGGGCCGGAGGCCGGGGGCGTCGCCGGGGCAGGTCCGGGAGAACAGGGCCGGGTGTGGAACACCGGGCCGGAGCCGACGAGGAGGCCGGCCGGAGGGCACAGTGCCGTTTCGGGGCCGGATCGGCTGCGGGCGGCAGGGGGTGGGGGCGTGCGAGGCTCGGGGCGGGGGTGAGTGCGCTTCCGCACGCCGGTTCGAGCACGCGCACACGCGTGGGTGGGCTCGCCGGGTTCGCCGGAAGCAGGGGCGTACGGGCCACGCGCACGTGCGTGGGTGGGTGGGTCTGCTGCCACCCCGCCGGCCGGGGCCGGGGTCGTACGTACGCGTCCGGGTGGCCGCGAAGGCTGAGCGTCCCGGCCGAGCCGAGTGGTTGCGTGCGGTTGGGGCAGGAGTTGGGCGAGAAGTTCGGCACCCACGACGGCGTCCGAGTGGCTGCGCGCGGGTGGGCCGGAGACGGGCGGATGAGGTCGGCCCCTGCCGCCACAGCCGTACGCCAGCGCGTGGTGGGCGGGGAAACCGCCGGGGGCGAAGGCTGGGGCCGACGGCAGTCGTACGCGCGTGGCGCCCGGCCGATCGGCCCGTACCGCGTGACCCGGCGCGTACGCGCGCGGGTGGGGCGGCCTCTGCCGATGTGCGGGGGTACGCGCGTGGGTAGTCCTCAGCCGGGGCGAGTACGGCCCGCTTGCCGCCGGTGTGGGGGTACGCGCGCGTGGGTGATCCGGCTCGGCGCTCGGCCGTGTACGGCCCGTACGCCGCCGTTCCGTCCCTCGCGACTTCGTGCGGCCCGAGCTGGCGCGCCGGGGCCCCGCCACCGCCCCGCACGCCGCGTACGCCGTCACCCGCCCCTCAGCGCCCCGCCCCCGGCCAACGCCTCATCCCCTCCCCAGCGGCGGGGCCGCCTTGCCGCCCGCGTCGAGGTAGGACTGTGGGGGGTTGAGGCGTTGGCCGGGGAAGCCGCCCTTCTCGTACTTGAGGAGTTTGCGGGCCTTCTCGGGGTCGGTCTCGCCCTCGCCGTAGGCGGGGCAGAGGGGGGCGATGGGGCAGGCGCCGCACGCGGGCTTGCGGGCGTGGCAGATGCGGCGGCCGTGCCAGATGACGTGGTGGGAGAGGTCGGTCCAGGCGGACTTGGGGAAGAGCTCGGAGATCGCGGCCTCGATCTTGCCGGGGTCCGTCTCGGCGGTCCACCGGAAGCGGTGGACGAGACGCTGGAAGTGCGTGTCGACGGTGATCCCGGGACGCCCGAACGCGTTGCCCAGCACCACGAACGCCGTCTTGCGGCCGACACCGGGGAGTTTGACCAAGTCCTCCAGCCGCCCCGGGACTTCGCCGTCGAAGTCCTCGACGAGCGCCTTGGACAGACCGATCACGGACTTGGTCTTGGCCCGGAAGAACCCGGTCGGCCGGAGGATCTCCTCGACCTCCTCGGGGTTCGCGGCGGCGAGATCCTCGGGCGTGGGGTACTTGGCGAAGAGACCGGGCGTCGTCTGGTTCACCCGCAGGTCGGTGGTCTGGGCCGACAGGACCGTCGCCACGATCAGCTGGAAGGGGTTCTCGAAGTCCAGCTCGGGATGGGCGTACGGATAGACCTCGGCCAGCTCCCGGTCGATCCGGCGGGCCCGGCGGACCAGCGCCGTACGGGACTCGGTTTTCCCGCCTCCGGACGATTTCTTCACAGAAGCCTTCTCCGTCATGTCTGCCCTTTTCGTGCCGCCGCCAGAGATCCCCCGCCGTCCTGTTCGCCCACGGCGGAATCCCGCCGTCGGACCGCCGCGCGGCCCCCCTCGGCCCGCGCTCCCACCGGCGATTTGGACACTCGGCCAGCCTAGAGCCCGGCACTGACATCCGCCCCGGCCCCCGGTGATCGGCCCCCGATTGGACCCCTGCCGCTTACCTCGGGACAGGTGTGCGGCATCCTTGTGACAGATCACACTGTTTGGACCGTCCGGCAAAATGGGCACCAGGGCCCCTTGGTACGTGGGGGCGCAAGATCCCCTGAGCAGGTCGACAAGGAGAGAACTCGTGGACGACGTTCTGCGGCGCAACCCGCTGTTCGCTGCTCTCGACGACGAGCAGGCCGCGGAGCTGCGCGCCTCCATGAGTGAGGTGACCCTCGCGCGTGGCGACTCCCTGTTCCACGAGGGCGACCCGGGCGACCGGCTCTACGTCGTCACCGAGGGCAAGGTCAAGCTCCACCGCACCTCCCCGGACGGCCGCGAGAACATGCTCGCCGTGGTCGGCCCCGGCGAGCTGATCGGCGAACTGTCGCTGTTCGACCCGGGCCCGCGTACGGCGACGGCGACGGCGCTGACGGAGGTAAAGCTGCTCGGCCTCGGCCACGGCGACCTCCAGCCCTGGCTGAACGCCCGCCCCGAGGTCGCCGGCGCGCTCCTGCGCGCGGTGGCGCGGCGCCTGCGCAAGACCAACGACCAGATGTCCGACCTGGTCTTCTCCGACGTCCCCGGCCGGGTGGCGCGCGCGCTGCTCGACCTCTCGCGCCGGTTCGGCGTGCAGTCGGAGGAGGGCATCCACGTCGTCCACGACCTCACGCAGGAGGAGCTGGCGCAGCTCGTCGGCGCGTCCCGGGAGACCGTCAACAAGGCCCTCGCGGACTTCGCGCAGCGCGGCTGGCTGCGCCTCGAAGCCCGCGCGGTGATCCTGCTGGACGTCGAGCGGCTGGCCAAGCGCTCGCGCTGACCCGTCCTCCCGGAGGCCGATTCCGTCGGGCCGCGGCGAAAATGAGCTGCCCGGCGGGTTCCGGCGGCGCCACAGTGGGCGCATGGCAGAACCGGTTCCTCACGGACGTCCCGAACACCGGGGTCTCGACCCCCAGGGCCGTATCGCGCGCGAAGGTTCCCTCGCACGCGTGCGGCCCGCTTTCCGTCCGGTCGTGGCGGCGGCCCGGGACGGCGTCCTGGACACCTTCGGGGCCCGGCTGCACAGCGCGTACCTGTACGGCTCCGTCCCGCGCGGCACCGCGCGCGTGGGGCGCAGCGACCTCGACCTCCTGATCGCGACCCGTACGGAGCCCTCAGGGGCCGAAAGGGACGCCGTACAGGCCCTCGGGGAGCGGCTCGACAAGGAGTTCCCGGAGATCGACGGCGTCGGGGCCCTCCTGTACGGCCGTGAGCGCCTCCTGAGCGACGCCGAGACGTACGACATGGGCTTCTTCGTCGCCTGCCTGTGCACGCCGCTCCTGGGGGACGACCTCGCCGAGTACCTCCCCCGCTACCGCCCCGACTCCCGCCTCGCCCGGGACACCAACGGCGACCTGGCGGCGCTGCTGCCCGTCTGGCGCGCACGTGTCGCCGCCGCGGCCGGTCCCGGCGCCCGCGCCCGCCTCGTCCGCTTCCAGTCCCGCCACCTCGTCCGCACCGCGTTCACCCTCGTCATGCCCCGCTGGAACGGCTGGACCAGCGATCTGTACGAGATGGCCGACGCGTTCGCCGAGTACTACCCCGCGCGCGGGGCACAGCTCCGGGCCGCCGCGGAACGGGGGTACGAGCCGGCGGACTCACCGGAGGCGCTGGCGGAGTACGCGCAGGACCTGGGCCCCTGGCTGGCCGAGGAGTACGCGCGCGTGCACGGCGTGAAGGGCGGGCCCGCTAGATGAGCCCGTGTTCCCGTAGGTACTCCAGCTGTGCCCTGACCGAGAGTTCCGCCGCCGGCCACAGGGAGCGGTCCACGTCGGCGTAGACGTGGGCGACGATCTCGGGGGCCGTGCGGAAGCCGTTCTCGACGGCCGTCTCGATCTGGGCGAGGCGGTGGGCCCGGTGGGCGAGGTAGAACTCGACGGCGCCCTGGGCGTCGTCGAGGACGGGGCCGTGGCCGGGGAGGACGGTGTGGACGCCGTCGTCGACCGTGAGGGAGCGCAGCCGGCGGAGGGTGTCCAGGTAGTCGCCGAGACGGCCGTCCGGGTGGGCCACGACGGTCGTGCCGCGCCCGAGGACCGTGTCGCCCGTCAGGACGGCCCGGTCGGCCGGGAGGTGGAAGCACAGGGAGTCGGCGGTGTGCCCGGGGGTGGGGACGACGCGCAGCTCCAGGCCGCCGGTGGTGACGACGTCGCCCGCGGCGAGCCCCTCGTCGCCGAGGCGCAGCGCGGGGTCCAGCGCGCGTACGCGCGTACGCGTGAGCTCGGCGAACCGGGCGGCGCCCTCGGCGTGGTCGGGGTGGCCGTGCGTGAGGAGCGTGAGGGCGATCCGGCGGCCCGCCCGCTCCGCCGTGTCGATCACCGCGCGGAGGTGGCCCTCGTCCAGCGGACCGGGGTCGACGACGACGGCGAGGTCGGAGTCCGGCTCGGCGACGATCCAGGTGTTGGTGCCGTCCAGGGTCATCGCGGAGGCGTTCGGCGCGAGGACGTTGACCGCGCGCGGGGTGGCCGGCCCGGAGAGGACCTCTCCGCGCGGCTGACCGGGCAGGGCGCCTGCGTGCGTCATGCGGGGGCTCCGGGGATCGGGATGCGCTTGGTGAACTCGTCGTGTCCCGGCCAGGACAGCACGACCTCCCGGTCGGTCAGCCGGGCGGTCGCGAGGACCGGCGTGAGGTCGCGCCCGCGCGCGACGGCGAGCGCCTCGGACGCGCTGCCGCAGAGCGCGAGCTGACGCAGGGTGGCGATGGTCGGCGGCATCATCGTCAGCTCGCCCCGGTCGTACGCCTGCGCCGCGGCGGCCGGCCGGAGCCACACCGTGCGGTCGGCCTCGGTGGAGGCGTTCCGGGTGCGCTGGCCCGCGGGGAGCGCGGCGGCGAAGAACCACGTGTCGTAGCGCCGGGGTTCGAACTCGGGGGTGATCCAGCGTGTCCAGGCCCCCAGGAGGTCCGAGCGCAGCACCAGGCCCCGCCGGTCCAGGAACTCCGCGAACGACAGCTCACGGGCCACCAGGGCGGCCCTGTCGGCCTCCCAGTCGTCGCCGGTGGTGTCCTCGATCACCGAATCGGCGGTCGGACCCGCGAGCAGGACGCCGGCCTCCTCGTACGTCTCGCGGACGGCCGCGCAGACGATCGCCTGGGCCGACGCGTCGTCCGTGCCGAGCCGGTCGGCCCACCACGCGCGCGTGGGGCCCGCCCAGCGGACCGTCCGGTCGTCGTCCCGGGGGTCGACGCCGCCGCCGGGGTACGCGTACGCGCCCGCGGCGAACGCCATGGACGTCCGTCGGCGCAGGAGGTGGACGACGGGGCCGGCGGCGGTGTCCTTGAGGAGCATGACGGTGGCCGCGCGCCGGGGCTCGACCGGTGTCAGCGTGCCGTCCGACAACGCGCGGATCAGGTCCGGCCAGTCCGGTGGGAACCACTGCCCATTCGCCATGGGCGGAGGCTATCCGCTGGGGAGCGAATGTTCGAGAGGGGGCCGGAAATGCGAAAACCCCCCGGGAGGGGGGTTCGCGCGGGGTGTGTCAGTCGGTCACTTCGACCAGGAACTCGACCTCGACCGGCGCGTCCAGCGGGAGCACCGCGACGCCGACCGCGCTGCGCGCGTGCACGCCCTTCTCGCCGAGGATCTCACCGAGCAGCTCGCTCGCGCCGTTGATCACACCGGGCTGGCCGGTGAAGTCGGGCGCGGAGGCGACGAAGCCGACGACCTTGACGACGCGGACGACGCGGTCCAGGTCGCCGATCACGGACTTGACGGCGGCCAGGCCGTTCAGCGCGCAGCGCGCCGCCAGCTCCTTGGCCTCCTCGGCGGTGACCTCGGCGCCGACCTTGCCGGTGACGGGCAGCTTGCCGTCGGTCAGGGGGAGCTGACCGGACGTGAAGACGTACGCGCCCGTGCGCACGGCGGGCTGGTAGGCGGCCAGCGGCGGGACGACGTCCGGGAGGGTCAGGCCCAGTTCGGCGATCCGGTCCTCGACCGCGCTCACGCCTTGGCCCGCTTCAGGTAGGCCACCAGCTGCTCGGGGTTGGGGCCGGGCACGACCTGGACCAGCTCCCAGCCGTCCTCGCCCCAGGTGTCCAGGATCTGCTTCGTGGCGTGGACGAGCAGCGGCACAGTTGCGTATTCCCACTTGGTCATGGGGCGACTGTATCCGCATGTGGTGAGGGGGTTGTCCACAGGCTGAGGGCGGGGTGTTCGTGGGACTGTCGTACCGGTTTATCCACAGGCTGCTGATTGGTCCGGGCGTCGAGTGGTTACGCTCGAAGACGTGAGCAGGTTCCAGGTCGTCAGCGGCAAGGGCGGGACCGGAAAGACGACGGTCGCCGCGGCCCTCGCGCTGGCCCTCGCGTCGGAGGGGAAGCGGACGCTTCTCGTCGAGGTGGAGGGCCGGCAGGGCATCGCGCAGCTCTTCGAGACGGAGGCCCTTCCGTACGAGGAGCGGAAGATCGCCGTCGCGCCCGGGGGCGGGGAGGTGTACGCGCTGGCCATCGACCCCGAGCTGGCCCTTCTGGACTACCTCCAGATGTTCTACAAGCTCGGGAGTGCGGGGCGCGCGCTGAAGAAGCTCGGCGCGATCGACTTCGCGACGACGGTCGCGCCGGGTCTGCGGGACGTCCTGCTGACCGGCAAGGCGTGCGAGGCGGTGCGGCGCAAGGACAAGTTCGGGCGGTTCGCCTACGACCACGTCGTCATGGACGCGCCGCCGACGGGCCGGGTGACGCGTTTTCTGAACGTGAACGACGAGGTGGCCGGGCTCGCCCGGATCGGGCCGATACACAATCAGGCGCAGGCCGTGATGCGGGTGCTGAAGTCCCCGGAGACGGCCGTGCATCTGGTGACGCTGCTGGAGGAGATGCCCGTCCAGGAGACGGCCGACGGCATCGCCGAGCTGCGCGCCGCGCGGCTGCCGGTGGGGCGGGTCGTCGTCAACATGGTGCGGCCCGAGGTGCTGGACTCCGACGCGCTGGAACTCGTGGCCGGTGTCACGCGTTCCTCTGTCGCACGGTCGCTGTCGGCGGCGGGCCTGGGCGGGGCGCGTCGCGGGGGCCAGGCGGAGAGACTCGTCGACCCGCTCCTCACGGAAGCCGCGGAGTACGCCGAGCGCCACCGCCTGGAGCAGGAGCAGCGCGCCGTCCTCACCGACCTCGGCCTCCCCACCCACGAACTCCCCCTCCTCACCGAGGGCATGGACCTCGCGGGCCTCTTCCAACTCGCCACCGAACTGCGGACCCAGGGAATCGCATGAGCACCCACCACTCCTCCGAAGCCGAGCCGACGCCCGCTTCCGGCAGCTCCGCCGAAGGAGGGTCCGCCCCCGCCGCCCACGACACCCCCCGCCGTCTCTCCCCCGCGCGCGTGCTCGATGTCGACCCCGTGCTCGATGATCCGAAGACGCGGATCGTGGTGTGCTGCGGGTCGGGTGGGGTGGGGAAGACGACGACGGCCGCGGCGCTGGGGCTGCGGGCGGCGGAGCGGGGGCGGAAGGTCGTCGTGCTGACGATCGATCCGGCGCGGCGGCTGGCGCAGTCGATGGGGATCGACTCGTTGGACAACACACCTCGGCGGGTGAAGGGCGTCGAGGGCGGCGGCGAGCTGCACGCGATGATGCTGGACATGAAGCGCACGTTCGACGAGATCGTCGAGGCGCACGCGGACCCGGAGCGGGCCGCCGCGATTCTGGGGAACCCCTTCTACCAGTCGTTGTCCGCGGGGTTCGCCGGTACGCAGGAGTACATGGCGATGGAGAAGCTCGGCCAGCTGCGGTCGCGGGACGAGTGGGACCTCATCGTCGTCGACACGCCTCCGTCCCGGTCCGCGCTGGACTTCCTGGACGCCCCGAAGCGCCTCGGCTCGTTCCTGGACGGCAAGCTGATCCGCGTCCTGCTGGCCCCCGCGAAGGTCGGCGGACGCGCGGGGATGAAGTTCCTGAACGTCGGGATGTCGATGATGACCGGCGCGCTGGGCAAGCTCCTCGGCGGCCAGCTCCTCAAGGACGTCCAGACGTTCGTCGCGGCGATGGACTCGATGTTCGGCGGTTTCCGCACCCGCGCGGACGCGACGTACAAACTCCTCCAGGCCCCCGGTACGGCGTTCCTGGTGGTCGCCGCCCCCGAGCGGGACGCCCTGCGCGAGGCGGCGTACTTCGTCGAGCGCCTCGCCGCCGAGGACATGCCGCTGGCGGGCCTGGTCCTGAACCGGGTGCACGGCAGCGGCGCGGCGCACCTCTCCGCGGAGCGGGCGCTGAGCGCGGCGGAGGTGCTGGACGCGGAAGACCCAGAAGACCCAGAAGACGCGGAAAACACGGAAGACGCGGAAGACATGGAGGGCGCGGAGGACACAGCGGGCGCGGCGCCCGACGGAGGCGCGGAAAATCTTGACCCGCCCGGCATTGTCGATCAGGACCCAGGGAAGGCTGACCTACGTAACTCTCCCGACCCACGCGGAAGTTCGGAATCCCCCGGCACCGACTCCCCTCCTCCCGACGGCGGTTCCCCCACCGGCGCCGATGCGGAGCGGTCCGTCGACCGGCTCACCGCCGGCCTCCTCAGACTGCACGCGGACCGTATGCACCTGCTCTCCCGCGAGCAGCGCACACGCGACCGCTTCACCGCGCTCCACCCCGAGGTCGCGGTCGCCGAGGTCGCCGCGCTCCCCGGTGACGTGCACGACCTGACCGGCCTGCGGGACATCGGCGCCCGCCTCGCGGCGAACCGGCCCGAACTGCCGGAGGACAGCGTCGACTGAGACGCCGGGCGCGCACGGCGTCGTACCTGGGCCGACGTCATACGCAAGCCGGCGTCGTACGTGGAGCCGGCGTCGTACGTAAGGCCGGTGTCGTACCCGGCGGGACCCGCGCGGGGCGTCATGTGCGCAGGGCGAAGCCGGTGGTGTCGTCTTCGCCGCCGAAAACCCCGAGCCGAGAATCGAGCCCCCGACCCGGCTCGGAAGGAATTCGGCGTGCGTCAAGAAAGAGTCCGACGGTTCGGGGCCCGGAGCCCCGCGAACCGGAGAGACGGACACTCACCGAAGGCCCACGAGAACCCTCGCCGCGTATCCTCCGGCCGCTATCCCACCGCCGCGTAGCTCTCGTACACCCGCTCGTCGTCGAGCGAGACGACACCGGCGACGCTCACGACGCCCGTGCCCCGCTCGTACTCCGAGCGTGCGGTCTCCAGGAGCCTGCGCCAGGAGGTGACGGTCGGCCGGCGGCGCAGCAGGGCCCGCCGTTCACGCTCCGTCATCCCTCCCCACACGCCGAACTCGACGCGGTTGTCGAGCGCGTCGGCCAGACATTCGGTGCGTACCGGGCAACCGGTGCACACCGCCTTGGCCCTGTTCTGCGCTGCTCCCTGAACGAACAGTTCATCCGGATCAGTAGTGCGGCAGGCAGCCTGCGCACTCCAGTCGGTTACCCAGCCCATACCGGCGCCGTCCTCTCCCGAATCGAGGCTCCCCCACGGCGGCAGCGGCATATTCACCGCCGCCAGTTGAGGACGTTACGGAAGGTGGGCACAGCGCAACACCCCCTTCGGGCCCAATCTTGAATGGCCCGAACGGACTATGCGCATCCGGCAGATCACCCGAGCGAGTGAGCCCGCGACAAACGTGACTTACCCGGCGAAATCAGGGCAGTTCACTGGGGTCACAACGGACGCCACGTGACACACGAGGCGGATTCGGGCACGCCCCCGACGAAAAAAGTCGGGCAACTCCAGAACGATTCGGGGTCGTCGGACGTATTGATACGTGGCCCTGCCGCTGTGACTCTTGAGCGCAGCTTAGGCCAAGGCATATACGCGTGTCCGGAGAATGGGAAGGTCCGCGCGCCCGGCGTGCCCGCGAGCACCCCCCACACTCCCCCACGTCACAATCCTGTCCCCGAACAGCCCCACGGCCGCCCGCGCCACCGGAACCCGTGAGGCGACGGATTAGGCTGGTCCGCATGCCAAAGAAGCGCTCGGGCGGTGGTCTGTCCACGACGCAGCAGGCCGCCAAGTTCCTCGGTGTCAGTGTGCTCTCCGGAGCGGTCCTGGCGGGGATCGCGCTGCCCGCCGTCGGCGCGCTGGGCCTCGCCGCGAAGGGGTCGGTGGAGTCGTTCGACGAACTCCCGGCCAACCTGAAGACGCCCCCGCTCAGCCAGCGCACCTCGATCCTGGACGCCAAGGGCAACCAGATCGCGTCCGTGTACTCGCGCGACCGCACGGTGGTCGACCTCAAGAACATCTCGCCGTACATGCAGAAGGCGATCGTCGCGATCGAGGACTCGCGCTTCTACCAGCACGGCGCGGTGGACCTGAAGGGCATCCTGCGCGCGCTGAACAAGAACGCGCAGAGCGGCGGCGTCTCCGAGGGCGCCTCGACGCTGACCCAGCAGTACGTGAAGAACGTCTTCGTCGAGGAGGCGGGCGACGACCCGACGAAGGTCGCCGAGGCCACCCAGCAGACGATCGGCCGCAAGATCCGTGAGCTGAAGTACGCGATCCAGGTCGAGGAGGAGCTCGGCAAGAAGAAGATCCTGGAGAACTACCTCAACATCACGTTCTTCGGGCAGCAGGCGTACGGCGTCGAGGCCGCCTCGCAGCGCTACTTCTCCAAGCACGCCAAGGACCTGAACGTCCAGGAGGCGGCGCTGCTCGCCGGCATCGTCCAGTCGCCGAGCCTCTACGACCCGATCAACGACGAGAAGCAGGCGACCCTGCGCCGCAACATCGTCCTCCAGCGGATGGCCGAGCTCGGCGACATCTCGCAGGCCGACGCGGACAAGGCGAAGGCCGCGCCGCTCGGACTCAAGGTCACCCAGCCGAAGAACGGCTGCATCACCGCCGTCAAGGGCGCCGGGTTCTTCTGCAAGTACGTCGAGAAGGTCTTCCTCAGCGACCCGGTCTTCGGCAAGACCAAGGAGGACCGGGCCAAGATCTGGAACCAGGGCGGGCTGACGATCCGCACGACCCTGGACCCGCAGGCCCAGGACTCCGTCCAAGAGTCGATCAAGGACCACGTCTACCAGTCCGACAAGGTCGCGACGGCCGTCACGCTCGTCGAGCCCGGCACCGGCAAGATCCTCGGCATGGGCCAGTCGAAGCCGTACGGCTACGGCAAAAATGAGACCGAGTACAACTATTCCGTCGACTCGGCGTACGGGGGCTCCAACTTCGGCTGGCCGACCGGTTCGACGTTCAAGCCGTTCCTCGCGGCGGCGGCCCTGGAGGAGGGGCGGCCGGCGAACCAGGTGTACTCGGCGCCGTACGACATGCCGTACCCCGACCGGGTCTCCACGTGCAGCGGCAAGGACTGGCGCAACCTCGGCGACGACACGGTGGAGAACGAGAGCGAGTCCGAGGTCGGGCCCTACGACCTGCGCAAGGCGATGGAGCTCTCCGTCAACACGTACTTCGTGCAGATGCTGGAGGACATCGGGATGTGCCCGGTGTCCAAGATGATCGACGGCCTCGGGGTGGTCCAGGGGAACGGCAAGAAGGTCCCCGAGCAGCCCGCCTCGATGACTCTCGGCGCGACCGGTCTCTCCCCGCTGACGATGGCCAGCGCGTACGCCGCGTTCGCCTCGCGCGGTATGTACTGCACGCCGGTCGCCATCGAGTCGATCACGCAGACGGTCGGGAACACCAAGAAGTCCCTCCAGGTGCCCAAGTCGACGTGCTCGCGCGCGATGAGCGAGAAAACGGCAGACACGATCAACACCCTGCTCAGCGGGGTCGTCGACTCCGGTACCGGTAAGACCGCCGGCCTCAAGGACGGCCGCGCCAACGCCGGTAAGACGGGTACGACCGACTCCCGCAAGAACGCCTGGTTCGTCGGCTACACCCCGAACCTCTCCGGCGCGGTCTGGGTCGGCAGCGCCACCCAGAAGGTCGAGATGCAGCGGATCTGGATCGGCGGCGAGTACCACTCCCTCGTCTACGGCGGTGACACCCCCGGTCCGATCTGGAAGCAGGCGATGACCGGCGCCCTCGACGGCAAGGACTCGCCCTCGTTCCACACCGTCACCATCCCGGGCAGCAAGACCGACCGCGACAACAACGGGAACAACGGCGGCAACGGGAACGGGCGCGGCCGGGGCAACGACAACAACAACGGCGACAACAACGACGGGTTCATCGGCGGGCTGCTGACCGGGGGCACGACCGGGGCCAACACCTCGACCGGCGGGACGTCCGACGGGTCCGGGGGCGGGGACATCCCGACCCCGACGATCACCGGGTTGCCGGAGGGGCTGTTCCGGGGGAACAACGGGAACGGGAACGGGGGCCGGAACTAACCGGAACTAAAGGGAGGGCATCCCGAGGGGCGCCCCTGGGGTTCCGGGGGCGCGCAGGTTCGGGTAGTCGGAAGGGCCCCTTCACCGTCGTACACGTGTTGTGTGTCGTACGACGGTGAAGGGGCCCTTTTGCGTGAGGTCCCGGTGTCGGGGGTGCCGGTGCCAGGGGGTCCCGGTGTCGGGGGTGCCGTGCCGGTGCCGGTCTGGGGATGCCGTGCCGGGGGCCGGACGGGGCTGAGGTGCTGGGGTCAGCCGGCGAGGAGCTTCTTGACCGTGGCGGCGACGCGACCGCCCTCCGCGAGGCCCGCGACCTTGGGGCCGACCAGCTTCATGACGGCGCCCATGGCCCGGGGGCCCTCCGCGCCGGCGGCCTTGGCCTCGACGACGGCCGCCGTGACGATCTCGGTCAGCTCGTCGTCCGTGAGCTGCTTGGGGAGGTACTCGGCGAGGAACGCGCCCTCCGCCGTCTCCCGCTCCGCCTGCTCGGTCCGGCCGCCCTGCGTGAACGCCTCCGCGGCCTCGCGGCGCTTCTTCTCCTCGCGGGCGAGCACCTTCAGGACCTCGTCGTCGGAGAGCTCGCGCTTCTCCTTGCCCGCGACCTCCTCCTTGGTGATCGCGGTGAGCGTGAGGCGCAGCGTCGAGGAACGGAGTTCGTCGCGGGCCTTGATCGCGGTGTTGAGGTCTTCCTGAAGCTTGGACTTGAGCGTGGTCATGGGGTTGATTGTGGCAGGTGCGGGAGGGTGGGGGCTCGGGGTTTTGGCCTGAGCTGCACCTAGGGGGCGAATGGGGGTCGGGTCAGGGGGCGGGCTGTGTGGGGGAGGGAGCGGGTCTGACACGATGGCGGTATGCACGCGCGATACGGAGTTCCCCTGGGAATCGCGGCGGTCGGCGCCGCCGGACTGATCTACTCGGCCGGGTTCGAGGCCCGTTCGTTCCGGCTGCGGCGGGTGACCGTCCCGGTCCTGCCCGCGGGGATGCGTCCGCTGCGTGTGCTCCAGGTCTCCGACATCCACATGGTCGGCGGACAGCGCAAGAAGCAGCGCTGGCTGCGCTCCCTCGCGGGCCTGCGCCCCGACTTCGTGATCAACACCGGCGACAACCTCTCCGACCCGGACGGCATCCCGGAGACGCTGGACGCGCTGGGCCCGCTGATGGAGTTCCCGGGCGCGTACGTCTTCGGCTCCAACGACTACTACGGGCCGAGGCCGCGCAACCCCGCGAAGTACCTGCTGGAGAAGGCCACCGGCAAACACGGTCTGAACGGCAACGCCCCCGCCGAGAACATCGTCCACATCGACTGGGAGACCCTGCGAGACGGGTTCGACGGCGCAGGCTGGCTCAACCTCACGAACACGCGGGGCGTCCTGAAGATCGAGGGTGTCTCCATCGAGCTGACGGGGCTCGACGATCCGCACATCCGCCGGGACAGGTACGAGCAGGTCGCCGGGGGGCCGTCCGCCTCCGCCGACTTCTCCATGGGCATCGTGCACGCGCCCTACCTGCGCGTCCTCGACGCGTTCACCGCGGACGACTACCCGCTGATCCTCGCGGGGCATACGCACGGGGGGCAGTTGTGCGTGCCGTTCTACGGGGCGCTGGTGACGAACTGCGATCTCGACGCGGGGCGGGTGAAGGGGTTGTCGACGCATACGGTCGGGGAGCGGACGTCGTACATGCATGTGTCGGCGGGGTGTGGGACGAATCGGTATACGCCGGTGAGGTTCGCGTGTCCGCCGGAGGTGACGTTGTTGACGTTGGTGGAGAGGGAGTCGGTGGGGAGGGAGTAGGTGGGGTGAGGGGGGTGAGGTGAGGGGGGTGGGGTGCGCGGGGTGCGCCTTTCGGGGACGGGCTCGCCGGCGTCGTAGGCGTCCGTGTCCCCCACTCAGCCCACCCGGATCGCCCGGTATGCCGGGTTTCCCTAGCTTGGGGGCATGACCGCTCCGATACCCCGGGACATCCCGGACCTGCCGGCGATCCCCCGTACGCACGCACTGTTCCCCTCGTACGTCTCGCACGTCCCGGCGACGGCCGTGGTCGCCCCGGTGCGACGGCCGCTCGCGGCGGCGCTGCGGCTGATGCTGGCGGGGGCGGCGGTGGGGAGCGTGGGGCTGGCGCTGCTGCTGGGCGACCCGCTGGTCGTGCTGAGCCACTTCTCCGTGCAGAGCACGCTGGTGCTGGCGCTGGTGACGGCGCTGTCGGCCCGGCGGGCGTGGGCGGCACGGCGCCCGCTGCCCGGCGCGCTGACGGGCGCGGCCCTCATGTACACGATCACCGGCGCCCTGACGTACCACCTCCTGCTGGCGCACCACGCGGACGCGGCGCCGCTGACCGGCGGGACGACCGGCTGGCACGCGATCACCACCCACCTCCTGCACACGGCGGTCCCCGCGGCGGCCGTCCTCGACTGGCTCCTGCTGACGCCGCCGGCGCGGATGCGGTTGCGGCAGGCCGCGTCGTGGCTGGTCTTCCCCCTCCTCTACCTGGGCTTCACGCTCGCCCGTGGCCACCTGCTGGCGGCGGGCTCCCCCGCCCGCTACCTCTACCCATTCCTCGACGTCGCGACCGACGGCTACCGGCACACCCTCGCCAACGCGCTCCTCCTCGGGCTCGCCGTCTACACCCTCTCCCTCCTCCTCACCGCCCTCGACCACATCCGCCCCAACCCCGTCCGCCCCCACCCCAAAACCGGATTTCGTCTCCAGCCGCCTGTGGGCTAAAGTTAACGACGTCGCCGCGACAAGCAGGATGAGCAGCGACATCGGGGTGTAGCGCAGCTTGGCAGCGCGCTTCGTTCGGGACGAAGAGGTCGTGGGTTCAAATCCCGCCACCCCGACAGTGTTTCAGCGGGTCAGGCCCGGTACTGAGAGATCAGTGCCGGGTCTGGTCTGTTTTGGGGGGTGGTCTGGGGTTACAGGAGTGCGGTCAGTGGTTCGACGGTCTGCCAGTGTTTGAGGTATTCGACGGCTGAGTGCGGATCGGTGTTGCGGTTCTTGACCGAGCGGGTGCGTTCGAGGGTGGTGTCGGCGGTGGGGAAGAGGGTGCGCAGGCGGAGGGTGGCGACGATGAAGTCGTCGCGGTCGGCGACGTTCACCCAGCGTGCGAGGTGGGGCGGGGAGGAGAGGGGCTGGGGGCGCAGGCGGTGGCGGATGATGGAGCGCAGGCCGATCGGGGAGCCGTAGGTGATCAGCAGCGGGAGCGGGCGGTCGAGCCGGTGGAGGGCCTCGTAGGCGACGACCGTGCCCAGCGAGTGCGCGAGCACCGCCTTCGTGTCGGGGGTCAGCCGGGACAGGACGGCCTGGATCGCGCCCTCGCGGACGGTCTCGTCGTCCAGGTAGGCCGCGACCTGTCCGAGGTGGAAGACACCGGTGCCGCTCAGCGCCGCGAAACCGGAGCGGGCGACCGGGCCGAGGCGTCCCAGCATCGCGACGAACATCCGCAGCAGTTCGGCCGGGCCCTGCTCGGGGCCCGTCTCGGCGCTCAGTTCGGCCAGGGCTCGGGCGGCCTCGGCGCGGGCGGCGGGATCGGAGGCGTGCTGCCGGATGTTGGCCATGAGGTCGGCGGCGATCTCCTCGCCGGTGGCCGCGATCGGGTCGGGCAGCGGCATGTCCCAGTCGTCCCGGGGCACGTAACGGGCGTACAGGTGACGGTAGTAGGCCATGGCGACCGTGACGGAGCCGTCCTCCAGCCGGCCGGCCGCGTCGGCACGGCCGTTGTCCCGCAGGGTCCGGGCCAGCGCGCGCGTCCAGTCGTCGCGCAACCGGTCCTCGGTCTCCTCCTCGGCGCCGATGCCGTGCACCATGACCAGCTCAGCCATGCCTCTCCGTCCACCGTCCCAGCACGCCTCCTCGGCGGGCGGAGAGTATCCCACCGGACGGTTACCCATCGTCAATTCATCTGACGCATCTGTGAGTTGACGGGCTCCGTGCGACGGTGGCGTGCCGATAATGCCAGGGTGACGGACGAGCGCAGAGCATTGGTGATCGCGTCCCACTGGGACGCCCGGGAGGAGAAGCCGGAGAGCCGGCTGGAGCAATTGGACTCCTGCGCGGAGCAGTTGGCCGAGCTGCTGCTCGATCCGCTGCGCGGGGACTGCGAACCGGCCCTGGGCGAGGGCTTGTTGATGAATCCGCGGACCGTGGCGGAGGTGGTCGCGGCGCTCACTGAGGCGTTCGAGGAGGCGTCGGCGGCCGGTGCCCCGCTGGTGCTGGGGTTCCTCGGGCACGGACACGTCGTCCGCGAGGGCGAGTTCCTCTTCCCGGTCGCCTCCACGCCCGCCGTACCGGGCCCGGAGACCGCGCTCGACCTGCCCTCGGAGCTGGGCACCCTGGTCCGACGGCACGGCGGTGTACGGGAGTTGACCATCGTCATCGACGCGTGCCTGTCCGGGTACGCGGCGCTCTTCGCGACGCGCGGGTGGTTCGGGACGGCCATGCAGACCGGCCGGCGGATCGAACTGCTGACGTCCTCGGACAGCCGCGTCTCCTACGGGATGCAGTTCTCCCGGGCGTTGAACGCGCTCGTGCGGCACGGCGACATCCGCCTCGAACAGACCCTGCGCACCCAGCCGGTCCGGCGGGCGGTGGAGGCCCGCCTCTCCCGGCAGGTGCCCCAGGCGGCTTCGTACGACGGCGGCGGGAGCGCGCCCGAGCAGCCGTACGACACCTGGCTCGCCCACAACGTGGCGTACCAGCGGGAGTTGAGCGTGCTGGCGGGGTCGTCCGACGCGGGTGTGCTCATGCCGCCGCTGCGGCACTTCCAACCCCCCGCCGGACTGGGGGAGTTCGTCGCGGCGGTCCGCGGCAACCGGCTCGTCGCCGTCCTCGGCACCATGGGCACTGGGAAGACGACGCTCGCCTCCGCGCTGTGCCGTACGGAACTGCTTCCGCCGCAGGACGCGGCCGGCGCTCCAGTCGTCTGCGGGCTGATCCGGCTCGACACGACGCGCTGGACGGCGGGTTCGGCCTGGTCGCTGCTGTCGGACCAGCTGAGGAGGTATCTTCCGGGGTTCTCCGAGGCGAGGAAGGCGTACGCCGCGCGGGTGCCGGAGAGCGAGCGGACGCTGCTGCCGCGCACGGTGGCCGAGATCGGCGGACCGCTCGGACTGATGGAACCGCGCGACCCGGTGCGCGTGATCGTGGACGGCCTCGACCAGGTAGATACGCCGCACCAGACGGAACTGGTACGGGAGTTGAACGCGCTCGCCGACGCGGCGCCGGAGTGGTTCGGCGTGGTGGCGACGGTCCGCGAAGGCGTCGCGCTGGCCGGCGACTGGCACCGTACGCCCGTTCCTCCGCCCGGGGAGGCGCAGTTGAGGGCGTACCTCTCGACGGCGCGGCACGCGACGGGTGCCAGGCAGGAGGCCATCCTCCAGCAGGCGAACGGGAATTGGCAGGTCACCCGGGTGCTCGGGGAGAGCGGTCCGCTGCGCGGGGCGGGGCGGGTGTCCTTCGCCGAGATGTACCGGGAGACGCTGCTCGCCAAGAAGGCGCTGGTCCCGGGCGGGCACGGCCGGTGGCTGGACACGGTGCTCGCGGTGACGGCCGCCGCCGGGCCGAGTCCCACGCTGCCCCGTCCGCTCCTGCTGCGGGCCTGTGCCGATTCCGGCGGCCCGCAGGACGACGAGGGTCTGGAGCAAGTCCTGGCCCTGCTCCCGGGGTTGGTGGTGCGTTCGCCGCATCCGGACGGGTTCGAGCTGTTCGGCGTGCACCACCCCTCCCTGATCGACTACGTGCGGGAGGAGGAGGACGTGGTGGCCGGGCACCAGGCCCTGTGCCGCGCTCTTGAGACCATGGCCCCCATGGACCGGCACACACCTGACGACCCCCTGCACGCCTACGCCGAGCAGGCCGAACCGGAGCACCTGTGGCAGGCCGCCGAGCGTGATCCGTCGTTGTACGAGCGGCTGTTGGAGTCCCTGGAACGGCGTCCGGCGGCCGAGGCGGCGGTCAACCGCGCCCGCTGGACGGCCTGGGGAGAGCGGCTGGCGAAACGTCCCGGAGCGGACTCACCGGTGACGCTGTACGCCCGGGAGCGGGCGTCCTACTGGACCAGCAAGGCCGGGGCGTACGACCGGGGCCGCGAGCTGTACCGCGCTCTCGTGGCGGACCAGCGCCGCGTCCTCGGTGACGACGCCCCGCAGGTGCTGGAAGCCCGCTACCGGATCGCGTACGCGACCGGCGAGACCGGTGAGTTCGCCGAGGCGCTGCGGCTGCACCACGCCGTACTCGCCGACCAGGTAAGGGTGTTCGGCCCGGACGATCCCCGCACGCTGAAGAACCGGCACGACATCGCGTACTGGACCGGCCGGGGCGGGGACATGGCGGAGGGGCTGCGGCTGCACGAGGAACTGCTGGCGGACCAGCGCCGCGTACTCCCGCCCACGGACCAGGCGGTGCTGGAGAGCCGGCACTACATCGCGTACTGGCACGGCATGCTGGGCCGTTACGACACGGCGCTGGCGCTGCACGAGGAGCTGCTGCGGGACCGGATCGAGGTCTTCGGCGCCGACCACGCGCAGGTGCTCTTCAGCCGGTTCAACATCTACAAGTTCCTCGGGGAGTCCGGGCGCAAGCAGGAGGCGCTGGACGGTTTCCGCGCCCTGGTGCCGGACATGCGGCGCCTTCGTGGCGAACACCATCCCAACACGCTGCTCGCGCGGCTGAACATCGCGCGCTTCACCTGGGAACTGGGCGATCCCGCGGGCTCGTTCGCGCTGCACGAGGAACTGCTGGCCGACCAGCACGAGACGCTCGGCGTCAACTATCCCGCCGCGCTGATCACCCGTTTCAACATGGCCA
Source organism: Streptomyces sp. NPDC004539 (assembly GCF_040610055.1). NCBI lineage: Bacteria > Bacillati > Actinomycetota > Actinomycetes > Kitasatosporales > Streptomycetaceae > Streptomyces > Streptomyces sp. NPDC004539. The sequence goes on along the minus strand of NZ_JBEXLS010000021.1, from coordinate 120,813 downwards.
TGCTCAAGGCGGAACTGGGTGACCCGGACACGGCGCTCGCCGAACTGGACCGGTTGCTGGAGGAACGGCTGGCCTTCTACGGCAACCCGCTGCACCCGGAAGTGATCAGGACCCGGTTCGGGCGGGCTCGGGTGATCGCGCGGCAGGGGGATGTCGAGAGGGCGGCGGCGTTGCTGCGGGAGGTGCGGGACGATCGGGTGCGGGTTCTCGGGGCGGAGCATCCCGACACGGTGGCTGTGCAGGCGGAGCTCGACGGGTTGGGGTAGGCCGCAAAGGGCTTGCTGTACAGGTGAGTTGAGCGGAAGAGGCAAGGGAGTGGAGGGCCCGGGTCCCGTCCCCACACGGTGTCCGGGCCCTCCACGGTCAGGGGTTGTTCCAGGTTCGGGGTTGGTTCAGGTGAGGGCTATTTCAGGTAGGCGATGCCGTCCGTGGTGACGGCTGGGCGGCCGGCGGTTCCGAGGACCTCGATCTTGAGGGTGTGTCTGGCCGAGGTGGGCCAGGAGTGGGTCCAGGGGGCGTCGCGGTACTTCGTGGTGGCGGACTTGAGGTCGAGGGTGGTGATCTTCTTGCCGTCGAGGTAGATCACGGCCTGGCCGGAGGTGGCGGCGCGGGAGGTGATCCAGGAGACGGAGCGGCCGGTGAAGGTCCAGGTGAGGGAGGCGTTCTTGGTGGAGCTGGAGTAGGACTTGCCGCCGAGGTAGGAACTGGAGGATTTCGTGGTCCAGTTGCCCGTCCTGGTGGCCGCCGTCTCCTGGAGGATGACCGGGGTGGCCGAGGTGGCGGCGGTCGCGGTGTTGCCGGCCTGGTCGTGGGCCGTGAGGGACCACGTCGTCGAACTGCCTGACTTCGCCGTCGAGTTGGCGGACGTGACGGCCGGGCCGTAGGTCAGTTTGGCCGGGGCCGTCAGGCGGACCTCCTTCAGCGCGGCGCTGTCGGCGGCCTTCCAGGTCAGCTTGACGGGGACGGCGGCCGTGTCGACCGTGCCGGTGCGCAGGGTGACGGTGGGCCTGGTGGGGAAGGTGGGGGCGGTGGTCTCGGCGACGACCATGACGGCGGCGGACGTCGTCGTCAGCCCGGACTGGTGGGTCGCGCGGACCTGGAGCCGGTGGGAGCCGAGGGCCAGGGCTGCCTGGGCGGAGGTCGCGGTGCCGGCGGTGGAGGTCACCGCCTTGCCGTCGACCAGCAGTTCATGCTTGGTGATGAGGGAACTCGGTGTGGACGACGTCCAGTTCAGGGTGGCCGTCGACTTCGTGTAGTACGTGCCCGCCGAAACACCCGCTCCGGTCACGGACTTGGCCGTGAGGCCGGTCACCGGGCCCGCCGCCCAGGTCCGCAGGGTGGGGAGCTGGGCGTACAACTGGTTGCCGGGGCACTGGGTGTTGTAGCTGTCCCGGTGGCCGTGCAGGGTCGGAAGGGTCAGCTTGGCGCCCGAACTCCACTTCTTGCCCGCGTAGTTGCTGCCGGTGCTGCCCGCGGTGAGGGTGGTGGTGGCCGTGGGGCTCACTCCGTACTGGCCCAGCTTCCAGGCGGCGACGCGGGATACGGAGGCGAGGGCGGCCTGGCTCGGGGTGACGCTCGTGTACGTGCCGAGGATGGAGATGCCGGAGGTCTCGGCGTTGAAGCCGTAGGAGTGGGCGCCCATCACCGGGCGGTCGACGCCGCCCTTGCGGCCCTCGTAGACGGTTCCGCACTTGTCGACGAGGAAGTTGTAGCCGAGGTCTTTCCAGCCCAACTGCTTGACGTGGTAGGCGTAGATGCCCCGGACGAGGGCCGGGCCCTGGGCGCAGGTGTAGTCGTTCGACTCGGCGGTGTGGTGCACCACGACCGCCTTCACCTTCTCGCCCGGGAGGTAGCCGGGGGCGTCTGGGCTGAGCGTCTCGTCCGCGCCCCAGGAGGCGCGCGAGACGATCGCCGGTCGGGGGGCGGTGGAGGGCGGGGCGCTCGGCGCGGAGGCGCTGGGGCTGGGTTCGACAGAAGGGGAAGCGGGGGGAGTTGAGGCGGGCGACTCCGGGGCCGACGGTTCGGTCGGGGTGGGGGTGGTCTCGTCCTCGCCGGGCGCGCTCTCCGAGGGGGAGGGTTCCGTGCTCTCCGGCGGCTCGGGGGTGGGGCTCGGGGACTCCTCCGGGTCGTCGCCGTCCAGGCGGAAGGCTACGGGTTGCATGTCGGCGGGGAAGGAGGCGGGTTGGGCTTTCGCGGCGCCTTGAGCGGTGCCCTCAGCGGTGCCTTGGGCGGTGTCTTGAGCGATGCCCTGAGCACTGCCTTGGGTGGCGCCTTGAGCAGTACCCTCGGTGGCGCCTTGAGCAGTGCCCTCGGTGGCGCCCCGAGTGGTGCCCCCGCCCTCCCCCGGGTCGATCATGTCGAGCCGCAACCCCGCCGGCAGCCCCGCCTTGGCCTGCCCGCCGGCGACGACCCGCACCTCCACGCCGTCCGAAGCCCCCACCCAGGCCGGTTCGCTGCCGCCGCGCCGCGCGGACATCTCGCCCTGCCCGCTGTCCCCGTCCAGGCTCAGCCACGACGACCACTTCCCGGAGCCCACGGCCCGGGTCCGCGCCTCGATGGTGCCCTCGACCCGCGCCCGGGGATCGGTCCAGGTCACGCCGAGGAGGCTGAACTCGGCGGCCTTGTCCCGCTTCAGCGTCGCCCGGTCGCCCCGCTCGCCGGTCTCCAGCGCGGCGGTCCGGGTCCGCGCCTCGACGGGCCCCGGCCTGCTGTCGGCCGAACTCCCCTCCGGGGAACCGCTGTTGGTGACGATGAGGGCTCCGGAGATCCCCACCAGGGCGGCTGCCGTCCCCCACACATATCTGGGCCTGGGTCTCATAGAATTCGCTTCGTTTCCTTCCGCTTCCGCGGGCATCACCCGGCGGAACACCTGGACGTCCGAAGCAATTCGATCACCGGACGCCGCCGGAAAACAGTGAGATCTTCACTGATTCAGCTCCGGTCGGCCGCCCTTCCAATCGCTTCCTCGACCGCCGCAATACGTTCCGCGAGAACTTCCAGCGCGACGACGGCCCGCCCCAGCGGATCACTTCCGCCCAACGGGACATAAGACGCTTTCACCGCCGCCCACCGCTCGGATTGCGCACCGGAAAGCGTCCCCCTCAACTCGCCGAGTTTCAGCAGATTCGCCTCGGCCCCGCCGGTCAACGTCTGCGCCTCGGCGAGGAAATGGTCCTCGATGACGGCGTCGAGTTCCCGTTCGTTCATCGCGGGGCGAATCCGCTGGACGATTCGGTTCATCGTCCGGTACGACCCTTGCAGGCGGAACGGCGGCTCGGTGCGCGTCTCCTCGGCCCGGGCGGCGGATTCGATGTACGCGGCGTTCACCGCGAGCACCGTCTCCCGGGCCCGCAGGACATGCCGGACGACGGAGACGATCTCCTCGGTCTCGGCGCCGGCATAGGGATGGCGCAGCCGGTCCGGTGCCGCCGCCGGGTCGCCCTGCGCCAGGCGGACGAAAAGCTCCAGGTCGGCCCGGTCTTGGCCGGCGAGCGGCGCGAGAACGGGATGCGAGGTGAGCGCGTTCTCCAGGAAACTCTCGGCGAACACGGATTCCTTGCCGGTGAGGACGTCGCCGAGATTCCATACGTCGGCCCGATTCGCCAGCATGTCCGGCACCCGGAAACGCGATCCGGACTCGGTGAAAGGGTTTCCGGCCATGCAGACGGCGAACCGCTTTCCCCGCAGGTCGAAAGTCCGGGGCTCGCCGTCCCACACCCCGTCGATCCGCCGGGTCGCGTCGCACAGCGGAATGAACTTCTGGAGGAATTCGGCGGAGACGTGCTGGATGTCGTCGAGATACAGCAGCGTGTTGTTTCCCGCCGCCAGCGCGAAGTTGACCTTCTCGATCTCCTGCCGCGCCGTCGCATTCGGCGCCTCGGCCGGATCGAGCGAGGTGACGTCGTTCCCGAGCGCCGGGCCGCTGATCTTCACCAGCATCAGGCCGAGCCGGTCCGCGACATACTCCACCAAGGTCGTTTTCCCGTATCCCGGCGGGGATATCAGCAGCAGCAGTCCGCCGGTGTCGGTGCGCTTCGACTCCCCCGCGGTTCCGAGCTGGCGCGCGAGGCTGTCGCCGATCAGCGGCAGATACACCTCGTCGATCAGCCGGTTCCGCACGAAGGCGGTCATGGGCCGCGGCCGGTGCTCCGCCAGCCGCAGCCTCGTCCGCTCCCCCGCCACCAGCTCGGTGCGCCGCCGCTGGTACGCGCGGAAGGCGGGTACGTCCCGCTCCTCGAACTCACCTGTCCTGGCGAGGAATTCGTCGAGGCGAAGCGTCAACCTGCCGTCCGTCACGCGCGGATGGGGTGCGAGGAGACCCTCGACCGTCACGGAGTGCGAGACCTCCAGCGTGTACCGCCCCAGCTCCGGGCAGAGTTCGGCGGCCACGGCCTCGGCCAGCTCGCCCTCCGTCACGTCCAGCCCGCTCGACGACGCGTACGCCGACAGCCACGCCCCGACGAGCTGGCGCCGGTCCGCGAGCCCCTCCAGCGCGGCGAGGTCGTCGTCGTACGCGGAACTCCCCACGGTGGAGCGGAACTTGTCGATGAGCGTGCGGGCGGGGAGGCTCAGTACGAACCCCTCGGGGCCGCTGGTCAGCTCTTCGAAGAGGTAGGCGGCGGCTGCGTGCGGGGCGCCCGGCGTCTCCAGGGCGGCGGCCAACTCCCTTATAAGGTCCGGGATTCCGAGGGCCGTGCCGAACAGTTCGCTGACGCGGGCCAGGGAGACCGCGCGCCGGGTCCAGGTCTGCCGGGCGTCGGCTCCGAGGCCGTGGGTCCAGGCCAGCTGGGCGGCGGCGCGGACGGCGGGCTCGTGGCGCAGGGTGCCGACACGGTCGTACAGGGGCAGGAGGGCGCGGAGGATCGCGGTCGCGTCGTGGTCGTGGACGCCGCGCTCGTACCCCTCGTCGTAGGACTTCTGAGCTACCTCGCGTACCAGGGCGGGGAGGTCGTCGGTCGTGGTGAGGGGGGTGGGGCCGTGGCTGCGCAGGAGTCGGGCGGCGAGGTGTTCGGCGCGGCTGACCTGCGGAGATTCGGAGGGGAGGGTGCGGTCCCAGTAGGGGCGGGCGGCGGTGAGGGCGGGATCGGTGACGGGGGCGCGGTAGTCGGTGCCGGTGAGCGCGAAGGCGAGGCCGTCACCCTGGGGGACCAGGGTGAGGTCGAGGGGCTGGGTGGTGACGGCGAAGCGGTGGGCGCCCAGGCGCAGGGTGCGGCCGTCGTCGGCGTAGAGGTCGGTGCGGTCGCGCAGGGCGCGGGTGGCCTCCTGGCGGGCGGCGCGCAGTCGGCCGTCCAGCTCCTCCGCCCGTACGGAGTCGCCCAGTTGGCGGAGTTCGTCGGCCGTGCGGCGGATCTTGGCGACCATCGGGTCGGAGGCGAAGTGGGTGCTGACGGCGTCCGCGTCGGGCAGGGTGGCCGCGCGGCGGGCGATCGTCTCCAGGACGCGTACGGCGGAGGCGGCGAGGTGTTCGGCGCGCCGGGCGCGGGCGTCCAGGAGGCTCTGCCTGCGGGCGGCGAAGGCGTCGGCCGACTCGGCGCGCCGGTCGTCGAGTCGGGCGAGGAAGTCGTCGAACTCGGCGAACCTCGACTCCAGGTTCTCCAACCGGACGAGGACACCGGCGAGTTGGGTGTCGCAGGCTTCGGGGGTGTCGGCCGCCGCGAGGGCGCCGGTGACGGTCTGGCCCAACAGGGCGAATTCGGCGGCGAATTCGGCGCGACCCTCGCTGTCACGCAGGGTGCGGCGGCGGGCGTCGAGGAGGGCGCGGGCGCGGTTGACGCCGCCGAGGAGGCCGGCGATCCGCTCCAGCACGGACGTCCGTACGGTCGCGTCGCCGATGTCGAGGCCCGCCACCACCTCGGTGACGGTCCGCAGGCTCTCCCCGAGCGCCTCGATCCGGTCGGCGACGGGCCCGGCCCCGGCGACGGTCGTGACGGCCTCCGCGTCGGCCGACAGCCTCTCCACGTCGGCCTGTTGGCCGTCGAAGGCGTTCGGTCCGGCGAGGTGTTCGACGGCACGGCGCCCGAACCGGTCGAGGTCCGTCCCGGCCTGTCCGGTGAGCGCGTCGATACGCGGCAGGTCCGCGTACCGCATCTCCTTGAGGGTGAGCAAATGGCCCTGGGCGTGCCGGAGTTCGGTCAGTCCGGCCACCCAGTCGGCGGCGGTGCGCGGGGTCTCGCCGCGCAGCCGGCGCACGACGGAGGCGAGCCGTCCGTCGGCCTCGTCGAGGGCGTCGGCGGCCTGCCGGGTGAGAGTGCGGACGGTGCGGAACTCGACGAGGACCTGCTCGGCGGTGGCCCGGACCTCCGCCAACAGGTCGGCCAGGCCGCCGAGTTCGCCGTCGGCGAGCCAGTGGTGGGCGTCGGCGGCCCGGACGCAGGCGGCGACCAGCGCCTCGTGCCCCTCGACCGTCGCGGTGGTCTCCCCCACAGACCGCGCGATCGAGAGGCAGTCGGCGATCCCCCGCACCAGGTCGGCGTTCCCGACCCGGCCCAGCACCCCGCCGCCCCCGGCCGGCGGGTGCGTGTCGGAGGCGTACGGCGACGCCCAGCGCTGCACGGCGTGCACGCGCCCGGCCTCCTCCGCCGCCCGCAGCACCACGAGTTCGCCGTCGTCCCGGCGCGCCCAGCCGCGTCCGGTCAGCGGCGTCGCGAACTCCTTGCGGATGGTGTTGTACGAGAGCAGCAGCACCCGCCCCTCGGCGCGGAAGGCGTAGAGGACGTCCTCCCCGTGGGGCGAGGCCGTCTCTCGCTCGAACTCCAGCCCCTCGGCGTCGAGTTCGAAGGTCTTGTGCGCCCCGGAGGCCAGGCAGTACCCGCCGGGGAAGACGATGCCCTGGTCGTCGGGGAGGCGTCGGCACGCCTGTCCGATGCCGTCGAGCCGGACGACCGTCCGGGTCAGGGTGTTGACGACGAGGTACCGGTGGGCGGGTTCCCGGTAGGGGCGGACCCTGACGAGGATCAGGGTGCCGGCGCGGGCGTGGGCGATGTCGGCGTCGGCCAGGGACTGGAGGTTCTCGGTGACGGGCTCGGTGTGGAGGGTGCCGTCGGTGTCGGTCGCAAGGGTGAGGGCTCCGTCGGAGGTGGAGATCCGCAGGCCCTCGGGGAGGCGGGCGTAGCGGCCCTGGACGTGGTCGTCCCGTACTACTTCGGTCCAGGTGAGGTCGTGGCTCTCGGGTCGTACGTGGTCGCGGTCGCCGCGGGCGTCGAGGAAGACCGGTTCCCCGGCCGGGGTGAGGGACCAGCGCAGGGCGCGGATGTCGCCGGTCTTCTCGCCGGTGCGGAAGACGGCGAGGAGGCGGTCGTCGGTGAGGTGGAGCCTGAGGAGTCGGGCCTGCCGGTAGTAGCGGTGGAGGGCGGTGAACTCCCGTACGAAGTCGGGTGAGTCGAGGAGTCCGGGCAGGGCGTCGTCCGGGACGCGGTTCAACTCGCGGTCGTACAGGGCGAGTACGTCGGAGACCTGGCGCTCGGTGTGGCCCTGGCCGTCGGGGGCGGCGCCGTGTCCGGGGTCGTGGCCCAGGAGGAGGAACCCGCCGATGCCCGCGATGTCCCGGGGCAGGACGGGGTGTTCGGTGCGCAGGGTGTCCGTGCCGGTGAGGGCGAGGCCGGTGGCGCCGAACTCCTCGACCCGGCGGGCGTTCAACCGCTCGGTGTGCCGGGCGAGTTCGTCGGCCTGGGCGGCGAGGCGGTCGCGGAGGAGTTCGTAGGTACCGGGGTCGACACCGTCGTAGGTCTGTGGACTCAACGTCTCCCCCAGGGGTGTTGGTGGGTGGTGCGGGTGGGCGGGACGCCGGAGCTGCTGCCCCCCGCGCGGCAGCTACGGCGTCCCGCCGGGGTCAGGGCCTCGTGGTGCCGTTGAGTTCGGCGGGGCCCGATTCGGCTGCGGTGTCGAGGAGTTGGCGGATGAGCCGGTCCGGGTCGCCGGACTTCATCAGCTTCGCGAGCAGGGCGGAGACGGTGAGGTTCTGGACGTCGGACGTGCTGACGGAGCCCAGTACTCGGGTGAGGTCCTCGGTGAAGGGGGTGCTGCCGTCGAGCCAGGGCTTCGCCAACGCCTGGGCGGTGTCGGAGTGCTGGACGAATCCGTCGACGCCCTTGCCGAGCGAGATCGAGCCGACGAGGCGGTCGAGGAAGACGGAGTCGCCGCCGACGATGTCGATGTCCGCGTTCTCCAGGCCGGTCGCGAGGACGGTGGCCTGCGCCTCGGCGACCTGCCGCTGCACGTCGAGGCCGGCGAGGCGGATCTCCTTCTCCGCCTCCAGCCGCAGGCGGTACTCCTCGTGGGTGCGGGACGCCTCGTCGAGGGCGGCCAGCGCGGCGGCCTTGTCGGTGAGCCCGGCGGCCTCGGCCTTGAGCTTCTCGCCGATGGCCTTGGCGTCGGCGAGGGCCTGGGCCTCTGCGCCCTCGGCGCGGGCGAGGGCGGTCGCGCGGGTGCCCTCGGCCTCGGCGCGCAGCCTGGCCGCCGCCGCTTCGGCCTCGGCGCGGCCGGCCTTCTCGATGACCTCGGCCTCCTTGTCGCGCACCTGCACGGCGGCGAGTCCCTCGGCGGCGGCCTCGGCCTGGATGCCCTCCGCGAGGCGCAGTTTGGCCTGTGCGTCGAGTTCGGCGCTCTTCAACCGGGCCTCGGCGAGGGTGAGTTCCTCGGCGGCGCGGTGAACTGCCGCCACTTCGGCGGCTTCCGCGGCCTTGATGTCCTTGACGAGCTTCTCCTGGGCCTGAGCCTCGGCGGCGATGACGACGGCCTGGCGCTCCCGCTCGGCCTCCTCGACGGCCCGGAGCTTCTTGATGGCTTCTTCCTGTTCGGCGACCGTGCGGTCCACGGCGACCCGCTCGCGGACGACCTCGGCGATCTCCCGGCGCTCCGCCTCGACCTCCTTGTCGGCGGCGATCCGTGTCAGCTGGGTCTCGCGCTCGCGGGCGATGACCTCCAACAGACGGTCCTTCTCGATGCGTTCGTTCTCCACGGCGATGACGCGCTCGCGGTTCTTCGCGGCGACGGCGACCTCGCGGGCCTGGTTCTCGCGCTGGACGCCGAGTTGTTCCTCGGTGCGCAGGAACGCGCCCTGGGAGCGCAGCCGTTCCTCCTCGATCACGCGCGCGGTCTCGGCCTCCTCGCGGGCCCGGGTCGTCTCGATCTCGCGGCGCTGCTTGATCTCCGCGTCGGCCTGGCGGCGTTCGAGTTCGAGGATGGCCTCGCGCGCGTCGACGTTCTGGCGCGTGATCTCCTTCTCCTCGGTGCGCTGGGCCTCGTTGGTGCGGACGTGCTCGGTGGCGGTGAGTTCGGTGATCTTCCGAATGCCTTGCGCGTCAAGGACGTTGGCGGGGTCGAGCTGGCTGAGCGGCGTCTGCTCCAGGTAGTCGATCGCCGCGTCCTCCAGGTGGTAGCCGTTGAGGTCGACGCCGATGACCTCGATGATCCGGTACCGGAGCTCCTCGCGCTTGGTGTAGAGATCGGTGAAGTCGAGCTGCTTTCCTACGGTCTTGAGGGCCTCGGAGAACTTCGCGTGGAACAGTTCCTGGAGGGTCTTCTGGTCGCTGGCGCGGGCCGTGCCGACCGCCTGGGCGACCTTGACGACGTCCTCGACCGTCTTGTTGACCTTGACGAAGAACGAGATGCGGATGTCGGCGCGGATGTTGTCCCGGCAGATCAGCCCTTCCTTGCCGGCCCGGGTGATCTCGATCGCCTTCACCGAGATGTCCATCGTCTCGGCCTTGTGCAGCACCGGCAGGACCATCTGCCCGGTGAACGTGACGTCCACCTTGCGCATCTTGGAGACGATCAGCGCCTTGCCCTGCTCGACCTTGCGGAAGAGCCGGGAGACCAGGAAGAGGGCGAGTAGCAGCAGGATCAGGCCGACGGCTGTCAGCACGCCTATGACATCCATGGGGTACGTCCTCGGGCCGTTGGGTTGGTGCCGTCATCGTGGCCCGGGGGTGGATCTTCGCGCATTGCCGGTTCTCGGCAGTGTTCTCAGGGGTATTGATGCCGATCGCCGTTAAGAATCCGTCAAGAAGGCGTGAGGATCGGGTGGTTGGAGGTTTGGGAGCGCGACGGGGTGTCACGACGCCGAGGGGCGCAGGTGCTGTCCGGCGGGCCGTGCCTCGCTTCTCCCGTGCAGGGCACTGCCCTTGACCCATTCATGCCACGGCATGTTCCAGTCGCCCACGCCGTTCGAGAACGGGGTCATCTCCTGGCCGCGCGTGTGCACGGTCCGGGTGAGGTCGCCCTCGCCGAGGATGCGGAACAGCCATGCCGCGTCCTTCTCGCTCATGCCGACGCAGCCGTGGCTGACGTCCCGCCGCCCGAACGACGAGGCCGCCCAGGGGGCCGCGTGCAGGTATTCGCCGCTGCGAGTGAGGCGGATGGCGTGGTGCACGGCGAGGTCGTACGCCTCGTCGGTGTCGGAGGGGATGCCGATGGTCGTGCTGCGCATCCTGAGGACGGGCTGCTTGTCGAGGACGACCTTGACGCCGGCCCGGGTGCGGTAGCCCTCCTTGCCCGTCGTCACGGGGATGACCCTGAGCGTCATACCGTCGCGCAGGACGCTCATCCGGTGGGCGGAGGCGTCGATGACGGCCTCCACCCGGGGGCCGGTGGAGAAGCTCAGGGGTCGTACGGGGGCGACCCGTAGGTGGTCGGTGAGGCGCAGTCCGGCGAGGTCGTCGGCGGTGACGCCGATGTCGGCGTGGGCGGGCCAGTAGGTGCGGGGGCGGTAGTGGAGGGTGGTGGGGTTCAGCCAGTGCCAGGTGCCGGGGGCGGCGGCCGGGGTGGTGGTGACCCTCAGGTGGCTCTCCAGGAGGGCGCGGCTCTCGGGGGGTACGGGGTGGCTGAGGTGGGCGGTGATGATCTGGCCCACGCCGTAGGTACTACGGGGGGTGTCGGGGTCGGCGGGGGTGTGAGGGCCGGCGGTGGGGGTGTTAGGGCCGGCGGTGGGGGCCGGTCCCTGAGTACTACGGGTACGGGCCGCTGCGTCCTGGGCGCCGTGTGTATCGGCGGCTGCCCCCTGAGTACTACGGGTACCCCCGCCCTCGGGTCCCAGCGTCACCGTGAGGAGGCCGCTGCGGGCGCGCGAGGTGGTGAACTCCGTGCGGTGGTAGGTGTCGTGGCCCTGGGGGGCGGAGGCGTCCGGGGCGGGCGGCGTGGTCCGGGGGTCGGTGCGGATCTCGGCGACGTAGTGGGTGGCGGCCCGCAGGACCTGGGTGCTGCGCCAGACGCGGGCGGCGGCGTCGAGGCGGCCGGCGACCCGGTGGCCCGCGTCGTCCTTGAGGGTGACGTCGGTGAGGTTGCCCCGGCCGTTCAGGGTGACGGTGACGGGGGCGTCGGGGTCGACGGTGCCGGTACGCCCCAGGGGGTGCGCGCCGACCCGTACCTCCGGTTCCTGCGGGGCGGCCTTGTTGTCGCCCTCGGGTGCGTCGGTGTGCGGGTGGAGGGCGACGGTCAGGGCAACGGCCAGTACGGCGGCGGCGGTTGCGGCCGTGCCGTACGTCTTCAGAGCCCTGCCGCCGGGGCTGTTCGGGGTGCTCGGCGCCAACCTGTGCTCCAGCGGGGTGGGGGGCGGGTGGGTCGGCTCGCATGTAACCGGCTGCGGCGGCGGAGCGGCCCGTACGTCCCCGGCGTGTCCCGAGAACCGCGAATGATGAGCATCCGATCAGACGAAACGGCGGCCCCGGAGCGGGCGCCGGGACGGTCGTATCCGTCCGGATACACCCGTGGAGCTACGGGTCTCCCTGACAGGGGCGCCCCCATCTCCCCTTGCGGGACCCCCAATTGGCCCCTACCCCCTCCACCGGGCGCCCGCCAAAAGAACGGGGTGAATCCATGCGCCCATATGACGGCCGCTGCGCGTGCCGCCCGCCCGGCGCCCGTAAACGTAATGATCAATACGTTCATGATCATCCGATTTCCCCAGCGCGACGAGCACACCGGCGGGCCCGCTCCGCAGGCCGTCGCCGGTACCCTGGTCCGGCGGGCGGTCCTGCCCCTGGTCCTCGCCTGCACCGCCCTGTCCACCTGCTGGCCCACCCACGCGGCCCCGGCGGTCGCGCCCGCGGACGGGACCGGCACGAAGGGGCTGGTACTACGGGTGATCGTCAACAAGCGGCCCGGCACCGGCGCCGTGGACCCCGGTATCCGGACCGGCCACCCCGTACTCAAGGAGTACCGCCTCACCAACAAGGGCGGCGCCGACCTGCACGACGTCCGTGTCTCCGACCCCGGTATGAAGGGCGCCCGCATCGTCTGCGCGGGCGGCGCGGACAGGGTCCGGCTGCTCCCCGGCCTGACCTCGACGACGTGCACGGCGGAGGGCGGCGCGCAGAAGGGCCGGCGGGTCGCGCAGGCCACCGCCGCCGGCCGTATCCCCTCCCTGAACGCGCCGGTCAGAGCCTCGGCCCGCTCCGGGTACGCCGGAGTCGGCGGCACCCTCACCCTGAGCCAGCGCGCCACGGTCTCCGCGCCCGCCGGACCGGGTGACCCGGCGCGCGTCGACGTCCGGTACGCCCTGGTCAACACCGGCAACCTGCCCGTCCACGGCGTCCGTATCACCGACCGCCACCTGGCCCCCTCGGGAGTGAGCTGCGCGGAGGGTACTTCGGTACTACGCCGGGTGGCGCCGGGGCAGACCGTGCGGTGCACCGCCCGGCTGCGTCTCGACCCCGGCGAGCAGATCAGCGAGGGGCTCGCCGAGGGCAGCGACCGCCGGAGCACCCTGGACCGCAAGGGCCGGCTGATCGGGGCGCCGGTGCTGCGGGCGCGCAGCACGCTGCGGTTCGGCGTGCCGTACCAGGGGGCCGAGGACGTCGTCACGCCGGTGCCGATGCCGCTCGGCGCCCAGGTCGGGCCGGAGCCGGGCATCGCCGACGACGAGGCGCCCGCGCTCGGTACGACGGTGCCGGGGCAGACGTCGGCGAACGCGCCGGTCACCGCGCAGGACGTCGTACCGGGCGAGGTGCCCGCCGCGGGGTACGACGAACTCCCCGCCGTGGTCCCGGGGTTCCTCCCCGGCGTCGTACCAGGGGGCTACCTCCCGGGTATCCCCTCCACCCACCCGAGCGGTACCCACGTCCCCGGTGAGCTGCCCGCCTTCTCGCTGCTCCCGCCGGGGCACCACTACTCCGACCCGAGCGTGCCCGGCGGCCACACCCACCCCGGAACCGGCAGTACCCCTGGTACTTCCGGGGTGCACCAGGGCGGTACGCAGCCCCCGGGCTCCCGTCCGTCGGCCTCGCACGACGCGGCCCGTAGTACTCGGGTACCCGACCCGTACGACTACGGAGCCGCCGAAGCCTCCCCCGACGCCGGGAGCACGGCCCCCAAGGGCGCCTCCAACCTGGGCTGGTTCGGGATTCCGCGCAACACGTTCCTCGTCGGCGCGGTGCTGCTGGGGGCGTCGGCGGTGACGGGGGCGGCGCTGTTCCTGCGGCGGCGCAAGGGCGGGCCGGACGATCTGGGGTTCTGAATTCCCGGGTCCTTTTCCTGGCCGTTCAGCCGTTCAGCCGTTCCACGTTTCGTCGTAGGGGTCTTTCGGTTCGGTGACCGGGGCCGCCCGGGTCACCTGGATGAACGGAATGGGGCCGCCGTTCACCGGGTCCGCCATACGGCGCGGTGAATAGGTGCCGGTGATGAGGAGCCAGGTGTCCGGCTGGAGCACCGGAGGGATCTCTCCGGTGAGGGCGACTTTCACCGGCTGGGCGTCGGCGGCGCAGCAACTCAGCGCCATCCGCACCAAATAGGGTGTTCCGTCCTTGCCCAGCGCCAGGAATCCGGCGATCTGAATGGTTCGGCCCTTTATCTTCTCGTTGTCATAGATCGCCCGTCCCGCGTAGTCGACGAGCGCCAGCTTGAGAGGTCCGGTGGCGGGGATCTTCCCGTAGTAGACCGGTTCCTGGAGAGCCGTCCCGGTCCGGGTGGCGCTGTACGAACCGAGGGCGGGCGGCGCGACGAGAATCAGGGCGAGCAGGGGGAGGACGAGCATCCAGGAGATACGGGGTTCGCGATGGGAATGCCCGCCCTCCTCGGAATGCGATTCGCCGGAATGCGCCTCGGCGGAATGCGATTCGCCGGAACCGCTCTCCTCGACGGCCGGCTGCTTCCGCTCGTACCACCAGGTCGCCGCCGCCGCGACGATCAGTACCACACCCGCCGCGAGCAGCAGCGGCTGGAGCCCGGCCTTGACGTAGCGCAGGTAGAGGTCGGTGGACCCGGCGTGCAGCAGGGCCGCGCCGAGGAGGAAGAGAACGGCCGACTGGGCCTGACGATTCACAGCAGTACCGCCCCGGTGAGCACCGACACCACGATGGCGAGGACGAAGGTCGCCGGCGCGAATCGCAGCGCGAAACTCCGGCCGAACGTCCCCGTCTGCATGGCGAACAACTTGAGGTCGATCATCGGCCCGACGATCAGAAAGGCCAGTCGGGCGGTCAAGGAGAACTGCGTCAGGGAAGCGGCGACAAAGGCGTCCGCCTCCGAGCAGATGGAGAGCACGACGGCGAGAACGGACAGCGCCAGTACGGCGATCACGGGATTCTCGGCGGCGGTCCGCAGCCAGCTCTCCGGGGCCACCGCTTTCAGGGTCGCGGCGGCCATCGCGCCGACCACGAGAAATCCCCCGGCGTGCATCACGTCGTGCCGGACACCGCCCCAGAACGCGGCGCCTTTCGTCCGCCCCTCGTAAGCCGCGTGGGCCGGCGGTTTCAGCAGATCGGTCCGCCCGAGCCGCAACCACAGCCAGCCCATCACGCAGGCGACGACCAGGCTGCCGGCGAATCGCGCGACGACCATTTCGGGATTGCGCGGAAAAGCGACCGCGGTGGCCGTCAGCACAATGGGATTGATCGCGGGCGCGGACAGCAGAAAGGCGAGCGCGGCGGCCGGAGTCACGCCCCTGCGCACCAGGGCCCCCGCCACCGGGACGGAGGCGCATTCGCAACCCGGCAGCGCCACCCCGGCCAGCCCCGCGACGGGCACCGCGAGCGCGGGCCGCTGAGGCAGGGCGCGCGCGAAGAACGACGGGGGGACGTACACGGCGATCGCCGCCGAGAGCAGTACCCCTAGTACCAGGAAGGGCAGGGCCTGGACGACGACGGCGACGAACACGGTCGTCCAGCTCTGCATGACCGGGGCGCCCAGCGCGCGCCTGACGGGCGACTGGAACAGCACCATCAGCAGCATGCCGAGGACGAGGACGAGCGGGGAGTTGAGCCGGGCGGGCCGCTCCTGCCGCTTCGGGCCGCCGCCCTCGCGTTTCCCGTCTTCCACGCCCTGGCCGGTGACGACGGTGGTCACGGCCGGGGCACCTCGGTACGTCCGGATCGCATGTACGGCCTCCGCTCTCTGACGACCCCTAAGCCCCCCTTACGACTCAAGTACGACCGAATCGCCCGCTCCGTTCAGATGGTTGCTGGAACCATCTGTCCCGATGAGGCAGTCTTCTCCGTCGTGGGGAGCATTCCTGATCAGGCCGGACCGAGCGACGCAGAGGCGCACATGGTGGTGTGCGGCGACGACGGCCTCGCGCACCGTCTGGCCGCCGAACTCCGGGGCGTCTACGGCGAACAGGTCACTCTCGTGGTCCCGCCCGCCCAGCGCACGGTACGCCCTCCCGTGGTGGGCCGGGCTCGCGCGGTCTCGGCGGCGCTGCTCGACCGGGTGGTGAGCGCGGCCGTCAACAGGGCTTCGGGCAACGGAGGTTCATCGGCCCCGGAACCGGTCCTGGCCGGGAACGAACGGATGCTGGAGGCGGCCGAGCCCACCGAGGCGGTCCTCTCCGAGGCGGGCGTGGTCCGGGCGGCGGCCCTCGCCCTGGTCTACGACGACGATGAGACCAACATCCGCGCCGCCCTCACCGCCCGCCGCCTCAACCCGCGCCTGCGGCTCGTACTGCGCCTGTACAACCGGCGGTTGGGCCAGCACATCGAGGAACTCCTCGACCAGGCCGCCGTGTTGGCGTCCGGCGACGAGGACCTCGCGGCCGGGACGACGACGGTCCTGTCCGACGCGGACACCGCGGCCCCGGCCCTCGCCGCGACGGCGATCGCCGGCACCACCAAGGTCGTCCAGACCGACGGCCTGCTGCTGCGGGCGGTCGAGCACCACGGCGAGGAGGCCGCGCCCGGCCTCGCCACGCTCGCGCTGCTCTCCACGGAGACCCCGGGGAACATCGAGCAGGGTCCCCAACTCCTGCCGGACGCCGAGGCGGTGAGGACGGCGGCGGCCACCTCGCCGGGGCGCGGGACCGTGGTCCTGGAGCAGGTGTCGTACGCCTCGGAGGGCAGCCTCTCGACGGGGCGCGGGGCGGGGCTCATCGCCCCGATGGCGTCGCTGTTCTCGCGGCGGCTGCGCTGGTCGCTGGCGGGTCTCGTGGGCTGCGTCCTCGCGCTGGCGGTGGCGCTGTGGCTGACGACGGGCATCCATCCGCTGGGCGCGCTGTACCTGACCCTGCTGGACCTCTTCGCCATCAACGACCCTGCCGTGGGCGACCCGTTGGCCCGGCAGATCCTCCAACTCCTGTCCGGGCTGATGGGGTTGCTGCTGCTGCCGGTGCTGCTGGCCGCCGTGCTCGAAGCGCTCGGCACGTTCCGCAGCGCGAGCACCCTGCGCAAGCCGCCGCGGGGCATGAGCGGGCACGTCGTCCTGCTGGGCCTCGGCAAGATCGGCACCCGGGTGCTGATCCGGCTGCGCGA
Source organism: Streptomyces sp. NPDC004539 (assembly GCF_040610055.1). NCBI lineage: Bacteria > Bacillati > Actinomycetota > Actinomycetes > Kitasatosporales > Streptomycetaceae > Streptomyces > Streptomyces sp. NPDC004539. The sequence goes on along the minus strand of NZ_JBEXLS010000021.1, from coordinate 104,140 downwards.
GCTGGACATCCCGGTGGTGTGCGTGGAGTCCGGGCCCGAGGCGCGGGGGCTCGCGGTGGCCCGCCGGCTCAGGGTTCCCGTAGTACTCGGGGACGTCACCCAGGAGGGGGTCCTGGAGGCGGCGAAGATCCAGCGCGCGGGCGCCCTGCTCGCGGTCACCAGCTCCGACACCACGAACCTGGAGGCCGTCCTCTACGCCCGCTCCCTGCGCCAGGACCTGAACGCGGTGCTGCGCCTGTACGACGACGACTTCGCGACCGCCGTGTACCGCACCCTGCGTGCCGCGCACCCCTACGCGCGCACCCGCAGCCGCAGCGTCTCCCATCTCGCGGCGCCGTCCTTCGCCGGGGCGATGATGGGCCGCCAGATCCTGGGCGCGATCTCCGTGGAGCGCAGGGTGCTGCTGTTCGCGGCGCTGGAGGCGGGCGGGCACGCGCAGTTGGCGGGCCGCACGATGGGCGAGGCGTTCCGCCCCGGGCACTGGCGGGTCCTCGCCCTCGACACGGGGACCGGTCTCGCCTGGGACCTGCCGGCGGACCGGGTGCTGCGGCCGACGGACCGGGTCATCCTGGCGGCGACCCGGCAGGGCATGGCGGATCTGCTGCGGCGGCGGGAACGGCGGGAGGGGTAGGGGGAGGGGCTGTACCTCGGGGGTAGCTCTCGGGAGCTGCCTCCCGAGAACTACCCGCTGAGAACTACCCCCTGGGAGCTACCTCCCGCCCTACTTCCCGAGATGCCGTTCCGCGAACTCCAGCTCCAGCCGGACCTGCTTGATCCGCTCGTCCACGACCAGCGAACCGTGCCCGGCGTCGTACCGGTACACCTCGTGGACGGCTCCCCTCGCCTCCAGGCGCCGGACGTAGTTGTCGACCTGGCGGATGGGGCAGCGCGGGTCGTTGACGCCGGCCGAGATGTAGACGGGGGCCTTCACCCGGTCGACGTAGGTCAGGGGCGAGGACGCCTCGTACCTCTCGGGTACCTCCTCCGGGGTACCCCCGAGGAGGGTGCGGTCCATCGCCTTCAGGGCCTCCATCTCGTCGTGGTAGGCGGTGACGTAGTCCGCGACCGGTACGGCGGCGATGCCCAGCGCCCACGCGTCGGGCTGGGTGCCGATGCCGAGGAGCGTGAGGTAGCCGCCCCAGGAGCCGCCGGTCAGGACGAGCCGGGCGGGGTCGGCGAGCCCGGAGGAGACGGCCCAGTCGCGGACCGCGGCGATGTCCTCCAGCTCGATGAGCCCGACCCGGTGCTTGAGCGCGTCGGTCCAGGCCCGGCCGTACCCGGTGGAGCCCCGGTAGTTGACCCGGACGACCGCGTACCCGTGGTCGACCCAGGCGGCCGGCGCGGCGGCGAAGGCGTCACTGTCGTGCCAGGTGGGGCCGCCGTGGATGTCGAACACGGTCGGCAGCGGACCCTCGGCACCGGCCGGCTTCTGGACGAGCGCGTGGATTCGGCCCCCGGGGCCCTCCACCCACACGTCCTCGACCGGCACCGAGCCCGGCGACCTCATACCAGGGGGGTCCAGTACCACCCCTCCGGAGGTGGACCGTACGACCGGCGGCTCGGCGGCGGAGGACCACAGGTACTCGACGCTGCCGTCGGGCCGCGCCGAGGCGCCGGAGACGCTCCCCGCGGGGGTGGGGACGCGCTCCAGTCCGCCCCCGGCGAGGTCGTAGCGGAAGAGTTCGCTGCGGGCCTCGTGGCTGTGGGCGATCAGCAGGGAGCCCCCGTCGGGGAACCACTCCGCGTTGACGTCGCCGGGCAGGTCGAGGGTCAGTTCGGTCTGGCCGCCGGTCGCGACGTCCCACACCAGCGGCTCCCAGCGACCGCGCCGCTGGTGCCCGATGAGCAGCCGGGTGTCCCCGGCGACGGGCGCGAACCCGAGGACCTCCAGGCCGAGTTCCTCCTCACCGCCCCGGGTGTCGTCCAGTTCGGCGACGGCCGTGCCGTCGAGCCGCAGCACGCGCAGCGCCGAGTGCATGGCGTCGCCGTGCTCGGTGTGCTCGACGGCGATCAGCGTCCCGTCGTACGACAGGTCACCGACGCCCGCGGACTCGCGGTGCCGGTAGATCTCCGTAGGGGTCTCCCCCTGGAGTACTACGTGGATGGTCGTGCCGTCCTCGTCGGTGGAGCGTCCCACCACGGAGGTACGGCCGTCCCTCCCGAGAGCCAGTCCGGCCGGGTAGGAGGGGTCGAGGCCGGGGGTGGCGGGCTCGTCGGGGCCGCCGGCGAACGGCTGCCGCCGCCAGACGCCGAACTCGTCCCCGTCCTTGTCGTCGAACCACCAGATCCAGTCCCCGTCCGGGGACAGCCTGCCGTCCGTCGTCCCGTTCGCCCGGTCCGTCACCTGTCGCTGGTCCCCGCTCGCGCGGTCCCAGGCGTACAGCTCGTACGTCCCGGTCGCGTTCGACGTGAACAGCGAGCGGTCCGGGGCGTCCTCCGCCCAGTCGGGCAGGGAGACCCGCGGCGCCCGGAACCGCTTCTCCCACTCGGGCATGGCCTCAGCGTCACTCATACGTCCATCAAACCTGATGGGGAGGGTCAGGCGGACATCCGCGGACGACGAGAAACCCCGCGCACGCCAGAAAGTGCGGGAGCGGTGCGGAAGCGGGGGTGATACCTCGGGCGTACGGCACCGCTCCCCGGGAGTACTACGGGTACGCCCCACACACCGCCGTCCGCTCCCCCGCCCCCTACCCCGCCGCCCTCCGCCCCGTACCCGGCGCGTACGGTTGAAGGCGTGTACCGGTTTCTGCTGACGCCCCGCTGGTGGGGGATCAACGTCTTCGTGCTGCTGGCCATCCCCTTCTGCCTGTTCATGGGGTCGTGGCAGCTGAGCCGGTTCGAGTCGCGGATGGACGACCACCGGGCGCTCGACCGGGCCGCGGAGACGGGCAAGTCGCAGCCGGCACGGCCGTTGGCCGGGATGCTGCCGGTGGACAAGGAGACCGTGGGCAAGCGGGTCACCGTCAGCGGGCGCTACGGCGAGCAACTGCTCGTGCCCGACCGGCAGGTGGACCGCAAGAGCGGGTACTACGTGCTCACGCTGCTGCGGACGGACTCCGGGAAGGCGCTGCCCGTCGTACGGGGCTGGCTCCCCGGCAAGGCCGGCGCCACGAAGGCCCCGGCCGTTCCGGGCGGCGAGGTCTCCGTGACCGGCGCGCTCCAGGCGTCCGAGACGCCCGGGGACAACGGCGTCACCGCCCGCGGCGGACTGCCGTCCGGTCAGGTCGGCGCGATCAGCACCGCCTCGCTCGTCAACCTCGTCCCGTACGACCTGTACGACGCGTGGGTGACGCTGGATACCGCCGACCCGGGTATGACGACCGTGCCCGCCGAGGCGCCCGCGAACACCGGGCTCGACCTCAAGGCGTTCCAGAACCTGGGGTACACGGGCGAGTGGTTCGTCTTCGCCGGGTTCGTGGTGTTCATGTGGTTCCGGCTGCTGCGCCGCGAGGTGGAGGCCGCGCGGGACGCCGAACTGGGGCTGGCGGCGGGGGACTCCGGGACTGACGCCGACGCCGAGGCGCCCACGCCCGCGTCCCCCGTCACGTCCGGCACCCCTTAGTACCAGTACCTCTTGAGTACCAGTACCTCTTGAGTACCGGCACCCCTTGGTACCGGCGCCTCTCAGCCTCTCAGGCACCGGCACACCTCAGGCACCGACGCCACCGCGACCGGCACCCCCTAGGGGCACCCGCCTCCGCTCACGGCGAGGCCACCACACCCGTCCGGTAGACCACCCCGGCGCACGCGTTCGGCACGGTCGCCGTGACCGACGGCGATCCCGCGTCGGCCGTGTAGGTCACCGACACGCTGCCCTCGGCGGTCGTGGTGCCGTCCTCCCTGACCAGCTGGGGACTGGTACCCGTAGTACCGCTGCTGGAGCCCGTCGTCTGCTCGGAGGGGCTGGGCGAGGGCGACGGCGAGGACCCGGTGTCGCCACCCGTGGTACTCCCGCCGGTGCTCCCACCGTCGCTGGGACACGAGGACGACGGCACCCAGGCGAACTTCACGTCGTACGCGGAGCCGGGCGCCAGCGCCAGTTGCGTGACGTACAGGGAGGGGTCGGGGAGGGCGGCGGCCGGGTCGCCCGCGGCGTGCTGGGTGACGCTGATCTTCGCGGCGTCGGCCGCGCCCTGCACCCCTGGGGAGAGGGTGACGGAACCGGCGACCGTACAGCTCTCGGTGGAGACGTTGACGACGCGGAACGTGCCGTACACGACCCCCGTGGAGTCCGGGCCGTCGACCGTCGAGGTCGCCGAGCCGAGCTGGCCGGCGGTGCAGGCGGGGGCGGTCGGGCTGAGCGACTTGGAGGGGTCGGCGCCGCTGGAGGCGTCCGCGCCCGGGGTCGGCTTGCCGGCACCGCTCCCCTTGGACTCCCCCGACCCCGTACCCGTAGTACCTCCGGAGGACTCCCCGACCTTCCCGGTGGAACCTCCGTCGGGGTTCTTGCCCTGGCCGGTGGAGCCGCCCGTCTCGGACGCCTGCCCCGCGACGGCGGGGTTCGCGTCGGGGTCGCCGACACCGGAGACGGTCATCAGGGCGGGGACGGCGACGCCCGCGAACAGGGCCGCCGCAGCCGCCCCCACGAGCGCCTGCCGCTTGCGGGCCTTGCGCGCGGGGACCGCCCGGCGGAGGTGGTCGAGGGCGCCGTCGCGCGGCGCCATCTCGTGCACCGCCCGGTGCAGCATGCGGCGCAGCTCCAGCTCGTCCGAGTCGAACCCGTCCTCCGGGCCCTGGTCGTCGAGGTGGTGGTTCACAGTCCTGTTCCCAGCGTGTGGTTGCTTCGGATCGTTCGGGTACGACGGTCCCGGACCGCCCCTGTCCGACGGGGCGCTTCCCCCCAGGAGTTCTCCCTGTCCCTCCAGAGGGTCATCGGCCCTGTCCGGTTCCCCGCTCACGCCGACGCCTCCATCGCGGTCCGCAGCGCCGCGATCCCGCGCGAGCCGTACGCCTTGACGGAGCCGAGGGAGATGCCGAGCGTCTCGGCGACCTGGGCCTCGGTCATGTCGGCGAAGTAGCGCAGGACCAGCACCTCGCGCTGGCGGCGCTGGAGCCCCTTCATCGCCTTGATCAGGGAGTCGCGCTCCAGCTGGTCGTAGGCGCCCTCCTCCGCGCTGGCCATGTCCGGCATCGGCTTGGAGAGGAGCTTCAGGCCGAGGATGCGGCGGCGCAGGGCGGAGCGGGAGAGGTTGACGACCGTCTGCCTCAGGTATGCCAGGGTCTTCTCGGGGTCACGGACGCGTTTGCGCGCCGAGTGCACGCGGATGAACGCCTCCTGGACGACGTCCTCGCAGGACGCGGTGTCGTCGAGCAGGAGGGCGGCGAGACCCAGGAGGGAGCGGTAGTGCGCCCGGTAGGTCTCGGTGAGGTGGTCGACGGTCGTGCCGGCCGCGACGGTGTCGTCGCCGGCACGCGGGCCGGGGATGCGGGTGGGCCGCGCTGCGGGCATCGGCGCGATCACCGGCAGACCGCCGGGCGCCCCGGCGACGCGGGGGCGGGCGGTCCGGCGGGGCGGGCGCAGGGTCGCACCGGTCGCCGCTGTGAAATCGAGTACCTCTGCCACGCCAGTTGGACACCCGTACCCCTGAGGAGGTTGTACGTGTCGGCCGTCACTTTTCGACGAACCGCCGGCGCGGGTGACCCGTACGACCCGTAATACCCGTACGCCCCGTAATACCCGTGCCCGCGCACCCCCGTCGCCGGAATCGTTTCTTCACCGACGCTCGCGCCGGTCCGCGGGGCCGGCCGTCTACCGGCCCGCGCCCCCTGGTCTACCCTCATACGTCCCGCTCTTCCCCTATGTTCCCTATGTCCCATAGGAAGTGTCCCCATACGAAACGGGCGTCCCCACGCCCGTCACACAGGCGTCCGACAGCTACAGCCCGTGGTCACACGCTTGCGCACCCGGAAAGGGTGACCGCAAAGACGCTCCCCGCGCACCGCACGGTTGCGGTGTACAGGGAGAAAAATCTTCGAACGCCGACCCGCCCGGGGACAAGGCGGCGCGACCGTCTTCCGGCTCACAGTCCTGACGTGAATCCTACAAAGCCACCCGGCCCTGGCCAGCGGCTTTTCACTCCGGGCGAGATCCGGACCGGGGTGTCCACTCGGCGGCGACCAGTTCCGCGAGCTGCGCCGTGTTGAGGGCGGCGCCCTTGCGGAGGTTGTCGCCGCAGACGAAGAGTTCGAGCGCGGTCGGGTCGTCGAGGGCCCGCCGGACCCGGCCGACCCAGGTGGGGTCGGTGCCGACGACGTCCGCCGGGGTCGGGAACTCGCCCGCCGCGGGGTCGTCGAAGAGGACGACGCCCGGCGCGGTGGCGAGGATCTCGCGGGCGCCGCGGACCGTGACCTCGTCCTGGAAGCGGGCGTGCACGGTCAGGGAGTGGGTGGTGACGACGGGGACGCGGACGCAGGTGACGGCGACCGGGAGCTTCGGCAGCCCGAGGATCTTGCGGGACTCGTCCCGCACCTTGCGCTCCTCCGACGACCAGCCGTCCTCGGTGAGCGATCCGGCCCACGGGACGACGTTCAGCGCGATCGGCGCCGCGAACGGCCCGACGTCGTCCCCGACGACCCTCCGTACATCTCCAGGGGTAGTACCGAGGTTTCCCCCTACGACCCCTACGACCTGCTCCAGCTGCCGCCGCAGCGTCTCGACGCCCTCCCGCCCCGCCCCGCTGACCGCCTGGTACGACGAGACCACCAGCTCACGCAGCCCGAACTCGGCGTGCAGCGCGCCCAGGGCGACGATCATCGACAGCGTCGTGCAGTTGGGGTTGGAGATGATGCCGCGCGGCCGGACCCGGGCGGCGTGCGGGTTCACCTCGGGTACGACGAGGGGGACGTCGGGGTCCATCCGGAAGGCCCCGGAGTTGTCGACGACGACCGCCCCCTTGGCGACCGCGACCGGCGCCCAGCGGGCGGCGACCTCGTCGGGGACGTCGAACATCGCGACGTCGACCCCGTCGAACGCCTCCTCCGAAAGAGCCACGACCTCGACCTCCTCGCCGCGCACGGCCAGCTTGCGGCCGGCCGAGCGCGGGGAGGCGACGAGGCGGATCTCACCCCAGACGTCGGCGCGCTGGGAGAGGATCGTGAGCATGACCGAGCCGACGGCCCCGGTCGCTCCCACGACCGCGAGCGTCGGTCGTCCGGTCATCGCCCGGTGCCACCGTAGACGACGGCCTCGTCGCTGTCGGAGTCGAGGCCGAACGCCGAGTGGACGGCGCGGACGGCCTCGTTGACGTCGTCCGCGCGGGTCACGACCGAGATGCGGATCTCGGATGTCGAGATCAGCTCGATGTTCACGCCCGCGTCGGAGAGCGCGGTGAAGAAATCGGCGGTGACCCCGGGGTTGGTCTTCATCCCGGCGCCGACCAGGGAGATCTTGCCGATCTGGTCGTCGTACCGCAGGGATTCGAAACCGATCCCGGAACGGTTCTTCTCCAGCGCGTCGATCGCCTTGCGGCCCTCGGACTTGGGGAGCGTGAAGGAGATGTCCGTCAGGCCGGTCGCGGCGGCGGACACGTTCTGCACGATCATGTCGATGTTGATCTCGGCGTTCGAGATCGTCCGGAAGATCGCGGCGGCCTCGCCCGGCTTGTCCGGCACGCCGACGACCGTGATCTTGGCCTCGGAGGTGTCGTGCGCGACACCGGAGATGATGGCCTGCTCCACCTTCTGGTCCCCTTGCTGCTGTGCCTTCGAAACGGGCGGCTGACTGCTCACCCACGTGCCCTGGAGTCCGCTGAAGCTGGACCGGACGTGGATCGGGATGTCATACCTGCGGGCGTACTCCACACACCGGTGGAGCAATACCTTGGAGCCGGAGGATGCAAGCTCCAGCATGTCCTGGAAGTGAATCCAGTCGATCTTCCGGGCCTTCTTCACCACGCGCGGGTCGGCGGTGAACACGCCGTCGACGTCGGTGTAGATCTCACAGACCTCGGCCTGGAGCGCGGCGGCGAGGGCGACGGCCGTGGTGTCGGACCCACCGCGGCCGAGCGTGGTGATGTCCTTCTTGTCCTGGCTGACGCCCTGGAACCCGGCGACGATCGCGATGTTGCCCCGGTCGAGGGACTCGCGGATACGGCCGGGCGTGACGTCGATGATCCGGGCTTTGTTGTGGACGGAGTCGGTGATGACGCCTGCCTGGCTGCCGGTGAAGGACTGGGCCTCGTGGCCCAGGTTCTTGATCGCCATCGCCAGCAGGGCCATGGAGATCCGCTCTCCGGCGGTCAGCAGCATGTCGAACTCACGCCCGGCGGGCATCGGAGACACCTGCTCGGCGAGATCGATCAGCTCGTCCGTCGTGTCGCCCATCGCGGAAACGACGACGACCACCTGATGGCCGTTCTTCTTCGCTTCCACGACCCGCTTGGCGACACGCTTGATGCCCTCGGCATCGGCTACGGATGAGCCTCCGTACTTCTGCACGACAAGGCCCACGTGCGCTCCTCGCTCAGTTCGTCGATTGCACCGGTCAGTCTAACGAGCGTCCGAATTCCCCTTCCGGGGTATCGCATGGTGAGATATCCGACGCCCGTTTCCGGTCTGCTACGTGAGAGCTAGTACCCAGGTCGTACGGGTTACGCGCGTGATTGCTGTGAATTAAGTTTCAAGCACTAGGGTGCCGCTGTGCGCGTACTTCTGGTGGAAGACGACGAGCCCGTCGCGGAATCTCTGCGGCGCGGCCTGAAACGGTACGGCTTCGAGGTGGACTGGGTGATGACCGGGGCCGCCGCGCTCGCTCACACCGACCCCCACGACGTCGTCCTCCTCGATCTCGGGCTGCCCGACACCGACGGGCTCGACGTGTGCAAGGCGCTGCGCGCCCGCAGCGACGTCCCGATCATCGTGATCAGCGCCCGCAGCGACGAGACGGACCGGGTGGTCGGGCTCGAACTCGGCGCCGACGACTACGTCTCCAAGCCGTTCGGGGTGCGTGAGGTCATCGCCCGGATAAGGGCGGTCATGCGGCGGGTCCAGCCGCGTACGGCCGCGGAGGCGGGGCCCGACCGGTACGGTCCCGGCCTCACCGTCGACCGCAAGGCGGCCCGCGTCCGGCTGAACGGGGAGGAGGTGTCCCTGGCGCCCAAGGAGTACGACCTGCTGGCCTTCCTCACCGAGGAGCCGGGGGCGCTGATGACCCGGGAACAGATCATGGAGGCCGTCTGGGACGCGAACTGGTTCGGGCCGACGAAGACGCTGGACGTCCACGTGGCCGCGCTGCGCCGGAAGCTGGCGGGGGCGATCACGATCGAGGCGGTGCGGGGGGTGGGGTTCCGGCTGGAGATCGTCGGGGCCGCGGGTACTACGGGTACTACGGGCACCCCCGGAGACGCGTCCGCATGATCCGGCAGCTCATCCTCAGCTACGTCCTGCTCGTCGCCGGCGCGATCGGCCTGTTCACCTTCCCGGTGGCCTTCACCCTGACCAACCAGCTCCGCGACGACACCGAGCTGTCGGTGAAGCGGGAGGCGACGACGATGGCGGTGCTGCTCAGCAACGGCGACACCGCGTCCTGCCAGGCACTGGCCCAGCTCGCCCGCGCGTACGCCAAGGAGACGAAGGACGACGTCCAGGTCACGGCGACCGCCGACTGCGCGGCCCCGCTGCCCCGCCCGGAAGCCGGCAAGGCGCTGGAGCGCGCGCTGGGCCAGGGCAAGGACACCACCGACTGGGGCTCCAACTTCATCTGGGGCAAGGAGCTGACGATCACCGTCCCGGCGAAGTCGGGCGACGAGGTCGTCGGCGCCGTACGGATCGTCTACTCGACGCACGGCATGACCAACCGCCTGTGGAACATCTGGGGTTTCCGGGCGGGACTCGCCGCCGCTGTCCTCGGCGTGGCCGCCGTGATCGGCGCCGTGGTGGCCCGCCGGCTCACCCGGCCGCTCCGCCAACTCAACGACATGGCCAGCAAGTTCAGCGACGGCGACCTGACGGCCCGTACCCCTGAGACGGGCCCCCAGGAAACGCGGACCCTCGCCCGCACCCTGAACCAGGCGGGCGAGCGCCTCGACACCCTGATCGCCTCGCAGCGCATCTTCGTCGCCGACGCGTCACACCAACTCCGCACCCCGCTCACGGCGTTGAGGCTGTCCCTGGACAACATCGCGGACGGTGTGGACGACGAATTCGTGCGCGAGGACGTCGAGCAGGCGACCGCGGAAGTGGTCCGCATGAGCCGCCTGGTCAACGGCCTGCTGGTGCTCGCGCGGGCCGAGGCGAAGGTGACCGCCGCGGAACCGCTGCCACTTGCCGAGATCGTGAACGAACGGCTCGCGGTGTGGAGGCCGGCCGCCGACGAACGCGGAGTCACCATCGCGCTCGTGGGGGGAAGTATCGACGACCGGCCGCTCGTGTTGGCCGCCCCCGGTCACCTGGACCAGGTGCTGGACAACGTGTTCTCCAACGCCCTGGAGGTCTCGCCGGACGGCGGCACCATCACGGTCCGGTGGGACGGGGGCACCGCCCGCTGGGATTCGGGCCAGCGGACGGTGGTCCTGTCGGTCCTCGACGAGGGACCGGGTATGTCGGACCAGGAGAAGTCGAGGGCGTTCGACCGCTTCTGGCGGGGACAGGGGCTCACCGGGCGAGGCGGTTCGGGGCTCGGCCTCGCCGTCGTCAAGCAGCTCGTGACGGACGACGGGGGCACGGTGACCCTGAAGGACGCGCCCGGCGGCGGCCTGTGCGTCTCGATCAGCCTTCGGGCATCTTCGAGGAGTGGTGGTTGATGATCTTCCAGTCGCCGTCGCGCTGCTTCTCGTACTCGTACGTGTAGCGGGCCTTGACGACGCTCTTCGCGCCCGTCTTCGGGTCGGTGAGCGTGAACTGGTAGACACCCGTGTCGATCGCGGAGTTGCTGTCGAGCACGTTCACGATGGTCGTGATCTTCTTGCCGACCGGCTTGTTGAGCAGGAAGTGCTCGAAGTAGTCGACGATCTCCGCGTGGTTGGTGCGGATCTTGTTGGAGACGGTGGGCAGCAGGACCGCGTTCTTCCCGTAGAGGTCGGCGACCTTCTCCGGGTCGCCGGTCTTCAGCGTGGCGTTCCACGTGTCGAAGAGTCCGGCGATCTGGGCCTTCGTCGCCAGCTTCGGCTGCGGCTTGTGCTCGGGGCCGGCGAAGCTGACGCCGGCGCCGACGGTCCCGGCGACGACGAGGGACGCCGTGCCGATGACCAGGGCCCGCTTGCTTATGGAACGAGGGCGACGGTTCATCACAACTCCAGTGCTTATGGGGGGAGTTCGTATCCTCCGGTTCTCCTGTGGAGGAAGTGACTCCAGACTCCCGTTTCACCGGTTAGCGCCCGTGCAGCCGTCGTACAGGAGAGATCCAGGACCTCTCCAAAACTCGTTCGCGCCGTGTTCGCGGTCAGGAGGAGGCGTGCTTGCCGCCGCGGTCGCGGACCAGGCTGACGCCGGCGCCGAGGGAGACGACGCCCATGCCGACGGCGGTCATGACGCCCTGGGTGCCGTCCACGACGAAGGGGGCTGCGGCGGCGACGACCAGGTTGAAGAGGAAGAGGAACCACAGGACGGGGCGGGAGGAGAGCAGCGACTTCATGGGGAATCCCTCGTTTCGGGGTCTCGGTCGGGGTTGACCTTGTGTGATCAACGATCCCGTTTTCCGGGGTCCGCAACGAGAGAGCCCGCCCCCGAACCCGTGGTGTAGCGGGCTACACCTCAAGGGGGAGGATCGGTCCCCCTACCCGGGAGCCACGTACCCGGGAGCTACGACATGAGGAGGACCCGGTGGACGATCTGGCCTGGGAGCAGGTACGGCGGCTGGTGGGCTGGCTGGACGAGCGCGCGGAGCCGGCCGCGGCGGGCGACGTACGGCTGCTGCGGGTGCTGAAGATCGGGGAGGAGTTCGGCGAGGTCGCCGAGGCGCTGCACGGCGCGCTGGGCGCCAATCCACGCAAGGGGGCGTCGCACACCTGGGACGACGTGCGCCAGGAGCTGTGCGACGTGATCGTGACCGCGATGGTGGCGCTGACGTCGTGCGTGGACGACACGGACGACACGGACGGCGCGGGCGATGCGGACGGCGCGGGCGGGCCGGCGGGGCTGCTGGCGGGACGGCTGGAGCTGCTGGTGGAGCGGGCGGGGCTGAACGCGCCGCCGGGTGGCGACGCGTCGTAACCGTTTTCCGTGCTGTTTCCGGCGCTGTTCTCCGTGCTGCTTCCGTGCGCTACTTCTGGGCCTTCAGCCCCAGCGGCTCGGCGATCTCCTCCGTCATCACGCGGCCCGCCTCGATCTCCAGGGTCTCGTCGCCCATGGCCTGGTCGGTGTCGAGGCCGTCCAGTTCGGCCAGCGGCTGGTCGAGGCGGATGTGGGCGAGGACGGAGTGCAGCGCGCGCAGGGTCGCCGAGGCCGTCGTACCCCAGTTGGAGAAGTACGAGAACTGCCACCACCACAGCGCCTCGGTGGTACGGCCCGCGCGGTAGTGGGCCATGCCGTGGCGCAGGTCGGTGATGACGTCGGCGAGGTCGTCGGAGATCCGGGCCGGTACCGGAGCCTTACGGGGTTCGTAGGGGTCGAAGACCTCGGAGTAGACGTCGACCGGCTCCAGCAGCCGGGCGAGGTTCTCGCGGAGTTCGTCGACGTCGGCGTCGGGGCCCGCGTCGGGCTCGTACCGCTCGTCCGGGACGATGTCCTCGTGGGCGCCCAACCTGCCGCCGGCCAGCAGGAGTTGGCTGACCTCCAGGAGCAGGAACGGCACCGCGGAACCGGGTTCGTCGCCCTTGGCGACCTCGGTGACCGCGACCAGGAAACTCTCCACCTGGTCGGCGATCTGGACCGCGAAGTCGTCCGGGTCCAGGCCGCTCGCGTGCAGAGTGGCGTCGGGCATCGTGACGTCAGACATCTAGGAGTCGTCTCCCCTCGAAGGCGCGGCCGAGGGTCACCTCGTCCGCGTATTCCAGGTCGCCACCCACCGGGAGGCCGCTGGCCAGGCGGGTGACCTTCAGGCCCATGGGCTTGATCATGCGGGCGAGGTACGTCGCTGTCGCCTCACCCTCCAGGTTCGGGTCCGTGGCGAGGATCAGCTCGGTGACCGTGCCGTCCGCGAGGCGGGCCAGGAGCTCCCTTATCCGCAGGTCGTCGGGGCCGACGCCCTCGATCGGGCTGATCGCGCCGCCCAGGACGTGGTACCTGCCCCGGAACTCGCGCGTCCGCTCGACCGCGACGACGTCCTTCGGCTCCTCGACGACGCAGATCACCGAGGGGTCGCGGCGCGGGTCGCGGCAGATCCCGCACAGCTCCTCCTGCGCGACGTTTCCGCAGGTCGCGCAGAATCTGACCTTCGCCTTGACCTCCAGCAGGGCGTGCGCGAGGCGGCGTACGTCCGTCGGCTCCGCCTGGAGGACGTGGAAGGCGATCCGCTGCGCGCTCTTGGGACCGACGCCGGGCAGCCGACCCAGCTCGTCGATGAGGTCCTGGACCACGCCTTCGTACACGGACTGCCGTCCTTCCTGGGGTTCGTTCAGTGCGTACGGTAGTTGCCGGAGGCCCCTCCCAGAAAGGCGACCGGCGTGAAGAAACCGGCCTGGCCTCGGGAAAGGGGTCCTGAGGGTTACGGGACCTGAGGGTTACGGGGTTCTCAGGGTGAGGTCCTCGAGGTGGGGCCCTCGGGGTGAGGGAGTCAGAAGGGCAGGCCCGGGATGCCGCCGCCGCCCAGCCCCTGGGCCAGCGGGCCGAGTTTCTGCTGCTGGAGGGTCTGCGCGTTCTGGTTGGCCGCCTGGACGGCCGCGACGATCAGGTCGGCGAGGGTCTCCGTGTCCTCCGGGTCGACCGCCTTGGGGTCGATCACCAGGGCGCGGAGCTCGCCGGAGCCGGTGACGGTCGCCTTCACGAGGCCGCCGCCCGCCTGGCCGTCGACCTCCGTGTTCGCCAGTTCCTCCTGGGCGAGCTGGAGGTCCTGCTGCATCTTCTGCGCCTGCTGGAGCAACTGCTGCATGTTGGGCTGGCCACCACCGGGAAACACCATCGGCTCCTGTGTCGTACGACGTCTGGGGCGGGGGTCTCCCGCTCGGCACGAGCCTACGTGGTCTGTGCGGGCGCTGCCCCGGCACTCTTTCGAGTGAGACTGCTCCACGGCCTATACCTGATCAAGGCCCACTTCCGGGCGTAAAACCGGCGAAACCTTCCTCTTCGCCACCCATTGGGAGGTAGGAAGGGTCAGACGCACCGGCACCACACGTCACGACGCCGTACGCGGTGCCGTCCGGCGGTGTCCGGGGGTATACGGCGGCTTCGGGGGTGTGGCTCTCAGGAGGTAGCTCCCGACGGGTAGCCCCCAGGGCTGACTCCTCGTGGGGCGTGCCGGGTGTGTGCAGGTCAGGTCAGGTAGCGGAACGGGGTTCAGGAGGGAGTGCCGGGTGGGTCAGCAGCCGGAGATGCAGCCCGAGGGTCCGCCTCAGGACGGACGGGACGAGGGCGCGGCCGGGCTGCGGCCGGGCGATCTGACCGGGCGGACGTTCCCGCACGGCGACTGGGGCGAGCCCGCGGTGCGGCTCGACGAGCTGTACCGGTGGGTGGAGCAGGGCGCGCTGGAGACGGCCGCCTGGTACCTCGCCGACCGGGGGTGGAAGCGGCGCGGGGCGCGGGTGCTGCGGGGGGCCGCGGCGGGGGGTGCGGTGATCGGCGCCGCGCTGCCGCTGCTCGACCTCGGCGGGCTGTGGCACGGCGCGTCCCCCTGGGGGTACCTCGCGCTGCTGATCGCCGTGTCCTGTGTCGCCGTCGACCGGTCCTTCGGGCTGACCTCGGGGTGGATGCGGGACGTCGCCACCGCGCAGGCCGTCCAGCGGCGGCTCCAGGTGCTCCAGTTCGACTGGGCCTCGGAGAGTGTCCGCGAGGTGCTGGGGCCGGCCGAGGGGACCGCGGGCGAGGCGGCGGAGCGGTGCCTCGGGGTGCTGCGGCGGTTCTCGGAGGACGTCACGGATCTGGTGCGTACGGAGACGGCGGACTGGATGATCGAGTTCCGGACGGCGTCGACGTCGCTGGCCCTCCAGACGACCGCGCCCAGCGTGCCGCGCCAGGAGCAGGCGGGGCCGCATCCGGGGCGGTTCTCGCCGCCGTCGGTGAACGGGACGCGGCCGAACATGCCGAGGCAGAGGCCGCCGGAGCCGCGGTGAGGGCGGTGGGGGCGGTGGGGGCGGTGGGGGCGGTGGCTCGGGAGTACTACGGGTACTACGGGGCGTACGAGGCCCTCGTCGTCGTACCGGTGTCCCCGTGGCCCCCGTACTCCCCGTAGTACCCGCACGCCTCCCCCAGATCTCCCGTACCTCCCGTAACCCCCGCCGGCAGGTGCAGGGTGGCTTCCGCGCCGCCCTCGGGGTGGTTGCGGAAGAGGAGGCGGGCGCCGAGGAGGCGGGACTGGCCGGTGGCGATGCTGAGGCCGAGGCCGGTGCCGCGGGCGGTGCGGAAGCGCTGCGGGCCCGAGGTGGCGAGGAGGGCGAGGGCCTCGGGCGGGAAGCCGGGGCCGAGGTCGCGGACGCGCAGGACGGGGCCGTCCGCGTCGTGGTCGACGTCGACGGTGACCGGGGTCGCGCCGTGCCGCAGGGCGTTGGTGACCAGGTTCGTCAGGATGCGTTCGACGCGGCGGGGGTCGGTCTCCGCGAGGGTGTCGGCGACAACCCGCACCTCGGCCCCTTCGAGCCCGGCGACCGCGCGCCGCGCCATCGCGCTGACCTGCCGGATCTCCATCTCGACGACCGCGACCCGGGCGTCGAGGCGGGCGATCTCCAGGACGTCCTCGACGAGCGCGTGCAGCTTGCGGACCCCGCCCGCGACCAGGTCGGCGGCGGGGTCCGGCGGCAGCAGGCCGATCGCGGTGACCATCGCGGCGACCGGGGTGCGCAGCTCGTGCGCGATGTCGGCGGTGACGCACCGCTCCGCCTCCAGGTGGGCGCCGAGCGCGTCGGCCATGGCGTTCATGGACCCGGCGAGCCGGGCGATCTCGTCCCGGCCGTGCGGGCGGACGCGGGCGTCGAGGTCGCCGTCGGCGATGCGTTCCGCCGTCCGGGCGGCGGCCGTGGCGCGGCGGCCCATGCGCAGGCCGAGGGCGAGGCCGAGCAGGGCGACGGCGCCGGTGGCCGCGGCGCCGGTGGTGGCGAGCGTCCGGTCGAGTTCGTCGAGGGCGTCCGCCTCGCGGCCGTAGGGGCGGGAGAGGGCGAGGACGGTCCGGTCGGAGACGTGGGTGGCCGCCCACAGCACGGGGTGCGTACCGCTCTGGAGGTAGGTCGCACGTACCCCCTTGGCGATCAGCCGGGTGAGGGGCGCGGGGAGGTCCGGCGGGTCGAGCCGGGCGGCGGACTCGCGTCCCGCGGCGTGGTCGTAGGCGGCGGAGACCAGCTGGCGGTCCAGGTCGGCGCGGGCGGTGGCGAGCTGGTCGGCGGCGGTGATGCGGTGGACCAGCAGGCCGACGGCTCCCGCGACGCAGACGGCCGCGGCGGCGACGGCGAGCGCCATCTTCGTACCGATGTTCATGGTGATCCCCTGGGGGCTCCTGAGGGTTACGGGATCTCCCCTAGGGGCGGAGTTTGTAGCCGAAGCCGCGGACCGTCTCGATGCGTTCGTGGCCGATCTTGGCGCGCAGCCGGCGGATGTGGACGTCGACGACGCGGGTGTCGCCGGTCC
The DNA here is from genome assembly GCF_040610055.1 of Streptomyces sp. NPDC004539. Classification (NCBI taxonomy): domain Bacteria; kingdom Bacillati; phylum Actinomycetota; class Actinomycetes; order Kitasatosporales; family Streptomycetaceae; genus Streptomyces; species Streptomyces sp. NPDC004539. The sequence continues at coordinate 87,493 of NZ_JBEXLS010000021.1, read as the reverse complement.
AGGCGTAGTCCCAGACCCGCTCCAGGAGGAGGTCGCGGGTGAGGACCGTGCCGGGGGAGGCGGTGAACTCCTGGAGGAGGCGGAGTTCGGTCGTGGTGAGGGAGAGGGCGCGGCCGGAGCGGTGCGCGGTCAGGGAGACGGGGCAGAAGTCGAGGTCGCCGAAGCGGAGGCGGGCGCTGCGGGGGGCCGCGGGGGCGGCACGGCGCAGCAGGCAGCGGATACGGGCGGCGAGGACGGTGCCGTCGAAGGGCTTCGTGACGTAGTCGTCGGCGCCGGCCTCCAGGCCCATCACGACGTCCACGGGGTCGTTGCGGGCGGATATCAGCAGCACCGGCACCCGGGACTCCTCGCGGATGCGGCCGGCCAGGCTGACCCCGTTCAGGCCGGGGAGCATGATGTCCAGGACCGCGACATCGGGCCGGTGCGCGCGGAAGAGGTCGAGGCCGGTGGCGCCGTCGGCGGCGGTCCGTACGGCGTATCCGCTCGCCTCCAGGGCGAGGCGGGTGGCCTCCCGGATCATCTCGTCGTCCTCCACCAGCAGGACCTCGTGCATGGCTGTACTCCGGGGGTAGGGGGTGGGGGTGGCTCTGAGGGGGGATCACGCGTTGGGCACCCTGAGTCGTACGGGCCCTACGTCCATGGCCCAGTCGGGGGCGGGGCCCCGGTCCGGGGTGAGGACGGCGTGGCTGTAGTACGCGGCGTACTCGCGTCTGACCAGGCCGCTGAGGACGAGGCCGGCCGGGAAGGACGGCGGGTCGCCGTGCGGGCAGCCCGAGACGCAGGCGAAGTCCACGACGAGGCCGGTCGCGACGGCGTGGGAGGTGCCCCAGCCGCGCCATTTGAGGCCGTACAGGGTGGTGGTGTCGGTGAGGTCCACCACGTCGGGGGTCTGCCGGGGTACGGAGCGCGCGTCGTTGACGTACGCGGGTCCCGACCAGGGGATCGCGGTCGGTGCCGGGCCCTCGGCGCGGGGGCCGCCGGAGACGGTGCCGCATCCCGCGAGCCCGAGGGCGAGCAGCGCGGCGAGCACGGGTCTGTCGTACCGCATGCCGCCCTCCTTCCGGTGTCTTCAGTGGCCTTGACCCCTTTTAGGAGAGGTCGAGACCACTTTCACCCGATCTCGGTAAACGCGACATGTCCTGACATTAAGAATCAGGCAAAGCAATGGAAGCGCTCCCACAACTCTGTAACAGCCCGCCGTCGCATCCGACCGCGAGCTGTGATCCGGCCGCCGGACCGCTGTCACGCGCGGCTGGTTCCTTGTGGCGCACCGGGGCCGACGGCCTCGACCGGGGCCGGCGGCCTCGGGAACCCGGAACGAGTCAAGGAGCACGAGGTGTCGACCTCCCCCACCCAGGTGTCCGCGCCCGTCGCGGAACGCCGTAAGAAGTCCCGGCTGCGCGGTCGCCGGGCCCTCACCGTCGCGGGCGTCCTGCTCGCCCTCGTCGGCGGCGCGGCCGGCACGGCCATCGCGCAGCCGCCGCCCGGCGCCTGCCGCCAGTGGTGCAACAACCCGCCCGGCGGCACCCCGGTCATCACCAACCAGCAGTGGGACGACGCCGAACAGGCCGCCGACTTCTGGGCGAACCATCAGGTCGATCCCCATCTCACCTGGGGCGTCGGCCGGTTGAACGACGCGAACGGCCACGGCTGGCCCGGCCAGGGCGACGGCGGTCGCTGGTTCGACTTCTGGGACAGCGCCGCGCACGCCTGGCGGAACATCTACTACGGCGGCCGGTTCAACGACCGCGGCGGCGACCTCGCGTCGTTCGAGCAGCAGGGCCGCGGTGTCTCGTCGAACCTCGCGTTCTCGACGGGCAACGGGCGTACGGCGCCCTACGTCGAGTACGACATCGACGAGCACACGTCGACGCGGTCGCAGGACCGGGGGCTGCGGCGGATCATCCGCAACCCGCTGACCGGGAACGTCTTCGCGACCTGGGACCACTACCAGACGTTCGCCTGGCTGGGTAAGTACTGACAGCCGCCTCAGGGGTCGCAGTCGGGGGTGCGGTCGGGGCCGCACCCCCTCCCTCTTCTTTCTCCTTCAACTCGAAAGGCAGGGGTGTCAGTTGACCGGCACGCCGACCTGGATTCGCCCGCTCGCCGAGGCTCCGGCCACCGCGCGGGAAGTACGCGGCTCGCTCAGCCGCACCCGTCAGGACCTGTTCACCGAGTGGGCCGCCGGACTCGGGTTCCCCGGCCATTTCGGCCGCAACTGGGACGCGTTCACCGACTGCCTGCGGGACGTCGGGCCGCTGGCGGTCGTCGTCCGGGAGGCGGGCGATCTCCTCGCGGACGCGCCGCCCGGCGAACTCGGCGTCCTCCTCGACGTGTTGGGGGAGAACGGGCTCGTCACGCTCCATCCGGACGACACTCCCGAGCGCCTGGAACGGTTCACCGAACGCCTGTCCGGCGCGAGTTGACGCCTCGGGCTACGACTGCGGCGAGGGGAACGCCACCGGCCCCCGCAACCCCGCCCGGTTCACGGCCCGTACCCCGAAGAACACGTTGTCCTTCGACAGGTCCACCTCGTACGAGGTCACGTCACCGGCCTCGACGACGTGCGTCCACTCGAATTCCGTCGTCTCGCGCCAGACGACCTCGTAGCCGGCGAGGTCGGGTTCCGTGCCCCGGCTCCACACCAGGCGGGTCGAGTTGGTGAGCGCCGAGGTGACGATCCGGGTACCGCGCGGGGCACCCGGCGCCTGGGCCAGCGTCCACAGCGCGGCGGCGTTCACCCGGGCGACGCGGGCCGTGAAGGCGAAGTCGCAGAACTCCGGCAGGTCCCCGAACTGGCGCCCGTTCTCGACGCGTACGTCCTGGTGCTGGTGCGCGAAGTCCTCGGCGGGCTCGGTGAACCGGAGTGCCGGGTAGCCGTTCTCCAGGAACGGGATGTGGTCGCCGCCCCGCAGATAGCGGTCGCGCCGGTAGATCACGCGCACACGCATGCCGGTGGCGTCGTTGTCGGCGACATCCCTTACGAATCGGGCGAGTTGGCGGGTCTCCGAGTCGTTCTCCCCGCCGACCGAGCGTCGTACGGCGGCCTGTTCGGGAGTCTCCGACGAGGGCACGCCCTCCGCGAAGAGCCGGAGGGTGTACGGGTCGCGGCTCCCGTCGTCGGCGGTCGAGCTGCCGACGATGTCGTTGGTGAACATCGCCCGCACCTCCGCTCCGGCACTCTTCAACTGCCGTGCCAGGTAGCCCGATCCGTACAGTCCCTGCTCCTCCCCCGCGACCGCCGCGAACACGATCGTCGACGCCGGACGCCGTCGCGCGAACACCCGCGCCAGCTCCAGTACGACGGCCACCCCGGACGCGTCGTCGTCCGCGCCCGGCGCGTCGGAGACGGCGTCCATGACGTCGCTGACCCGTGAGTCGTAGTGCCCGGAGACGACGTGCACCCGCTCGGGGGTGACCGAACCCCGCAGCGTGGCAAGGACGTTGGCGATCCGGGTCGGGACGGGGATTCTCGACGCCGGTTCCTGGACGTACGACTGGAGCTCCACGGTCATCCGGCCGCCCGACTCGGCGGCGTACGACTGGAGTTCGTCCCTGATCCAGTCGCGCGCGGCGCCGATGCCCCGGGCCGGGTCGTCCTGGACGGAGAGGGTGTGGCGGGTGCCGAAGGAGACGAGGGTGCGGACGGTCGCCTCGATCCGGTCCCGGTCCAACTCCTTGAGCAGAGCACGGAGTTCACGGCTCGGGCGCTGGGCCGTCGCCGGGCGGGGTACGGCGGTGCGGTCGGCCTCGTCCGCCTGGGCGGGCGTCGTGCCCAGGGCCGCCGCGGTGGCCGCTGTCGCGGTGAGGACGGTGCGCCTGGTGGGGGTGGTGCGCCTGGCGGGCGTGGGGGGCATGGCTCCTCCTGGGGCGGTGTCCCGTCGATGCTCCTGGACACCGCCTCGGGGCGGCAAGAGGGCCTGGGTCAGGGCGAGTTGGCGGGCTTGACGGTCTCCGCGCAGAGTTGCAGGCCCTGGGGGCTCCAGCACGGCAGGTGGCCGTGGGAGCGGATCGTCGTCTGCCCCTTGCCCCGGATGAGGTAGGTGAGGAAGCTCGCGGCGAGGGAGCCGGCGGGCGGGCTGTCGTAGGTGTAGGCGTACTCGATCTCGCGGTACGGGTAGGCGCTGGTGCCCTGTTCGATGGCCTTGAGATCGGGCTCGTTGCCGTCGAGGGCGAGCGGGTGCAGGCCCTTCGTGCCTTCGGCGACGTTGAGTTCGCTGTAGCCGATCGCGCCCGGCGTCCTGCGGACCATCGCCAACACCTGCTCCGTGGAGTCGAGTTCGCAGCGGATCGGCGCGTCCGGCGGCCGGTAGTCCCGCTCGACGCAGTCACCGGAGGTGTTGGCCGTCTCGTTCTGGCCCAGCACCCGGTGCTGGAACACCTTCCTGGTACCGGAGTTGGCGTCCCGGCTGACCATCCGCACCGGCAGGTCGGGGCCGCCCACCTCCCGCCAGTTGGCGATCTCGCCCCGGTAGACGCGCCGTACGGCGCTCGTGGAGAGGTTCGTCAGCGTCACGTCGTCGTTGACGACGAGCGCGAAGACCGAGAGCGCCGCCCGGTCCTCCACGAGTTCGTCCATGCCCGCGGACTTGGGGCCGTCTGAGATCGCGATCCGGGACGCCGAGCCCTTCCGGCCGCCCTCCGCGTCCAGTTGGCGCAGACCGGCGGTCGAGCCGTGCGCGTCCACCTCGATCGTCGCGCCCTCGCAGTCGTGCTCGAACCGTTCGGCGACGTCCCGCACGACCGGGGCGAAGGCGGTCGAGCCGCTGACGGTCAGTCTCCCCTTCGCGCACTCGATGGGCGGCGGGGTGTCGTCGCGGGCCACGACGATCGCCGCCAGCGTCACCACGCAGACCGTCAGCATCACCGAGATCGCCCGCGCCGCCCGGCTGAACAGCGGGGGTACGTCGTCCGGGGTAGCGCTGCGGTTGGGGTGTACCTCACCCTCACGTATGCCGCCGTACAGGCGTATGGGGCTGCCGACGTCGCCGCCGGAGAGCAGGACGAGCAGTTTGAAGTGGTCGCCCCGGTTGAGGGGGACGCGTGGGACGCGCAGGGTGTGGCCGTCGTAGCCGAAGCCCCGCTCCACGGTGAAGTGGCCCATCAGGTGGTCGGTGTCGGTGGGCTGGGTGACCGTGACGCCCTTGACCGTGCGGTCGGTGAACACCGCGGTCAGGCCGTGGACTTCGGGCGAGGTGTAGTCGTCGCGGTCGATGCCCTGCGAGCCGTCGTTCTCGATCCGCAGCAGCACCAGCGTCGCGTCGGTCATGCCCGGGGTCTCCTCGAAGAGACCCAGCCGCCGGTTGGCGCGGCCCGAACGGGCGTCGTCACCTATGGGGTTGTCCATCTGGACGCGGTAGCCGATCCGTCTTCGGCGCGGCACCCTGCGCTCGTACCAGACCATCACCCCGGAGGCGACGATGCCGAGCAGGGCCGTGCCGACGGCCACCACGTTCTCCGCGTTCAGCCACTCCACTGGGCTCCCCCGCCACCGCCGACCGCCGGATCGTGCCGTCACGGTACGTGCGCGCGAGGGTGTACGCCCGGACAAACCGGGCCAACTCCCTTATGTTCGCCGGACGTTCACCCCTTGGTGTAGGTCAGCCTCTCCCCGGTGGCGGTGTTGGTCCGTTGCAGGCCGCCGCTCGGCAGGAGGGCGACCTCCGTGGCGCCGCCAGGGGTACAGGAGGAGAGGGGGCGGCCGGTGGTGACACGGGAGGGGCCGTAGGTCAGGGGGCCGTCGTCGGTGGTCGCCCTGCGGGTGAGGGTGGCCGTGAACTCGCAGTGGTAGCCCGGGCCTTCGGCGACCAGGGTGAGGGCCGCGGTGCCCGGTTCGCCCTGGGTGATGGTGAGTTCGCGGGTGCTCACGCCGTTCGTGTTGTCGATGGTCGCCGTCCAGGTGCCCAAGTAGGTGGCGGGGACGGCTCCTTCGCCCGTGGGGGTGGCGGAGTCCGAGGGGCTGGGAGCGGGGGACGTGCTGTCCGGGGTGCCAGGGGTGTTCGCGCCGGCCGTCGGGGAGGGGCCGGGGTTCTTCGCCTCGGGGGTGCCGTCGCCGTTCATCAGCGCGTAGACGGAGGCTCCGGCCGCGACGGCGACGATCAGGGCCACGGCTATGAGGAGGGCGGTGGCGCGGTTGTTGCGTCGGGGGGCGGGGGTTTCCGGGGGGTACGGGGTGTAGGGGTGGTGGGGGGAATGGGCGGTGTGGGTGGCGTAGGGGGTGTACGGGGGGTGGGTCAGGTGCTGGGGCGGGCCGTAGGGGTTGGCGGGGCCCGTAGTACCCGTAGTACCCGCGGCGGACCAGGCGCCGGGGGTGTGGGCCGCGCCGGGGGCGCCGCCGTACGAGGGCTGTGGTGCGGGGCCGTACCCGGGCGCGGTCGGCGGCGAGGACTGCGGGGGGTACCCGTACCCCTCGGGGGCGGGCGGCGGGGCGGGGTGGCCGGCCGGTGCCGACGCCGGTCGTCCGGGATACCCGTACCCCTCCTCCGCCTGCGGTACGGGCTGGGGGTGCTGCTGGGGACGGCCGTACGCGGGGTGGTCGGGGGCGGGGCCGGCCGGGGTGGTGCCGGCGGGCGTGGCGGACGGGGGCGGGGTGCCGTCCTCAGCGGCGCTCCGGCCCGTGTTCCGGCCCGCGTTCCGACCGGCGTCGCGGTCGGCGTGCCGGTCGGCGCGGGCCTGACCCGGCGTGGGCGGACCCGCGGGCGAACTCCCGGGCGGGCCGCCCTCCTTGCCCCGCGGGCCGGAGTGCTCGGGCACCGCCTCGGTGCTCCCCTCCCCCTCGCCCGGCCCCTCGATGTCGAGCAACCGCACGGCGTGGCTCCCGAGTTGGGCGACCAGGCCGCTCGGCAGCCAGGGGTCGCGGGACCGCCCGTCGGAGACCGTGTCCTCGGCGCCGATGCCCTCCAGGACGGCGTCCAGGGAGGGCCGGGCGGCGGGGTCCTTGCGCAGGCAGGCGAGGACGAGATCGGCGATCCCCTCGGGCACGCCCGTGAGGTCGGGCTCCTCCTCGGCGATCCGGAACATCAGCGCGTGGATGCCGCTGTCGGCGTTGCCGAACGGCAGCAAGCCCGTCGCCGCGTACGCGAGCACGGACCCGAGGCAGAACACGTCGGACGCGGCGGTGATCCGATCGCCCCGCACCTGCTCGGGCGCCATGAAACCCGGAGACCCGACCATCGCCCCCGTAAGGGTCAGCTCGGGGGTGTCCCCCTCCAGCACGCGGGCGATGCCGAAGTCGATGACCCGGGGGCCGTCGATCGTGATCATGACGTTGGACGGTTTGAGGTCGCGGTGCACGATGCCCGCCGCGTGGATGTCCTGGAGCGCGTGCGCGAGCCCGGCGGCGAGGATGCGCACGGACCGCTCGGGCAGGGGGCCGTGGTCACGGCTGACGACCCGTTCGAGGCTCGGTCCGGCGACGTACCCGGTGGCGACCCAGGGCATCCCGGCCTCGGTGTCGGCGTCCAGGACGGGCGCGGTCCAGTGGCCGCCGACCCGGCGCGCGGCGGCGACCTCCTGCCGGAACCGCTCCCGGAACTCCTCGCGCGCGACGAGTTCGGCGCGGACCAGCTTCACGGCGACGGTGCGGCCCCGGTCCGATCTGGCGAGGTAGACGTGGCCCATGCCGCCGCCCCCAAGGCGCGCGACCAGCCGGTACTCCCCGGTCCGCCCCCGGAGCCGGAACCCCGGCGAGATCCCCATCGGGTCCCCCGCGCCCAGCTTCTCCATCGCCGCCGCCCGCCTTCCCCCCGCACACGTGAACGGGCCGAGAATAATCGGGCGGTACGAGGAGTCGTACGCCGCGGTGTCGACGGTTCCGTAACAGGGGGCCGGGGCCGATACCCGTACGACCCCCGAGGGCGGCTCGGGGATACCCGTAGTACCCGCACGGCCCGGCCCGCTCCCACCCCCGACAACCTGTCGCGGATTCTCCGCATCCACAGCACAGGACGCCGATACCTTTCCGCATCGCGGACATTTACGCTCACTCCCATGACCCTTGAGACCGACCCCCAGGCCGGCGCCGCAGTGAAGGCGGCGGACCGTGCGCACGTCTTCCACTCCTGGTCCGCCCAGGACCTCATCGACCCGCTCGCCGTGGCCGGCGCGCAGGGGTCGTACTTCTGGGACTACGAAGGGAACCGCTACCTCGACTTCAGCAGCGGACTGGTCTTCACGAACATCGGCTACCAGCACCCGAAGGTCGTCGCGGCGATCCAGGAGCAGGCGGCGAAACTCTCCACGTTCGCACCGGCGTTCGCGGTCGAGGCACGTTCGGAGGCGGCCCGCCTGATCGCCGAGCGGACCCCCGGCGACCTGGACAAGATCTTCTTCACCAACGGCGGCGCGGACGCGGTCGAGCACGCGGTCCGCATGGCCCGGCTGCACACCGGCCGCACCAAGGTCCTCTCGGCGTACCGCTCGTACCACGGGGGTACGCAGCAGGCCGTCAACATCACCGGCGACCCGCGCCGCTGGGCCTCGGACAGCGGCTCCGCCGGGGTCGTCCACTTCTGGGCGCCGTACCTGTACCGCTCGCGGTTCTACGCGGAGACCGAGGAGCAGGAGACCGCGCGCGCCCTGGAGCACCTGGAGACGACGATCGCCTTCGAGGGCCCGGCGACGGTCGCCGCCCTGATCCTGGAGTCGGTCCCCGGCACGGCCGGCATCATGGTCCCCCCCGCGGGCTACCTCTCCGGGGTGAGGGAGCTGTGCGACAAGTACGGCGTCGTCCTGATCCTGGACGAGGTCATGGCCGGGTTCGGGCGGACCGGCGAGTGGTTCGCGGCCGACCTCTTCGGCGTCGTACCGGATCTGATGACCTTCGCGAAGGGCGTCAACTCGGGGTACGTCCCGCTGGGCGGGGTGGCCATCTCGGGGGCGATCGCGGAGACGTTCGCCAAGCGGCCGTACCCCGGAGGTCTGACGTACTCGGGTCATCCCCTGGCCTGCGCCGCGGCGGTCGCGACGATCGGCGTGATGGCCGAGGAGGGCGTCGTCGAGAACGCGAAGCGGCTGGGCGCGGATGTCGTCGGACCGGCGCTGCGGGAGCTGGCCGAGCGCCATCCGAGCGTCGGCGAGGTCCGCGGCACCGGCATGTTCTGGGCGCTGGAGCTGGTCCGGAACAAGGAGACGCGCGAGCCGCTGGTGCCGTACAACGCGGCCGGTGAGGCGAACGCGCCGATGGCCGCCTTCGCCGCCGCCGCGAAGCGGGGCGGCCTGTGGCCCTTCGTCAACATGAACCGCACCCATGTCGTCCCGCCGTGCAACGTCACCGAGGAGGAGCTGAAGGAGGGCTTCGCCGCTCTGGACTCGGCACTCTCCGTGGCCGACGAGCACACGGTCGAGCACACGGCGTAACTCCGAGGTCGTAGCGGGGTACCCCTGCGGGGGTATCGCGCGATGAGGGCTTCTTCTGATTCGAACGCGTAAGGTGGCGTGCTCGTAGGTATAGGCGAGTACGTCACCCCACGGGCTCCGGCGACACCCCGCCGGCCGGCCGCGCGTCGAACGTGACGAAGGACGAAGGAGGCCCCCGACCATGTCCGCCGGCAGCGGCAACGGCGCCGTGACCCGCAGCACCCTGCGGCAGCAGATCGCCGAGGCCCTTCGCGACGAGGTACTGGGGGGCCGGCTCCAGCCGGGCCAGGAGTTCACGGTCAAGGAGATCGCCGAACAGTACGGGGTCTCCGCGACCCCGGTCCGCGAGGCGCTGGTGGACCTCTCCGCGCAGGGGCTCCTGGAGGCCGACCAGCACCGGGGCTTCCGGGTCCACGAGTACTCGGTGGCGGACTACCGGGGGATGATCGAGGCCCGCGCGCTCGTCATGGAGGGCATGTTCCTGGCTCTGGAGAGGGACAGGACCAGACTCCGCGACCCCCTGGACCCGGCGGTGGCGACCGTGCTCGCCGGGGTACGCCGCAGGGGTGAGGAGGCGCAGCGGGCCGCCGGTGCCGGTGACCTGACCGTCCTCATCGGGTACGACCTGAGGTTCTGGCGCGAGCTGAGCAGTCTCTTCGGCAACCCCTACCTTGCCGACTTCCTCAACCGGCTGCGCGTGCAGTCCTGGGTCTGCGCCGTCCAGCACCTGCGCCGCCTCACCGATCTGCGCGGCCACCTCTGGTCCCGCCACACCGACCTCGTCGACGCCCTCACCGCCCACGACACGACCACGGCCCAGGCCCTGCTCGACGAGTACAACAGGGGTGCGGTGGCGCTGATCGAGCGACTGGCCGCCACCGCATGAGGCGGGCGGAAACGGGAGAGCAAGCGGTTACGACCGACAAGAGCGGGGGCTCCGGGGGCGCCGACGCCGCTGTCCCCGGCCGGGCCGATGCGGTGTCCAGCGAGTCCGGTGCGACACCTGGCGGCCGGGCCGACACGGTTCCCGACACGCGATCCGCCGCGGTCCCCGGCCGGTCCGATGCCGTCCCCGACCTCTCCGTCGTCGTCCCCGCCTACAACGAGGAACACCGCCTCGCCCCCACCCTCGACGCGATCACCGCGCACCTCGGCCAAAACCCCTCCCGCAGCTGGGAGTTGCTCGTCGTCGACGACGGCTCGACGGACGCCACCGGGGACCTCGTCGCCGGCCGCGCGGCGGACGATCCGCGCATCCGTCTCCTCAACTCCCCGCAGAACAGGGGAAAGGGCCACGCTCTCCGGCTGGGCGTCGCCGCCTCCCGGGGGCGCCGGGTCCTGGTGACGGACGCCGATCTCGCCACCCCTGTCGAGGAGTTGGAGCACCTGGAGAAGGAGCTCGCGGACGGCGGCGCGGCGATAGCCTCCCGATCCGCCCCCGGCGCCACGGTCTCCGCCCACCCCCACCGGCTGCGCCGGCTCCTGGGCGGCGCGGGCAACTTCCTCATCCGCCGCACCACGCTCCCCGGCATCCGCGACACCCAGTGCGGCTTCAAGCTGTACAACGGCGACACCGCCCGGGACGCGTACGCCGCCTCGCGCCTCGACGGCTGGGCGACGGACGTCGAGGTCCTGCGCCGGCTGCACCGGGTCGGTGCCCCCATCGCCGAGGTCCCGGTGCGCTGGGCTCACCAACCCGGTTCGAAACTCCGCCCGTTGGACTACGGCCGCTTCCTCGCCGACCTGATACGCCTGAACCGCTCCGGGGTCCTCGCGGCGCTGCTGTTCCTGGCGTTCTCGGTGCTCCTGTACTCGGGCCGCTTCTTCGACCCGGCCGGCCGCTACCTCACCGACTCGCTCCAGGACCAGAACCAGTGGGAGTGGTTCTTCGCGGTGACGGCGGACAACGTCGCGCGTCTGCGCAACCCGCTCTTCACCGACCTCCAGGGCTACCCCGACGGCGTCAACCTCATGGCGAACACGGTCATGTTGGGGCTGTCGGTGCCTCTCACCCCGGTAACTCTCCTGTTCGGCCCGGCGGTTGCGCTGAGCCTCTGCATGACGCTGGGCCTCACCGCCACGGCGCTCGCCTGGTATCGCCTGCTGGTGCGGCGAGTTGTGCGCCACCGCCCGGCCGCGTTCCTCGGCGCGGCCCTCGCCGCGTTCGCGCCGCCGATGGTGAGCCACGCCAACGCGCACCCCAACTTCGTGGTCCTCTTCATGATTCCGCCGATCGTCGAGCGGGCGCTGCGGCTGTGCGAGGGCACCCGGCCGACGCGGGACGCGGTCGTGCTGGGGCTGATGGCGGCGTACCAGTGCTTCCTGGGCGAGGAGGCGCTGCTCCTGGCGGCCATGGGGATGACCGTCTTCGCCGTCGCCCACGCCGTCGTGCACCCGGAGGTCGCGCGGCGGGCGGCGCCGGGTCTGCTGCGGGGGCTCGCGGTCGCGGCGTCGGTGTGCCTGCCGCTCGTCTGCTACCCGCTGCTGTGGCAGTTCCACGGACCGCAGAGCTACTCCGGGATCGACCACGGCACGAACGCGGGCAACAGCCCGCTGGCGCTGCTCTCCTTCGCCGAGCGCTCGCTGCTCGCCGGGGACGCGGCGCGGGCGGACGCGCTCTCCCTCAACCCGACCGAGCAGAACGCCTTCTACGGCTTCCCGCTGGTGCTGCTGGCGCTCGCGGTCACCATGCTGCTGTGGCGGAGCAGGCCGGTCGTACGGGTACTAGGGGTCACCGCTCTCGTCGCCGGGGTGCTGTCCCTGGGGGCGCGGATCGGGGTCCCCTACACGGATGTCGTGCTGCCGGGGCCGTGGGCGCTGCTCGGGCGGCTGCCGCTGCTGGACTCGGTGATCGAGGGGCGGGTGGCGATGATCTGCGCGCCGGTCCTGGGGATGCTGGTCGCGATCGCCGTGGAGCGGTTGGCGGGGCCGGTGGGGCCGACAGGGGTGGCGCGGCAGGCAGGGGACGGCCGGTCCGCGGGGCCGGTGTCGCGGCCTCGCCTGGTGCGGTACGTCGGCCTGGCCGTCGTGGGGCTCGCGCTGCTGCCGCTGGTGCCGGCGCCGCTGAAGTCCGAACCCCGGGCGGCGGTGCCCGCGTTCTTCGCGGACGGGACCTGGAAGTCGTACGTCCGGGGCGGGGAGACCCTGGTGCCGGTGCCGCTCGCGGACCCGGCGGCGGCCGAGGCGCTGCACTGGCAGGTGGCCGCGGGGCTGGGCTTCCGGATGCCGGGCGGGTACTTCAACGGGCCGTACGGGGACGGGGACCGGACCGGGGTGTACGGGGTTCCCCTGAACTTCACCTCGGGGTTGTTCGCGGACGTCCATGCGACCGGTGTAGTACCTGTGGTGGACCCGGCGGCCCGGCGGCAGGTACGGGCCGATCTCGCCGCGTGGCGGGCGGGGGCGCTGGTGGTGGCCCCGGGGCGGTACGCGGAACAGCTGCGTGAGACCGTGGACAAGCTGATGGGGCGGCCTGGTGAGCGGGTGGGCGGTGTGTGGGTATGGGACCTGCACGAGGGGAGCTGACCGAAGCGGGAGCGACTACCCTTCCCTGACCGGACGAATGCGCTGAGTGACTTCGGATGAGGAGCGTTTCTTTGGCCTGTGACCTGTGGCTGGTACCGCTCGTGGACGTGTTGTGCCACACCCCCGACAACCCGTTCGCGGACGAACTCGCGCAGTACAACAACGTGCTCGCCGAGAGCGGACTCCCGCCGGTGCCGGTGTACCAGTACATGCCGGGCCTGTCGGGAGAGGTCGCTCCGGTGGCCGGCTTCGACTACGACGCGCTGCATTTCCTGCGCCGCGTCTACCTGTTGCAGGTGTGCGGGCTGCCGGTGACGCCGGTCGGCGAACTCGGCGGGGACTACGAACAGTTGCTGGAGATGTTCGAGGGGACCGCGCAGCAGTCGCATCTGGTGTGGCACTACGACCACGCGGGCGCGTACGTGCCGGTCGACTTCCCGGCGCCGCTGTCGAACGACGAACTCCTCGCCGGGGGCGGCCCCTTGGGCTCGTCGCAGGCGCTGCTGCGGGAGCTGGAGTACGTCGCCCCGGCGATCGGCATCGACCCGGCCAACCCGCCGGCGCCGCCGCAACCGCCGTCGGCGCCCACCGAGTTGGAGGAGCCTGCGGGACCGGCTCCGTACGACCCGAGCCCCTTCGCACGCGAGCGGCACGTATGGCTCGGGCTGCACGCGGCGGCGACGCGGAGCCTGGCGCAGGGGTCGATGATCGTGTTCAGCTAGGGCCCGTCGGGAAGGCGCCGGGCCGGTTCAGGTGCGGCCGGGCCGGTTCACGTGAGCTGGGAGAGGCCCCTCGCCAGGTCCTCCCGGTTCATGACCGGAGTCAGCTCGATCTCGGCGCCGAAGTCGAGGAAGAAGGGTTCGCCGATCTTCGGCATCTCGGAGCTGTCCTGGACGTCGATGACCAGATAGGCCGTGCGGCGGCCGTGGTCGAGGGTGAAGTAGGCGGCTTCCGGCTTGAGTTGGCCGAGCGCCTCCTCCATCAACTGCGGCATCTTGCCGCTGCGGATCGCGTCGTTGGCCCGCTCGGTGTCGAGCGCGGCCTTGAGGAGTACGCGCATTGCACTCACCTTCTCGGTCAGAAGCATCATATGCCCGAAAAGGTTTATTTGTGAGGTTGAGTGGTAGGGGGAGCCGGCGTCCGCGACGGCTCCCCCTACCCCTGTGGGAGGACTTCCCGTACCTCTGAGGGCCGGCTCAGAACACCGGCGTCCCGCCCTGCGTCAGCTTCCAGTTGACGGCCGCGAAGTCCGCCGGGTCGAGCGTCTTCTTCGCGGTCACGTAGTCGATCATCAGCTGCCGGATCTCGTTGGTCGAGCTGTACGCGATGTCGGCGGACGCGATGTGCGGGTACCCCGAACCGCCGTTCGCCCGGTAGTTGTTGACCGCGACGACGAACACCTGGTCGTCGGCGACCGGCTTCCCGGCGTACGTGAGGTTCTTGATCCGGGACCCCTCCGGCTGCGCGATGTCGATCTCGTAGCCGACGCCAGCGGCGGTGTCGTACATGTAGTCCCAGAAGTTGTTGGCGTTGGTGAGGGTGGCGGTGTCCACCTTCGTCCCGCTCGGCACCTGGTGGTAGTACTTCGCGGCGTACTCCAGGTAGTCCTTGAGCTGTACGCCGGTGAGCTTCTTCCCGTACAGGGTGTTGTCGTAGATGTAGAGGCCCGCGATGTCCTTGATGGTGACGGAGCCCTGCGGAATGTCGGCGGTGCGGCTGAAAGGCGCGGCCACGGAAATGATGGGGAGTGCGGCGTCGGCGGCGGAAAGGCCCGCTTTCACGTTGTCGATCTGGACCTGGTGGATGAAGTCCATGATCGGTACGTCCTGCCAGCAGGAATCGGCGGCCGAGAGGTCGGCGGTGCAGGTGCCCACGGCGGTGTTGACGTACTTGACGACCAATTCGTGGTCGGCTTCGAGGAGTTTCTTGATCTCCGGGTCCTCGTCGACGGTGTTCGGATTGAGCGTGGTGGCGGTCTTCTTCGTGACCTTCCACTGCCCGCGCACCAATTCGACCTCGAAGTCGAAGACGCTCAGCCGGTATCCCCAGCAATAGGGTTCGGAGAGGAGGACGTCCGCGCCGCTCTCCTCGTTCTTCACGGTGTACGACGGCACCTCGACGTGCGTGTGGCCGACGAGGATCGCGTCGATGCCGGGGACCTGCTGGGCGACCAGGTTGGAGGCGTTCTCGACGTACGGCAGCTCGTCGCCGTACGAGGAGGAGCCGTCCAGGCCGGAGTGGTCGGTGAGGAAGACGATGTCGCAGCCGAGGGCGCGGAGCCGGGGGACGAATTTCTTCGCCTGCTCCACGAGGCCGGGGAAGACCATTTTCCCGCTGACGTTGTCCTTGTCCCACAGGGCGATTCCGGGGTTCGTGAGGCCGAGAATTCCGACCTTGATGTCCGGTGCCCCGGGGACGCGGATGCGCTTCACCACGTACGGCTGGAAAGCGGGCTTGAGGGTCTTCGCGTCGAGTGCGTTCGCGCCGAGGAGCGGGAAATGACACTGCTTCTCGAATTTGCGGAGCGTGTCGATTCCGTAGTTGAACTCGTGGTTCCCGAGCGCGGCGGCGTCGTACCGCATGTGGTTCATCGCGACGGCCATCGGGTGTTTCGGGCCGCCCTTCGCGGTGATCGGCTCGACGCGGGCGAAGTAATAGGCGAGGGAGGTGCCCTGGATGATGTCGCCGGCGTCCACGAGGAGAACTCTGTCCTCCCCCTTCGCCTTTCGCTGCTGTTTGATGAGCGTGGCCACCCTGGCGACCCCTACGGAATTACCCTTGGTGTCGCTGTACGCGGCGTCCTTGTAGTAGTCCCAGTCGAAGACGTGGCTGTGCAGGTCGGTCGTCCCGAGGATCGAGAACGACCACGTCTTCGTCCGGCACTTCTCCGGCTGCGCCGCCTGCGCGGCCGGCGCCCCCACCGCGCTCGCGGCGGCGACCGCCGCACCGGTGACGGCCGATTTCTGCATGAACTGGCGGCGGTTCAAAGGGGACTTGGGCATGAGGGGGCTCCTGGAGCACGCGACGGGGTACGGACATGACTACCCGCGTAGATGCTTGCGTTCCCCGACTCGGGGGTGGAACCAGGAGTTGGCCATGGGCGGGTCAAGGATGGGATTCGGGGCGGTGATCGAGCCGATACGCTGAGTGGCGGCTGGTCTGCGTGGCGGGAGGCACATCATGACGTCGACGACCGAGCTGCCGACGGCGAGCGACATCGAGCCGCACGACTTCGAGGCGCTGCTCACGACCCTCGACGGGTTGGACGTGCCCGGCTACCGGGCCGAGATCGCCGGAGGGAGCATCGTCTTGTCGCCGTGGCCGAAGGGGTACTACATCGATGTCGTGGAGTCGGTCTGCGACCAGCTGAGGTCACGCCTCCCCGAGGATCACCGCATCACCATGTCCCCGGCCCTGTACGTCTTCCCGGGAGACGAGCGGGCCTACGGTCCTGACATCCACGCAGCGTCCCGGCAGGTCTTCAGCACCTCCAGCCCGCGCCTCGACGGCGAGGCCCTCTCCTTCGCAGCCGAACTGGCCTTCTCCCCGACGCGCGACAACGGCCTCACGGAGAAGGCCCGGGTCTACGGACGGGCCGGAGTGGCGGTGTACCTCCTTCTCGACATGCCGGCGGAGGAGGCCACCGTCTTCTGGATGCCCTGGGCCAAGGGGTATCAGGCACGTCACAGGAAGCCCTTCGGGGAGAAACTCCACATCCCCGCCCCCTTCGACTGCGAACTCGACACGACCGGCTTCCGCCGCCCCTGAGGTGCCCCTGAGGTGCCTCCAGGGGGCGCCCCCGAGCGTCCCCTACATCCCCGGTACCACCACCCCCAGCGCCCCCTCCCGCACCCGCCAGGTCCGAGTCCGTACCGGTCCCGCGACGCCCGCGTCGGCGTCGTACAGGAAATCGCCCCCGGAGACGGTCACCACGCCCCCGTGGGCGACCAGGGGTGACGCCTCCGCGCCGACGGAGGCGGGGCGGATCTCGATCAGGGCCGTGCCCGAGGCGCCCGGGGTCACGGACACCGCCTCCACCGGCTGGTCCAGGTCGACGAGGATCTTCCCGTCGACTTCGACGCGCAGCCGGAAGGGCCCGGGCGGCGCGGGCGCGGGACCGTCGAGGTGGGGGACGAGGGCCCGTACCAGGGAGCTACAGGTACGACGCCAGCGCCGGACCCCGGAGACGTCGTCCGAGGGCCCCGTAGTACCCGTAGTACCCCGGCCGCCCCCGCTCCCGCCCCCGCCCCGGCCCCCGGCTCCACCACCGCCGCTCCCGCCCCCGCCGGCCCCCCTGCCTCCCGTACCCCCCGTAATACCTCCGTCCAGCCCCGGAGCCCCCCGCCCGCCCGGCGGAATCCGCAGCACCCCCAGCACCACCCCGTCACTCTCGTCCACCAGCAGATCCACCCGCTTCTCCACCCCGTCCAGCACGGCCCGCGCGGCGGCGACGGCGTCGGTGGGCACCCCCAGCGCCCGGGCGACCGTCACCGCACCCCCCACCGGCACGACGGACAGCACGCACCCCGCCAGCTCCCGCCGCCGGTGCAGCAGGGAGACCGCCCGCAGCAGCGCCCGGTCGTCCCCTACGACCACAGGTCTACGGGACCCCCTACGGGCCAGCGCCCGCGCGAATTCGTCGTGATCATCGGGAAGGCACACTTTTGTCGCCGCCCCGGCACTCAGGACATCTTTCGCGATGCGCACGGATTCACCGTCGGTCTTCCGGGCAACCGGGTCGATGACCACCAGCAGCTGATCGGACGCCGCGAAATCGGAAGTCGCGAAAGTCGCCACCTCGGTCCTGCCTCGCTTCCTCGGGTAGCATCTTTGTGCAAGAGCCCCTTGCGCTATTGCGCCAGGGGCTTCGTCTATTCCGGGGCATCCGGGTCCGACGGGCAACGGCCGTACGACGGCTGCCGGCGACCGCAGTGCGGTTGCCGGGGTACGAGGCACAGGGCCGTGCCGCGTACGCCCCTGACCTTGGGTCTGCCCCGCCCGGAAGGGGTGTACGCGCGTGCCCGCACTTGTGCTGCTCGGTGCTCAGTGGGGTGACGAGGGCAAGGGAAAGGCGACGGACCTGCTCGGCGGCTCCGTCGACTACGTGGTCCGTTACCAAGGCGGTAACAACGCCGGCCACACGGTGGTCGTGGGCGACCAGAAGTACGCCCTCCACCTCCTCCCTTCCGGAATCCTCTCCCCCGGCTGCACGCCGGTCATCGGCAACGGCGTCGTCGTCGACCCGTCGGTCCTGCTCTCCGAGCTGAGCGGTCTGAACGAGCGCGGCGTCGACACGTCCAAGCTCCTGATCAGCGGAAACGCTCACATCATCACGCCGTACAACGTCACCGTCGACAAGGTGACGGAACGCTTCCTCGGCAAGCGGAAGATCGGTACGACCGGGCGCGGCATCGGCCCGACGTACGCGGACAAGATCAACCGCGTGGGCATCCGGGTGCAGGACCTGTACGACGAGTCGATCCTGACCCAGAAGGTCGAGGCGGCGCTCGACGTCAAGAACCAGATCCTCACCAAGTTGTACAACCGCAGGGCCATCTCCGTGGCTCAGGTGGTGGAGGAACTTCTGGAGTACGCCGACAAGCTGGCGCCCTACGTCGCCGACACGGTCCTGGTGCTGAACCAGGCCCTCGAGGACGACAAGGTGGTCCTCTTCGAGGGCGGCCAGGGCACGCTCCTGGACATCGACCACGGCACGTACCCCTTCGTCACCTCGTCCAACCCGACGGCGGGCGGCGCCTGCACCGGCGCGGGCGTGGGCCCGACGAAGATCAGCCGGGTCATCGGCATCCTCAAGGCTTACACCACCCGGGTGGGTGCGGGCCCCTTCCCGACCGAACTGTTCGACGCGGACGGCGAGGCGCTGCGCCGGATCGGTGGCGAGCGTGGTGTGACGACCGGCCGCGACCGGCGCTGCGGCTGGTTCGACGCGGTGATCGCCCGGTACGCGACGCGCGTCAACGGCCTCACCGACTTCTTCCTCACCAAGCTGGACGTCCTCACCGGCTGGGAGGAGATCCCGGTCTGCGTCGCGTACGAGATCGACGGCAAGCGCGTCGAGGAACTCCCGTACTCGCAGAGCGACTTCCACCACGCGAAGCCCATCTACGAGACCCTGCCCGGCTGGGCGGAGGACATCACGAAGGCCAAGACCTTCGCCGACCTCCCGAAGAACGCGCAGGCGTACGTGAAGGCGCTGGAGGAGATGTCCGGGGCACCGATCTCCGCGATCGGCGTCGGCCCGGGGCGTGACGAGACGATCGAGATCAACTCGTTCATCTGACAGGTCGGTTGAGCGGACGGCGGCCGAACTCCCGTACGGGGGACGGCCGCCGTCCGTGTGCCGCGCCCCGGCCGGCCCGGTTTTCCAAAGGTCTAGTTGACGCACATTTAACGCCCCGACCTCTCTCCCCGACTCATTCGGACTACAGCATTCCCCTCCGACGGCCGATACAGCGAAGACGGCTCACCGGCAGGGAGAGGGGTACCCGATGGCAGTGGACGAGGGCGTCGCGCCGGCGACGGGCAGCGGCGACGCGGGGACGGTTCACCGGCTGAAACCCAACGCCGTGGGGTTGTTGGGCGTGGTGTTCATGGCGGTCGCGACGGCCGCGCCGATCACCGCGATGACGGGGAACGTACCGTTCATCGTCTCCTCGGGCAACGGTGTCGGCGCCCCCGCGAGCTACCTCGTCGCAATGGTCGTCCTGGCTATCTTTTCCGTCGGGTTCACGGCGATGGCCCGGCACATCACGTCGACGGGCGCGTTCTACGGCTTCATCTCGTACGGCCTCGGCCGCACCGTGGGGCTCGCCTCGGGCCTGCTCGCTACCTTCGCGTACGTCATCTTCGAGCCGGCGCTGATCGGCATCTTCTCCTCGTTCGCGACGTCAACGCTCAAGGACCAGACGGGACTTCACATTCCGTGGTGGGTGTTCGCGGTGCTGATGCTCGGCGTCAACGCGCTCGGCACCTGGTTCGGCATCTCCGTCGCCGAGAAGCTGCTCGTCGTCCTGCTGGCCACCGAGGTGACCGTCCTCGCGGCGATGGCGGTGTCGGTCCTCTTCCACGGCGGCGGCCCCGACGGCTTCTCGCTGGACCCGGTGAACCCCGTGAACGCCTTCAAGGGCACCTCGGCCGGACTCGGCCTCTTCTTCGCCTTCTGGTCCTGGGTCGGCTTCGAGTCGACGGCGATGTACGGGGAGGAGTCGCGCGACCCGAAGCGGATAATCCCGAAGGCGACGATGGTGAGCGTGCTGGGAGTCGGCGTCTTCTACGTCTTCGTCTCCTGGATGGCGATCAGCGGCGTCGGCGAGCGCAACGCCGTGCGGGTCGCGACCGACAACCCGCTCGCCCTGTTCTTCGACCCCACCGAGCAGTACGTCGGCCACTGGGCCGTCGTCGTCATGCAGTGGCTGATGATCACCGGCTCGCTCGCCTGCGGGATGGCCTTCCACAACTGCGCCGCCCGCTACGTCTACGCCCTCAGCCGGGAGGGGGTCCTCCCCTCCCTCCAGAGGACTACGGGTCGTACGCATCCCCGGCACGGCTCCCCGCACATCGCGGGCCTCGCCCAGACCGCCGTCTCCGCCGTGCTGATCGGCGCGTTCTGGCTCGCCGGCAAGGACCCCTACAGCGGTACGTACGTACTGCTCGCGATCCTCGGGACGATGGCGATCCTGATCGTCCAGGCGGTGTGCTCGTTCGCCGTCCTCGCCTACTTCCGGTCCCACCACCCCGAGAGCCGCCACTGGTTCCGCACCCTCACCGCCCCGCTCGTCGGGGGTGTGGCGATGCTCGCCGTCGTCGTACTTCTGGTGTCCAACATGGGGGCAGCGGCGGGCCCGGAGTCCGGCGCGCTGCTCCTCAGGGCGACCCCCTGGCTGGTCGCCTGCGTCGCCCTCGGCGGGATCGGCTACGCCCAGTACCTGAAGCACCGCACCCCCGAGCGGTACGCGCTGCTGGGGCGGACGGTGCTGGAGGAGACGAAGGAACGCTGAGGGCGGCCGGAAAACCGCAGCAACCGGTTGCAGCAACCAGCGCCGGCACCGGCACCGGCCTCACCCCGACACCGGCCCAGCCCCAGCCCCGGCCCCGGCCCCGGCCTCAACTCCCGCCCCGGCCGGGCCGCCCCCCTCACCCCTGCCCGAACTCCCGCTCCCGATACTCCCGCCAGCGCTCCATCATGGCCCCGATCTCGCACTCGACGAACTCGAAGAAGGCGAGCGTCTCGGCCATCCGGCGCCCGGCGGGCGTCTCGGCGCCGAGGCTGTCGACGCCCTCGCGCAGCGACGACTCCCAACGCCTCAGCACGGACTCGCGGTTGGCGAACGCCTCGTACCACTGGTTGCCGCGCACCCGGTAGCGCTCGCGCCGCGAGCCCGGCTCCCGCTCGCGCGTCAGCATGCGCTGGTCCGCCAGGTAGCGCACCCCGCCGGACACCGCCGCCGGGCTGACCTGGAGCTGTTCGCCGAGGTCGGCGGAGGTGAGGACGCCCTCGTCGGAGGAGAGCAGCGCCGCGAAGATCCGGGCCGGCATGCGCTGCATCCCCGCCTCGACGAGCTGCGCCGCGAAGGACTCGACGAACTTCGAGACGGCTTCGGCGTCCCGCCCACCTGCTGTTCCGTCCATGGCCTCAGCCTACCCGGGCTTCAGATCATTCATGAACTTCACAAATTTCTGAAAGAAGCGTACGTTCGGAACCATGACGACCACCATCGAGGTCTCCGGACTGCACAAGTCCTTCGGCCGCACCCACGCCCTGGACGGCCTGGAGCTGAGCGTGCGGACCGGTGAGGTGCACGGCTTTCTCGGCCCCAACGGCGCCGGCAAGTCCACCACGATCCGCGTCCTGCTCGGCCTGCTGCGCGCCGACTCCGGCACCGCCCGCCTGCTCGGCCGCGACCCGTGGGCCGACGCGGTGGAGATCCACCGCCGGATCGCGTACGTCCCGGGCGACGTCACGCTCTGGCGCAACCTCTCCGGCGGGGAGATCATCGATCTCTACGGTCGGCTGCGCGGCGCCCGGCTCGACGCGCGCCGCCGCGCCGACCTGATCGACCGCTTCGAACTGGACCCGGCGAAGAAGGGCCGGACGTACTCCAAGGGCAACCGGCAGAAGGTCGCGCTGGTCGCCGCGTTCGCGGCGGACGTCGACCTGCTGATCCTCGACGAGCCGACGTCCGGACTCGACCCCCTGATGGAGGAGGTCTTCCAGGGGTGCGTCCGCGAGGAGCGCGAGCGCGGCCGGACCGTCCTGCTCTCCTCCCACATCCTGGGCGAGGTCGAGGAGTTGTGCGACCGCGTGAGCATCGTCCGGCAGGGCAGGACCGTCGAGAGCGGCTCCCTGGCCGAGCTGCGCCATCTCACCCGCACCAGCGTCAGCGCCGAACTCACCGGCCCCGCCGACGGGTTGCGCCAGCTCCCCGGCGTCCACGGCCTCGACGTCCAGGGCGACCGGGTCCGCTTCCAGGTCGATACGACCGAACTCGGCGCTGTGCTCAAGCAGTTGAGCGAGTCGGGGGTGCGGTCGCTGACGTCGAGGCCGCCCACGCTGGAGGAGCTGTTCCTGCGCCACTACGAGGAGGCGCGATGACAACGCTCGCCGGAACAAGGCCACTTCTGCGGTTCGCGCTGCGCCGGGACCGGCTGATGATCCCGGTCTGGGTGGCGGTCAACGCGCTGCTGGTCCTGTCGATGCCGAACACCCTCCGGAACCTGTACGGCACGCAGGCCGAACGCGCCGATCTGCTGGCCCAGTTGGAGACCAACTCCGGCTTCCGCTCGCTCATCGGCCCGCTGTACGGAGACTCCCTCGGCGCTCTGACCGCCTGGCGCGTCGGCGTCTTCGTCGGCGCCCTGGCCGCGACGACCGCGCTCCTGGTCGTCGTACGGCACACCCGCGAGGAGGAGGAGACGGGCCGTCAGGACAGTCTCGCGGCAGGGGCGGTGGGGCGCAGGGCGTCTCTCACGGCGGCGCTGCTCGCCTCGGGGGTCGCGAGCGGTGCGCTCGGTCTGCTGATCGCGGTCGGGCTCGCGGGGCAGGGGGCTTCGGGGGCGCTGGCGTTCGGGCTGGGGATCGCGGGGCTCGGGGCGGTGTTCGCGACGCTCGCCGCCGTCGTCGTGCAGCTCACCGAAAGCGCCCGGCTGGCAAGGGGGTTGACGGCCTCGGTGCTCGGCCTGGCCTATGTGCTGCGGGCCGCCGGGGACGCCTCGTCCACTGACGGGTCGTCATTCTTCACGTGGGTCTCGCCGTTGGGGTGGCTGGAGCATCTGCGTCCGTTCGCCGGTGAACGGTGGTGGGTGCTGGGGCTGTTCGCGGGGGCCGTCGTCGCGCAGGGGACGCTGGCGTACGTGCTCGCCGGGCGGCGGGACGTCGGGATGAGCTTCCTGCCGGCCCGGCCCGGTCCGGCCGTCGGGCGGCTCGGCAGCGCCGGGGCGCTGGCCTGGCGGTTGCAGCGGGGCAGTGTGATCGGCTGGGGGATCGGGTTCTTCCTCGCCGGGGTGGTGTTCGGCGGGCTCACCGACGGGGCCGCCGATCTCGTCGGGGACAACGAGCGGACCCGGGAGATCTTCGAGCGGATGGGCGGGCGGTCGGGGCTGACGGACGCCTTCCTCGCCTCGATGATCGGCATCATGGGGCTGGTCGCCGCGCTGTTCGTCGTCTCCTCGGTGCTGCGGATGCACGGGGAGGAGACGTCCGGGCGGGCGGAACCGCTGCTCGCGGGGGCCGTCGGGCGGGTGCGGTGGGCCGGCGGCCATCTGCTGATCGCGTTCGGCGGGGCGGTGTTCCTCATGCTGCTCACGGGGCTGGGATTCGCCGCCGGCTACGGGCAGCGGCCCTGGGCGATCCTGGGGGCCTGCCTGGTGCAGGTGGTGGGGGTGTGGGTGATCGGCGGGGTGGCCGTACTGCTGGTGGGCGCCTTTCCCCGCTGGGCGGTGGCGAGTTGGGCGGTCGCCGGGGCCGTCCTGCTCGTCGACTGGGTGGGGCCGGCGCTCGACGTCCCCCAACTCGTGCTGGACGTCTCGCCGTTCGGCCATCTCCCCAAGTTGCCCGGAAGCGCGATGACTTGGGGGCCTGTTGGTCTGCTCCTCGTGCTGGCAGGGGTGTTGGTGGCCGGTGGGCTGGCGGGGCTGCGGCGGCGGGACTTGGGCGGCTGACCGCGGAACCGTGTCCGCCGCGTCCACGTCGTTGCCCTCATGAGAGGCAACGGGCGGGACGCGGCGGGGTGTCTGCTGGCCGTCGGCGGGGCGGCGGCCGGTCTCGCGCTGTGGTCGGTGGGGGTCCGCAGCCGGTTCCACCGCTTCGAGGACTTCTCCGACTGGAGCGTCCTGTACGCCGAGCTCCCGCTGGCCGTCCTGGGCGGGACGGCCGGCGGACTCCTTTTGTGGGCAACGGTGTCGAGACGCCGGAAGCGGTAACCGGCGCCGTACGCCTCACAGTTCGACGTCGAGCCCCTCCAACCCCCTGATGACGAAGTTGGGTTTACGGCGGGGCTCCTGGGCGAGGCGCAGTGTCGGCGCCTTCTCCAGCAGGGCCGTGAGGGAGGCGGCCAGTTCGATGCGGGCGAGCGGGGCGCCGATGCAGTAGTGGATGCCGGCGCTGAAGGAGATGTGCGGGTTCTCCGCGCGTCCGAGGTCGAGCCGCTCGGGGTCGGCGAAGACGGCCGGGTCGTGGTTGGCGGAGCCGAAGAGCAGGGCGACCTCGGAGCCCCGGGGGATGACGACGCCGTCGACCTCGATCTCGTCGAGCACCCAGCGTTCGAAGAGCTGGAGCGGGGTGTCGTACCGCATCAACTCCTCGACGGCGCCCGGGATCAGGGAGTGGTCGGTGCGCAGGGCGGCGAGCTGGCCGGGGTGGTGGAAGAGGGTGTTCCAGCCGTTCACCGTGGCGTTGACGGTCGCCTCGTGGCCGGCGTTGAGGAGCAGGACGGCGGTGGAGATCATCTCCTGCTCGGTGAGCCGGTCGCCCTCGTCGTGGGCGGCGATGAGACCCGAGATCAGGTCGTCTCCCGGCTCGTCGCGCCGTGCGGCGATCAACTCCCGCAGATACGCGGAGAATTCGACGGACGCCCGGACCGCCTCCGTCGCCGTGTCCTCGGACGGGTTCAGCTCGTACATCCCGCAGATGGCCGCCGACCAGGGCCGCAGCGGCGCCCGGTCCGCCTCGGGGATGCCCAGCATCTCGGCGATGACGGCGACGGGCAGCGGCTCGGCGACGTCGGCGAGCAGGTCGCCCCCGCCCCGCTCGACGAGCTGGTCGACCAACTCCCCGGCGAGCTTGGTGACATACGGCTTGAGCCGCTCGACCGTGCGGGGCGTGAAGGCTTTGGAGACGAGGCGCCGGATACGGGTGTGGTCCGGCGGTTCGAGGTCCAGCATGCCGTGGTCGTTGAGCGTGTGGAACGGCTCGTGCTCGGCGGGCGGCGGGGTGCGGCCGAAGTCGTCGTGCGCGTAGCGGTGCAGATAGGTCCGCCCGAGCCGCCGGTCCCGCAGCAGCGCCGAGACGTCCGCGTGGTGCGGGACGAGCCACTGGTCCGTGGGCTCGTAGTGGATCACCCGCCCCCGGCGGCGCAGTTCGGCGTAGGCGGGGTACGGGTCGGCGAGGAACGCCGGGTCCCAGGGGTCGAAGGCTGCCATGCCGGGACGCTAACCCGGAAAACAGCCGCTGACCAGGGGGGTCTCACACGTGTGGTGAGCGCCGGGGGCGGTGCGGGAGGTCCGCCCCCGACGCGTACGACCTCGTGCGTACGACCTCGTGCGTCCGGCTCTCAGCGGACCTTCGCGGCGTGTGCCGCCGGGGCCACTCCGTTGTAGTACCCGTGATACTCGAACTGCCCGGCGCCCGCGCTGATCGCCCGGCCCGCCGCGTCGAGCGTGGCGGCGGCGACCGTACCCGTACCTCCGAAGGTCGCCGTGAACTGGATGCTCGCCGACGACTGGGTGAGGTAGCTCTGGACGACGCCGGGCAGGACGGTCGCCCTGGGGGTCCAGATCAGCGGGCTGAAGACGTTCATCGCGGCGGCGGCCGAGATGCCGTCGCGCCAGACCGGGCCGACGAGGGTGATCTGCCTCGGCGCCGCCCACCAGAACTTCGCGAGCGCGACGGACGTCGCCTCGTCGGTGCTGCCGGTGACCGGGTAGTAGACGGAGTTCGACGGCCACTTCGGGAAGCGGCTGTGCGCCACGGCGTACGCGGCGGGCGCGCCCACCGGGATGATCATCGTCTTGTTCGGGTTCAGGCCGTTGAGGTACGCCTGCACCGGGGCCGTCAGCTTGTTGCCGTTGCTGAGGACGACGCCGGCGGCGCCGCTCGTGCCCTGGGAACCGGCCGCCGCCGCTGCCGCGAGGGCCGCGTGGTAGTCGGCGCCGGTCGCGACGAAGACGTACTTCGGGGCGGTCGTGATCGCCTTGGCGGACAGCACCGAGGTCGCGTAGCGGTCCGCGCCGGCGATCCGCTGGGGGCTGTAGCCGAGGGATCTGACCTGGGTGGCGACCGTGTTCGTGAGGACCGAGGTGCCGCCCATGAGGTAGACGGGGGAGCCCTTCTTGAGCGTGCGCTTCAGTTCGTTCTTGACGGCGGTCGTCAGGCCCGTCCTGGGCGTGGCCAGCACCGGGCCCGCCTTCTTGCCGGCGAGGGCGGGCGCGGTGAGCGCGTACGCCCAGTCGTCGTGGTTGACGAGGACCGCCGAGCGCGCGGTCATCAGGCCCGGGACGCTCGGCGCGCCCAGCTTGTTCCAGGTCCAGACGGAGGCCGCGATGTTCGTCGCGTCGGGGTTCGCGCCCCACACCCGCCCGGTCTGGTTCTTGCGCAGCGGCTGCCAGCTCGGCCGGTCGCCCTTCGGCGTGCCGGGTACGCGCGTCACGTCGCCGGAGGCCAGGTCGACGTAGGCCGTGCTGTGCGCGTCCGTCGCGTCGGTCGCGGTGTGCGCGTCGAAGACGATCCGCTTGCCCGTCGGGGACCAGGACGGGTGCTCGGCCCAGCCCGTCCCGCTCGTCCGCTGCCGCACGCCCGTGCCGTCCGCGTTCGCCGTGAAGACCTGCTTGAGGCCGTTCGGGTCCTTGGCGACGTACGCCAGCTGTCCGCCGTCCGGCGAGAACGCGGGCTGCGACGCGTTGTCCAGCACCTTCTTCACGGTCCGCCTGGCGTTGTCGTACACGTACACCGCCTGGCCGCCCCCGCAGCCTCCCGTACTGCGGGCGAACGCGACGAGCCCCTTCTCGTTCACCGTCGGGCCGCTGTCGCACACCGTCGCCGGTTCGAGCGCCGCCGTCAGCAGCGGCTGCGGCACCCGGGAGCCGTCGGAGGGGCCGGCGACGAGCTGGCCGCCCGTCGCGAAGACGACGGCCTGTCCGCCCCACCAGAACGTCAGGTCCTGGTACGGCGCGGTCTTGCGCACCCCCTGCGGCTTCGGCAGCAGGAACTGCCCGCTGCCGTCCGGCCGCACGCTCGCGATCCTGCCGCCGACGACGCTGACGATCCGGCTGCCGTCCGGCGCCCACGTCGCGTACGTCCCCGTCCCGGAGCCGACCTTGGTCTGGGCGCCGGTCGCCGGGTCCACCAGCACCGGACCGTCGGTCAGCAGCCTGCCTTCCGTCCCCGGCCAGGAACCCGCGCCGTCGGCCAGGGCGCTCGGCGCCGCCACCACGGTCCCGACGGCGGCCAGTGCCACCGCCGAAGCGAGCGTCGCCGCAGTGCGACGCGTGAACAACGAACTCAAGTCGTCGACCCCCCAATGGATCTGACACCCCGCCCGGCCGTCCCCCGGCCGGGCGAAGTCGATGAGAAAAAGCGATGGGTCGCCTGCCGCCGGGTCAGCTGGAAAATCTCGGCCGACTCACAGTCACGGCACAGCGTCCCTGTGAGATTAGGTGCCCGAGTCGCCGGTGAGGAGGGGGTTTACGCGTTCATGGGAACACATTTACGACTACCGCCCCTAGTTCGGCACCACCAGCCTCGTCTCGTACGCGAACACCGCCGCCTGCGTGCGGTCGCGCAGGCCCAGCTTCACCAGAATCCGGCTGACGTGCGTCTTCACCGTCGACTCCGCCACCACCAGGTGCTCCGCCATCTCCGCGTTCGACAGGCCCTGCGCGATCAGCACCAGCACCTCCGTCTCCCGCTCGGTCAGGTCTCCGTAGGCCGCCTGCGCGCTCGCCGGAATCCGGGGTCGCTCGCTCTCCGCGAGCCGGGAGAACTCCGTGATCAGCCGCTTCGTCACCGAGGGGGCGAGGAGGGACTCCCCGGACGCCACCACCCGCACCCCGTCCGCCAGCTGCCGGGCCGAGGCGTCCTTCAGGAGGAACCCCGAGGCGCCGGCCCGCAGCGCTTGGTACACGTACTCGTCCAGATCGAACGTCGTCAGCACGAGCACCTTCGCCGCGCCGTCCGCCGCGACGATCTCCCGCGTCGCCTCGATGCCGTTCAGCTCCGGCATCCGGATGTCCATCAGGACGACGTCCGGGGAGAGTTCGCGGACCTTCGCCACGGCCTCCCGGCCGTCCACCGCCTCCCCGACCACCTCGATGTCCGGCATCGCGTTGAGCAGGACCGAGAAGCCCTCCCGGACCATCATCTGGTCGTCCGCCACCAGCACCCTGATCGTCATGTCCCGGCCCCGCCCTCACCCGTGCCGTGGCCCGCGACCGGCAGGAAAACCGCCACCTCGTAGCCCCCGTCGTCCGTATCGCCCGTCGTCATCTCGCCGTTCAGCATCGCGACCCGCTCCCGCATGCCCGTCAGGCCGTGTCCCGCGCCCGGCTGGGTCTTGGTCAGGGAGGGGTGCTCCACCGGGCCGTTCACCACCCGTATCCCGAGGCCGCCGAGGACGTATCCGAACTCCACCGTCGCCGTCGCCCCCGGTGCGTGCCGCAGTGTGTTGCTCAGGGCCTCCTGCACTATGCGGTACGCCGACAGCTCCACCCCCTGGGGCAGCTCCCGGACCGCTCCCGTCGTCACCTTCTCCACCGTCAGCCCGGCCTCCCGGACGTTGGCCAGCAGGCCGTCCAGGTCCGCCAGCGTGGGCTGCGGGGCGTCCGGCACCTCGTAGTCCTCGGCGCGGACCACGCCCAGCACCCGGCGCAGCTCGGTGAGGGCCGCCACCGCGTTCTCCCTGATCGTGACGAACGCCTTCGCCAGCTCCGGCGGGGTGTTCTCCACCCGGTAGGGGGCCGCCTCCGCCTGGATGGCGACCACCGACATGTGGTGCGCCACCACGTCGTGCAGTTCCCGGGCGATCGTCGTCCGCTCCTCCAGGAGCGTGCGGCGGGAGCGCTCGTGCTCGGTCACCGTCTGCTGCGCCGTGACCTCCCGCGCCGCCTGCCGGCGGGTGTGCCAGACGGTGACGGCCAGCAGGGAGAACGCGGAGAGCACCAGCATGGGGCCGGTGTCCGTGCCGTATCCGCCGTGGCTCCAGCCGAAGAACGACTCGGCGGTGAAGCCGTAGGCCGCCGTGAGCAGCCACATCCAGGCCGCCGTCCGGGGGCGGGTGCGGACCGCGACGACCGTCATCACCACGAGGTGCGAGATGAGGGCTCCCGGGGTCCAGGGCCACAGGGTGTAGGACGTGCCGACCGTGGCGACGACCGTCGTCGAGGCGAGGGAGAACCAGAAGGCACCCACCGGGCGGACCAGCGTCAGCAGCACCGGCGCCAGGACCAGCAGCCCGCACAGCGCGTTGATCGCGCCGCCCCGGGCGTCCGTCCACGTGTTCATCATCGCCAGGACGCCGGCCGCCGCGACCAGGGCGTGCCACGACCAGGCCGCCCACTCCCGCCTGCGGCCCTTCGAGCGGCGGACCAGGCGGCTGTCGTCGCCCAGGCGGGGAAGGGGGCGGTAGGCGAAGGCGTCGTCGATCAGGTCCTTGCGCAGCCCGCGCAGGGCGTCCAGCGCCGCCTTGGCCTCCGGACTGCGCGGGGTGTACGCGCCGTCGTCCGAATCGCCGTGCGGGCTCTGCGAATCCATGATCCGCGTCCGGGTGGTCTGCGTCGTCTCGGTCACGTTCACACCGTAGGACGGGGCCCGGACCGGCGTCGTCACCATTGAGGGGGGTTCCGCCGGGTCCGTCTCAAGTACTACGGGTCCCCCCGGGAGCTGCCCGGACCCGGGCGGCGGGCCGACGGCCGGCATCTCAGCGGGCCGCCGGGCGGACGAGGCCCACCTCGTACGCGAACACCGCCGCCTGGGTGCGGTCGCGCAGGCCCAGCTTCACCAGGATGCGGCCCACGTGGGTCTTCACGGTCTGCTCTGCGACGCACAGGTGCCGGGCGATCTCCGCGTTCGACAGGCCCTGCGCGATCAGCGACAGCACCTCCGTCTCCCGTTCGGTGAGTTCGTCGAGGCGGGCCTTCTCGGGGGCGCGCGGGCCGCCGTTGATACGGGAGAACTCGGTGATCAGCTTGCGGGTGATGCCGGGGGCGAGCAGGGCGTCGCCCGCCGCGACGACCTTGACCGCCTCGGCGAGCTGGTCGGCGGAGGCGTCCTTCAGCAGGAACCCGGAGGCGCCGGCGCGCAGTGCCTCGTACACGTACTCGTCGAGGTCGAAGGTCGTCAGGACCAGCACCTTCAGGTCGGGCAGGGTGGCGGTGATCCGGCGGGTCGCCTCGATGCCGTTGAGCTCCGGCATGCGGATGTCCATCAGGACGACGTCCGGGGAGAGTTCCTCGACCTTCGCCACCGCGTCCAGGCCGTCGACCGCCTGGCCGACGACCTCGATGCCGGGGTGGGTGTTGAGCAGGACGGTGAAGCCCTGGCGGACCATCTGCTGGTCGTCCGCGATGAGTACGCGGATCGTGTCGTCGTTCGTCATGTCTTCTCGTCTCCTGTCGCGTCGTTCGGAGGCTCCGGTGGCGGGGACGGTCCGTCGCGCCGTCCGCCCTTGCGGAGTGCCTCCGGGAGGATCATTCGAAATAGGGAGCTTTCGGGCGGGCCGTCGGTGAACTCCAGCCCGTCCAGGACCACTTCGTCGGCCGGGGGCGTTTCCGCCCGGACGCCGTCGCGGGGCAGGAACGCCGTGACGACGTAGCCGCCGTGCAGGTTCGGGTGGGCCGCCAGGTGGCCGCCCAGCATCGCCGTGCGCTCGCGCATCCCCAGCAGTCCGTGCCCCGCGCCGGGGGACGGGTCTGCCGGGCGGCTCGGGCGGGAGTTCGTGACGCACAACTGCACGCCGTCCCTCTGGTGCCCGATCTCCACGGTCACGCCCGCCCCCGGCGCGTGCCGCAGCACGTTGCTCAGCGCCTCCTGCACTATTCGGTACGCCGAGAGCTGCACGCCCGGTGGGTACGGCGGCACCGGCGGCTCCCCGGTCACCACCTTGACTACGTCGAGGCCCGCCGCGCGCGTGTTGTCCAGCAGGGCGTCCAGCCGGTCCAGCGTGGGCTGCGGGGCGTCCGGTGCCGTACCGGTCGCCGCGCCGAGCCCGTACGGGCCGTCGGCGTCCTGCGGAGTCTCCGAGCGCAGCACCCCGAGCACCCGGCGCAGTTCGGCGAGCGCCTCCAGCGCGTTCTGCCGGATGCCCGCGAGGTTCTCCTTGAGCTCCTCCGACGGGTCCGCGACCAGGTGCGGGGCCACTTGTGCCTGGATCGAGATCACCGACATGTGGTGCGCGACCACGTCGTGCAGTTCCCGGGCGATGCGGCTGCGCTCCTCCAGGAGGGTGCGGCGGGCGCGTTCCTCGGCTGTGATGCCGGTCTGCTCGACGAGTTGGGTGCGGGCCTCGCGGCGGCCTCGCATGGCCGCGCCCAGGAGGACGGCGCCCGCGAAGACGGCGACCGCCAGCAGACCGCTCGGCGTGTAACCCCATCCGCCGATCACCCCTTCCACCACCCAGGTGGCCAGCGCGGTCAGCATCAGCACGGCCGCGGAGACCCGCGCGGGGACCCGCAGGGCGAGCAGAAAGAGGACCAGCGCGTGGACGGCGAGACCGGGCTCGCCCCAGGGCCAGTAGGCACCGGCGCTCGGGCCCGTGTACCCCGGCCAGCCGGGAAGCATGGCGGGCACCATCATCCGGCTGCGCGCCGCGAGCGCCGCCACGACCGTCACCATCAGCGACAGCCACCAGCCGTGCAGCGGCCACCACAGCGCCACGACCAGGGCCACGCCCTGCGCCAGCGCGCACACCAGGCCGAACTCGACGCCCAGTCCGTAGCGGGTGTCGAACTGGTCCATGTTCGCCAGCGTCGCCACGACCGCCGCCAGGCACACCAGGCCGTGTGCCAGCCAGCGCACCCACGTCGACGGCGGCAGCGGCGCCGGGCTGGTCGGCCACAGGTCCTGCCGCAGCCGCGTCAGCACGCGGACCGGCCACCCGCCCTCCCGGGTCTTCCGCTGCGCCCCGCGCCGACGGTCCCCGCCCGGTGCCCGGCGCAGCGCGCGCTCCACCTGCTTCTCCAACCGCGTCACCCTCATCACCTTATGCACCGCCGGCCCCCTTCAGAGCGGTCGATCCCGGGCCCGGAAGCGCGGGCTTCCGGCCTGTGAGCTGGTACGCCGACTTCCTTGCCGCGTCCGGCCGTTCGGCGTCGGAGCACGGCGCCCCGTTGACGGTCCCGCCGTCCTTCGCCCGCACGACCCTGGCCCCCTCCGCGCGCCTGCCCGCGCGCCTGCCCCCACGACGGCCCGGCCGCGTCTCCCAGCCGTGGAACGCCGCCCAGCACACCGCGAGCGCCAGCGCGAACGCCGGGAGCCACAGGAGCCGGTACGGGACCCAGGCCGGGGTGTCGGGGAGGGTGTGCAGGCCGGGGAGGTGGCCGGCGGGGAGGGCCAGGGCCGTCGTCGCCATCAGGGCCGTCTGGTGCCAGAGGAAGACCGTCATCGCCGAGAGGTTGAGCAGGGCCACCGCCGCCCACGCGCGGGGGCGGCTCATCGCCCGCCGCAGCCGGCCCCGCAGCAGCAGCGCCAGCCCGCACTGGGCGAGCCCGAAGGAGACGGCCGCCAGGGTCGGCGGGTCGAGGTTGGAGACGCCCTCCCCGGGCACCCCCACCATCGACGCCGGGTATCCGCCCCACCGCACCAGCACCGCCGTCACCACCGCCCCGCCGGCCAGCAGGACCCATCCGGCCCGCCTGCCCTCCAGCTCGCCCCGCGTCCAGGCCGCGCCCAGCGTGTAGGGCACCGCCCAGCCCGCCGCCAGGTTCACCCAGCCCAGCCAGGCCGGGCCGCCGAGGCCGAAGCGGACCAGGTCGACATGGAGCACCACCACCAGCGGCCACAGCGGGTTGAGCCGGGCCAGCAGCGGAGTCGCCGCCGTCAGCCCCGCGAAGACCAGGAGGAACCACAGCGGGGACAGCGCCAGCTTCACGACCGTACGCACCGTCACGAACGAGGCGCCGCCCAGCAGCAGACAGACCGCCACCGCCGCCCACACCCCCACCAGCGCGGCCACCGGCAGGAACAGCCGCGCGAGCCGGGTCCGCAGCCAGCCGGCGTAGACGCCGCGCCGCTCGAACGTCGCACGGTACGACGGCTCCCGTCCACTCGCGTCCCGTACCCCGGCGGGCCGGTCGTCCCCGCGCGCGTGGTCCGCACCCCGTGCCCGCTTCCGCGCCGCCGCGTAGCTCCGTGTGGACACATGCCCGCCCACCATGAAGAACACGGCGAGCGTCTGGAACGTCCACGACACGGGCGCCAGCCAGGGCATCGACGCCAGCGGGCTCGCCGTGCGCAGGGTGTCGCCGTCGGCGACCAGGGCCGTCACCAGCCAGTGGCCGAGGACGACGCCGAGGATGGCCAGCGCGCGCAGGGCGTCCACGGCGCGGTCGCGGTGCGGAGGTGTGGCGGCGTCGATGCGGGCGGCCGTGCGGCCCAGGTACGTTCCGCGCGGATCACGTGTCTTGTGCACGGGTGACCTCCGTCGACTCGCCGAGGACGATCCGGGCGAGGTTGGCCAGCGAGACCGAGCCCGGGGTGAAGTAGTCGCTGTGGCCGCCGTCGCCGGCGGCGAAGACCTGGGCGCCGAAGGCCGGGGAGACCGGGTCGCGGCCGAAGCCGATCGTCGTGCCGAAGAGGTCCGCGCTGGTGTGGGGGACGTCCGCCACCCAGTCGTCCGCGCCGCGGGCCGCCCAGACTCGGGCACGGGTGCCGAGGCCGGACGCCGAGTCCGCGCCGGTGCCGGGGCTGCCGAGGAGGACCAGTTCGTCGGCGTCCAGGCGGGCAGCGGCTCGGGCGCACACCACCGTGCCGTAGGAGTGGCACAGGAGGCTGAGGTGGGTGTCCGGGCCGGTGAGGGCGCGCAGGCCGGCGACGAAGGCGCGGAGTTCGGGCGCCGCTTCGTCCGCGCGGTCCGGGGTCAGGACCGTCGTACTGATCGTGTCCGGTGTCGTGTACCCGAGCCAGGCGATCACCGCGACGCCCGTCCCTGCCGGGGCCTCTCGGGTCAGCCGGCGGTAGAGGGCGTCGGCGCCCGCGCGGAAGCGTGCGTACGTGTCCAGCGTGGTGTCGGAGCCGGGGACCAGGATCGCGATCCGGTGTGCGTGGGCGAGGTCGCCGAGGACTTCCGTGGCCCGGCCGTCGCCCCTGCCGTCGAAGGAGAGGAGGTGCCTGCCGGGGGCGGCCAGGGCGCTGTCCGCCGCCGCCCGGTGCCGGTCGCCGTTGTCCCGGGCCATCTCCGACGCCAGCTCGGCGTTCGACCGGTTGGCCGCGTACGTCTTCTCCAGCGTCCCGGCCGTCCAGGCGGTCCGCGCCGCCGGGGCGGGGGCCGGGATGTCGGGGCGGGCCGCCGCGACGAGGGGGACGACGACCGCCGCGACGACCAGGACGGCGAGCAGGGCGCGGAGCAGGCGCCCCGCCCTTCCTGTCGTCTTCTCCGCGTCGCCGATCCGCATCGCCGTTGTCCCTCCGCTTCCAGTCCGCCCGGCCGTCGGGCGTCACTGGCTTCGAAGTTAGGGATCGGCGCGTGTCGTTCGCGTCCCGCCGGAGAGCTGTTCTCCGACGTAGCTCTCAGGTATTACGGGTATGACGAGGGGCGCGGACCAGACATGCGGACCAGACATCCGGGCCAGGGGCGCGGACCACCGCCCCCGAGAACCCTCACCCCGTCATACCCGTAGCCCTCCGGGCCCGTCTCACCCCACCTCACCAGGCCAACTGCGCGATCTCCTCCCCCACCACCGCGCAGGCGTCCGCCACCGGATCGATCAACGGGAAGTGCCCCACGTCCTCCAGCAGGGTCACCCCCACCATCTCCCCCGCCTTGGCCGCCGCGTCCGCGTACGCCTCGGCGACCGCCATCGGCACGACCTCGTCGGCACGCCCCTGCACGAGGGTCGTCGCGATCCCCGTCGGCAGCAGCAGCGCCGGATCGGCGTACGGCCGACGCTCGGCGAACTTCCCTTCGCCGCCCAGGAGTTGGGTGGCGGCGCCACCGCAGACGTCCAGCTTCCGCGCGACCTCGAAGTCGGCGATCGGCGCGAGCGCGACCACACCGCGCAGGTCCGCGGGGCCGGCCGTGCGCCAGGGGGAGTCCGCCGGGAGGACGTGCCGGGCGGCGGCCCACAGCGCGAGGTGGCCGCCCGCGGAGTGCCCGGCGAGGACGATGCGGCGCGGATCGGCCGCCGGGAGGGCGTCCCGGACGAGGCCGGGGAGCGCGTCGAGCGCGGCGGCCACGTCGTCGAAGGTGTCCGGCCAGCGGCCGGCGACCGGCATCGCCTCCCCTGCGTCGTCCACAGGAGCGTTTCCGCCGGAGGCCGCCGCACTCTCCAACTCCCCGCGCCGGTACTCGACGTTGGCGACGGCGAACCCCCGTCGGGCCAGGAAGCCGGCGAACGGCGTGATGTGCAGGCGGTCGTACGGCGCGCGCCAGGCACCTCCGTGCAGCAGGACGACCAGTGGTGCGGAACCCGTACCCCCCGTACCCCTCGGGACGTAGAAGTCGATCACCTGGTCGGGGTGGTCGCCGTAGGCGGCACTCGCGTCGGGGTCGATGGGCGGGTGGGAGAAGGCGGACTGCTCCTCGGCGGCGGTTCGGGCTGCGGCGACGTCGTCCGGCATGCTCCAACCTCTCAGCAACGAAATGGAATTGACGACCAGGTAGATGTGGACGGCGGTGAATCCGTCCGCTGGCGGGGACGGTATCAGGCCCGTGACGTGCGCGGACACGCGGATGTCACGCTGGGTGAGGGGTAAACGGTTCTGCCCGGATATGACACCCTCGCGCCTCCCACCGTACGTGCCGAAGGGCACACCGCCCGTGTTCGCGCGGTGTGCCCTCCGTCCGGACCCCGGGTATGACAGGGCTACTTGAGAGCCAGCCGGAGCTCCCGCGCCGCACGCTCCACGTCCGCGAACCCGAGGTACAGCGGCGTGAACCCGAACCGCAGGACATCGGGGTACCGGAAGTCCCCCACGATCCCCCGCACGATGAGCCGTTTCATCACGTCCCCCGCGTCGTCGCAGCGCAGCGCGATCTGGCTGCCGCGCTCCGCGTGGGCCCGCGGGGTCACACACTCGACCCGGCCCGCGGGGACGTACTCCTCGACGCACGCGAGGAAAAAGTCCGTCAGAGCAAGGGACTTGGCGCGCACCGCCTCGATCGACACACCCTCCCACACCCCGAGGGCCGCCTCCAGCGCGAGCATGGAGAGGATGTCCGGCGTCCCGACCCGGCCCCGGACGAGGTCGGGCGCCGGTACGTACGACGGGCTCATCCCGAACGGCTCGGCGTGCGAGTTCCAGCCGGGCAGCGGGGAGTCGAAGTCCCCCTGGAGGTCCCGTCGCACGTACAGGTACGCGGGTGAACCCGGGCCGCCGTTCAGGTACTTGTAGGTGCAGCCGACCGCCAGGTCCACCCCGTGCTCGTCGAGCCCGACGGGCAGCGCGCCCGCGCTGTGGCACAGGTCCCAGACGGCGAGAGCGCCCGCCTCATGGATCGCGGCCGTCAGCGCGGGGAGGTCGTGCAGCCGTCCCGAGCGGTAGTCGACGTGGTTGAGCAGTACCGCGGCGGTACGGGAGGAGAGGGCGCCGGTGACCTCCGAAGGTCGTACGGGTCGTACCGTACAACCCGTCATCCTCGCGGCGGACTCGGCGATGTAGCCGTCGGTGGGGAAGGTCGTGGCGTCGACGACGATCTCGTCCCGCCCCGCCCCCGCCATCCGCCGGGCGACCACAAGTACCTTGAAGACGTTGACACTTGTCGAGTCGCCGACCACCACCTGGCCGGGACCCGCGCCGATCAGCGGGGCGATCCGGTCGCCGATCCGCTCGGGCGCCGTCCACCAGCCGCTCTCCTCCCAGGAACGGATGCGCAGTTCGCCCCACTGGCGCCGGACGACGTCCGCGACCGCGTCGGGGACGGCGGCGGGCAGCGCGCCCAGCGAGTTGCCGTCCAGGTAGACGCCCGGGTCGCCCGAGCCGTCGTCCAGGAGGAACTCGGCGCGCTTGCCCGCGAGTTCGTCCCTGGCATCCAACTCTTGAGCTTTGAGGGTCAGTTCAGACATGGGACCGCGCCGTCCAGAGCTCCGGGAAGACGTTCTTGCCGGCCCGCTTCTCCAGCCAGGCCACCCCCGCGGAGCCCCCGGTGCCGGCCTTGGCGCCCATCGCCCGGCGGGTGGCGACCAGATGGTCGTTGCGCCAGCGCCAGACCAGTTCGGCGACGTCGGTCAACGCCTCGCCGAGCCGGGCGAGTTCGGCGTTCTGGTCGCCCTGGTAGAGGGCCGTCCAGACCGCCTCCACCTCGGGCGAGGGCTCGTAGCGCAGCGCCACGTCACGGCGCAGCACCGCGTCCGGGACGGCGTGTCCGCGGCGCGCCAACAGCCTCAACACCTCGTCGTACAGGCTGGGTTCGTGCAGCGCCTTCTCCAACTCCGCGTGGACTCGGGGGGCTCCGCGGTGCGGGACGAGCATCGACGCGGACTTGTCGCCGAGCAGGAACTCCATCCTGCGGTACATCGCGGACTGGAAGCCGGAGCCCTCGCCGAGGGCCGAGCGGTACGAGTTGAACTGGGCGGGCGTGAGCTGGGCCAGGGGCCGCCAGGACGCGTTGAGCGCCTCCAGTTCCCGTACGGAGCGCTTCAGCGCGTCGACCGCGACCGGGATGTCGTCCGAGCGCAGGGCCTTCGTGGCCGTCTCCCACTCGTGGACGATGACGGTGAACCACAGCTCCATGACCTGGGTGGTGACCAGGAAGACCATCTCTCCGGGGTCGTCGGAGAGGGGGTGCTGGAGGTGGGTGAGCACATCCGCCCGGACGTAGTCCTCGTAGGGCGTCGTACCCGCGAAGTCGAGGTGAGGGGTCTCGGGCTCGTGGGCCTCGTGAGCCTCCTGGGACATCGCTGTCTCCTGTTGTTGCTCCGGGTAGCGGTCCGCCCCTGCCGTTACCGACACGGGGGCCCCGGTCCCCGCCGGGCATCCTCTTCGATCGTCCGCCGAAAAGGCAAGGCCCGCCTGATCACAGGTCCAGACGGGCCATGCTCCGGATTACCCGGAGCACCTACCCGAGTACTACGGGTATCACCCCGAGGCCCGAGCCGCGTGGCCCGAACCCCGAGGCCCGACCCGCGAACGCCGAGGCCCGACCCGCGAGCCCCGAGGGCCGGTGCCCGTCAGCCGAGCGTCTGCGCCGCCGTCGCCGAGGAGTCCTTCAGGAACTGCGTGCACCGCTCGTACTCGTCCTGCTCACCGATCGCGCCGGCCGCGCGGGCGAGGGCGTGCAGGGCGCGCAGGAAGCCGCGGTTCGGCTCGTGCTCCCAGGGCACCGGGCCATGGCCCTTCCAGCCGCTGCGGCGCAGGGCGTCCAGGCCCCGGTGGTATCCCGTACGGGCGTACGCGTACGACTCCACCACGCTCCCCCGCTCGAACGCGTCGTCGGCGAGGAGCGCCCAGGCCAGCGAGGACTTCGGGTACTTCGCGGCGACGTCGGCGGCCGAGGTGCCGCCCGCGAGCAGCTCGCGCGGCTCGGGGTCGTCGGGGAGGTGGGTCGGGGGCGGGCCCCCGAGGAGGTTCTCGTGAATCGTCATGGCCTCCAGTCTGTCACCCCGGACGGCGGCGAGCCCGGCACCCTGGGCAGGGCACCGGGCTCGGCCCGAGGAGTTACCTCCGAGGTATCACCGCGCGGCTACCCGCGAGGTATCACTTCGTGAAGTTGAAGTACTTCCACGGCCCGTACGACGTCGTGTTCGCGATGTCGCCGTTGTAGCCGTCGACGTACACCGACCGGACGCGGAACCGGTACCCGGCCGCCCCGTCGCCGTCGAGCGTGACGTACGCCTTGCCGGTGCTGTCCAGCTCGAAGAACTCCGAGCCGCCGGAGTACCAGCGACCCTGGTAGTACGTCTCAAGGTCGAGACGCGTGTACCGGCCGGGGTAGGCGTTGATCCACGTGGTGATCAGCGGGTCGGTCGTCTGGTGGAACGTCTGGTACGACGTCTTCCCGAACTTGGTCCACTTGTAGTGGCGCGACAGCGTGGTCGTCACACCCGCGCGGGTGCGCACGCCGGACTTGGCCTCGGCCTTGCCGAAGCGCGCGTCGCCGGTGAAGACGGCGCTGACCGTGGTGTCCCGGGTCATGCGCAGCGTCGTCGCCAGCTGGCCCTTGGCGTTGACGTTGCCCCGCTTGAGCAGCCGCTTCGGCTCCGGCCCCCACGGGTCGGCCCAGATCTCGACGGTCCGGTTCTTGTACGTCGCGCCGAGCGTCGCCGTGTACGTCACGTTGGTGCCGTAGTTGACGGTCGTGTTGTTCCGGTCGATCTTCAGGGCCGTCTTGTTGTAGGCGACCTTGACGAGCGCGGACCCGGAGGCGGCCGAGTGTGTCGTACTTCCGGCGTACGTGACCTTGTAGGTGACGTTGCCGGCGACGGCCGGGGTGTCCGTGAAGGAGAACGCCCCCTTCGCGGCCAGCTTCTTCGTCCCCAGGGACTTGCCCTTGGGGGACTCGGAGTCGAACCGGGTGACCGCGAGCGGCGCGCCGACGGGCAGCGCGACCGACCCCGAGACCGTCCCGGAGACGGTGAGCGCCTTGCCGAGCGCGGCCGTGGCCGGGGCCTTGACGGCGACCGCCGGGGCGGACTTCGTCGGCTCGTCCAGGACGTGCAGGCGGACGTTGCTGTCCCAGTTGTCGGTGACCGCGAACAGACGGCTGCCGCCCGGCTCCCAGGCGAGTCCGCCGTTGACGAGGCCGTCGCCGGCGGACGTCGTACCCGTCACCGGGAAGTCGTACTGCCGGACGGACGTGGTCTGCCCCGGGCGGTAGACGAAGACGTCCTTCCCGTAGGGGGCGTCGGAGCCCGCCGCGACGGTGCCGTCGGGGGCGATCGCGACCGACGTGCCGTGCTCGGTGCTGGCGTAGGTGCCGGTCTCGGTGAGGTCGGACGCCTGCCAGACGTGGTGCACCTTGCCGGGGTTGGCGGTGACGATGCGGGTGCCGTCCGGGGTGTACGCGAGGTCGTTGGTCTGCCCGGAGAGCGCGGAGGTATTACGGGACGTACGGGTCGCGGTGCCCGTGGTCACGTCGTACGTCGCGAGGGCGAACCGGTGGTAGTACGACCCGGCGGCGGCGATGGCGTTCGGGTTCGTCGGGGAGACGGCGAGGCGCGGGGCGCCGGAGTAGTCCGTCTCGGTGTCCTGGTCGAGGGCGACGACGGGCTCGGCGCCGCTCACGTCGAGGGAGCCGATCGAGCCGTCGGACTCGGTGCCGTACCCGAACCAGATCTTGCCGCCCGCGAGGGCGAGGAACTGCGGGTCGGTGCCGTCGCCGGTGGCGTACCGGGCCTGCTCGGCCATGGTGGTGGTGTCGAGCTCCACGATCGAGTCGACGCTCGGGACGGCCGCGTACAGGCGGCCCGAGTCGGCGGACAGGGCGAGCCCGGTGACGCCGTACAGCTCGGGCACGGTGGTGAGCACGTTGCCGGCGTAGTCCGTCGCGACGATCCGTCCGGTGACGGGGTCGCTGACGAAGACCTTGCGGTGGACGCCGTCCACCACGATGTCGCCCGCGGACTTCAGCGGGAGCACCTTGCTGCTGTCCGCCGCGGCCGAACCGGCCGTCCCCACGACCAGCGCGGCGGAGCTGACGAGAACCGCGAGCGCTGTCGCGGTCGAGAGAGTGCGCTTACGCACGAACACGATGAAAAGACCCCCCAATGGTCTTCGCTGCCCCGCAAGTTGGGGCGTGCCCCGAGAACCGGGGTGCGGTGATCGCAGCCTATTGCATGGCTATGACAACCTGTCCACAGGATTCCCACACATGGCGTGGCGTGGACACTGGCTCTCAGGTAGGGGGTACTCCGGACACGCGAAAGGCCCGGCGCCGTCCCCCGAAGGGAGACACCGGACCTCTCACTCGGAAGTACTACTTGATCCGCGTCCCCGCCGACCGCAGGTTCTGCGTGGCCTCGACGACCCGCGCCGCCATACCCGCCTCGGCGAGCTTGCCCCAGGTACGGGGGTCGTACGTCTTCTTGGAGCCGACCTCGCCGTCGACCTTCAGGACGCCGTCGTAGTTCTGGAACATGTGCGCCGCGACCGGACGCGTGAAGGCGTACTGCGTGTCCGTGTCGAGGTTCATCTTGATGACGCCGTTCTCCAGCGCCGTCGCGATCTCCTCCTCGGAGGAGCCGGAGCCGCCGTGGAAGACGAAGTCGAACGGCTGCGAACCGGCCGGCTTGCCGAACTTGGCGGCGACGCCCTCGTTCAGCTCCTTCAGCAGGTCGGGGCGGAGCACGACGTTGCCCGGCTTGTACACGCCGTGCACGTTGCCGAACGACGCGGCGAGCAGGTAGCGGCCCTTCTCGCCGAGACCGAGCGCCTCGACCGTGCGGATCGCGTCGTCGACGGTCGTGTAGAGGGAGTCGTTGATCTCGTGCGAGACGCCGTCCTCCTCGCCGCCGGTCGGGGTGATCTCCACCTCGAGGATGATCTTCGCGGCGACCGCGCGGGCCAGCAGCTCCTGGCCGATGGCCAGGTTGTCGGCGAGCGTCTCGGCCGAGCCGTCCCACATGTGCGACTGGAAGAGCGGGTTGCGGCCGGCCTTCACGCGCTCCTCGGAGACGGCGAGCAGCGGCCGTACGTACCCGTCGAGCTTGTCCTTCGGGCAGTGGTCGGTGTGCAGCGCGACCGTGACCGGGTACTTCTCGGCGACGATGTGCGCGAACTCGGCGAGCGCGACCGAGCCGGTCACCATGTCCTTGCTGTACTGGCCGCCCAGGAACTCGGCGCCGCCCGTGGAGATCTGGATGATGCCGTCGCTCTCCGCCTCCGCGAAGCCGCGCAGCGCAGCGTGCAGGGTCTGCGTCGAGGTGACGTTGATGGCCGGGTAGGCGAACTTGCCTGCCTTCGCCCGGTCGAGCATCTCGTTGTAGACCTCGGGGGTTGCGATGGGCATCTGTCCGCTCCTTGGGTGTGCGGGTGGGCGATCTTCGTACTACGGCCCTGACCTAGACCTTGGTGTCTGACGTCGTCGTCATCCCCATCTTTCCAGACATGGCCTACTGCTCCGGAAGGTGTAACCGGCTACGTCTCAGGTATCAGTCCAGGCCCAGCTCGTCCTTGGAGAAGGCGAAGAGGTACGGCACCCCCGCGCCCTCCTGGATCTTCCGGTCGGCGCCGGTCGCCCGGTCGACGATCGTCGCCACCGCCACGACCTCGGCGCCCGCCGCGCGCACGGCCTCCACCGCCGTCAGCGGGGAGCCGCCGGTCGTCGAGGTGTCCTCGACCACCAGCACCCGCCGCCCCCGGATCTCCGGCCCCTCGACCTGCCGCTGCATGCCGTGCGCCTTCGCCGCCTTGCGTACGACGAAGGCGTCGAGCTTCTGGCCGCGGGCGGCGGCGGCGTGCAGCATCGACGTCGCGACCGGGTCGGCGCCCATGGTGAGCCCGCCCACCGCGTCGAACTCCAGCTCCGCCGTCAGGTCCAGCAGCACCTGCCCGACCAGCGGGGCGGCCGTACCGTCCAGGGTGACGCGGCGCAGGTCGATGTAGTAGTCCGCCTCCAGGCCCGAGGAGAGCGTGACCCTGCCGTGCACCACGGCCTTGTCCTTGATCTGTTGCAGCAGCTCAGCGCGTACGTCCGTCATGGCGAACAGCTTAGAGGCGGGAGGTACGGGCTATGCG
Organism: Streptomyces sp. NPDC004539; assembly: GCF_040610055.1. Classification (NCBI taxonomy): domain Bacteria; kingdom Bacillati; phylum Actinomycetota; class Actinomycetes; order Kitasatosporales; family Streptomycetaceae; genus Streptomyces; species Streptomyces sp. NPDC004539. Next base: position 44,556 of record NZ_JBEXLS010000021.1, on the reverse strand, counting down.
GGGCCGTGGCTCTCAGGTCGTACGGGTACTGGTCGTACGGGTACTACAGGCGCCGCCAGGTCCAGGTCGTCGACGCCTCCAGCGGGTCCACCGGGGTGACCAGGCGCGGGTGCGTGTTCAGGCCGTTGGGCGGGCCGGTCTGGGGTTCCACGCAGACGGCGGGCTCCTGCTCGTCGTACACCACGACCCACTGCTCGCGGCTGGTGACTTTCAGCTCCAGCTCGTCCGGCCAGGTCAGGGTCACGTCCACGCCGTCCGGCATGCCGAAGCAGTCGTCCCAGGGGCCGGGCTCGCGGTCGATCCGGTTGCCGGTGGGGAGGTGGTCGTCGCCGCGCTCCTCCTGCCAGGCGGGGTCGAAGGCGAGCTGTACGTCGCCGCCTCCCAGGTTCCGGTTGAACCAGGGGTGCCAGCCGATCTGCGCCGGGAAGGAGTCGCCGTACGTCTCCACCGCCATGGTCAGGGTCAGGGTCTCCTCGGTCAGGGCGAAGACCTGGGTGATACGTCCGGGGTAGGGCCAGGGAGCCACGAGGTCGTACGTGAGGACCGCCTCGTCGGCCGTGACGCGGGCGACGTTCCAGGCGTCGCCCCGCGCGGTGCCGTGGATCGCGTTGGGCGGGGCGTTGAGCGGCATCTGGTGCGTGGTGCCGCCGTTGCGAAACTTCCCGTCCCTGATCCGGCCGCACCACGGAACCATCGGGAAGCAGCCGAAGCGCTCACCCTGGCGGAGGAGTTCGACGCCGTCGACCTGGAGGGAGGCCACGCGGGCGCCGTTGGCGGGGTGCACGGTCGCCTGTGCGGAGCCGGCGGTCAGGGTGATCTCTTCGTTGCTCACAAGGGATGACAGTACTGGGGTACTACGGGGGTGACGGGGTGGTGGGTGGGGTGGAGTGGGCTTTGTGGTGGGGGTGTTCGGGGTGCTCTGGGGGCGGCGTCGGGAGGTGCTCCGGGGGGCCGAGCGGCAGAGCGACGGGGCGGGGAGGCGCGGCGAAGTCGGGTACGGCGGCGGGGGCTGTCGGTGGGGCCGGTGCCGCAGGGCAACGAGGGTCGGGGGAGCGGCGGTCGGCGGGCGGGCGCGCGGCTTCACCGGGCGGGTCGGCTGTGGGGCGGGGTGGCGGGTGTCATGCGCGGGGGCGGTCGGCGGGCGTGAACGCAACCCGTGCGGGCGTTGCTTGCCTGTGCTGTGGACGCCGGGCCCGTACGGACTCCGCTTTCCTGTTGACCGGTAGGTCCTTGCAGGCGCCGCTCAACTGGTGGGCGCCCGCGGGTGCGCGTCCGTACAAGAGCCGAGTGCGTCCGAGCGTCGCGTCCGTGCAGGTCAGCGGCGTCTGCGCAGTGCGCGTCCCACCACCACCGCCGACACCACGGCGAAGGCCGCCGCGGGGGCCGCCCAGCGGAGGGTGTTCGCCGGGGTGAAGGTCTGGGGGGCCGGGACCGGGGCGTAGCGGCCTCGCGGTGGGGCGTGGTCGACCTCTTCCGCGCTCCGGCCGATCATCGTGCGGCGGGCGTGGGCGGCTTCGGCCGGGGGGTCGGAGGGGTGCGCGGGGTCCAGCGGGTCGAGAGGGTCCAGCGGGTCGAGTGCGGACGGGGGGATGTCGGTCTCGAAGATCGTGGGCGGGAAGGGGTGTTCGGGTTTCCGGTCGGGGGTGGGGTCCGACTCGGGGGCCGGCTTGGGGTCGGGGCCTTGCCTCGGGTCACGGCTCTCGTCGGGGCTCCGGTCGGGGGCTGAGCCTTGACGGTCGGGACCTTGCTCGCCCTCACCGTCCTGCCCGCCCTCACCGCCGCGCTCGCCCTCACCGTCCTGCTCAGCCTCGCCGCCGCGCTCAGCCTCGCCGCCGCGCTCATCCTCGGCGCCCCGCTCGGCCTCACCGTCCCGCCGGGCCTCACCGCCCGGCTCGCCCACCACCCCCTGTTCACCCTCCGCACCCCGTTCGCCCGCACTCACCCCTCCGGCCTCGCCACCCTCCCCCGCCTCCGAACCCCGCACCACATCCCGTTCCGCTTCCAGCCCCGCTCCCCGTTCCGAGGACGGCTCTCCCGCCCCCGTACCCGTAGTACCCAGGTTCCCCCCGAACCGGTTCAGCAGGCGGGCCACCGCCGCGGTGACCGTCTCCGACGGGAGTTCCGCGATCCGCCCGTCCACCCGCGCGGTGCCGGTGAACCTCAGGGTCGTACCCGCACCCGTACCTGTACTCGTACCCGCAGCCCCGGCCCCCTCCGTGAGCGTGAGGCTGAGGGCGAGGTGGACCTTCCCGGTGCCTCTGGCCTCCGCCGCGTCCGCCCGGACGGTGTACGTCCCGTCGGCGGCGGGTGATACCTGGGCGGTACCCCGATAGGTGATCGTGTGGCTGCCGACACGGATCTTCAGGCGGCCGGCGATCGGCGGCGTCCCCGCGTCCTGCTGGAGGCCGGGGACCGCGCGGGCCACCTGCGCGGGGTCGGCGAGGGCCGCTCGCAGCCGCTCCGCCGGAACCGGAACGAACACCTCTTGCTCCATGTCGGTGGAGCCTACCCACCGGTTCGGGAAAAGCACCCCCGGAGCGGGGGATTCGCTCCGCTGGGCCGACGCGCGGACGAGGCCGTTCCCGGGACGCCGGAACCGAGAACGGCAGGGGCCGCGCGCCCGGCCGTCCGGCGTGCGAGCAACTCACCCACTCACCAGGCAGGTCGGACAAGCCCCCAGAGGCCGGACCGACCCCAAGCCGCCACCTCCACACCCACATCCACACTCACACCCACCTCCACTCCCGCCTCCACGCCCGCCCCGCCCGCCCCCACCCCGTACCCCTAGTACCTCGGATGGACCAGCGTCGATACCCGCACCCCCGCCACCCGCGTCGCCGCCGCTTCCCGCGCCCCCTCGGCCAGCGCCTGCGGACTCAGCGTCCTCGGCCGCGGCGGGCGCGGGTCGAGGGCGAGGACGGGAGCCCGGGGCCCGGCCGAGGCCAGCAGGAACCCCCAGTCCTTCGGCGCCCGCGAGCGGGCGGTCGTCCGGTCGGGCCCGGCCGCGAACCCGGAGTCGCTGCCGGTCACCCGGTAGGGGACGGTGACCAGCCCCGCCGCCCGCATCGTCGCGTCGACGGTCCAGAAGACCCGCGACCGGGTGGTCACCGGCCCCGCGTGGACGACGAGCCGCCCCCCGCGTGCGAGGGAGCGGCGCGCGAGGCCGTAGAACTCCTCCGAGTACAGCTTGGTGCTGGCGGTGATGCCCGGGTCGGGCAGGTCGGCGACGACGACGTCGTACGTGCCCGGCGGCGTCGTGCGCAGGACGTGGAACGCGTCCCCGATGGTGACGTGGACGCGGGGGTCGGCGAGGGCGTGGCCGGCGAGGCGGGAGAGGGCCGGGTCGGTGCGGGCGAGGCGGACGAGCCCTGCGTCGAGGTCGACGACGTCGACGCGCCGGACGCCGGGCCGGGTGAGGACCTCGCGCGCGGCCAGCCCGTCCCCGCCCCCGAGGACCAGGACGCGCGCGTGCGACCCGTACATCGCGGGTTGGACGAGCGCCTCGTGATACCTGCGTTCGTCCCGGCCCCCGACGCGCAGCCGGCCGTCCAGGTAGAGCCCTAGGGGATGTCCCGGAGTACCCCCCGTGAGGACCACTTCCTGTACGTCGGTCTGGAGGGCCACCCGGACGTCGTCCCCGTAGACCGCCTGGCGGGCCGCCCGCTCGAAGTCGTCCACGAGGACGGCCGCGGCGGCGAGGACGCCGAGCACGGTCACGTTGGCGACGAGCAGCAGCCAGCGCGCCCGGCGGGTCAGGTCGCGCCGGAACAGGCCGAGGATCAGCGCGCTGCCGGCGACGACGTTGACGGCTCCGGTGAGCAGCGAACTCGTCAACTGCCCCAGGAACGGCAGGAGCAGGAAGGGAAAGGCGAGGCCGCCGACGAGCGCGCCGACGTAGTCCGCGGCGAACAGGTCGGCGACCGCCCCGCCCGCGTCCTGGCGGCGGATGCGCTGGATCAGCTCCATCAGGAGGGGTACCTCGGCGCCGATCAGCAGGCCGATGCCCAGGGAGAACGCGACGAGCAGCACGCGTGGGCCGTTCGCCCACAGGCCGCCCCAGTCGCCGGTCCAGGCGAACACCGCGTACAGGGCCATCGCGCTGCACCCGCCGATCAGCGCGAGCGCCGTCTCGACCGCGCAGAATCCGGCGGCGGCCAGGCCGCGCAGCCGTTTGGCGGCGAGCGAGCCGATGCCCATGGCGAACACCATGACGGACAGCACGACGGACGCCTGCGTGACCGAGTCGCCCATCAAGTACGAGGCCAGCGCGACGAGTTCGAGTTCGTAGACCAGCCCGCACGCGGCGCACACGAACACGCAGGCCAGCACCAGGAACCGCCCCGTCGCCGGCCGGACGGGCAACGGGGCCCGGCCTCCCCACGGAGGCGGGGCACCGGGGGGAGCGGGCGCGTGCGGTTCGATCACGACTGCGACGTTACGTCACGGCCCGAGTACGCCATGTCACCCACACGCGTGAAACCGGAGGCCGAAGTGGTCCCTTGGGTTTACGGGAGGTGGTCCCGAGGGGGTCCTGACGGGCTGCTCCACCCGTGTGAGGAGGGGGAGTGCGCCGGGCCGGCCGTCGCGGGGATTCCACCCGAAGGTGTACGACCCCTACCCCACAGGTACCCGTACCCCGACCCGGGTCCGGGTCGCGACGAGCTGTCCGTCCTGCGGGTAGGCGTGCCAGGTGCGCCAGTGCACGTACCCGTCCACCCGCTGGGCCAGCAGCGCGGTGAAGGCGTGCGGGCTGCCGGGGAAGACGCCGGCCAGGCCGTGGGGGTGGTCGGAGACGAGGGCGAGGAGTTCCTGCGCCCGGCTCGCGAACCGGTCGGGCGAGAGCACCTCGACGCGGGCCGCGAACTCGTACTCCCAGTCGCCGACGCGTTTGGCGACGCCGAGCGGGAGCGGGGTGCTGCTGCCGGGGATGCAGGCGACCGTCTCCGAACAGGAGCTTTGTTCTTCCTCCAGCAGCACCTGATGGGAGGCGCCGAGGAGCCTCAACTGGAGTCGGGTACCGGACAGTTCGAGGTCGAGCGTGGCCAGGGCCGGCAGCGGCTCGCGCCCCAGGGCCCAGGCGAGGTCGGCCGCGCGCGTGTCGGTGTAGGAGGTGGTCAGGGTCGTGAGCATGGATCGGCTCCGCAAGCACGCGAGGAAGAAGCGGGTAGGTCCGGCGCGCCCCGGTCGACTCCGGGGTCCGGCCCCGGCCGGCCCGGTCTGAGAGGACGTCCGCGCGGGATGTCCGAGGGGTCCGAGGGGCTGCGTTGGTGTTTTAGAGGGAATCATGAACTGCGGTCCCGCCACAGCGTTTTTACCCAACTTCGTGGGGTTTCCATCCCTCAGAGGGCTCCACAGCTCAACTGTTCAACTACGGCGTACGCCGGGTGGGCCTGGCGTACGCGGGGCGTATGTCACATACGAGGACGCCCGCCGCGTGTCGTCACACGGCGGGCGTCCCTCTGCGGTAGCCCCTCGGGTCCCCCACAGGTCTCCCCCGGCTCTCCCGTAAGGGAAACCCCGTACCCCTTGGGGCCCGCGTACCCCTGGAGGCCCCCCGGCCCCGGGCGAAGCTCAGCTGCCCCGTGTCAGCTGCCTCCGCCGCAACCCCCGCCCCCTCCTCCCCCGCAGGAGCTACCCCCGCCGCAGGAGTGCCCTCCCCCGCAGGAGTGACCCCCGTGGCCCCCTCCATGACTTCCTCCATGACTTCCTCCGTGGCTCCCTCCGGAGTCACCCCCCGAGTCACCCCCGAAGATCCACCAGCCGCCCCCCGTGTAGGAGCTGTTCATGCTGTCACTGTTCGCGCTGCCGTTGCCGCTGGTGCTGCCGCTCCCGCTGTACGTCCGCCGCCGCGCCGCGCGCGCCTTCCTCTCGGCGCGCTCCTGCCGCCTGCGGCCGACGAGCGCGACGGCGATCAGGGTCACGAACAGGACGAGCAGGATGACGCCGACTGCCATGGGCATGACGACCACCCTCCTTCCGCTTCTCACAAGTCCCCCGAAGCGGCCCCCCTCGGGCGCCTCGCACACCGTGTGAGCGGTGCGTGACCTGGGGATGCCCGGCCGTCTCAGCAGCCAAAGCACACTTGAGGAACTCCAGAGCTTGAGCGCAGGATGACCGGTATGACCAGCAGCGCACGCCCCTTCCTCAACCGCCGCCTCGCCGAGTTCGGGACGACGATCTTCGCCGAGATGTCGGCTCTCGCGGTGCGCACGGGCGCCATCAACCTCGGCCAGGGCTTCCCCGACACGGACGGCCCGCAGGAGGTGCGCGAGGCCGCGGTGCGCGCCCTGCGCGACGGACGCGGCAACCAGTACCCGCCGGGCCCGGGCGTACCGGAGCTCCGTACGGCGATCGCCGCGCACCAAAGCGCGCGCTACGGCCTGTCGTACGACCCCGACACCGAGGTCCTGGTGACGGTCGGCGCCACGGAGGCCGTCGCGGCCGTCATGCTGGCCCTCCTGGAGCCCGGGGACGAGGTGGTGGCCCTGGAGCCGTACTACGACTCGTACGCCGCCTGTATCGCCATGGCGGGCGCCCGCCGGGTCCCCGTGACCCTGCGCCCCGACCCCGAGGCGGCCCGCTTCCGCCTGGACCTGGACGAGCTGCGTGACGCGGTCACCGACTCGACACGACTGCTTCTGATCAACACGCCGCACAATCCGACCGGAACGGTCCTCACGCGCGCGGAACTCACGGCGATCGCCGAACTGGCGGTGGAACGGGACCTGCTCGTCGTCACGGACGAGGTGTACGAGCACCTCGTGTACGACGACGCGGAGCACATCCCGCTGGCGACCCTCCCGGGGATGCGCGAGCGGACGGTGACCATCGGGTCGGCCGGCAAGACGTTCTCGTTCACCGGCTGGAAGGTCGGCTGGGTGACGGCCTCCCCGGGGCTGACCACCGCGGTCCGCTCGGCGAAGCAGTTCCTCACGTACGTCGCCTCCGGGCCGTTCCAGTACGCGGTCGCCGAGGCGCTCGCCCTCCCGGACAGCTACTTCACCGCGTTCCGCGACGACATGCTCGCCAAGCGGGACCTGCTGGCGGGCGGCCTGGCGGAGGCCGGTTTCAGGGTCTTCAAGCCGGCCGGTACCTACTTCATCACCACCGACATCCGCCCCCTGGGCGAGAGCGACGGCTTCGCCTTCTGCCGCGCGCTGCCCGAGCGCGCGGGCGTCGTCGCCATCCCGAACGCGGTCTTCTACGACCACCGCGAGGAGGGCGCGCCCTTCGTACGGTTCGCGTTCTGCAAGCAGACCGCGGTACTCCAGGAGGCCGTGAAGCGCCTGAAGTCGTAGCTCGTGCCCGCAAGGGCTCCGCCCGCCCAGGGGAGACACCAGCGATTTGCCGACCGCGGACGGTCAGCCGGCAGGTGAGGGCCACAGCCGTGGACCGGTGTCCGTGTCACGGCGGGCCGGCTCGACGACGCGTGACTGCCGGCCTGCCGCACCGGGCAGTGCCGGCAACGGCGCGCTCGCCGAGCGGTTGGTTCCGCGCCACGGGTCGAGCGGGAGTCGCCGTCCGCCGTGGTGTCCCGTCCGAAGCGCACCGCATGATCGGATGACAGGTTCTTCAAAGGTTCTTCATCACCTCCGGCCTACGGTCGGGAGGCCCGCCGCGCCCGCGGTCGGGCGCGACAGGAGGCGGGAGAACCGATGAGAACGAACCGGGTGCTGATGGCCGTGGTGTCGGCGTCGGTCATGGCGATCACCCTGGCCGGCTGCGGCGACGGGGGCGACACCCCGAAGGTCCCGACGGCGGGCGGCGAGAAGGCGTCCGGCAAGGCGACCGCGCCGAGTGGTGGCGACGACGTGACCGCGTACGTGAACGCCCAGCGCGAGTGGGTGAAGTGCCTGCGGGACAACGGGCTCGACGCCTCTGACCCGGACGCCAAGGGGCAGGTCGACTTCGGCGACAACGCGGCGCTGAAGAAGAACACGAAGTTCCTGAACGCCTCCGAGAAGTGCGCCTCGCTCAAGGCGGCCGTCCCCGAGAGCCTTGAGAACGCCAACCAGCCCAAGCTCACCCCCGAGCAGATCAAGGTCAAGCGTGACTACGCCGACTGCATGCAGAAGAACGGCGCCCCCGACTTTCCCGATCCCGGCCCCGACGGGACCGCGCAGGGCTCCGAGTGGAACCAGACGTCGGCAGGAGCCGAGCGTGCCACCCGTGTCTGCGCTCCGATCATCGGTGCCCCGGCGGACCAGCCCACGGGCAAGGGCTGACAATGGCGGAGACGGTTGTGCAGACCGATCACGAGCGCGGGGCGGCGCCCGCGCCGCCGCCGCGCGGTCGGCGCGGACGGCGAACGGTCCTGGTGGCGTCGGCTCTGGTCGTCGTGGCGGCGGTCGCCGTGGTCGGTGCGCTGGGCCTCGGCGGAGACGGGTCGGAGGCGGGCTCCTCCGCCCCACCCCGCTCGGGCTCCACCGTCCCGGCCACCCGGACCACACTGACCGAACGCACCACGGTGGACGGCCAGTTGGGCTACGGCACTGAGATACCGCTGCCGGTCAAGGCGACGGGCACCGTGACCTGGCTGCCCGCGGAGGGCACGACCGTGGAGCGCGGCGGCCCGCTGCTGCGCGTCGACGACCGGCCGGTGGTGCTGCTGCACGGGACGCTGCCGATGTACCGGGAACTGGGCCTGACCGCGGGCACCCAGCAGGGCACCAGGCAGGAGGCCGGGACCGAGGGGGACACCCAGGGTTCGGGTGACCAGGGCCGCACGGACGAGACCTCCGGGACTCCGGAGCCCTCCGGACCGCCGACGCCAGGTGGCGCCGGGGCTGGGGCCGGAGGGACGGGGGGCACGCTGCACGGAATGGACGTCTTGCAGTTCGAGAGCAATCTCGCCGCTCTCGGCTACACCGGCTTCACAGTCGACGAGGAGTTCACCGACCTCACCGCCCGCGCGGTCAAGCGCTGGCAGAATTCCCTCGGACTCCCCCAGACCGGCACGGTCGGCATCGGGGACGTCGTCTACTCCGCCGGCAAGGTACGGATCGGCCACGCGAGTGTCCGGCTCGGCTCGCCGACCACCGATGACGTCCTCACGTACACCGGTACGTCTCGGAAGGTCGTCGTCAACGCCTCGGCGGCGGAGGACTCCTGGGCCGTGCGCGGCGCCGCCGTCACGATCGGGCTGCCCGACGGGAAATCGGTGAAGGGCGAGGTGGCCTCGGTGGGGAAGAGCGCGACCGCGCCCGAGGAGGGAGGCGGGGAGGGTGGCTCCGCGGCACCGACGGTTCCGGTGACCATCACCATCAAGGACCAGAGATCCGTGGGACGGCTGGAGAGCGCGCCGGTCACCGTCGAGTACGTGGGGCGGGAACGGGCGGACGTCCTCACCGTCCCAGTCGCCGCGCTGGTCGCCCTTGCCGAGGGCGGCCACGGCTTGGAGACCGCGGACGGCCGGTTCGTCGCGGTGAAGACCGGGCTCTTCGCGGACGGCCGGGTGGAAGTGAGCGGAAGCGCGGTTCGCGAGGGCATGAACGTGAGGATTCCGGAGTGAGCGCGGCATCGGCGGTCGTGGCGTTCGACGCGGTCACCAAGACGTACCCCGGTGGTGTGGCGGCGGTACGGGACGTGAGCCTGAGCATCGGGCGCGGCGAACTCGTCGCGGTCGTCGGCCCGTCGGGCTCGGGCAAGTCCAGCATGCTGAACCTCATGGGCAGCCTCGATCGGCCCTCCGCGGGGCGGGTGCTGGTCGACGGCCACGACGTGGCGAAGCTGACGGACCGTGAGGTGTCAGCTCTGCGGGCCACCCGGATCGGCTTCGTCTTCCAGCAGTTCCATCTGACGGTAGGGGTTCCGGTCCTGGACTCCGTAGCCGACGGGCTGCTGTACGCCGGGGTACCGCTACGCCGCCGCCGGGCCGGCGCGGCGGCGGCGCTGGAACGGGTCGGCCTCAGCCACCGCGTCCACCACCTCCCGCACCAGCTGTCCGGTGGCGAGCGCCAGCGGGTGGCGGTGGCCCGGGCGGTGATCGGCGAACCGGCGGTCCTGCTGGCGGACGAGCCGACCGGCAACCTGGACTCCGCTTCCGGGGAGGCCGTACTCGGTCTGCTGCGCGAGTTGAACGCCGCCGGAACCACGGTCGTGATCATCACCCACGACCGGGAGATCGCGGCCGGGCTGCCCCGCCGTATCGAGATGCGTGACGGCCACGTGGTGGCGGACGCCGCGACCGATGCCGCGCCGGGCGAGGCGGTCCGATGACCGACGTCACGACGAACGGCCCGCCCATGGACGACACCCCACCGGCCCTGCCGTCCGGCCCCCGCAAGGGCGGCGGACGTGGCCGCGGACGAGCGAGCGGTGGCGTCGGTGGCACGGGCGGCCGACTGCGGGCCGCCCGCCTCGGTCCTCAGGACATCGTGCGGCTCGGCGGGACCGGGCTGCGGACTCGCCCCCTGCGGATCTTCCTCTCCGCGCTCGGGATCGCGATCGGCGTCGCCGCCATGATCGCGGTGGTCGGAATCTCCGGCTCCGGCCGGGCGGAGGTGGACCGCCGGCTCGACGCGCTCGGCACCAACCTGCTGCGGGTCGCCCCCGGCGACTCACTCGACGGCACCGAGGCCAAGCTGCCCCACGAGGCCGTCGCGATGATCGGCCGCATCCCGCCCGTACGGCAGGTCGCCGCCACCGGCGCAACCGACGCGCACATCTACCGCAATGAGCACATCGCCATCGGACGCACCGGCTCCCTCGAGGTCCTCGCGGCCGACAGGCACCTGCTCCCGGCCGTCGGCGGCCACGTCCGCCGGGGCCGCTGGCTGGATTCCGCGACCGAGCAGTACCCGGCGGTCGTGCTCGGCTCCACGGCCGCGGGCCGGCTCGACGTGTACACACCGGGGACCCGGGTCTGGCTCGGCGACCGCTGGTTCTCCCTCGTCGGCGTCCTCGATCCCGTACCGCTCGCGCCGGAGCTCGACAGCGCGGCGCTGGTCGGCTGGCCGGCGGCCCGGACGTACCTGCGCTTCGAAGGCCATCCGTCGACGGTCTACGTCCGTGCCGAGGACAGCCAGATCGCGGAGGTACGGGCCGTGCTGCCCGCCACGGCGTACCCGGAGAAACCGGGACAGGTCCGAATCTCCCGGCCCTCCGACGCGCTCGCCGCCCGCGAGGCCACCGAGTCGGCGCTCACCGGGCTGCTGCTCGGCCTCGGTGGCGTGGCGCTGCTCGTCGGTGGCGTCGGGGTCGGCAACACGATGGTCATCTCGGTCCTGGAGCGGCGCCCCGAGATCGGCCTGCGCCGGGCGCTGGGGGCGACCCGCGGCCAGATCCGGACCCAGTTCGTGACGGAGTCGCTGCTGCTGTCGCTCATCGGCGGCCTCGGCGGGACGGTGCTGGGGACGGCGATCACGGCGGCTTACGCCCTCAGCCGCGACTGGCCGACGGTCGTCCCGGTGTGGGCGAGTGCGGCGGGGATCGGCTGCACCCTGGTCATCGGCATGATCGCCGGACTGTATCCGGCGGTACGGGCGAGCCGGCTGTCACCGACGGAGGCCCTGTCCGGCTCCTGAGCGGCCCGTCCGTCGTCCGGGTCAGGGGCGGCGGTGGGTGTTGTTCCAGGAGCTGTTGTCCATGCCGGAGGCGGTCCTGCCCCAGGACGCGGCTGCGGTGGCCGGGGTGGAGAGGGCGAGCGGGACGGCTATTGCCTACTCGCCAGGGCGGGTACGACAGCCGCGATTCGACGCTTCATTTTTGAACCCCCATTGAATGCGTTCTCTGTTGACACTGCTTGAGAGACCGAAATTACCGGAAGATGAAATGCGCCACTCCACAGTCCTTTCGGCCGGAAGCGCCCCCTTGACGAGCATCCGAGTCCCGTTGAACACACACGTCCTGGCAAATAGGCGGGGTGGCATGCGATGAGCTTCCGGCTCCGGGTACTCGGCCTGCTGATGCTGGTCGCGATGGCCGCCACCGCCGCCACCGCCTGGTTGACCCTGCGTCAGGCGAACCGCCAGGTCCAGGAGAGTGTCGCCGCGGGACGGCAGGAGGTCTCCCGGATCACCGGCGACCTCCGCGCGTACGGGTTCGCGCACGGCACCTGGGAGGGCCTCTCGCCGACGGTGAGCCGCCTGGCCGAGGACACCGGCCACCGCATCCGGGTCGCCACCGAGAACGACGTCCTGCTCGCCGATTCCGACGCGCTCGAGGGCCGCGCCCCCCGCCCGGTGAGCAACCAGCCGCCCGTGCTGGTCGACCCGCGTCCCCTCCTGCGAATCCCCGCGGGACAGCTACCGCGGACCTCGATGAAGCTGACGGCGACCGCGATCGCCCAGTACCGCGCCGAAGCGGTGTACGCGGCCTGTCTGACCCGGGCGGGGGCCGAGGTGACGGCCCGGCCGGACGACACCGGCGTACCGCGAATCAGCACAGAGCTCCGGCCGGAACAGTGCAAGGAGCCGAAAGGCGAACCGGACCGGCAGACTCCGCAGGACCTCGAGGTGATCCGGACATGCGAGTCGGAGCAGCAGTTCATCACCTGCCTGCGGCGGGTGTTCAACGAGCGCGTGGGCTCCGCCGCCCCGCCACGTCTGGTGATCCGTCTCGGCGTCCGGGACGAGTCCCCGCCCACCCTGGCCGCGGCACCCACGATGGCCGTCGCAGGGGGCGTCGCCCTCGCCGCCGTGCTCGGCGCGCTGCTCCTGAGCCGGGCGGTGCTGCGCCCGGTCCGTGCCATGACCCTGGCCGCCGGAGGGCTGGGCGAGGGTGACCTGGGGCGGCGGGTGCCCCTCTCCGGCCGGGACGAGATCGCCCAACTCGGCCGTGCCTTCAACCGGATGGCGGACTCCATACAGAGCGGCGAGGAACGCCAGCGCCGCCTCATCGGTGACATCGCCCACGAACTGCGCACCCCGCTGGCCAATCTGCGCGGCTATCTGGAGGCCCTGCGGGACGGGGTCGTCGAACCGACCCCCGAGCTGCTCGATTCGCTCCACGAGGAGGCCCTGTTGCAGCAGCGGATCGTGGACGACCTTCAGGATCTCGCGCTGGCCGAGGCCGGTGTGCTCACCTACCACCGGGTGCGCGTCGATCTGCGCGAGCTCCTCGAAGCCGCCGCCACGGCCCACCGCGCCCAGGCCGACGCGGCGGGTGTCGCGCTGAGGCTGGAGGCGCCGCAGCCTGTGTACGTCATCGCCGACGCCGACCGACTGCGCCAGGTCGTCGGCAATCTGGCCGGCAACGCGCTGAGGGCCACGGCACCGGGCGGCACGGTGACACTGGCCCTGGCCCAGCACGGCGATCTCGCGTTCCTTCAGGTGCGGGACACCGGAAAGGGAATACCCGCCGAGGACCTGCCGCATCTCTTCGACCGCTTCTGGCGGGCGGACGCGGCACGGGGCCGCGCCACCGGAGGAAGTGGCCTGGGGCTGTCCATCGCCCGCCAGATCGTGACCGACCACCAGGGGACGATCGCCGTGGAGAGCACCGTCCGCGTCGGCACGACCTTCACCGTCACGCTCGCCACGAGCGGGCCGTCGCCGGCCGACGCCGGCTGATCGACCCGGTCAGGACCCCGCAAGCGCTCGGGTGGGCACGGAGCCGTCCACCATGCGGTATCCCCGGCCGTACACGGTCTCCAGATGGCGTGGCCGGGCCGGGTCGTCCCCCAGCTTCCGGCGCAGGTTGCGCACATGGGCGTCCACCGTGCGCTCGAGTACATCGCTGTCGAAGCCGAAGGCGCACTCGATGATCTGGGCCCGGGTGAACACCCGCCCCGGCTTGCGGGCCAGAGCCTCCAGTACCGAGAACTCCTTGGAGGTCAGCGCCACCGGACGGCCCGCCACCCGGACCTCGAAGCGGGCGGTGTCCAGTTCGACCGCGCCGACCCGCAGCACCTCGCTCCCGGCCGCGCCGCCTTTCCTGGAGCGCCGCAGCAGCGCCCGTACCCGCGCGGTGAGTTCGCGGGGGCTGTAGGGCTTGGTGAGGTAGTCGTCGGCCCCCAGGTCGAGGCCGAGAAGCATGTCCTCCTCGGTGCTGCGGGCGGTCAGCAGCAGAATCGGCACCTCGGAGCCCTCGGCACGCAGAATGCGGCATACGTCGAGTCCGTCGACGAGCGGCAGCATCACATCGAGAACGATGAGATCCGGCCTCGCCGAACGCGCCCGTTCCAGCGCTGCCCGGCCGTCGGCCACGACCTGCACCGCGTTGCCTTCCCGTTCCAGATAAATCCGGATGAGACGAGATTGTTTTTCGTCGTCTTCGGCGACCAGGATGCGCGCGCTCAACGATTCTCCTCAGGGGGCCCTGCACGATTCCAGCACCGTTAAAACCAACCCGCCTCCGGAATTCCCTCCTCCGGAAATTCCCGGGCAGGCCGCGCTCGCTGAACAGTACCGCGAGCGGACCATCCTTCGGCGTGGGCGGCATCCGGGGTGGTGATCACTTGATCGCCCGCGGCCGGGACCAGCTCCTCCAGGTCCCTGGGCGGCTCATGAGCCGGTCGGGATGGGAGATCCCCCCGGTAGAGCTGTCGCCCCACATGCGAACAGGCGTACGAACAAGGTGTCGGCTGGGTGACGGCGTCCCCGGGGCTGACCACCGCGGTCCGCTCGGCGAAGCAGTTCCTCACGTACGTCGCCTCCGGGCCGTTCCAGTACGCCGTCGCGGAGGCACTGGCCCTCCCGGAGTCGTACTTCACGTCGTTCCGCGCGGACATGCGCGCCAAGCGGGACCTGTTGTCGGCGGGCCTCCGGGAGGCCGGTTTCGGGGTGTTCAGCCCGGCCGGCACGTACTTCGTCACCACCGACATCCGGCCGCTCGGCGAGAGCGACGGCTTCGCGTTCTGCCGCGCGCCGCCGGAGCGCGCGGGGGTCGTCGCGATCCCCAACGCCGTCTTCTACGACCACCGCGACCAGGGGGCGCCGTTCGTCCGGTTCGCCTTCTGCAAGCGGACGAGTGTCCTGACGGCGCCTCTACAGGGGGCGTCGTTTCGGACATCCGCGGAACGTGACACTCCGCGGATGTCCGATGATCCGTCAATTTCCCCCACCCGGCCCCTTCCTGCTCGCGTGTCGGGCCGTCCGGCTGCATGGTGCCGAGTGTGACTCACGCCACCACCGCACTCGCCCCGCCGTCCGCCGTCGCGCACCGCCCCGCCGTACGACGTCACCGGGGCGTGCTCGTCGCCCTCGGGCTGTTCGTCCTGGCGCGGCTCGCCGGGGCGGGGGTGCTCGCGGGGGTCGCCCACGCGGCCGGCAAGCAGCCGCTGACGCTGCTCGCGCGCTCCTGGGACTCACGGTGGTACCTGGGCATCGCCGCGCACGGCTACGGGCGCACCCTGCGCTTCGGCCCCGACGTCGTCCACAGCGATCTGGCGTTCTTCCCGCTCTACCCGGGCCTCGTGCGCGCCGTGACCGCCGTGACGCCCCTCAGCGGCGGTTCTGCGGGCCTCCTGGTGTCCTGGACGGCCGCCGCGGTCGCCGCCTGCGGGATCTACGCCGTGGCGTGCCGTCTGCGCGGTCCCGCCGTCGCCGCCGCGACGGTCCTCCTGTGGGGGCTCCTGCCGCACTCCGTCGTCCTGTCGATGGCCTACACCGAGCCGGTCCTCACCGCCTTCGCCGCGTGGGCGCTGTACGCCGTGCTGACCGGGCGGTGGGTGTGGGCGGGCACCCTGGCCGCAGCGGCGGGGCTGTCCCGGCCCAACGGGTTCGCGGTCGCGGCGGCCGTGGTGGTGGCGGGGGTGTGCGAGGGGGTACGCGCGCGGGGGCGCGGGGTGGGGGCGTCCGGGTGGGCCGGCGGGGTCTCGGCGCGCGTACGCGCGTGGGGGCACGGGGTCGTGGTGTGGGGACAGGGCTCCGGCTCCGGCTCCGGCTCCGGCTCCGGCTCCGGCTCCGGCTCCGGGCAGGCTGCACGCGCGCGTGGGTACCTCGCGGGGATGCCGAGTCAGGGTGGGGGCCCGCGTACGGAGCGGGCGGCACGCGCGCGTGTGGGTCTGCAAAAGGCGGCGGGGGTCACGCACGGCGCACGCGCGCGCGGGCCGGTTTCCCACAGGCTGTGGACGGGGGTCGCGCTCGCACCTCTGGGGTGGGCGGCGTACGTGCTGTGGGTGGGGGTGCGGAAGGGTGATCCGCTGGGGGGTTACTTCACGGTGCAGCGGCTGTGGGGGTCGCGGTTCGACTTCGGGGAGGGGTCGCTGCGGTTCGCCCGGCACCTGCTGCTGGAGGGGGACCGGTTCGTCTTCCCGGCGACCCTGCTGATCGTCGGCGCCGCGGTCCTCCTGTACGCCCTGCTCCTCGCCGAGCGCGTCCCGCTGCCCCTGCTGGTCTACACCGGCGCCCTGCTGCTGATCGCCGTCGGCGGGTCGGGGTTCTTCGAGTCCAAGCCGCGGTTCCTGCTGCCGGCGTTCCCACTGCTCCTGCCGCTCGCGGCGGCCCTGACCCGGACGGCGAGAACCCGGCCGTGGCACGCGGCCGTGGTGGTCGCGGCCCTGGCCGGGCTCTCGTTCGCGTACGGGGCGTACCTGGTCGTGCTAGCGGATACGCCGCTGTAGGCCGGAAGGTCTACGGGTCGTGCGGGGTGCGCTCCCGTAGTACTACGGGGGTACGCCACCCCGGCCACCCCTACCCCGCCAGACCTACGGGCCCTTTGGAGGGGGACGGCCTACTGGTCGTCGTCCGCCGGCTTCTCCAGCTCCACGCCTTCGCCCTCGTCCTCAAGGCCGAGCTGCTCCACGAGCCACTTGTCGAACTCGATGGCGGCGCGGACCCAGCTGACCGTGGAGGAGACGAAGAACTCGATGTTCACGCCCGCGCCGATCAGCATCTGCGTCTCGCCGATGAGGCGGACCGAGCCGTCGTCGTGGGTGTGCGTGTAGACCTTGGGCCACAGGGTGCGGCGGTTCCAGTCGTCGATCGCCTCAAGGAGCTGGGGCTTGTCGTCGATCTGGTGCGGCCGGTCGAAGAAGGTCCGCACCGAGTAGACCTGCTGCTCGCCCTCCCCGCGGAACATGAAGTACGTGCGGAACTGCTCCCACGGCGCGGCGAGGTCACCCTCGTCGTCGATGACGTACTTCAGCTCCATCTGGTCGAGGAGCTGCTTCACGAGATCCTGGTCCGGGACGACGGGGCCCGCCGGTCCTTGGGACTGCGGCTCGGGCTGGCCCCCGAAATTCGGAATCGAGGACGGGTCGATGCTCACCGTGTTTTTCCCTTCGTACGGATGCCGCCATCCTCCCCCATGCGGGGCGGGGACTGGCAACCCCCGCAGGACCCTGTCAGCCGACGGCTGACACGAACTGACCGGGGCTTGAACATCGGGGGTGCCGGGAGGCCGGAAAGCCGGTGGCCGCAGGGGCCGGCAGGTGCCGGTATTACGGGCACTACGGGTATTACGTGCCCTCCGGCGGGGCCGGGGGTACTACGGGGTTCCCCGTAGTACCCGTAGTACCCCGACTCCGTCCCACGCCCCCCACCCGGTGCCCCTTACAAACTCTTCCCGGTAGCCGCCCCCACGATCAGCCCGTCCCCGAACACGTCCACCCGGACAGTGTCCCCGTCCTTGACCTCCCCGGACAGGATCTCCTTGGCCAGCCGGTCCCCGATAGCCGTCTGGACGAGCCGCCGCAGCGGACGCGCCCCGTACGCGGGATCGTTCCCCTCCGTCGCCAGCCACGCGAGCGCCTCCTCGCTGACCTCCAGCGTGAGCCGCCGGTCGGCGAGGCGCCGGGCGAGCCGGTCGATCTGGAGGCGCGCGATGTGCGCCAGCTCGTCCTGCGAGAGGGCGGAGAAGACCACGAGATCGTCGAGCCGGTTGAGGAACTCCGGCTTGAAGGACGTCCGCACGACCTCCAGCACCTGCTCCCGCTTCTCGTGCTCGCTCGTCAGCGGGTCGACCAGGAACTGGCTGCCCAGGTTGGACGTCAGCACGAGGATGGTGTTCCGGAAGTCGACCGTCCGACCCTGACCGTCCGTCAGACGCCCGTCGTCCAGCACCTGGAGGAGCACGTCGAAGACCTCGGGGTGCGCCTTCTCCACCTCGTCGAGCAGCACGACGGTGTACGGCCGCCGGCGCACCGCCTCGGTGAGCTGGCCGCCCTCCTCGTACCCGACGTAACCAGGAGGCGCCCCCACCAGCCGGGCCACGCTGTGCTTCTCGCCGTACTCCGACATGTCGATGCGGACCATGGCCCGCTCGTCGTCGAAGAGGAAGTCCGCGAGCGCCTTGGCGAGTTCGGTCTTGCCGACGCCGGTCGGGCCGAGGAACAGGAAGGACCCGGTCGGCCGGTCGGGGTCGGCGATCCCCGCGCGGGCGCGGCGTACGGCGTCGGAGACGGCCTGGACGGCCTCGGCCTGGCCGATCAGCCGGCGGCCCAACTCCTCCTCCATGCGCAGGAGTTTCTGGGTCTCGCCCTCCAGGAGCCGCCCGGCCGGGATGCCGGTCCAGGAGCCGACGACGTCCGCGATGTCGTCGGGACCGACCTCGTCCTTGACCATCGTGTCGCGGGCGGCCACCTCCTCGGCGGCCGACGCCTCCTCCAAGTCCCGTTCCAGCGTGGGGATCTCGCCGTACAGCAGCTTGGAGGCGGTGTCGAAGTCGCCGTCGCGCTGGGCGCGTTCGGCCTGGCCGCGCAACTCGTCGAGCTTCTCCTTGAGTTCACCGACCCGGTTGAGGGACTGCTTCTCCTTCTCCCAGCGGGCGTTGAGGCCGCGCAGTTCCTCCTCCTTGTCGGCGAGGTCGCGGCGCAGCCGGTCCAGGCGCTCCCGGGAGGCGGCGTCGGTCTCCTTCTCCAGGGCCAGCTCCTCCATCCTCAACCGGTCGACGGCGCGCTGGAGTTCGTCGATCTCGACAGGCGACGAGTCGATCTCCATGCGCAGCCGGGAGGCCGCCTCGTCGACGAGGTCGATGGCTTTGTCGGGCAGGAAGCGGGAGGTGATGTACCGGTCGGAGAGGGTCGCGGCGGCGACGAGGGCGCTGTCGGCGATCTGGACCTTGTGGTGCGCCTCGTAACGGCCCTTCAGGCCACGGAGGATGGCGATCGTGTCCTCCACCGAGGGTTCGGCGACGAGGACTTGCTGGAAGCGGCGCTCCAACGCCGGGTCCTTCTCGATGCGTTCGCGGTACTCGTCGAGCGTCGTGGCGCCGACCATGCGCAGTTCGCCGCGTGCCAGCATCGGCTTGAGCATGTTGCCGGCGTCCATCGCGGAGTCGCCGCCCGCGCCGGCGCCGACGACGGTGTGCAACTCGTCGATGAACGTGATGACCTGGCCGTCCGACTCCTTGATCTCGGCCAGCACGGTCTTCAGCCGCTCCTCGAACTCGCCGCGGTACTTGGCGCCCGCGACCATCGCGCCGAGGTCGAGGGAGACGAGCCGCTTGTTCTTGAGGGACTCCGGGACGTCGCCCTTCACGATCCGCTGCGCGAGCCCCTCCACGACGGCCGTCTTGCCGACGCCGGGCTCACCGATGAGGACCGGGTTGTTCTTCGTACGCCGCGACAGCACCTGGACGACCCGGCGGATCTCCTGGTCGCGGCCGATGACCGGGTCGAGCTTGCCCTCGCGGGCGGCTGCGGTGAAGTCCGTGCCGAACTTCTCCAGCGCCTTGTACGACCCCTCGGGGTCGGCGGAGGTGACGCGCCGGCCGCCGCGCGCCTTCTGGAACGCGTCCAGCAGCTTCTTCGCGGTGGCGCCCTGCCGGACGAGGACGTCGCCGGACTGGCCGCCCTTGTCGGCGATGCCGATCAGGAGGTGCTCGGTGGAGAGGTAGTCGTCCCCGAGGTCGGCGGCGCGGCTCTGGGCGTCCGCGATCACGGCGAGCAGCTCGCGGTTGGGCTGCGGCGGGGCCACCGTCGACCCCGTCACCCTTGGGAGGGAGGCGAGCACCTGCTCCGCCCCCTGGCGCACGGCGGCCTGGTCGGCCTCGACGGCGACGAGCAGGTCGGTGACGTTCTCGTTGTCCTGCCCGGCGAGCAGAGCCAGGAGCAGGTGGGCGGGGGTGAGATCGGGGTGCCCCTCGGACACGGCACGGCTGCTCGCCGCGTTGATCGCGTCCCGGCTCCGGTTGGTCAGCTCTGCGTCCACGGTCGGGGTCTCCTCCTTGCGTCCTACGGGTACTACGGGTGCCGACTGTTGCTGACTTGAGCAACGTCCATAAAGTTGAGTCTATTCCACTCAAGGTGTGCCGGGGAGAGGAAACGGTGAGAGCGGTTACATTCACGCCATGGCCGCGTACCCCCAAGACCTGGACGCGCCGGATGCCGCGTACGTCGACTTCTGGCGCGAATACCACCTGTGCACCCTCACGACACCACGCCCCGACGGCACCCCGCACGTCGTACCCGTAGGGGTTACGTACGACCCCGGAAATCGACTCGCACGCGTGATCGCCAGCAGGACCAGCACGAAGGTGCGGAACGTGCTGGCCGCCGGGGAGGAAGGGGCGCGCGTCGCCGTCTGCCAGGTGGACCGGGCGCGCTGGGCGACGCTGGAGGGGCGGGCCGTCGTACGGAGCGAGCCCGAGCGGGTGGCCGACGCGGAGCGGCGTTACGCCGAGCGGTACGGGAGGACGCCGTCGCCGAACCCCGAGCGCGTAGTGATCGAGATCACACTGACGCGAGCGATGGGGCGGGGTGACCCCAGGGGCCGGAGCGATGGTTTCCGGCCAACCGGGAAACCGTCGTCAAGCGTGAAATGTCGCCACAAACTGCAGCGGCGTCACCGTGTTCAGGTCACGGTGACGCCGCTGCGGGGGGAAGCACCTGAGCGATCTTTTACGACGGGGGAATCGCGTCAGGCACTGCGGGGGGTGGCTGAGATCGTCCGCGAGGTGGGGGGCTCCGCGTCCGTCAGCCGGTGGTCTCGTCGATCGAGGTTCACAAAGATCATTCCGTACCGGATGGCACACTGCACCGGCTGCGGCGCGCCCCGGGGCCGCCGCAGACATCGGTACGCCCGCACGTCCCCGTCCTCGTCCCGCGTCACGACCACCGGTTCTCCGAAGACAGTCACCATCAGCGAGTCACCGTTGTGGGGGATGGCGGTGACCAGATCGATGAAGTGCCAGCCGGAGCGGTAGGCGGTGGCCATTTCTCGGCGGAAGGAGCGGTCGTCGGGTGGGGTTGTCATCAGGGGCCCCAACTGCTGTTGGCCGGAGCAACGAGAACTTCACTCGACCCATCCAGCGAGAGCACCTGCTGAGGGCCCCAACTGCTGTCGGCCAAGCCATTGGTCTTCGCCTCAGGGAGGCCAGCCAGTACACCGAAGGCCGCCACGACAGAGAAAGCCACGGCAAGCGCCGAGCGGAGCAATCTCTTTCGCATAGTCGGCTTCTTCCTCTCTTAAACGTCACCCCATTCCCCCGACGGATACGACGATGGCTCATTCAGGCACGTCATGGCCACACAATCGATGCATCATGTTCCTGCATGTTCAGGACCCTGGGGGGTGGAGATTTTATGAAAAATCGGACACACGGGGCACATCCCCACTCGGCAACCGAACTGTGTGAAGAGGGCAGCCGCCTCTATCTCACTGCTCTCCGTGCGGGACGCATCGCCCGTTCGGACGTCGACGCTGCCCCCTGTCTGATGGAGTTCGCCCTGCTCCACCCCGACCCTGACGATGCGAACTGGCTGAGGCCGGCTCTCCCGTCGGTCGCGTTGGCCCAGCGTCTCAACCCCATTGAGCGGGAGATCTCGGAGCGCAGACGGCTCGCGGCCGAGTTGGTCGAGTCCTTCGAACCGTTCATGGCAGTCAGCGCCCAGGCCGCCACGGACACTAATGCGATCACTGTGCTGGAGGGCTTCGACCGGATCAACGCAGCACTTGATCTGGCTACGTCGCAGTGCCAGTCCGAGATGCTCACCGTCCAGCCAGGTGGCCGCCGTCTCGAAGAGACACTGGCGAAAGGATTGGAGCGGGACCGGCCGCTGGTCGAGCGCGGTGTCACTGTGCGCACTCTGTACCAGCACACGGCCAGGCATAACCCGCAGACGCTGGCCTACGTGGAGCAGACGTCCAACGGCAAGGTGGAGATACGTACGATCGACGAGCTTGTGGAACGCCTCATCATCTGCGATGAGACTGTCGCCTTCATCCCCACCCGTAACGATCACCGCATCGCGCTGGAACTCCGCAATCCCGGACTGGTCCGCTACCTGATCAAGGTCTTCGAGTTCATGTGGAACCGTGCGGTCCCGCTGAACGCCGGCGGCCCCTACGAGACATCCCTCGACGGCATCTCCGAGATCCAGCACTCCATCGCCAAACTCCTCATCGAAGGCCACGTGGACGAAGCCATCGCCCGCCGTCTCGGTATGAACGTCCGCACCTGCCGCGCCCACATCGCCAAGCTCGCCACAGCCCTCGGCAGCGGCAGCCGCGCCCAGCTCGGCTACCTCATCGCCCAGTCGGGCATCCTGGACAGGGAGAACTGAAGTGCCGTGGAAGCACACCGTCACGGCACCGAGGAAACGCGCGAGGAGAGCCCCGTACGCCGCCCACGGCGGCTGACCAGGCGACGGACACGGCGGACAGGGGCCGACGCGACATACTGCGGCCTCACTCACCCGAACGGCCCCACCAGGGCCGACGACACCCCCGCCCGGCCCCCCGACGAGCCCCGGGCCTCTTCACCGGCTCCCTCGCAGGAGCAGAGGCGGGAGCGGGAGACGCCGTCGTCCCAAAGGGTTCGTACGGACCCCCCGCACCGGCACCCGAGCCGGTACGACCCCCTAGTACCTGCGCGGTACGAGCCACCCGCCGACACCCCCGAGGCCCACCCCCTCGGCGTGTCCCGGAACCGCCCCATCACCTTCGTCCCGGCCGACGCCGAACATACGATGGCCGCGGGATCACGACATCACCCCAAGGTCGCCCACCTGGCGACAGCGTTCGACCGACTGTGGCGGCCGGCCACCCCTCCGCACCCCGAGGCCGCCCGACAGCCTTCGTACGACGGTGTCACGCCCTGCCGACGGACCATCGCCGCACTCCTGGCGGAAGGCCGCACGGACACCGCGATCGCGGAACGTCCCGGCATGAACCTCCGGACCACCCGCGAGCGCACGGCGAGACCCACAGCGGCCCCCGGCAGCGCCGGCCGTGCCCGACTCGGCCACCTCACCGGCGGGACCGGAATCCTGAAGCAGAAGGAAGCCGACACATGACGGTGCCCCACCCACCCCATGGAGTGGAGGAGCTGTGCGAGGCGGGCCTGGAGCTGTACACCCGCGCGCTGCGTGAGGAGCAAGTCGCCGCGGATGAGGCGGAGTCACTGCCCTGCCTGATCGAAGCGGGCCTGTTGCAACCGGACTTGGAGGACGTACGCCGGCTGAGACCGGTACCCCCCGCCGTCGCCCTGTCCCGCCTCCAGCGCACAGCAGACGACGACATCGCCGAACGCCGCAGACAGAGCACGCGGTTGGCGGAGAGCTTCGAGCCGCTTCTCACACTCGTCATGCCGGACAACGGGAGCACGGACACGTCCGGCATCCACCTGCTCAGCGGCCTGGACCGGATCAACTCCGCCATCTCCGCGGCGATGGCGGCCGTGTCCGGTGAACTCCTCACCGTCCAGCCCTCCCCCAACCGCCACCCCAGGACGGTCAGCGTGGCCCTGGACCGCGACCAGGCCCTGCTGGACCGGGGCGGCCGTATCCGCACGCTGTACCAGCACACCCAGCGCCACATACCCGAAACCCTGGCCCGTTACGAGCAGTTGAGGGGCGACGTCGAGGCCCGCACCCTCGACGAGGTCACCGACCGCCTGATCCTCATCGACCGCAAGGTCGCCTTCGTCCCCGCCGGCAAGGACCGCACCCTAGCCCTGGAAGTCCGCAACCCGGCCCTCGTCAGCTACTTCACCACCACCTTCGACCGCCTCTGGCGCCTCGCCACCCCCATGCACCCCCAGGCGGTCCACCACACCCCCCTCAGCGGCGTCACACCCCGCCAGCGCGCCATCGCCGCTCTCCTCGTCGAAGGCCACACCGACGCCGTCATAGCCGACCGCCTCGGCATGAACATCCGCACCGCTCGAGTCCACATCGCCAAACTCGCCACCACCCTCGGCAGCGACAGCCGAGCCCAACTCGGCTATCTCATAGCCCGATCCGGCATCCTGGACGGGGAAGGAAAAGACCGGTGAACCATCAGGAGCACGGTGCGGAGAGGCTGTGTGAGGCGGGCAGGGAGTTGTACGGACGTGCGCTGCATGCCGGTTGGCTCGCGGCGGCGGATGCCGGGCCGGCACCTTGCCTGGTCCGGTTCGGGTTACTGCACCCGACTCCCCATGATCTGGGCCGACTTGAGCCGGTCGCCCCGACGGTCGCGCTGCACCGCCTGCTGCGCTCCGCCGAGGACCGCATCGCGGACGAGCGTCGCCGCGAGGCCGAACTGGTCGACTCCTTCGAGCCGTTGCTGCGGATCGACGTCCCGCCGGACCTGACGTACGACAGCCCCGCGCTCCGCGTCCTCAGCGGCACCGAACGCATCAACCAGGCCCTGGACGAGGCCCTCCTGAGCGCCTCCCTCGAACTGCTCAGCATCCAGCCGCACATCCCGTACAGCAGCGGGCGCATCGAACGCGCGCGAGCCGCCGCCATGCCGCGCGACCAGGCACTCCTCGACCACGGCGGCCGTATCCGCACCCTCTACCAGCACACCCAGCGCCACTCCCTGGGCGTCCTCGGCTACACGGAACAGCTCAAGGGCGACGTGGAGTGCCGGTCCCTGGACGAGGTCACCGACCGCCTCGTGGTCGTGGACCGTGCCGTCGCCTTCATCCCCGCGGGCGACGACGGCCGGCTCGCCCTGGAGATCCGCCACCCCGCGCTGGTCAAGCACTTCGTGACGACGTTCGACCGGCTCTGGCGCCTCGCCACCCCCATGCACCCCAGACCCGTCACTCCCCGCCCCGCCCTGAACGGCGTCACCCCCCGCCAACGCGCCATCGCCGCCCTCCTCGTGGAGGGCCACACCGACGCCGTCATCGCCGACCGCCTCGGCCTCAACGTCCGCACCGCCCGCGAGCACATCGCCAAGCTCGCGGCGACTCTCGGCAGCGACAGCAGGGCCCAACTCGGCTACCTCATAGGCCGGTCGGGAATCCTTGACCGGGAAGAGTGACCCCGCCGCCACGCGCCCCGCCGTCCCCGCGCGCCCCACCGCCACGCGCCCCGCCGTCCCCACCCGCCTCGCCACCCCGGTACGACTCGCCCCCCTCGTACGCCTCCCCGCCCCCGACCAGCCCCACCTGCGCGATCCGCACGCCGAGTTGGGTACGGCTGGCCGCCCCCAGCGTCTCGGAGAGGCGGGCGATATGGGCGCGGCAGGTGCGGACGCTGATGCCCAACCGCTCGGCGATGACGGCGTCCTGGTGCCCCTCGGCGAGGAGCGCGGCGATGGACTGCTCCCGGTGGGAGACGCCTTCGAGGGCGGGGGCGGGGATGGGCGCGGTGAGGGGGATCGCGAGGCGCCAGAGGCGTTCGAAGACGGTGACGAGGTAGGTGATGAGCGCGGGGTGGCGGAGTTCGAGTGCCATCGTGCGGTCGGGGTTCGCGGGGATGAAGGCGACGGCGCGGTCGAAGACCATCAGCCGGTCGGTGACCTCGTCGAGGGTGCGCGCCTCGACCGCGTCCCCCATCAGGTCGAGGTAGGTCAGCAGCCCCTGGCCGTGCCGGGCGACGTGGTTGTAGAGGTCGCGCATCCGAACTCCCCTCGCCCGCAGGGACATCGCGCGATGCAGTCCCTCGGAGAGCTCGTGCTCGCGCCGGATGCCGCCGGGCTGGACGGTCAGCACCTCGGTCGTGCAGGCGTCGGTCGCCTCGTCCAGCGCCGCCTGGATACGGGAGGCCCCGTCCAGCACGCGCAGTGCCATGCCCTCGCCGGAGACGCTGACGGGGCCGCCGAGTCCGGCGTACCACTCGAAGGCGGCGACCGCCGCGCCCATCCGTCGCCGGCTCGCGCTGACCTCGTCGTACAGGCCGTGCAGCAGGCGGGTCATGACCTCCTGCGGCGCCGTGGGGACGAGCCAGTCCATGTCGTCGGGATCGGGGTGCAGCAGGGCGAGTTCGAGGAGGCAGGCCGCCTGTTCGGCGTCGGCGCGCGGGATACGGCCGCGGCGCACGGCGCGGGAGTAGACGCGGTCACCGGCCTCGCACAGTCGGTCGGCACCGTGGGGATGGTCCTCCGTCCCGTGCCCGGTCATCGTCCATCCCACCCCCGCAGTTTGCTCTTCCGCAGCGCAACTATGCGGGGCGTCCGCCCGGCTCCGCAACACGGCGCCCCCGCTCACACGACCTGAAATCCCCCGGTATACGGCCGTTTCGACCCGCCTCCGCCCCTCGCACTGCAACAAGCTGACGGTGGTGCACCGTACCCACTCAAGGCATCGTGGAACCGCTCCACCCGGGCTGCCGCTCGCCCGGGAGACCCGGCCGGACGCTCCCCGTCCGGCCGGGTCCACCACGCCGCGAGGGAACCCGTACGACCCGTAGTACCCCCGGCCCCCTCCGGCCCTAGTACCTCCGGCCCCTCCCGCCGTAGTACCTCCGGCGCCGGAAAGAACCCCGGCTCAACCCTCCGCACCCCTCCCCACCCCCGCCGTAACCCCCCACAATCCCCGGTATGGCGAACCGAGACGCACGGAAACCACCCCGCCTGACCCAACCCGTACGACCCGTACGACCCGTACGACCAAGCCCCGGCCCCGTACGCCTCCTCCTCGCCCTCCTCACTCCCCTCCCCCTCCTCCTCACCACCAGCTGCGACACAGGCTCCACCCCCGACGTCACCACCACCCCCGGCGCCACCACCCAGCCCCCCTCCCGCCCCCACCAGGACGGCCACCTCGTCTTCACCGTCCTCTCCCTGCGCTGCGGCCTCACCGGCGTCAGCGGCACCCACAGCGACGCGGAGCCCGACGGCCAGTTCTGCTCCGCCCGGCTCCGCGTGGACAACCCCAGCGCCGACTTCCACACCTACGTCGTGAAGGACCAGCGCCTGGAGGGCGTGACCGGCCGCGCCGCCCGCCCCGACAGCTTCGCCATGGCCGTCCGCCGCCAGCACGAGTCCGTCTCGATCGGCGGCCACTCCCTCATCGAGGTGGAGCTCTGGTACGACGTCCCGCGCGACGCGAAGGTCACCGGCCTGCGCGTCATGGGCGACCGCGACCCGGCGGGCTGGATGGCGACGACACCGGCGGCACACGCGCCGGACGGGCTGGTGATCCCGATGAAGCCCTTGATGGGCTGGTGACCCCCTACTCGAGACCGACTACTTGAGGCCGACTACTTGAGGCCGACCGCCGCACAAGCCGACTCGAACTTCGCCGTGCAGATCTGCGCCACCGTGTAGATCCCGTCCGCCACGACCGTCGACTTCACCTTGTCCTTGGTCACCGCGACCACCGTCACCAGCTGCGCCGGGATCTTCTTGTTCGTCGGGCTGTCCACCCGGTCCCGCGTCAGGGAGTCGAACTTGATGTCCTTCCCCTGGATCTTGGCGACGGCCATCTCCGCGGCGGCGGCGGCCATCTCGGGGTACGGCTTGTAGACGGTCATGTACTGCTTGCCGCTGATGATCCGCTGCACGGCCGGCAGCTCCGCGTCCTGCCCGGTGACCGGCGGCAGATTCGTGACCCCGGCGTTCTCCAGCGCCTTCAGCGCGCCCCCGGCCATCGCGTCGTTCGCCGAGTACACCCCCGCGATGTTGTTCTTGCCGATCTTCTCGATCGCCTGCTCCATCTCGGACTGCGCGAGAGTCGGGCTCCACTCGTCGGTGTCGTAGGTGGCCGCGATGGTCACCCGCCCGTCGATCTCGCCCAGCGCGCCCGCCTTGAACTGCCCCGCGTTGGGGTCGGTCGGCGAGCCGTTGATCATCACGATCTTGTCGGCGGTGCTGGCGTCGTTGATCGCCTCGACGAGCGTGCGCCCCTGCACCTGCCCGACCAGCTCGTTGTCGAAGGAGACGTACGCGTCGATCGGCCCCTCGGCGAGCCGGTCGTAGGCGATGACCGGAATCCCCGCGTCCTTGGCCTTCTGCACGGTGTCCGCGATGCCCTTGGAGTCGACCGCGTCGAGGAGGATCAGGTC
Source organism: Streptomyces sp. NPDC004539 (assembly GCF_040610055.1). Classification (NCBI taxonomy): domain Bacteria; kingdom Bacillati; phylum Actinomycetota; class Actinomycetes; order Kitasatosporales; family Streptomycetaceae; genus Streptomyces; species Streptomyces sp. NPDC004539. The sequence continues at coordinate 16,511 of NZ_JBEXLS010000021.1, read as the reverse complement.
CACCTTGTCGCTGATCATCTTCTCCATCTGCTGGACCTGCGTCGCCGCCTTGGCCGCCGCGTTCTGGTAGACCGTCTTGCCCTGCTTGTTCGTGAGCTCGGCGATCTTCTCCTTGATGATCGGATAGTCGAACTGCTCGTACCGGGTGTTGGTCTTCTCCGGCATGAGCACGCCCACGGTGAGGTCGTTGCCCTTCGTCGGGGTGGCGTCGGCCGTGTCTCCCGTCGCGTTGAGCATCCCGCATCCGGCGAGCGAGAGGGTCATCGTGGAGGCGACGACGGATATGGCGATACGACGCATGCGGGGGCTCACTTCAGGTGGCGTTCCGGACATGGGTACGACTTCTTGGACCCAGGTGTCTGAAAGCCAACGCGGCCCGCTCCCACAGAGTCAAGAAGAATCACTTAACGAGATAGCAACATCACACTGCGCTCAAGCAACGACAACACATGGAGACGACTCCCCGGCATCTCCAACACCCTTCACACACCCGCCACTTGAGAAGCCCGAAAGGGCCCGGAGTCATGAACTCCGAGCCCTTCGAAGGCATTCGCCCCACTTGGGAAGAATTTCAGTCCTTCGGCTTCTTCGGCCGCCAGACCACCAACGCACTGGTCTGCTGCACCTCCTGGTACGGCACCAGATCCCGCCGGTACGACGCGTGCACCGCGGCCTCGCGCTGCTGCATCGCCGCCGCCGCGCCGTCCAGCGCCGACTCCAGCTCCGTCACCCGGGACTGGAGCGCGGCGACCTGGTTCTCCAGCTCGATGATCCGCTTGATACCTGCCAGGTTGATGCCCTCGTCCTGCGACAACTGCTGCACGGCACGCAGCAGTTCGATGTCGCGGGCCGAGTAGCGGCGGCCCCGCCCGGCCGTGCGGTCCGGGGAGACCAGGCCGAGACGGTCGTACTGCCGCAGGGTCTGCGGATGCAGACCGGAGAGCTGGGCCGCCACCGAAATGACGTAGACCGGGGTCTCCTCGGTCAGTTCGTACGGGTTGCGCCGGCGGCCGTCCATCACTCTCATGCTCCCTTCGCGGCCTCGAACAGCTCCGCCCGCGGGTCCTCGCCCGCGGTCGCCTCGCGATACGCCTCCAGTGCGTCACGAGCCTTCCCCGTCACGTCCTTCGGGACACTCACCTCGACGGTGACCAGAAGGTCCCCGCGGGTGCCGTCCTTGCGGACCGCGCCCTTCCCGCGCGCACGCATCGTGCGCCCGTTGGGCGTGCCCGGCGGCAGCTTGAGCGTCAGCGCGGGCCCGCCCAGGGTGGGCACCTTGATCTCGCCGCCGAGCGCCGCCTCCGAGAACGTGACCGGCACGGTCACCGTCAGATTGTCGTCCTTGCGCCCGAAGACGGGGTGACTTCCGACGTGGACGACGACGTAGAGGTCGCCCGCCGCGCCGCCCCGCTCGCCGGGGCCGCCCTTGCCGCGCAGCCGGATGCGCTGCCCGTCCGTCACCCCTGCGGGGATGCGGACCTGCATCGTCCGCGAGGACTTGGCCCGGCCGCTGCCGTGGCAGTCCTCGCAGGGCTGCTCGGCGATCAGGCCGCGCCCCTTGCAGTCGGGGCACGGGTCGGTGAGCGAGAAGCCGCCGCCCGAGCCGCGCGCGACCTGCCCGGTGCCGACGCAGGTCGGGCACACGCGCGGCGTGCCGTTCTTGTCGCCGGTGCCGGAGCACGTCTTGCAGGCGGCCTGTGAGGTCATGCGCAGCGGGACGGTCGCCCCCTCGATGGCCTCGGTGAAGCTGAGGGTCACCTCGGTGTCGATGTCCTGGCCGCGCCGGGGCTGGGTGCGCCCGGCGGTCGTACCGCCCCGGTTGAACAGGCCCCCGAAGACGTCCCCGATGCCGCCGCCGAAGCCGCCCTGGGCACCGCCCTGGCCGCCGCCCCCGAAGAGGTCGCCGAGGTCGAAGTTGAACGAGCCGCCGCCCGCGCCGGGCCCCGGACGGAAGCCGCCGTTGCCGAAGAGAGCGCGCGCCTCGTCGTACTCCTTGCGCTTCTTGGGGTCGCCGAGGATGTCGTTCGCCTCGGAGATCTCCTTGAAGCGCTCCTCCGCCTTGGCGTTGCCCTTGTTGGCGTCCGGGTGGAACTCGCGGGCGAGCTTGCGGTACGCCTTCTTGATCTCGGCCTCGGTGGCGTCCTTGGGGACGCCGAGGACCTTGTAGAAGTCCTTCTCGATGAAGTCCTTGGTGCTCATCCTCGACGTGCCCCCTTCCGCTCGTCGGCTGCGTCAGCCCTCCTCAGGGCCGTTGTCCTTCTCGTCGCCGGCCTCGTCCTCGGCCTTGACGGTCTGTGCGCCGGGCTGCGGTTCGGCGACGGCCACCCGCGCGGGGCGGATGGTCCGCTCGCCGATCCGATACCCCGGCTGGAGAATCGCCACGCACGTCGTCTCCGTGACGTCCGGCGCGTACGAGTGCATCAGCGCTTCGTGGATCGTCGGGTCGAAGGGCTCGCCCTCCTTGCCGAACTGCGTCAGCCCCATCTTGGCGGCTGTCGTCTCCAGCGACTCCGCGACGGACTTGAATCCGCCGAGCAGTTCGCCGTGCTCCCGCGCGCGGCCGATGTCGTCGAGGATCGGCAGCAGTTCGGTCAGGAGGTTCGCGACGGCGATCTCCTTGACCGCGATGCGGTCCCGCTCGACCCGGCGGCGGTAGTTCTGGTACTCGGCCTGGAGGCGCTGGAGGTCGGCGGTGCGCTCGCCGAGGGCGGTGCGCACCTGGTCCAGCTGGGCCACCAGACCGGCGGTCTGGTTCGCGTCCCCGGCCGGGGCCGCCTCCTCCTTGGGGGCGGCGGCCGTCGGCTCGGCGTCTTCAGGGGCGCCGGAGGGGACGTCGGGCTTCTCCTCGAAACCCGGGGTCTCCTCCGTCACGCGGCACCACCCTTGGGCTTCTCGTCGTCGACGATCTCGGCGTCCACGACGTCGTCGTCGGCCTTGGGACCGGCCGCGCCCTCGGCACCCGCCGCGCCCTGGGCCGCCTGCGCGTCCGCGTACATGGCCTGGCCGAGCTTCTGGGAGACGGCGGCGACCTTCTCGGTGGCGGTGCGGATCTCGGCCGTGTCCTCGCCCTTGAGCTTCTCCTTCAGCTCGACGAGCGCGTCCTCGACCTCGGTCTTGATCTCGCCGGGGACCTTGTCCTCGTTGTCCTTGAGGAACTTCTCGGTCTGGTAGACGAGCTGCTCGCCCTGGTTGCGGGCCTCGGCGGCCTCGCGGCGCTTGTGGTCCTCGTCCGCGTACTGCTCGGCCTCCTGGCGCATGCGGTCGACCTCGTCCTTCGGCAGCGAGGAGCCGCCGGTGACGGTCATCTTCTGCTCCTTGCCCGTGCCGAGGTCCTTCGCGGTCACGTGCATGATGCCGTTGGCGTCGATGTCGAAGGAGACCTCGATCTGCGGGACACCGCGCGGGGCGGGCGGCAGGCCGGTCAGCTCGAACATCCCGAGCTTCTTGTTGTACGCCGCGATCTCGCGCTCGCCCTGGTAGACCTGGATCTGCACGGAGGGCTGGTTGTCCTCGGCGGTGGTGAAGATCTCGGAGCGCTTGGTCGGGATCGTCGTGTTGCGCTCGATGAGCTTCGTCATGATGCCGCCCTTGGTCTCGATACCGAGGGACAGCGGGGTGACGTCGAGCAGCAGGACGTCCTTGACCTCGCCCTTGAGGACACCGGCCTGGAGGGAGGCGCCGATCGCGACGACCTCGTCCGGGTTGACGCCCTTGTTGGCCTCACGGCCGCCGGTCAGCTCCTTGACGAGCTCCGCGACGGCGGGCATCCGGGTCGAACCGCCGACCAGGACGACGTGGTCGATCTCGCTGAGGGAGATGCCGGCGTCCTTGATGACGTTGTTGAAGGGCGCCTTGCAGCGCTCCAGGAGGTCCGCGGTGAGCTGCTGGAACTGCGCGCGGGTCAGCTTCTCGTCGAGGTGCAGGGGGCCCTCGGCGGAGGCCGTGATGTACGGCAGGTTGATCGACGTCTCGGAGGACGACGACAGCTCGATCTTCGCCTTCTCGGCGGCCTCGCGCAGGCGCTGGAGGGCCATCTTGTCCTTGCCGAGGTCCACGCCGTGGCCCGACTTGAACTGCTGGACCAGGTAGTCGACGACGCGCTGGTCCCAGTCGTCACCACCGAGGTGGTTGTCGCCGTTGGTGGCCTTCACCTCGACGACGCCGTCGCCGATCTCCAGCAGCGAGACGTCGAACGTGCCGCCACCGAGGTCGAAGACCAGGATGACCTGCTCGTCCTTGTCGAGGCCGTACGCGAGGGCGGCGGCCGTCGGCTCGTTGACGATGCGCAGGACGTTCAGGCCCGCGATCTCGCCGGCCTCCTTCGTCGCCTGGCGCTCCGAGTCGTTGAAGTACGCGGGGACGGTGATGACCGCGTCGGTCACCTTCTCGCCCAGGTACGCCTCGGCGTCGCGCTTCAGCTTCTGGAGGATGAACGCGGAGATCTGCTGCGGGTTGAAGTCCTTCCCGTCCAGCTGGATCTTCCAGTCCGTGCCCATGTGGCGCTTCACGGAGCGGATGGTCCGGTCCACGTTGGTGACGGCCTGACGCTTGGCCACCTCGCCGACGAGCACCTCGCCGTTCTTCGCGAAGGCGACGACGGACGGCGTGGTCCTGGCGCCCTCTGCGTTGGTGATGACGGTGGGCTCGCCGCCTTCAAGAACGCTGACGACGGAGTTAGTCGTGCCCAGGTCGATGCCGACCGCACGTGCCATGGTGATCTTCCTCCAGCTGACTTGAGTGGAACAGGCTCAAGTGTGCATCACCCGCCCAGCCGAGTCAACAGAGCTGAGCCACCAAGGCTCAACTCTTATCCGTTCCTTACACGCATGTCACCCCTGACCTGCGAGGACTCCCCCCTCCGAGGCCCCTGAACACGTGCCCCAGGGGTGACACCAACAACCTGAGCCCCCTTGCGCCCCACACTCCCCAGCCCGAGACGGCGCACGCCCCCGAGACGCCGTACGACGAGACGGCTTACGAGGGTGAGGCGCCGCGAGCCGGAAGCGCGCCCGAGCCGCCGCGGGCCGGGTGCCCGGTTTCCCACCCTCTCCCCGCTCCGCCCCGCACGCACCTTCACGGCCGGCGCCGGCCGCCCCGGCGCCCCGTACACGCGCACGCGCAGCAGCCCCAGGACGGCCACCACCGCACCGGCCGCCACCCACACCGACGCGGCCCCACCCGTCCACCCCATGTGGACGAGCACGCCCACCAGGACGCCCGCGAAGACCCCGGCGCCGATCAGGACGACACTCCCCTGCGCGGTGATCCCGAGGCGGCGCAACCGGTGCGCGAGGTGGTCCGGCGCGGTCCGCAGCAGCGGCCGTCCGGCGCGTGCGCGCGAGAGGGCCACGAGGACGACGTCCAGGGCCGCCACGGCCGTCAGGGCGAGCAGCACGCCCGCGCCGGCGAGCGGTTCGCGTCCCGCGCACGCCTGGACGGCGACGGCGGCCGGCAGGAACCCGGTGAACAGCGCGCCGCACGTACCGAGCCCCACGCGCGCGTGCGGCCAGTTGTGCATCAGGAACCCCGTCAGGGCCGCGGCGAGGACGCTGAGCAGGGCGGCCGGCCCGTCCAGCACCTCGGCGGCGGCGCACGCTCCGGCGCCGAAGGCGGTGACGACACCGGCCGTCCCGGCGACGCCGTCCGCGTGATCGAGGCTCCGGAAGGCGAGGGCGACGAAAACGACCCAGGCGACCGAAACGACGCCCCCCAGGACGCCGATATCGCCATAAGGGATCACGAACGACGCCGAGACGGTCGTACCGATCACCAGGAAGCGGGTCTTCAGCCGCCACAGGTCGGCGGCGAGGCCGAGGAGGGCGACGGCGCCGGCGGCGGCGAGGAGGGCGCCCGTGCCGGGGTCGAGGGGGGCGAGGCCGGTGCGGTCCCCGAGGACGGCGATCCCGCAGGTGGCGGCCACCACCGCCGGCCCCCCGGACGACGGCACCCTTCGCACCCGCTGCCGCCGCTCGACCAGCCCCACGCGCAGCGCGGGGACACGGAGCAGGGCGGCCAGGACTGCGGCCAGCGCGAGCGCGGCGGTGGCGGCGGCGATTCCATAGAGCACGGTCTTAAATTAGTCACAAATGTAGCAATTAAGTACGAATGACATGAACGGAACGATCCCGTCATACCCGTAGCCCTCACGTCACCCGTTCTAAGGCAAGCCTCAGCGACTCAGATCACTCCGCACCCCGCTACAGTGCGACGGAGAATACGGGGTACCCTCGGACGGACTGAATAAGTTACCGCTTAGTAACTCCGATCCTCCCCTCGCAGGCACGAGGAGCCCCCATGCAACTCGCCGCGATCATCGTGTCGCTGGTCCTGATCGTGGTCGGCGTGGCCCTGTTCGCGCGCGCCCTGCTACAGATCTACAACTTCATGCGCCTCGGCCAGGACGTGCCGGCCGGCACCCGCACCGACGAGCCCGCGCAGCGCACCCTGACCGTCGCCAGGGAGTTCCTCGGCCACACGCGGATGAACCGCTGGGGCGTCGTCGGCGTCGCGCACTGGTTCGTCGCCGTCGGCTTCTTCTCGCTGCTGCTGACGATCGTCAACGCCGTCGGCCAGCTCTTCCAGGCCGACTGGCTGCTGCCGGTGGTCGGCGAGTGGGCGCCGTACAACGTCTTCGTCGAGTTCATCGGCACGATGACCGTGCTCGGCATCCTCGTCCTGATCGTCGTGCGCCAGCTCAGCAAGCCGGACAAGCCGGGCCGCAAGTCCCGCTTCGCCGGCTCGAACTTCGGCCAGGCGTACTTCGTCGAGACGGTCATCCTGATCGTCGGCGTCTGCATCTTCATGCTGCACGCGCTGGAGGGCGCCCAGCACCACGTCGACAGCTACGAGGCGTCGTTCTTCATCTCGTACCCCGTGGTGTCGTGGCTGGGGGGGATGGACCTCTCCACCCTCCAGAACCTCACCTACTTCTTCGCCGGCCTGAAGATCGCGACGTCCTTCATCTGGATGATCACGGTAGCTCTCAAGACCGACATGGGCGTCGCCTGGCACCGCTTCCTCGCGTTCCCGAACATCTGGTTCAAGCGCGACGCGAAGGGCGGTACGTCGCTCGGCGCGCTGCTGCCGATGACCTCCGGCGGCGAGCCGATCGACTTCACCGACCCGGGCGACGACGACGTCTTCGGCGTCTCGCAGGTCGAGCAGTTCTCGTGGAAGGGCCTGCTGGACTTCTCCACCTGCACGGAGTGCGGTCGCTGCCAGTCGCAGTGCCCCGCCTGGAACACCGGCAAGCCGCTCTCGCCGAAGCTGCTGATCATGTCGCTGCGCGACCACGCGCACGCCAAGGCGCCGTACCTGCTCGCGGGTGGCGGCAAGGACATGGAGGGCACGGAGAAGGCGTCCGAGGAGCAGCTGGCCGGGGTGCCCGCCGCCGCGCTCGCGGAGGCCGAGCGGCCGTTGATCGGGACCGCCGAGGAGAACGGCGTCATCGACCCGGACGTCCTGTGGTCCTGTACCACCTGCGGGGCATGCGTCGAGCAGTGCCCGGTGGACATCGAGCACGTCGACCACATCGTCGACATGCGGCGCTACCAGGTGATGATCGAGTCGGCCTTCCCCTCCGAGGCGGGCACGATGCTCAAGAACCTGGAGAAGAAGGGCAACCCCTGGGGGCTCGCCAAGAAGCAGCGCCTGGAGTGGCTGAAGGAGCTGGACTTCGAGGTCCCGGTCGTCGGCAAGGACATCGAGGACCTCTCCGAGGTCGAGTACCTGTACTGGGTCGGCTGCGCGGGGTCCCTGGAGGACCGCGCGAAGAAGACGACGAAGGCGTTCGCCGAGCTGCTGCACATCGCGGGCGTCAAGTTCGCGATCATGGGCGGGGACGAGAAGTGCACGGGTGACTCCGCGCGGCGCCTCGGCAACGAGCCGCTGTTCCAGGAGCTCGGCATGGAGAACGTCATGGCGCTGAACATGGCGTTCGGCGAGGAGATGGACGACAACGGCAAGGTCACGCCGGAGTCCCGCAAGCCGAAGTCCGCGAAGAAGATCGTCGCGACCTGCCCGCACTGCCTGAACACCATCGGCAACGAGTACCCGCAGCTCGGCGGCGACTACGAGGTCGTCCACCACACGCAGTTGCTGCAACTCCTCGTCGACGAGGGCAAGTTGGTGCCGGTGACGCCGGTCGAGGGGATCATCACGTACCACGACCCCTGCTACCTGGGGCGGCACAACAAGATCTACACGCCGCCGCGCGAGATCATCGCGAAGGTGCCGGGGCTGCGCAACGAGGAGATGCACCGGCACAAGGAGCGCGGCTTCTGCTGCGGCGCCGGTGGTGCGCGGATGTGGATGGAGGAGCGGATCGGCAAGCGCATCAACAACGAGCGCGTGGACGAGGCTCTCTCGCTGAACCCCGACATCGTCTCGACGGCCTGCCCCTTCTGCCTCGTCATGCTGACCGACTCGGTCAACGGCAAGAAGAACGAGGGCAAGGCGAAGGAGTCCATCACGGTCGTCGACGTCGCCCAGCTGCTGCTGGAGTCGGTGAAGACGCCGGTGGACCCGGAGGGGGCCGCGGAGACGGAGAGCGAGCCGGAGCCGGAGCCGGTGAAGTAGCCCGCGGGTATTACGGGTACGAGGGCGCCCCTCGCCTCCTTCTTCGGAGGTGGGGGGCGTCGTCGTGGGGTGAGGGCGTCGGAGGGGGACGGCGTCCGAGTGGTGTCCGCCCCTCTCGTCCGGCTTGTCGTACTTGAGGTGTACGGGGTTCTCAGGGGCGCGCCGTAGGGGTCGTACGGGTACTACGGGCCCGCTCCCCTAGGGGATGTCACAGGTCGGCCGCAATGGGGTCCGGTATCCGTCCGCTCCCCCACCTCACTCTCCGGGACCAGGTACGTTCGAAGGCGTGGCTGGATTCAGGATCGGACGCGGCGGCCGGGACGACCGCGCCCCGCAAGCGCGACCGCAACACCCCCCGCACGGGCAGCAGGCGCCCCAGGGACCGTCGTACGGTGCCCAGGGCCCCACGTACGGGCAGGGTGCACCCTCCTACGGCCAGGGCGGCCCGCCTGCCGGGTACCCGCCGCAGCCGTCGTACCCGCAGCAGCGGCCGTACGGCGGGCCGGGCGGCGGCAACCAGGGCGGGAGAGGCGGCGGCTCGGAGGAGCCGGAGTACTTCGGCGCGGGCGCGGGCGGGGGCCATCCGCAGGGGCCGGGCCAGGGCTACGGTCAGCCGCAGGGCGCCCCGTACGACCCGTACGCCGCGAACAACCCCGGGCACACGCAGGCGTTCTCGGTCGACGACCACCAGCAGTACAACCAGGGCGAGACGTACCACGCGGGCTCCGCGCCGGCCGGTCCGGCCGGACCCCGCCTCCCCTGGAAGGAACTGCTGAAGGGCATCGTCACCGCCCCGAACCAGACCTTCCTCGTCATGCGGGACTACACGATGTGGGTCCCCGCCCTCATCGTGACCTTCCTCTACGGCCTCCTCGCTGTCTTCGGCTTCGACGGGGCCCGCAAGGACGCCATAGACGCCACCCTCGCCAACGCGATCCCGATCGTCCTGACGACGGCCGTCGCGATGGTGATCTCCTCCTTCGTCCTCGGCGTCGTCACCCACACCCTCGCCCGCCAACTCGGCGGCGACGGCGCCTGGCAGCCCACCGTCGGCCTCTCCATGCTGATCATGTCCCTCACGGACGCGCCCCGGTTGGTCGTGGCGATGTTCTTCGGCGGGGACGCGTCGTTCGTCCAGCTGTTGGGGTGGGCGACCTGGGTGGCCGCGGGTGCGCTGCTCACGCTGATGGTGAGCAAGTCGCACGATCTGCCTTGGCCGAAGGCGCTCGGCGCGTCCGCGATCCAGTTGGTGGCACTGCTGTCGATCGTGAAGCTGGGGACGTTCTGAGCGGCGGTCCCGAGGTATTACGGGTACGACCACGAAGGGCCCGGTGTCGTCGCGACGCCGGGCCCTTCGTGGTCGTACCCGTCTCCTGCCTCAGGCGTCCGAGCCGGTGCGGGGCTGTGAGCGGAAGATCCGGCGGAAGGTTTCCGGGGGGCGCCGGGGCGGAGGGCTGAAGCACCACGGGGACGCACCGGCGCACCGACGTGCCGGAAGCGGACCTTCCCCGCCGCCTCTCGACCCCGGACACACCACACACCGGCACCGCAGGGATCTCCGCACGGTCGGTGTCGCCTCCGTCGGCGAACCCTTCGACCAGGCCGGCTTCCCGCGCGCTGCCTAGCGCATCTCCTCCGAACAGAAGACTGGGGCGGGGCGTGCGCGTCGTGGCGCGTCCCGGAGCCGTACGCCCTCGGCGAGCCGGCCCGCTCGCGAGGTCAGCCCGGGCCGGGATCGGAGGTGTCGGACGCCGCGCTCGCGGCACGGCGGTACTCGGCGTTGATGCGCTGGGCGTCCTCCAGCTGGTCCTCAAGAATGACGATGCGGCAGGCGGCGTCGATCGGGGTTCCCTTGTCGACGAGCTCGCGGGCGCGGGCGGCGATCCGCAGCTGGTAGCGGGAGTACCGGCGATGTCCGCCCTCCGAGCGCAGCGGAGTGATCAGCCGAGCCTCACCGATGGCCCGGAGGAAGGCGGGGGTGGTGCCGAGCATTTCGGCGGCCCGGCCCATGGTGTATGCGGGGTAGTCGTCGTCGTCCAGACGATCGCCGAGCGGATTATCTGCTGCCATGTCACCTCGTTGTGCAACGCGTCGAGGGGCCCTGGTACCGAACGGCACCAGGGCCCCGAGGGGAATTCAACACCATCCGCCGACCCTCGTACCGCGTCGGCCTTCTGTTTCCGCTTCCCGGCCCGGCAAGGGGAGGGGTGCGGGGATCGCGACTGCGTGACCGGGGACCACCATCCGATCCGGGGTCTTGCGGCACCCGGACCGAGAACGTGTCGGGCCGGGCGATCCTGATGGCGTCTGCTCCTCCGTTCTACCCGGCAGTTCATGTCTGCCAGGTCCATCTCGACCATGTCTACGAGAAGAAGAGCAACCACACGAGGAGTCAATATCTACTCTCACAAGAGTAGATATTGACGCCCAGGGATCACAGGCATCCGAGCCCCCGCGACAGAGGGTGGAAGAAGTCGCCGTGGCCGGCGAGGTGCCGGGGCGGCCTCGGGCTGCTCGTGGCAGGTGAAGCCGAGGCGGGTCATGGCCCGGACGACCTCGCCGCTGCTGAAATCGCGGCGGTCCTGTCGGGTGATGACCTGTCCCACTTGCTTGACCGGGTAGGGGCGACGGCCGATGGTCACGGATTCACTCGTGACGATCTCGGGCGTGATGCCCTTCATCGAGGCCGGCACTCCGCTCTTGGTCAGCTCGGACGAGTACCGGGCGATGACACAGCGCATGACGCCTCACAGGTGAAAAAAAGGGGGGACGGGCCTATCGGGCGAGGTGGATCAGGGGGCGAGCGCGAGGACGCTCGGGGTCCGGGCCGGCTCACCGAGAGCGCCGGACGACGTGGAGGGCTCTTCGCCAGGAACGCTCCGCGGTTCGTCGAGAACGTCCCTCAGACGGAGCCGGTCCGTGTACTCGGGGCTGTCGCGGAGGGCCGCGAGCCGGGCCCGGGTGATCAGTCCCGTGCTCTGCTCGTCCCCGTCGCAGAGGACGAGGTGATCGACACGGGCACCGGCCATGAGGGACAGAGCCACCTCGACGGTCATGTCGTCACAGACCCGAGGCCCGGACGCGGCCCTGCCGTCGACCACAGCCTTGAGGGGGGAAACCACTCCATCGTGCTGCGTCCCGGTCGGCGTCAAAACGTCTCCTCTGAGAAAGGGGCAGGTCTGTGAGGTGGGAGAGCGTGCTCGCCGGGCAGGGGGCGGGCACGCGGGCAACGGGGCGCCAGTGCCTGGCGTCACGTTCCCGTCGTCCACCCGGAGGGCGTCGACGCGGTGGACGGCGGCGCGGTGGGCGGGAAGGTGACGACAGGCCCTGGGCAGCCGAGCCGGAGCCGGCCCGCCGCTGTGCCCTGCGGGGTACCGCTTCGCCTCCGGCCCGGCCCTGGCCCCAGCGCCCCCGACGGCCCCAGGACGAGGAGGACTCGCCACACGGTCGTTCCGCCTCCGGCGCGGCGATGACGACCGGGACAGCGGAAGGGGCCCGGGCACCGGTGATCCGGCTCAACTCCGCCTCGCCCGACCGCACCTGGGCGATCCGGGGAGTGATGCCGGCCGAAGCCGTCAGCCGGCTCACCTCGCGACGCCGGCCATGGGTCACCAGGGTGACGACGCTGCCGGACTCGCCGGCCCGCGCCGTACGACCGCCGCGGTGCAGGTAGCCCTTGTGGTCGGTGGGCGGATCGACGTCGACGACCAGGTCGAGGTCGTCGACCCCGCCGTACGGGCCGGCGTGGCGAGGCCGAGAGCGAGGGTCTTGCCCGAGCCGGTACGGCCTCGGCCGTGTACGTCACGACCCGCCAGGGAGTTCGGCAAGGTCGCCGCCTGGATCGGGAACGGTACGGTCGGCCCCTCGTGGCCGAGCGTGGCCAACAGCCGCGCGGGCATGGCGAGTTCGGCGAACGTCTCGACAGCGGGGAGCGCGGTCGTGACCGTCCTCGGCGGCGCGAACTCACCCTGTACGGCCTGCCGGTTTCCGTGGCTCCTGGACCGGTGCGGAACTTCGGAGCGGCCACGTGTGCGCGTGGTCGTGCGCGTGCGGTTCATACGGAGCCTTCCTTGATGCGGCGCGTATCAAGGAATTCCCGCAGCAGATGAGCGGCGCAGAGAATTGTGAGAACGAGCCGATACGGCAGGGAGTGCGCCCTGAAATACAACGAGCTGGGGCCCGCACCCCAAGGTGCGGGCCCCAGCCACGAAGAATGCGTGCCGGTGTCGGCGTCAGGCGGGAACGATGTTCTCGGCCGTCGGGCCCTTCTGGCCCTGCGCGATGTCGAACGACACCTTCTGGCCTTCCTGGAGCTCGCGGAAGCCCTGGGCGGCGATGTTCGAGTAGTGGGCGAAGACGTCGGGGCCGCCGCCGTCCTGCTCGATGAAGCCGAAGCCCTTTTCCGCGTTGAACCACTTCACGGTGCCAGTAGACATATCTTTATCTCCTTCGGAGACGGTTTCAGGAATTCACCCTGCGTGAAATCCGTGTCGCCGTGCTGATTAACCCGTCGGAAATGAACCTTCTGGCAACCACACCTGCAACCGAGATCGACAGTAGCACGGTCCGATCGACCTCGAAGGGCCAATAATTCCGACCCTGCCGACGATCGAGAAATACTCTCCGCCCTCCGCGCCTATTTCTCACTCCACGGGAACAGATATTGCCCGCCGCGAGCATGACCTTCCTTGCCGCAAGCTTCGTCCCACAGCTCTGGTCACATAGCGCCCCTGTCCTCCGGGCCCACCATCCACGTCGTCCACCGCAACATCGAGGGCGACCGCCGCTCGTCAATCCGCCGCAGCTCGGCCTGGCCAGGACGTCGTTGCAACGGTCAGGGCGTGACCCGGTTGCGGTGTGCCGCTCTTCCAGCGCCAGGAACCAGACCCCGCCCGGAGTCTCAGCCGACGAGTTGGTGGATCGCCGCCACGAAGTTGAACACCGTCGGCAGAACGAGGACGCCCCCGACGCCGATCCGCACGCACCCCGCGGTGCGACAGCCTCGGCTCGACGGCGGCGGTCGGATCAGCTGATCGCCTGCCCTCATCGTCTCGTCCGGAGCGGTCGAGCCACGCCCGGTACGGCGTTGCCTCCGCCCCAGCCCTTTGAAGACGGCCGGCGCCGTCGCCGTGAAGGCGGCCGGCTGGAAATGCTCACCCGGCGAATGGTTCACCCGGGTCAAGCGGGTGGGGGCGTTCGCCTGCACCCATGTGCAATCGACAGTCCTGACCGGTGCGGGCTCGGGCCGCACTCCCGACGACAGCGCGGAGAGGGCCCGAGGCCGGTTGCCGGACCTGACTGCTAGGCGGCCTTGGGTCCTGCCGCCCGCACGCCCGACGCGGGCCCGTGCGCGTCCTCGGGCGGGGAGATCATGTCTTCCCCGAAGTCCGGCGCCTGGAAGGGGGTTGTCGTCGGAGGTGGCGATGCCGCGGTGGAACGGCGGGGTTGCTCTTCCGGAGCGGAGAACAGCGACGTCAGGTTGATGAGAGGTCTGCCTTTCGTTGCAGGCCCCTGAGCGGGCCTGGTGTGCCGTGACCGGGCACAGCGGTCCTACAGCCTGGTCATCTTGGCGTACGGGCTCAAGATCCGCATTTGCGTCGAGCCGAAATCCACGAGCGCGGCGATCCCGTCCTCGATGCCGATGACCCGGCCGAGACCGTACACGTCGTGTGATACCTGGTCGCCCAGGGCGAAGTGCTTGGGGGCCGGTGCGACCGGACTCTTGAAGGGGCTGGTGGGCAGGCGGCGCTTAGGCGCGGCGGGCTTTGTCATTGCCCCCAGTATGCGCCCATGTGTATCCGGTTCGGTATGGCCTTCCGCATACGCCGGGGGCGACATCGCTGTCCGAGAGGCCAGGAACCCATGCCACCGCTCTGGGGCTCCCAGACCGGGCAGGGCGGTCGGAGACTCGACTGCGGGACCCTGCCCGACTCGATCCTCCGAGGTGAGAGCCACACTCAGCCGGCTGCGATCATCGCCCAGGCCGTGGTGGCGGGCCTCGCAACGCCGCTTTCCCTCACCGGCACTCCCGAGAAGGATCAGATCGCTTCCCGGTTGTCCTTCGGCGCCTCGCCCGACCTGTGTACCGGTGGCAGAACGCTCCAAGGAAAGTTGATCCAGTCGTCCGTGCGCTTCCAGACGTAGTCGCACTTCACGAGGGAGTGGGACTTCTCGTAGATGACGGCGCTGCGGACCTCGGCGACCGTGTCGAGGCAGAAGTCGTGGACCAGTTTGAGGGTCTTGCCGGTGTCGGCGACGTCGTCCGTGATCAGGACCTTCTTGTCGGAGAAGTCGATCACGTTCGGGACGGGGGCCAGCATGACCGGCATTTCGAGGGTCGTGCCCACGCCGGTGTAGAACTCGACGTTCACCAGGTGGATGTTCTTGCAGTCGAGCGCGTACGCGAGACCGCCGGCCACGAAGACGCCGCCGCGGGCGATGGAGAGGACGATGTCCGGCTCGTACCCGTCGTCGGCGATGGACTGGGCGAGCTCGCGGACGGCGACGCCGAAACGGTCGTACGTCAGGTTCTCTCGTACTTCGGTCATGCCGCCCGCCTCATACCTGGGTGCGATGGAAGTTACGGAAGGAGCGGGAGGCGGTCGGGCCGCGCTGTCCCTGGTAGCGGGAGCCGTACCGCTCGCTCCCGTAGGGGAACTCCGCGGGGGAGCTGAGGCGGAACATGCACAGCTGGCCGATCTTCATACCCGGCCACAGCTTGATGGGGAGCGTGGCGAGGTTGGAGAGTTCGAGGGTGACGTGGCCGCTGAAGCCGGGGTCGATGAAACCCGCGGTGGAGTGGGTGACGAGACCGAGGCGGCCGAGGGAGGACTTTCCCTCGAGGCGGGAGGCCAGGTCGTCCGGAAGGCTGATCACCTCGTAGGTGGAGGCGAGGACGAACTCCCCCGGATGGAGGATGAACGGCTCGTCCCCCTCAGGTTCTACGAGTCTCGTCAGGTCCCCCTGCTCGACCGAGGGGTCGATGTGGGGGTAACGGTGGTTCTCGAACACCCGGAAGAACCGGTCGAGTCGTACGTCGATGCTGGACGGCTGCACCATGGATTCGTCGTAGGGATCGATCCGTACCCGTCCGGCGTCGATCTCGGCCCGGATGTCCTTGTCTGAGAGAAGCACGTCCCGAGGATACGCAAGACGCGCGGAGTCGCCCCAATCGGACGGCTCCACGCGTCGGGTCACTGCCGGGTACCGCTCGCTACCGGGTCTGCTCCACCCCGGCCGGCGCCGCGCCGATCGATGCGGGGCCGGTCGCCGCCGTGCTCACCGATACCGCGCCGACCGGTACCGCGCTGCGTAGCCGGGCGCAGCGCGGGCATCGGACGAGGCGTCCGGGGCCGAGCCGGTCGGCCTGCTGCATCGGGAACGAAGCGGTGCTGAACACGTGCCCATCGGCACAACGGACGACGGTGAGTTCCATCAAGTCCAGAGTCCCTTCCCCAAGAACCGCGTCACCTCTGGCGGGGATGCCGTGACGACGGGCGTCACATTACGGGATGAAAGGGACGGGCCTCCAGGCGGCACTCCGCGCTTCCCGGACCCTCTTCCACACCTCCACCGTACGCCCCAACTCCCGTTCCACGAAGCCCGATCCGCCCTACGAGACGCCCCTCGCACCCCTGCCTCCAGCGGCGTCGCCTCGTGATGGGGTAGAGTGACGGAGCAGTCGGGCGCCGGGTTCTTCCCGCTCCGATTTTGTGCGGGTGTAGTTTAGTGGTAGAACATCAGCTTCCCAAGCTGAGAGTGCGAGTTCGATTCTCGTCACCCGCTCTATTAAAATGGCTCAGGTTTAGCGACCTGGGCTTTTTTGTTTTGCGTTGCAGCTACTGAGCTTGAACTCATGATGTCGTTGGGGTGAGGGATAGTCCGGTTCCGGCGAGGCATCCGTCGATGAGGTGGGGGCGGTACTGGATCTTTCG